>NZ_SMLB01000050.1 GCF_004349105.1 Jiangella aurantiaca
GGTGGGCGACGCCGGCGACGGCGGTCGAGACCTCGGCGACCCGCTCGCCGACGGCGAAGACCCGGGCGGCCTCGGCGCCGTTGCGGTGCACCCAGCTCCGCAGCAGGTAGAGCGACCACAGCGTGCCGGGCAGGGTGTCGGAGCCGGACCCGCGCCACAGCTCGGCCATCTCGTCGAGGCCGACGCGGTCGGCGAGATCCAGCAGCCGTGGCGCGGTGCCGGGCTCGGACCGGGCCGCCTGCAGAACGGCGGCGGCGGTGGCATGCGCGGCGGCGGTGCGGTCGGCGGGATCGGGGTCGCCGAGCAGATCGGGCATGTCGGGGCGCAGGTGGGGTCGCCGGTGGCGCTCGGATCTGCCTTCGGTCACGTCTCCATTGTCCCTTGTGTGTGCCGATGTCGTCGGATCAGGCCTCGAACGTGCCGCCGGCGGCCACGACGCGCAGCTCCGTCTCCTCGGGCGCGAGCCGCTCGAACAGGCCGAAGAACGGGTCGGGCACGGCCAGCAGCGCCTCGTGAATCGGGATCGCCACGTGCGGCGTGAGCGCCCGCAGGTAGTCGACCGACTCGCCCGCCTTCAACCACGGCGCGGCGGTGGGCAGCCCGAGGATCTCGACGTCGACGTCGGGAATCGTGTACGAGTCACCCGGGTGCAGGAACCGGCCGCCGACCAGGTAGGCGACGTTGGGGATGACCGGCACGTCGGGATGGATCACCGCGTGGTGGCCGCCGAACACGTCGATGGTGGTGCCGACGTTCAGCCGCTCGCCCGGCTGCACGCCCGTCGCGGCGATGCCCGACTCGGCCAGGATCGCCGCGCTGCCGGCGTCGGCGTACAGCTGGGCCTGCGGGTTGGCCTCCAGCAGCGCCGGCAGCCGACCGGCGTCGAGGTGGTCGGCGTGCTGGTGGGTGACCAGCACCGCCGTCAGCCCGGTCAGCGACTCGAAGCCGTGCGAGAAGCCGCCGGGATCGATGAGGACGCGGCCGTCACCGTCCTCGACGAGGACGCAGGAGTGCTCGAACTTCGTCAGCCTCATGATCTCGAGGCTAGCGCCGCCGGGGCGGTTCCGCGCGGCCGCCGCCGGGCTGCCAGAGGACGTCGCCGCCGGCCCGGTTGGCGTACCGCGCCAGGATGAACAGCAGGTCCGAGAGCCGGTTGAGATAGGTGGCGGTGAGCGGGTTGACGCCGCCGTCGTCGCCGGTGCCGTACACCTCGACGGCCCGCCAGGCCGACCGCTCGGCCCGTCGCACGGTGGTGGTGGCGACGTGCAGCTGCGCAGCCGTGACGGTGCCGCCTGGCAGGATGAACGACGTCAGCTTGGGCACCTCGGCGTTGTAGCGATCACAGTCGGCCTCGAGTTCCTCGATCCACGCGGGCTGGACGCGCAGCGGTTCGTGCTCGTACGACGGCTTCAGCGGCAGGCACAGGTCGGCGCCGACGTCGAAGAGGTCGTTCTGGACCCGCTGGAGGACGGCGAGCACGTCCGGGCCGAGACCGCCGCCTCCGGTGCCGGACCGTTCCAGCGCGACGGCGACCCCGATGACGGCGTTGGCCTCGTTGGCGTCGGCGTAGGCGACGAGTCGCGGGTCGGTCTTCCGGGTGCGGCTGAAGTCGCCCAGCCCGGTGGTGCCGTCGTCGCCGGTGCGGGTGTAGATCTTCGTCAGCCTCACCATGTCACCACACTACGGCCGCGGAATGGGATGCTCAGCGGCATGTCGTCGACGCTGCTGCCGGTCGGACCGGCCCTGGGCGTGGCGATGGCGGTCCTCGTCGTGGTCGCCGTCGCCGTCAGCGCCGTGGCGCGGCTCGGGCACGACCGCGGGGTCGTCACGGCGGCGGTGCGCGCGGTGGTCCAGCTCGCCGTCGTCGCGCTGGTGCTCGCCGCCGTCGTCGAGGTCGAGCCGCTGACGGCCGCGTTCCTGCTGGTGATGCTGGTGACGGGGACAGTGACTGCCGGGCGCCGGATGACCCGGGACCGATCGTGGGCGTGGGCCGCGGTGCCGGTTGCGGCCGGCCCGCTGCTGGTCGTGACGGCGTTGCTGGCCACCGGTGTGCTGCCCGCCGACCCGCTGGCCGTCATCGCCGTCGCCGGGATCCTGATCGGCGGGGCGATGACGGCGGCCGCGCTGGCCGGGCGGCGGGCGCTGGACGAGTTGGCGACCCGGCGTGGCGAAGTCGAGGCCGCGCTGTCGGTCGGGCTGCTGCCGCGCGATGCCGCGCTGGAGATCGCCCGGCCGCAGGCGGCGACCGCGCTGATCCCCGCCCTCGACCAGACCCGCACCGTCGGCCTGGTGGTGCTGCCGGGCGCGTTCGTCGGCATGCTCATCGGCGGCGCCGATCCGATCCAGGCCGGCGCGGTTCAGCTGTTCGTGCTGGTGGCACTGCTGGCGGTCGAGACGGCCGCCGTCGCGCTCACGACCGAGCTGGTCGCACGCGGCGTGATCGTGCGGCGCTGAGCCGGACGTTGGCCCGGGTGAGCGCCGGGACGACGAGGTAGACGGCAACGGGGACGACCAGCAGCGTCAGCACCAGTGTGCTCACGGGAATCGGCAGGTCGCCGATGAGCGGGCGGAGCAGCAACTGTCCCAGGGTCACGAGCGGGTAGATGGCCAGCCAGATGATCAGAGCGCGGCGGTGGGCGGACGGCGGACGATTTTCCAACTGCATGGTTGGAGTTTGCGTCTTCTCCTCCGAAAAAGCAACTGAACGGTTGGAGATTGCTACGGTGCTCTCATGCCGTGGGACACCGAGGCGACCCGCCGCCGCCTGCTCGACGCCGCCGTCGAGGAGTTCGCGGAGTACGGCCCGGCCGGTGCGCGCGTCGACCGCGTCGCCCGGTCGGCCGGCGTCAACAAGGAGCGCATCTACCAGTACTTCGGCGACAAGGACGGGCTGTTCCGCGCCGTCCTCGAGCGGGAGCTGCAGCGCCTCGCCGCCGCCGTCCCACTCACGCTGGAGCAGGCCGGCGACCTCGGCGACTACGCGGGCCGGCTGTTCGACCACCACACCGACCACCCGCACTTCCTCCGGCTGCTGCACTGGGAGGGGCTGGCCAGCGGCGGCGAGGCGGTCGCCGAGGCGAAGCGGGCGGCACTGCAGCACGACAAGGTCGCGGCGATCGCCGACGCCCAGCGCAGCGGGCTGGTGACCGGCGCGATCGGCGCCGGGCAGTTGCTCTACGGCGTGATGGCACTGGTCGACTGGTGGTTCGTCGCGCCGCACGTGGTCCGGATGACCGTCGGCGCCGAGGGCATGGACCGCGCGGCGCAGCGGGCCGCCGTCGTCGAGCTCGCCCGCCGGATGACCGCGCCTGACCGGGACGAACCGCCCACCGGCGCGACGTCAAGGTGATCCTTCCCACGCCGTAACGCTGGGAACAACCACGGACATCAGGTAGTTTCAGGTACTGGCGACAGCCCTTCGGGGCTCTCGCTGGGCGGCGGGCCGTGGTAACCCCGGGTCCCACTTATAGCCGCTACGAGCGGCCGTTGCGCCGAGAGGCGTTCCCGGCCCGGCGCCCGAACCATTCTTCCTACGCCAGACTGGCTCCGTGGAGCTGAGGCAGCTGGAGTACTTCGTCGCCGTCGCGCACGAGAAGAGCTTCACGCTGGCCGCGAAACGGCTGCATGTCGTCCAGAGCGCGGTCTCGGCGGCCATCGCGGCGCTGGAGAAGGACCTGAAGGTCACGCTGTTCGAGCGCAGCGCGCAGCGAGTGGTGCTGACGGAGGCCGGCGCGGCGCTGCTGCCCGAGGCGCTCGCGGTGCAGGACGCCGTCCAGGGCGCACGCGACGTCGTCGACGAGCTCGGCAGCGGACTGCGCGGCCGGGTCCGGGTGGCCATGCTCGGCGGGCTGGCGCTGGTCGATCTGCCAGCCGTCGCGGGCGTGTTCCGGACCCGCTACCCGGGCGTCGAGCTGCAGCTGCGGGTCGAGGCCACCGGTTCGTCTGGCAACCTGGCGGCGCTGCTGGCCGGCGACTGCGACGTCGCGTTCCTGGCCCTCGCCGGGCCGGCGCACCGCGACCTCGCCAGCTGGGAGCTGGTCCGCGTGCCGAACGTGCTGGCGGTCCCCGTCGGGCACCGGCTGGCCCGGCGGCGCCGGGTCACCCTGGCCGACCTCGCCGACGAGAGCTTCGTCGACTTCCCACTCGGCTTCACCAACCGGGCGATCGTCGATCAGGTGTTCGAGGCCGCGGGCATCTCCCGCCGCATCGCCGTCGAGGTGGCCGGGGTCGACGACGCGGCGGCGTTCGTCCGCCACGAAGTCGGGGTGGCGGTCCTGCCGGAGTACGCGGCCCGGCTGGCCGCCGACGTGCGCATCCTGCGGGTCGAGGGGCAGACGTTCGAGTGGGCCGTCCACCTGGCCATGCTGCGCAAGCGGCGGCCGTCGGCGGCCGTGCGGGCGCTGCTAGGGCTGGTGATGCAGCACGTCCGGCTGCTCGACGGGACGGTCGCCGGGCGGGACTTGCATCGCCAGAACTGATTCTGGCATCGAAGAGATTCGTTTGTATTGATGCTCGGCCCGGGCCAAGGATCGAGGTGTCAGCACGACAGCTCAGATCCGGAAGGAACCCGGCCATGACCGACCAGAACACTCCCCGCGTTGCGATCGTCAGCGGCGGCTCCCGTGGCATCGGCCGCGAGACCGCCGCCCGTCTGGGCCGCGAGGGCTACGCCGTCGTCGTCACCTACGGCAGCGCCAAGGAGGAGGGCGAGCAGGCCGCGGCCGACGTCGTCGCGGCCGGCGGGCAGGCCATCGCCGTCCAGGTCGACGTCGCCGACGAGCACTCCGTCGCCGCGGTCTTCGACGAGGCCGAGCGGGTGTTCGGCGGCGTGGACGTCGTCGTGAACTCCGCCGGAATCATGCGGCTCGCACCGGTGGCCGACCTCGATCTCGCCGAGCTCGACGCGCACCTGCGCACCAACGTCCGCGGCGCCTTCGCCGTCGACCAGCAGGCCGCCCGGCGGGTGCGCTCCGGCGGCGCGATCATCAACGTGTCCAGCTCGCTCACCCGGTTCTCGCGGCCCGGCTACGCCGCCTACGCGGCCAGCAAGGGCGCCGTCGAGGCGATCACCCTGATCCTGGCCCGCGAGCTGCGCGGCCGCGACATCACCGTCAACGCCGTCGCCCCCGGGCCGACCGCCACCGCGCTGTTCCTCGAGGGCAAGCCGCAGGAGCTGCTCGACCGGATGGCCGCCGAGCCGCCGCTGGAGCGCATCGGCCGGCCGGAGGACATCGCCGAGATCATCGCGTTCCTCGCCGGCCCGGCCCGCTGGATCAACGGCCAGACGCTGTACGCCAACGGCGGCGCGATCTGACTCGGTCCCACCCACCGCAAGGAGACCCACCATGAGCACGATCCTCATCAGCGGCGCGTCCAGCGGGTTCGGCGCCCTCACCGCCCGTGCCCTGGCCGACGCCGGCCACACCGTTTACGCCGGCATGCGCGACCTCGCCGGCCGCAACGCGCCTGCCGCGGCCGAGGCCAAGGCGCACGCCGCCGAGCACGGCGTCGACCTGCGCGCCGTCGAGCTGGACGTCGCCTCGGACGAATCCGCCCGGCAGGCCGTCGCCACCGTCGTCGGCGAGCAGAACCGGCTGGACGTCCTGATCCACAACGCCGGCCACATGGTCACCGGCCCGGCCGAGGCGTTCACGCCCGAGCAGCTCGCCGAGCTCTACGACACCAACGTCGTCGGCACCCAGCGGCTCAACCGCGCGGCCCTGCCGGTGCTTCGCGGGCAGAACGACGGGCTGGTGGTCTGGGTCGGCAGCTCCAGCACCCGGGGCGGCACCCCGCCGTACCTGGCGCCGTACTTCGCGGCGAAGGCCGGCATGGACGCGCTCGCCCAGAGCTACGCGCTGGAGCTGTCGCGGTTCGGCATCGAAACCACCATCGTCGTGCCAGGCGCGTTCACGCACGGCACCAACCACTTCGCGCACAGCGGCTCGCCCGCCGACGCAGCCGTCGTCGCCGAGTACGAGCAGAAGTACCCGCGGCTGATGGAGCAGGTCGCGCAGAGGCTCTCCGAGCTGGAGCCCGGGTGGGCCGACGTGGCGGACGTCGCCAGGGCGATCGTCGACGTCGTCGGCACCGAGAAGGGCCGCCGCCCGTTCCGCGTGCACATCGACCCGTCCGACGACGGCTCGGTCGTGGTCAACGCCGTCGCCGACCGCGTCCGCGCCGAGCTGCTGCGCCGCATCGGCCTCGACGACCTGCTGCACCCGAGCGTCGCATGACGTTGGTCGACGTGCACGCGCACTTCCTCACCGAGGAGTACGTGGCCGCGGCCGTCCGAGCCGGGCACCTCGCACCCGACGGGATGCCCGGCTGGCCGCGGTGGTCCGCCGGTGAGCACCTGGCCCTGATGGATCGGCGCGGGATCGCCCGCGCCGTCCTGTCGGTGTCGTCGCCCGGAGTCCACTTCGGCGACGACGTCCGGGCGCGGGTGCTCGCGCGGCAGGTCAACGAGGCCGCGGCGGCGTTCGTCGCCGGCCGGCCGGACCGGTTCGGTTTCCTCGCCAGCCTGCCGCTGCCCGACCTCGACGGCTCCATCGCCGAGGCCGGGCACACGTTCGACCAGCTCGGCGCGGACGGCATCGTCCTCCTGACGAACGCCGCCGGTCGGTACCCGGGCGATCCGCGGCTGGAACCGCTGTGGCGGTTGCTCGACGAACGGCAGGCGGTGGTGCTGCTCCACCCGACCTCGCCGCCGAACTGGCGCGACGTCGCGCTGGACCGGCCCCGGCCGCTCATGGAGTTCGTGTTCGAGGGCGTGCGCGCGGTCGGCGACCTGGTGCTCTCCGGCGTGCTGGCGCGGTACCCGCGGATCCGGTTCGTGGTCGGGGACGCCGGGTCGGTGCTGCCGCTGCTGGCGTCGCGGCTGGAGCTCCTCGCCGACGACGGGGTGCGGCTCTCGACGCACCTGGAGCGGCTGTGGGTCGACCTCGGCACGTCGGGCGTCTGGCCGTCGGGGTCCGAGCGGGTGGTCTACGGCAGCGGCTTCTGCTTCACCCCGGCCGACGGGGTCGCGCGGCAGCTGCGGCGACTGGACCGGACCAACCCCGGCTGGCGTGCGACGACGACGGCGAACACGGCGAAACTGTTCGGCGGCGTGCCGGCACGGAGCCGAACCGGCTCATGACCAGCCGAGTTGGTGCAGCCGTTCGTCGTCGATGCCGAAGTGGTGTGCCACCTCGTGCACGACGGTGATCAGCACCTCCTCGACGGCGTCGTCGGGCGTGTCGCAGATGCGCAGAATCGGCAGCCGGAACAGCCGGATGGTGTCGGGCAGCACGCCGGTGTACCACTCGCCGCGCTCGGTCAGCGGCGTGCCCTCGTACAGTCCCAGCACGTCGGGAGCGTCCTCTGGGGGCTCGTCCTCGATGAGGATCACCACGTTGTCCATCATCTCGGCCAGCTCCGGCGGGATCTCGTCGATCGCCTCCGACACAAGCCGCTCGAACTCCGCCTCGGTCAGCTCCAGCACGGCACCAGTCTCGCCTGCCGGACCGGCGCCCGACGATTCCGGGGGCGGAATGTGTTACCAACGAACCGTGGACGTGGCGACGGAGACCAGCCCGCCGGGTGACCGGCTGCGGCGGCGGGCGTGGCGTGACTACTCCCGCCCGGCGACCTGGCCGTGGTGGCTACACCGGACGTTCACGCTGCTCAGCCCGGTTGTACTGGCACTGGCCGGCGCCTGGATCGCGCTCGCCGTCGCCGGCACCACACAGGCCTATGTGGGCCCCCTGGCCATCGACGTCGCGTTCCGGCCGACGCTGAGCGGCGAGTCGGTGATCCACCTCGACCCCGTCGGCGCCGTGGTCCTCGACACCCATTCCGGCCCGGTGACACTGGACATCTCGGTGCGCCAGGTCGATCTCGACGGCCTCAGCGGCTACGTCGACAACCCGTACTCGCTGTCCGGATTGGACGACGAGATCACCGCCGGCATCCAAGACGTGCTCGTCGACGCGGCGATCCGGGCCGCCCTGACGGCGGTCATCGGGGGCACGCTGGCGGCGGCGCTGGTGCTGCGGTCGGTCCGGCGGACGGCGCTGGCGGCCGGGGTGGCGACCGCCGCAGTGCTCGGCAGCTACGGGCTGACGGCGCTGACGTTCGACTCCGAGGCCGTCCGCGAGCCCGCCTACACCGGCCCGCTGGCGGCCGCGCCGCAGCTGATCGGCAACGCCGAGGACATCGCGACGAACTTCGACGCCTACGCCGACCAGCTGGCCGGGTTCGTCGCCAACGTCGCCGCCGTCTACGACACCACGCTCAACCTGCAGACGTTCCAGCCGAACGACGACACCATCCGGGTGCTGCACGTGTCGGACCTGCATCTCAACCCGGCCGCGTGGGACATCATCGACGCCGTCGCCGAGCAGTACGCCGTCGACGTCATCGTCGACAGCGGCGACATCGTCGACCAGGGCACGCCGCTCGAGAGCTCCTACGTGCGCCCGATCGCCGACCTCGGGCGGCCCTACGTCTTCGTCAAGGGCAACCACGACTCCGTCGCGACCGCCGCCGCCGTCGCCGCCGCGCCGAACGCCGTCGTGCTCGACGGCGAGCCTGCCGAGGTGGCCGGGCTGAGGTTCCTCGGAGCGCCGGATCCCCGGTTCACGCCGGACAAGTCCGTCCGCGGCGTCCCCGACGAGGTGATACGCGAGGGCACCGAGGAGTTCGCCGACGCCGCCGAGGACCTCGAGCCGCCGCCGGACGTCATCGTCTACCACGACCCCAGTCACGCCGAGCTGTTCGACGGCATCGCCCCGCTGGTGCTCTCCGGGCACGCGCACAAGCGCGACACGTACGTCCTCGACGAGGGCACCCGGGTCATGGTGCAGGGCTCCACCGGCGGTGCCGGGTTGCGCGGACTACGTGACGAAGATCCCACTCCGGTCAATCTGTCGGTGCTCTACTTCGATCCGGAGACGAAAGCGCTGGTGGCCTGGGACGATCTCACGCTCGGCGGCCTCGGCCAGACCAGCGCCGAGATCGACCGCCACCAGGCCGGCGAGGACGACGGCGCCGCTCAGGGGCCAGAAGACCCCTCGCCAGCTCCCGATTTGGAGAACTGAGCGCGTCACCCTATGCTTTCAACGTCCCGAACGGCGACGAGCCATGGGCCATGTCGTCAGATCTGGTCCCCATCGTCTAGCGGCCTAGGACTCCGCCCTTTCAAGGCGGCAACGCGGGTTCGAATCCCGTTGGGGATGCGGTGTTCTGCTCCGGCAGGAACATCGGGCACGGCAGTACAGCAAGGTCCTGTGGAGCAGCTCGGAGTGCTCGCCGCCCTGTCAAGGCGGAGGTCGCGGGTTCAAGTCCCGTCAGGACCGCCAGCAATACCAGCAGCTCAGAGGTCATCCTCTGGGCTGTTTTCATGTCCGGGGCCGGTCTCGTCGGCGGGCCGAGGCAGCGAAAAGGCATCGAACAGTCCCCTCACTCTGGTGCGTGCGCTTCCCGAGTCGTGCGTGTAGAGGTTGAGCGTCGTCGTCGCCTGTTCGTGCCCCATGACGCGCTGCACGTCGTTGACGGGCACGCCGTCGGAGACCAGCCAGGTCGCGTACGAGTGGCGCAGGTCGTGGAACCGCAGCCCGCCGGAGGCCCGGCGAGACACCTCTTTGACGGCGGCGGCCTCGGTCTCGAAGGTCTCCGTCAGCTCTCGCCCGGCGTCGTCCTGCCACGTGCCCCGGTACACCTGCTCGCCCTCCTGGACCACCTTGCCCAGCAGTCCGGCCCGGACGAGCGCAGGACGCCACACACGGACGCGGAACAGCGTGCGTCGCACCGGTCCCCCGGCCTGGTTCGTGAACACCTCCCCCGCGTCGCCCTGGCCGTAGCGGCGACGGTGGTCGCGTAGTGCGGTCACGACGAACGGCGGCAGCGGGACGACGCGGCGGCCGGCGCGCGACTTCGGGAACGGTTTGGTCGTGACGGCCCCGGCAACCTCGACGGCGACTCGCACGACGTGGACCTCCTCGGCGTCCAGGTCGACGGCGTCCCAGCGGAGGCCGGCGCACTCGCCCCACCGCAGCCCGGTTCCGCCCGCCAGCGCCACCAGGGCGCGATGACGCTCGGGAACGGCGGGCAGGAGCTGGCTCACGAACGCCTCACGGCTGATCGTGCGCTCGTCAGTGTCCGAACGACGGATCGCCGGGAGCTGGACGCCCTCGCACGGGTTGAAGGCCAGCAGCCGGTCACGGACGGCGAGCCGCATGATGCCCGCGAGCACGTGGAAGCACTTCCGCACGGTGGCCGGGGAGCGGGTGGCGTTCAGCTCCGAGACCCAGCGCTGGACCGACGAGTGGTCAATCTTGTCCAGCGGCACCGACCCCCAGCGCGGCAGCACGTGCGTCCGGAGGACGGAATCCGTGCGCACGGTGGTCGTCGTGGCGCTCGCCCGCCCAGCGACCCACGTCGCCGCGTAGTCGCTCAGACGGACCCGCCCGGCGCGAGGATCGACGTAGAGCCCGTGGTTCTTGGCCGACTCGACCTCGGCGAGGAAGCGGGATGCCTCACGCTTGGTCGGGAACGACTTGGAGCGCTGGGCCCCGGACGGATCACGCCACGAGGCGCGGAAGGTCCCGGCGGTCGTCTTGCGTACGAAGCCCATCAGAACAGTCCGTCCTGGCCGGGGAGCAGCGGGCCGGGCTCCGGATCGGGCTCGAGGGTGACGTTCTCCAGCCAGTCGTGGAACGCCTGTTTGGGGATGACCCAGCGGCCGCCGAGCTTGCGTGCGGGGATGTCGCCGGAGCGCACGAGGGCGTAGGTGCCGCCGAGGGCGAGGTTCAGCAGCTCGGCGACCTCGGCGACGGAGTAGACGAGGGCGTCGACGCGGGGCTGTTGTCCTGGCGGCCGGTGGGCGTCGAGGCGGATCACGTTGTCGGGCATGGCGGGGTTCCTTCCGGGGAGGACGGGTCGGTTGCCGAAACATCACTGGACGGCGGTCCGGTGGCCTGTTTGGCGGCGTCGTACTGCTCGCGCCAGCGGCGGCGTTGTGCGATCGACTTGGCGACGGCCCACACGTAGGAGGGCGCGTCGGGGTCGCCGGGTCGGACCGGGGTCCAGATGTAGCGGGCCTTGCCGTCGGGTGCGGTGGCGGTTGCCGAGAGCTGGTCGTGGTCGTCCATCTCGATGCCGGCTTCGGCGAGGACGGCCCGGACGACGGCGGCCCGGTCGGCGCGGTGCTCGGTCAGCGTCTTGCCGGTCCACTTGCGCGAGACGAGGACGCGGCGGCCTCCGAGCCCCAGGTGGTCGCGGTCGTGGGCCTTGGATGTGCAGCGGCCGGGTTCCATGCCTGGCTTGGCATTCTTCGGCTGAGTGCCGTAGCGCAGCCAGTTCGCGCATGTCGGCGAGCACGGGAGCCAGCGGACTTCCTCGGCGAGGCGGTCGATGTGGGCGCGGCGAGCGGCCGAGATGCGGTTCGGGTCGTCGATGTCGAGTGGTTCGGCGATGGACTTGGTCAGGTACTTCGTCAGGTAGCCGACGCGGCGGTCAGCGGCCGGTGTCCCGGCGAGGATGCCTTGCAGGTCGACCTGGACACCGAAGCGCAGCACGTGCACCGGCTCTGGTTCTTCGCCGAGGTCGAGGCCGTCGCCGTTGTCGACGTAGTCCATCGCCTCGTCCCAGGTCGGCAGCATCCAGCCGCCGTCATCGACGTAGCCGCCCTGTTCCTCGTCCCACGCCGGCCAGCCGTCGCGGTAGTGGTGGACGTGGTTGATGCCGGGCCACCAGACCTGGTGGTACGTGGCCGCGACGACCTGCTTGATGAGCTTGCGCGGGATCGCTCCACGGATGGCGGCGTGCAGGTGCGGCGCGAGGCGTTGTTGCGGTTCGACGGCGGCGAAGTACTGCACGTTGTAGCCGGTGGCGCGGCGAAGGTTCTGCCAGAACCGGTCGACGAGCTTCGGGAAGTGCATCGCGTCCAGCGCTGCACGCCGGTAGTCGTAGCGGTCCGGGTCGACCGGGACGCCCTCGTCGGTCACGCGCCCGTAGGACGGCATCGTGAGCGTGAGGAACATCGACGGCCGGTAGGTCTTGCCGTCCGGGGCATCGAAGGTCCGCCCGACGGTGTGGCCCGAGACCGGCAGCCGAGGTAGGTCAGGCACGTCCTCACGTCGTCTGGTGGACCGGACGCGCCGTTCTGTCGCGTCGTCCTCGTCGTCGACTGTGGGAGTCTCGTCGTCGCCCTCTGTGGCGTCGGGGCCGGCGAGCTCGGGTTCGGTGTCGAGGTGCCAGCCCTCGCGGCACTGCTGCATCCGCAACCGGCGAGCCCGCTCCGCGCAGGACGGGCAGACCGCCTCACGGGTCGCGCCACACGCGATCGTCACCGTGCGCACGTCGCCGGTTGTCGTGTCGGTCACCCTCGACAGGACCGGACGCACGCAAGCGCCGACGAGCACAGCAGCACCGCGGACCAGCTCGCCGGACAGGGCCGGGCCGAGCACCATCACAGCCTTCCTGCCGGTCGCGGCGTGACCATGAACTCCGGCTCGTCGTCCTCCAGCCGGTACACGGGCAGCGGCCGGCGCAGCTCGGCGGGATCGACGGCCGGTGTGGCTTCCATCAGGCCGTGCACGCAGTGGCAGGCGTCCAGCGGACCGATCACGCCGAAGCCGTCGCAGTCGATGCACACGATCCACACCGACCTCTCGTGCAGACCGATGCAGCGTGGCGACGTGCACCACCGGTATCCGCACCAGATGCACACCTGGGCGAAGTTCAGCCGCAGCGGGCGGAGCGTCGCCGCCGTGGCTGAGGCAAGTGCCTGGGTCGTCATCGTGACCTCCGGGGATAGGAGATGACTCCATTCGACACGCAACACGTTATAACAAGTAGCACGACTGGACAACACGGAATCCGACACGCCAGGCTGACCGCCTCAGTTACGCAAGCGACCGCCCAGGTGGAAGACTTGTTCTGTCGAGTAGAGGGGAGGGCCTGTGGCGGACTTCAGGGGTCGCCCTGCCTACCTGCAGATCGCTGACGACATCCGCAGCCAGATCCTCGACGGCACGTTGCAGGCCGAGGACCGGTTGCCCAGCGAAGCCGACCTCATGGCCGACTACGGCGTCTCGCGCATCGTCGTGCGCAACGCCGTCGAAGTCCTCCGCTCCGAAGGACTCGTGGTCAAGCAGCAGGGGCGCGGCAGCTTCGTCCGCGCACAGCGACCACAACGCACCCGCGTCGTCGGCGACCTCTACAGCGAGCGCCCCGAAGGATCGCCGTTCGCGGCGTCAGCCCGAGCGTCCGGCCAGGTCCCGGAGTGGGAGTACCAGACCCGCCGCACCACCGCATCCAAGACGATCGCCGACCGGCTCGGCATCGCGGCCGGCGACCCGGTGATGCGCACCAGCTATCGGTTCTTCGCCGACGGCGAGCCCGCGATGCTCTCAACCTCGTTCGAACCCCTGGCCATCACCGAAGGCACACCCGTCGAACAACCCGAAGGCGGCCCCGTCACCGGCGTCGTGCCCCGGATGGACGCCATCGGCATCCACATCACCCACGTCGTCGAGGACGTCACCGGGCGGTCAGCGCGACCCTATGAGGCCGAGACACTGAAGGTCCCGGTCGGCGTGCCCATCCTCGCGATCGAACGCACCTACTACGCGAAGAGCCGGCCCGTCGAGACCGCCGACATCGTCGTCTCCTCCGACCGCTACGTCCTCTCCTACCGCCTCCCCGTGCCACCGCGGGCGGACTAGCCGGCACCTGCGTCTGTTGACCCTGCGAGAGGCTACGTCACCTGATGTCTGGCCCCGCCGCCTCGGATACCCGGACTCGCCCGCATGCCGATGATCGAGCGGTCGCAAGAAGCTGGCGGCGGCTTGTGCGATGTAGAACAGCACCTCACAACGTTGCGTTGCGCCGCCCAGCACGTCACGCCTAGTAAGGCTCGTCGATCCGCTCACCTTACGTGTAACCTGGTCCACCTATCTATCAGCCGCCTCACCTAGTGACACTGCTGTCTTGGTCCACTAGAGCACGCACCGAAACTGCGGGCAAGTAGTACCTCAAATGATCCTGTCTCGCTGAGTTCCCTAATGCGTCGATTCCAAACAAGTTACAAGGGGGCGACATGGCCTATCGAAACAAACTGTACATCGCCTTCGACGGCGACAACGACATGCGCTGGTACCGCCTATTGACGGCATGGGAAGCCAATAAGAACATCGATTTCGACTTCCACAATGCTCATGACTTGCATCCGGCCCGAGACACGAGCCTGCCGGATTCCATTAAGGCGCAACTGCGCAAGCGGATGCAAAGCTCGAAGACGTTTCTGCTTTTGGTCGGGGAGCGGACCAAGTACATCCGCGGCTACATTCCATGGGAGATCGAGTACGCGCGCCACCTGGACCTGCCGATCGTCGTCACCAATCTAAACGACAAACGACGGTACGATTCCGATCTGTGTCCCAGTTCGATCCCGAGCGGTAAAGGCGCAGTGCACGTTTCCTATGAGGCACAAATCCTAAAGCACGCACTCGATAATTGGCCGATCTACTACGCCTCGAATCGGCAGAAGGTGCTTGACGGCGTGTGGCATTACGACGATGAGATCTACAAGAGCGTGGGCCTGGGATAAGCAGGCGGCGGCTCAAAGCCCTATTCTCCAGCCGGCTCGGAGCTCATACGATGAGGCTATAGCTTGTGACTCTCACGCGCGACCTTAGGAACAAGCGCTTCTGGCGGGGCCTTACTACGCACGGCCTCGCCGCTCTCGGTGCCCTATCCGCGACACTTGGGCTGTATGACCTCTTCTCGCCCGATTCCCTGGGAAGGCTCGACCTGCCCGAGATCATGCTAGTTCCCGCAGTCGCGCTCGCCTACGCCGCGTGGAAGTCATGGCCCTACCCAGTGGAGCAGCACTACGCGACGCCAGACACCAAGATCCGTTTAGTGACCGGCGATCTGTTCGAACAGGGCACTAACCTCGTCATCGGCATGGCGGATACCTTTGACATCGAAACGCCGCACATCATTGCGACCGGAAGCGTGCAGGGCCAGTTCCTCGACCGTGTCTACCACCACGACGTGGCAGCCTTGCGCTCAGATCTAGAGGCTGCACTCATCGATAAGGTGCCGATTGAGACGGGTGTGGCGAAGCCCGGGAACACGGACCGCTACCCCCTGGGTACCGTCGCTACTATCTGCCACCAGCGCACTCACTATTTCTGTGTTGCCTATACGCGTATGGACGAGAACAACAATGTGTCGTCATCCATCGCAATATTGTGGGAAGCGCTAGAAAGACTTTGGGACGAGGTCCGGGCTCGCTCCAACGGCGAGCCGGTCTCCGCGCCTGTGATCGGACTTGGACAGTCGGGCATGTCGACCGTCCTTCCCATCCAAGACGCCATTCGATTCCTCATCCTCTCATTCATGTTCGCTTCACGCCGCCAAAGAGTATGCGGGGAACTATTCATCGTAATTCGCCCACAGGACGAGAGGCGGATTGACATGCTTGAGATCCAAGAGTTCCTCCGGTCCTTGAGGTTGTCTTCGTGAGCCATCTCGTTGTTCCAGATGTATACCCCTGTCCCTTCTGTGACTACCTTAGCGGTGCTCGACCGTATACGATCCTCCACCGAGAAGCGGACGCAGCAATCCTCGTTACGCGTGAGCAGCGTGGAGCTTCCCACCTTCTGGTCGTTACTGAACGCCACGCCCCAACAATCCTCGAACTTCGCACCGCAGAGTCGCATGCGGTGATTGAACTAGTGCGCATGGCTGCCAGATTGATAGACCAGGCAGAACAGCGGCCGGGGATTAGCGTTTGGCAGAACAATGGCGCGGCCGCTCACCAGACGATACCTCACGTGCACTTTCATATCGCTGGCACACTCCCAGAAGGCGGTACCGATTGGGAGGAGGTTCACGAACTCAGCATCGAAGAGACCGATGCCATGGCCGAGCGCCTGCGTGCGTACTTCTAGGCTGTAGAGGGCTAGGTAACGAGTTGTCCGCTACGCCGTCAAGATCAGTCGAAACGCGACCCGACTCCCGCGCAGCGCCGTACATTGCTGGATTGAGCTATTGAGGATCAAGGCGGCGCGCTCCGCGCGCCGCGTGGCCGCTCGCCCGCTCGCGTCCGGGCATGCGGCCTGGCGGCCGGTCCCTCCCGCTCGGCGGCGGCGGCCACACGCACGGGGACGACCCCTTGGCTAGACAACCGGAACAGTCACCGACAGCCGTCCCCCTCTACGCGGCCAGTCTCCGGCCTCCACTCCGCGCCTCAAGGGCGCTTCTCGTCACTATGTGACCGGCTTTCGCCGACCCTTGACCCGCTCCCAAGCGAACACATCATCGAGATCCAACGACCTGGTGACCCGGCGTATGACGCTCACCCTCACCTGCCGTCGAAGTAGCCGACAATATGACGAGCAGGCAAGGAGGCACGGTCCGCCATACCGCCCGGCCAGAGACGAGGTCGTGCCCCGCATGACCCCAGGCGGTTCGACGACATTATCCCCGGGTTAAGCGTTGGGCGTCCGCTGGTCGAAAATGCCCCGGCCCCCTGCGCCCTGCCTCTCCGAGCGCGTGCCCGCGAGTTCGGTGTCAGGCGCTCCGACTAGGGTCGGCACATGCAAGCCGAGCTCGAAGAGACACTCCTCCTCCAGGAGGAATGGACAGCCGACAACACAGAGGCGATGCAGCGTCGCGGTGTCCTCGTTCGGCAGATGATCCCTCAGTGGCTTCGACAACAGCTCAATGAACCGACCTCCACAGCCGTTATGAGTGACCTCGCCGTGGAGGGACGTGATGGCACCGGCAGAAAGACTGAGATCCCCTGGACTCGTGTCTACTCAGCGCGCCGATCACCCTCCGCAACCCAGGGCTGGTACATCGTCTATCTGTTCAGCGCGTTCGGAGATCGGGTCTACATCTCCTTGAACCAGGGGACGACAAGGTGGGAAGGCGGCGAGTTCCGCCCGCGCGCTGGCGAGGAGCTTGCCGCCCGCGTCTTATGGGCGCGGAATGTCCTCGGCATCACCTGGGCCAATGAACTGGCCTTGGATATTTCACTGGAGGCTCGGCGGTCCAACCTGGGTCATCAGTACGAGCTCGGCAACGTGGTGGCTATTGAGTATCCGCTCAACAGCATCCCGGACGATGCCGCCCTGGCCTCTGACCTGCGGCGCATGATCGACTGGCTCGGGCGGATCTACGAGGCTGAGGAGACCTCACTGACGATTCCGGGTGAACCGGCGGCCGAGATCGCGGACGCCCTCGTCGCGATACGTCAGGCCGCAGGCTCGGCTCGCAAGACCGGGCAGGGTTTCCGCCTGAACACCGCTGAGAAGCTCGCGATTGAGAAGCATGCCGTTCAGGTTGTCACGAAGCACTACGAGGATCTCGGTTACAGCGTCGATGATGTCGGAACCAAGCAGCCGTTCGATCTCGATGTGAAGCGAGGAGACATCCATCTAAGTGTGGAGGTCAAGGGCACCACATCCGTCGGTGCCGAGGTCATCCTGACCAGCGGCGAAGTGAATCACCACCGCGAGCGGTTCCCGAACAACTCCCTGGCCATCGTCCACTCGATCGAGCTCAACAGGTCTGATGAGGCCCCCATGGCCACCGGGGGCGAGCTGCACATCGTCAGCCCGTGGGAGGTCGAGGACTCCGACCTCATCCCACTGGCCTTCAAGTACCAGACAGGGCTGACCTGAGACTGTGCACGAGCGATATGACGACCGCGCTTAGGTTCTTACACAGCGTGAAGACGGATGGGCTTGTTGAGTGCGTCCGCCAGGTGAGAGAGGTCGCCGGGGTCGCTGGTCACGACCAGGTCGCCGCGTGACAGGGCGGAGATGACGACCGTGGCGTCGACAACGTCGCTCGTCCTCGCAGTGGCACACGCAGCGCCGGCTTCGCGGGCGAGTTGTTCGCTCATCGGCTCGATCTTGCAGCCACGCAGCAGGCGTGAGAGCTGGTGTTGAGGGCCGCCGCGCCATGCCTGCGCCAGGACGGCGGCGGGCACGACGGGGCGGATCTCGTGGCGCAGAGCGTCACGGTGCAACGCCCAGATATCGACTCGATTGGCTTCCGCCGCGACCAGCGCGCCGGTGTCGTAAGTGATGCCCATCAGTCGGTGATGACGCCCTCGCGGACCAGCACGTCGTGCGCCTTGCGCGCTTCATCGGCCGGGATCGGTCCGTGCTCGGCCTCGAACTCCTCAACGGCCAGCAGGCCATCGAGGACGGCCGCGCGCTCCGCCGGCATGATTGCAGCCAGGCGGACTCCGTGGTCGGTCAGGTAGATGACCTCCCCGGTGGACGTGGCTCGGCTGATCACCTCGCTGAGGTGATCCTTCGCGTCCTGCACCGGCATCTCGGACATAGTCCCAGCGTACGGCAGAAGCTCAGCAGACACAGCAGTCCTCACTCTCGATCGAGACGACGCAACGCTTGGGAACGATCGCTCGTCGTTGCAGCTTGTTGTACGGAACGGCTGATCCCGTCGCACCATCAGCGGATGCGACGAGACCAGCCGACACATCGTTATAGGTCGTCGCGGCCAGCTCGTCGGTGGATTCGTTCGACGGCCTCGCGGATCGCCTCGTGGAGCAGTTCCGCCTCACGGGTCCCGAGGCGGACCACAGTGCTGCGGCCGTGACGCGGCACGGTCGTCAGCTCGACCCCAGTCGTCGAGCTATGCGGGCGGACGACGTTGACGCCGAGCATCCAGCGTCCGGAGTCGGCCGGGATCGACTCCAGATAGTGCCGGTGGATGGTGTGGGCGCCGGCCTCGTCGCACCACTTCACCGGGCAGTCCACCCGGTCTGCGGCGATCACAGGGCGTCCTCAGTCTCGGCGCGCTGGACCTTGCGCAGATCACGGACAACGGACTCCAGCTCGCCCAGCGTCACCCCCGCTTCCGACAGCACGCCGGCAATGCGGTCGACCACCTGGCGGTGTGCTTGGCGGGTGAGCTCGTAGCCGTCCTGCGGGTAGAGCACCCCCGGCTTCATCAGCTCCAGACCGCCGACACGCTCGACCATGCGATTGAGCTGTTCGACGATCTCGGCATCGGTCGCACCGGGTAGGTACCGCTCCCGGACATTGGCAAGCAGCTTCGGCGTCCACATCGCCTGTTGTGCGATATCGGCGATGCGCACCAGATCGGCGGCGAGCCGTCGCGCCTCCTTCGGCAGCAGGTCGAACTGCGCGTACATCTCCGTCTCGAACGGCTTGATCTCCACATCGATGTGGGCATCGCCGTGCAGGATGTGCGCGACCATCTCGCCGACCCCCTCTTCGACGAAGGGTGCGCGGGCGATGATCTCTCGGGTATCGGGTTCGGGTAGCTTGACCACGGGTCTCTCCCTGGTAGGTCAGGTTGGGATCAAGTCCCCGGTCCGGTGTTAGCGCACCGGCCGGGGGCGACTACTCATGAGGACGCGCAGGCATCAGGTGGGCCGCGTGGCCGTGCAGCGACGAGGCAGCGATGAGGCATCAGAACCCGCACCGCCGACGACCAGCGGCCGATATCAACCGCCATACTGACCTGCGCAGATGCACCACCAACGGCAACGGACGACAGCGGACGGCGAGCCCGATCCGCACTGTCAAGGCGGAGGTCGCGGGTTCAAGTCCCGTCAGGACCGCCAAGAACAGCAGGTCAGGCGATCTCTGCGTGATCTTGTGGGTTGTCGGCGGTGCGGTTGGTCCGCACATAGTCCGCAGCTCGGACTATGTCGTCCAGTCGGTCCGTCACGGCCCCCAAGGCGTTGTCGAACAAGTCGGCATAGGCGTCGAGCGTCATCGATGCTTTGGCGTGGTGAGCATATGCGTTCGACCGCCCTTCACATTTGCCCCAGCCGACACGGCGAGCGACGCAGCGGTGTGGCGCAACTCGTGGCGCGCGGAAGTCCTGCGAACCCGGTCCCAGAACCATCACGCTGTAGGCGAGGAGTCGGCTCTCGCCGGTGACGTGGAGCAGGCTTGCCCATGTCTGTGCGCCTCCTGCCGTCACACCACGGCTGCTCGGTGAGCCAGCGGATCGTGTCCTCGTGCCGGCCGCGGCAGCACGCTAGAAGGCGAGGAAGCGGGCGGGGTTCGAGACGAGGATCGCGTGGACGAGCTCGTCCCCGCCCGCCCGCGCGACCCGGGGAACGAACACGGAGGGGAGATAGGCCATCCCGGGGAGCCCGCCGTAGGCATGGAAGGACGAGCGGCGCGCCACGTCGCCGCCCAGTAACAGGCGTTCCGCTCCGCCTCGCTCGGCGACGGAGACGAGGCAGTCGACGAGCATGCTGTCCGGCCAGTACTTCGTCCGCCCGGCGCCGTCGTAGCCGAGGTATACCCCTGCAGTAGCCAGCTCGGCGTGCAAAACCGGGTCCGGGTTGCGGTCGGCGTGCGCGAGAGCCACGTCGGCCGGGGAGACCCCGGCTCCGGCGAGCAGCTCGACCACGTTCGTGGCCGCCGTGCCGAGCTCGAGGTGACACACGATCGGCGCTCCGGTGGCCCGATTCGCTTCGGCGGCGGCGAGCAACACCCGGCGTTCGAAGCCGCTGATCGACCAGTAGCCGGTCCCGACCTTGATCACACCAGCGCGGACGTCCGTCGGCGGTCCGTGAAGTCCGATGCTGTCGGCGTCCGAGCATCCTTCCACGATGTCGAGGACGAAGCGCTCCGCGAGGTCGTCCGGCTGGACCGTACGTAGCCAGTGGTCCGGCCCATAGTGGGCCTCGCGATGCACGCCCGTCGCCAGCACGATGTGAACGCCGGTCCGCTCGGCGATCGTCGCGATACCGAGCGGGTCCCGGCCACATCCCAGCGGCGTCAGCTCGACAACGGCGTCGATGCCGGCGTCGCGCAGTTCCGCGGTCTCGGCTGCCGACCGGTCGACGTCGTCGAGCTCGTCACCGGCCAGCAGCGGTGAGCGCATGAGCAGGTGCTCGTGGTAGTCGGTACGACCGAGCTCGTCGGGTTGGATGTCGCCCCTCACAGTGCGGATGAGCACGTCACGAGCGCATCGCAGTGGCTACGGCGGAGAGCCGTTCGATCGCCGAGTCATCGAGGTTGAGGTCGAAGGCCTCGTCGATAACGGCGCTCCACCCGTGCACGAAATAGCGCCAGCCGTCCTCGATCGTGAGCTGTCGGACCGTTTCCTGCGCCCGGGCCTGATGCAGGAAGTCGAGCTCGCCCCGATAGTTGAGCTCCCACACGAGGCCGCGCTCGGGAAAGCAGCCCTCGGCGGTGATGGGGGAGCCGGGACGGTCCTTGCCCAAACCCGTCGCGTTGATCACGAGGGACCCGGGCGGGAGCTCGCCCATCAGCGTGTCGTTGACTCGAGGATCGGCGTTGGCGACGTAGACGAACTCGGGACGCGGGACAGGCTGCTCCTGACGCTGGTGGACAGCCCGGCACTCGTGAAGCCGTTCGACCCCACGGTTGACCATTGTGATGCGCCGCGGGCGGTCGGCGGCGTCCGGCCGGGTCGCGAGGTAGAGCGAGATCGCTAGGCCGGACCCTCCCGCGCCGATGCACAGCACCTCCGCCTCGCCGGCGAAGCGGCCGGCCGGGACGAATGCCGCCAAGGACCGGCCCGCCGTGATGGGGTCCTTCGCGTGGCCGCGAAGCAGACCGTTCCGCTTGGAGATACACGACACCTCGCCGGTTAGGTTCGCCAGCGGATCGAGCTCGTCGAACAGATCGGCCGCCGCCTGGAGAAGCCGGACCTTGTGCGTGGTGACCAGCGCGCCGTGATGTCGCGAGTCGCCCGCGATATCGCGCACCACCTCGCGGTACCGCTCGGGTGGAGTATCGAGTTTCAGGTCGACAGGATCGAGGCGGACGTCACCCAGCCCCAGCTCCGCGGCCCAGGCCGGGAACACCTGGTTGATGGACGACTGGGTCGCGGTCACGCCGATGAAGCCGAATCGCGATCCGCGGGCGATCCTCCCCACTCCGACCTCCTCACCGCCGATGGCCGGCACCAGCGCCGCCTTGACGGTAACGAAAGATCACTCGTAATGTCATCCTGTACGGTCAGGATACAAGGCCGAGTCTCATGAGCCATACCAGTAGCACGGCAGTTCGAGTCGGAGCGCGCGTGTCATGAAGACGGCAGTCGTCACGGGCGCGACGAAGGGGATCGGCCGGGCGGCGGCGATTGCCCTCGCGGACGACGGCTGGTGGGTCATGGCCACCGGACGGGACCCGGAGGCTGGCGCCGCGGTGCAGAAGGAGCTCGAGGATCGGTCGGGCGGCCTGTTCTATCCGGCGGACTTGACCGACCCGGCCACCCCGGAAGATCTTGTCGCGCGGACGCTCGCCGAAACGGCGTCCCTCGACCTGCTGGTCAACAACGCCGGCATCCACCACGAGGCCTCCGTGGAGAACACGACAGCCGAGATCTACGACCGGGTCATGGCCCTCAACCTGCGAGCAGCGGTGCTGCTGACGGCACTGGCCATCCCGGCCATGCGCCGAGGTGGGGGAGGCACGATCGTCAATGTATCCAGCGAAGCCGGCGTGATCGGTTTCCCGAACCAGCTGGCCTACAACCTGTCAAAGGCCGGTCTGGTGATGCTTACCCGCTCGATCGTCGCGGACCACACCGGCGACAGTATTCGAGCGGTGACGGTATGCCCAGGTACGACCCGGACACCGCTCGTGCAGCAGATCATCGACGAGGCAGACGACCCCGCCGCGATGGAGCAACGGATGGCGTCGTTGCGGCCGGCCGGCCGGCTCGGTCGTCCGGAGGAGATCGCGGCCGTCATCGCGTTCGCCGCATCGGACCGTGCGCCGTACATGACCGGGACGGAGATCGTCGTCGACGGTGGCAACGTCGCTGTGACATAGAAGAGCGCCGGAGCCCGACCAGACAATGACGGGCGGAGGAGTGGAAGCCATGGGTGGAGACATCCGGGTCATCCTCGTCGGTGCGGGCCGCGCGGGTCTCGTACACGGGCGCAACCTCGCCTCCGGTGTCCGCGGAGCGCGGCTTGTCGGCGTGTGCGAACCAGACGACGCGACGCGCGAGTCGGCGCTGGCCGAGCTCGGTTGCGAACACGGTTTCGCCGACCCGATGGATGCGGTCGCGCACGACGCAGCCGACGCCTTGGTAGTGGCGTCACCGACCTTCACCCATGCAGAAGTGGCCATCGCGGCGCTGAAGGCGGGCAGGCACGTCCTGTGTGAGAAGCCGTTGGCCTCGAGCCTTGACGAGGCGTACGCCATTCGTGAGACGGCCCGCAGCTCGGATGCCGTGTTCCTGATGGGCTTCATGCGCCGCTTCGACACGGGGTTCGCCCGCGCGGCCGAGCGACTGGAGGCTGGTGACATCGGCGAGCCGCTGCTGGTCCGGTCGACCGGTCGCGGCCCCGGCCTCCCACCGCAATGGGCGTGGAACGTCGATCTTTCCGGCGGGCTGATCGCGGAGGTCAACGCACATGACCTCGACACCGTCCGGTGGCTGACCGGCCAGGAGTACCGCCGGGTCTACGCCGTCGGCCGCGCAAGGAAGCGGCGGGATCTCTCTGAGAGACACCCCGGGTTCGTGGATCTGGTGACCGCGACCTTCGAGATGTCCGGTGATGCGATCGGCCTGGTCGATGGGGCGTGTCCAGCCGGATACGGGTACGACGCCCGGGTCGAGATCTACGGGTCCGAGGGCATGCTGCTCGTCGGCGACATCCGCGCCAACCACACGTTGCTGGTCCGGCGTGACGGTGTGGTGGCAGACCCGGTGGCCAGCTGGCGCACCCTGTTCGCGGAGGCCTATCGCGCCGAGGATCAGCACCTCGCCGCGGTCGTCCACGGCATCGAGGAGCCGAGGACGACCGTGGACGACGGCGTGGCGGCACTGGAGGCTGCCGTCGCTACGAACCGGTCCATGGCCGCCGGCGAGCCGATCGAGTTCGACACGGTGCGCGGCTGATCATGCGCGCCGTCAGGGTGGCCGGACCGGGAGACGTCTCGGTGCTCGACATCCCTTCGCCGGAGCCCGCGCACGGCGAGGTCCTCCTCGAGGTCGCCGCCACCGCCGTCTGCTCGACTGACCGCAAGTTCGCCGCACGCGGGCATGACAGCCCTCGGACGCCCGGGCATGAGGTCACCGGCCGGCTCCTGGATGGCACGGTGGTCGGCGTGCACCCGGAGATCGCCTGCCGGCGGTGCCAGGCGTGCCTGGCCGGCTGGCACAACCGGTGTCCATACCGGGAGGCGTTGGGCCTGGACCGGGACGGTGGGTTTGCCGAGTTGGTGGCCGTGCCCTCCAGCCAGGTGGTGCCGCTAGGTGACCTCGATCCCGTGATCGCCACCATGCTCGAGCCCTTGGCGTGCGCAGTGCACGCAGTCGAAGTGGCCGGGATCGATACGGCCCGGCCGGCCGTGGTCGTCGGCGCAGGCGCGATGGGCATCCTGTGCGCGTGGGTGCTGCAGGCCGCAGGCTCCCGGGTGGTCGTGTGTCAACGCTCACCGCAGCGCCGGCGCCTCGCCCGTGACCTGGGGGTCAACGCAGCGATCGGCCCGGACGAAGATCCCGCGGATCATCTGGGTGAGCCGCCCGCAGCCATAGTCGTGACGGCACCGGGTGCGGAGCCGCTGGCGTGGGGCCTCGAGCGGGTGGCGGTGGGAGGTGTCGTGCACGCTTTCGCGAGCCTGCCCGGCGTGGTGCCGGTCGACGTGAACGTCGTCCACTACCGGCACCTCACGCTGGTCGGCAGCACCGGATCGCGCCTTCAGGACTACGAGCGGGCCTGCGACCTGGCCGCGAGCGGCGCGATCAAACTCGAGCGGCTGCCGCACCGGGTGGTCGGCCTGGACGGCGCGCCGGCCGCAGTACTTGACCGACCGCCGAGCGGTGTCCTCAAGACGATCGTGGCGGTGAGCTGAGGTGACCGTCTTTGTCGGCTGTGACCTCGGGACGATGGGCACGAAGGCCGCCGTCGTCGACTTGTCCGGACGCATCCTCGGCAAGGCGTTCGAGGAGGTGCCGCTCCGGCACCCGAAGCCACGCTGGGCCGAGCAGGACCTGGCCGAGATCGAGGCCTCGGCCCACCGGACGATCGGGCGAGCCCTCGCCGCCTCGGGCCGTGCGAAGGACGTGGCGGGGGTGGCGTTCTCCGGTCAGATGTCTGGCATCGGCACGATCGACGCCGAGTTCCGCCCCGCGACGTACTTCGACTCGTGGCTCGACTCCCGGTGCACGCCCTACATCGAGGAGATGGCCGAGCATGCTCAGCGGGTCGTCGAGTTGTCCGGCTGCCCCCCCACCTACTCGCACGGTCCGAAGATCGTCTGGTGGCAGCGGGAGCGACCCGGCGACTTCGCGCGAATCGAACGGTTCGTGGTGCCGGGTGCCTTTGTCGCTGGCCGTTTGTGCGGGCTGGCCCCGAAGGAGGCCTTCATCGACCGGACGTACCTGCATTTCTCCAACCTGTCAGAGACGGCGGCGGCTCGTTGGTCGGACGAGCTCCTCGACGAGTTCGGCGTTGACAAGCGGGTGCTGCCGCGCATTGTCGACCCGCTGGACATCGTCGGGCAGGTGACGCGCGAGGCAGCCGAGTCGACCGGCCTGCCGCCCGGAACGCCGGTCGCCGCAGGGGCTGGCGACCAGAGCGCGGCGTCCCTCGGCGCCGGTGTCGTGTCCGGCGGCCAGGTGTTCGACTCGGCGGGCACCGCAAGCGTATTCGCGGTCTGCACCGACGGGTTTCGACCTGACACCGCCCACTTGACGCTCACCTCCGGGCATTCGGTGATCCCCGGCAGGTTCATCACCCTGGCCTTCATCAACGGCGGCGGGCTCGCGCTTCGCTGGTTCCGCGACGAGGTAGCCGCGGGAAGGTTGGCGGGTTCACCGACGGCCTATGCCGTGCTCGATGAGCTGGCGGCTGCGGTCGAGCCGGGCTCCGATGGGCTGCTATGGTTCCCGCACTTCCAGGGCGGCGTCTTGCCTCCGCAGCCGCGAGCGCGCGGCGCCTGGGTGGGTCTCACCGCTGGGCACGGACGTGGCCACATGTTCCGGTCGTTGTTGGAGGGCATCGCCTACGAGTACGCGGTGTGGGCCGACCTGGTCCGCCGGAGCGGTCAGAATCTACACGAGGCCCGCGCCCTAGGCGGCGGTGCCGCCTCGTCATTGTGGAACGGCATCAAAGCCGATGTCCTCGGCATCGACTGGGTGCCGACCGTGCGCCAGGAGTGTGGAGTGCTGGCCGACGCGCTGATCGCGGCGGCGGCCACCGGGCATGTCGATGACGTCGCCGCCACCGCCCAGGCGTGGCAGGATACCGCCCCGCCGATTCGCTCCGACCCGGACCGGCACGCGACCTACCGCGAGCTGCGGGTTGCGTTCGAGGTGCTGCGACGCCAGCTCGGGCCGGTGTACGACCGGCTGGGCGCCCTCTCGGGGCGATGAGCGCGCTGGAAGGAGAGTGGCCGTGAAGACCACCGTGTTCGAGCTCGACGGCGATGCCGTCAGCGCCCGGGTGACGCCCGAGCCGTCGTGGCAGCCATTCGACGAGTGGGACGGGCAGCCGCTGACGAATGTGCAGATGGCCGAGCTGCTCGAGGTTCCGCGGGCCGAGCTGCAGCTGGTTCAGCTACGTGCCGGCGGCCACTTCGTCATGCACTCCAGCCCGGACCTGGCGTTCTGCCAGGTTGTGCGAGGGCGTGGCGTGTTGCGGCTGCCGGGCGGGGAACGGCTGCCCTTCGAGGGACCTGAGCTCTACGTGTTCCAGCCTGGCACTCGCCACGAGTGGACGGACATCGAGTTGGACACGCTGCTCAGTGTCTGCCTGGTCCGCCGGCCGTCGGACGGTTGATCAAGGCAGGGTGACCGGCACGTGAACGCGGCCGTCCTTCAGATGCCGCCACGCCCGATCCTCGGCTCCCAGTGGCCGACCGTTGACCAACACCCGCGTCACCTCGCGTCGTTCGCTCGCGAGCTCTACGACCAAGTCGATGGCTGTCCTGGCTCCCGATGCCTCGATCTGCAGTGCCGACCCGTCCAGGCGGGCGTCGACCATGGTGTCGCCGTCCACATCCCTCAATCGGAAGCCGGCGCGCTCCCTCAGGAACGCCCGGAACGTCAGCTCGCGGAACGGTTCCTCGCTGATGTGCGCTGCCGGCTCGATGGTCGGGAGCAGTGAGTCGAGCCGGACGTAGAGCGGCAGCCGCTCCAGCGGCGCCTCCACGGTGCGGTAGCCCGGACCCTCCAGGACCTCACGTGTCCAGTAGTCGACCCAGCCGCCCGCGGGAAAGTACACATCGCGAACACCCTCGGGATTGAACACCGGGGCGACCATCAGCTCCCTGCCCAGAAGGTACTGCAGGTCGATGGCGTGGGTGGCTGGATCGTCCGGGAACTCGAGAACCAGTGGGCGCATGATCGGCAGGCCGGACTCAGCGGAGATCACACCGTACGTGTAGAGGTAGGGCAGCAGGTGGTAGCGGAGCCGGACGTAGGTTCGGAAGATCTCGAGAGCCTCCTCACCGAAGTCCCACGGGAGCCGGCTGGTCATGCCGTGCGCCCGGGAGAGCGGCGAGAGCAACCCGAACTGGGCCCACCGGACGTAGAGGTCAGGCGCCGGTGTGCGGTGGAACCCCCCGATGTCGTGCGACCAGAAGGCGTGCCCGCACATCGCCAGGCTCAGCCCGCCGCGGAGGGTCGAGGCCATGGCGGGGTAGCTGCAGTTCGGGTCGCCACCCCATTGCGCCGCATGCCGCTGGCCACCCGCGTAGGTGGACCGCCCCCACACCAGACCGCTCCCGCCGGTCTCCGCCGTCGTGACGGTGGCGACCAGGTCGTTGTACAGCAGCGGGTACAGGTTGTGCAGCTCCTCACCGCTCATCCCGTTGTGCGCGACCGCGTCGCGGGGGACGCCCTCGCCGAAGTCGGTCTTGAAGACGTCCACCCCCATGCGCAGGTGCGGCCGGAGGAGCTCCTGGTACCACGCCGCCGCCCGCGGGTTGGTGACATCGACGATCGCCACCGGCGGGTGGAACGTGCCCCACAGCGGCAGCACATAGGTCGTCCCGTCCGGGCGCTTGAGGAAGAAGCCGTTCTCGTCCGCCTCCCGGTAGCGCTCGGTGCCCGGGCTCAGGTAGGGGTTGATCCACAGGCAGACCCGGAAGCCCAGTCGCCGCAGTTCAGTGACGAGCCGCTCCGGCTCGGGGAACAGCTTCCCATTCCACTCCATGTTTGACCACGTCCCGTGCTCCTGCCAGTAGCAGTCGAGGTGCAGGACGTCGGACGGAATCGCCCGCTGGCGCAGTTCCTTCGCCCGCCGCAGGGTCTCCGCAGCGCTGTCGTCGGTGAACCCTGACGACACCCACAGCCCATACGCCCACTTCGGCGGCCGGGCGGGCCCTCCGACGAGGTCGGTGTAGAGCTCGATGACGCGGGCGAGCCCGGGACCAGCTATGACGTAGTAATCGAGCACCTCGCCGGGACAGACGATCGACCAGGCGGAGTGGTTGGAGGCGGCCATGTCGAACTGGACATGGCGGTGGCTGTCGACGAACACGCCGTAGCCGCGGGTGCTCACGACGAACGGCACGTTCTTGTACGCCTGCTCGTGGTGCACGCCGTGAGCGTCATAGTTCCACATCTGGACGATCTGGCCGCGCTTGTCAAAGTCGGTGAACTTCTCGCCGAACCCGTAGAAGTGCTCGTCCGGCTCGCACAAGAACGAGTCGTGGAGGAACACCTGGCTGTCGCGCTCGGTGAATCCGCAGGGCAGCGTGGTGAGGTACTCGCCGACGTCGCGCTCGGCGCCGCTGTGGGCCAGCAGCCGGCGGCCCCCTGGGGTGGAGAACACGATCCCGAACGGCTGACGCGTCACCCGCGTGACGATCTCGTCGGCTTCCAGCAGGATGTGATCGTCCTGCTCGCGGACGGTCGCGCGTGGCGGTAGACCAGAGTCGCGGGCGAGCCGCGTCCGCTTGCTGAGGTCGGCGTCCGGCCGGCGGAACTGGACGCGGACGACACCCGCGGAGACGGCCTCGACCCGGACGCGCAACTCCTGACCGCCTGGGGTGAAGCCGCGCAACGCGATGCCGGACGGCGTCGTCATGTCCACCTGGACCCGATCCACGTACTCGGGATCGGCCCAGTCGGCGAACTCGCGTACCGGCAGCGGCGGTGCGATGGCCGGCCACGGGCGGTTCGGCAGCAGGGACGCCCGCCACACCATGTCGCGTTCCCTTCGGCGGAATGAAGGCTACGCACCGCGTCGAGCAGCGCAAAAGCAACCTGTCCGTACAGGCGGTTATACGGCTGACAGTACTACGATGAGAGAACTTCGCCGGGGCCTCTGGGGCGGAGGCGACCGGCGGAACGCTCCTACGAAAGGGGTGTAGGCATGCATCGCCGTATTTCTCGCCGGAGTTTCCTGAAGCAACAGGGCCTTACTCTGGTCGGCCTCTCGGTCCTGGGCTCCGCCGCATGCGCAGAAGACACCGACGACACGGAGAAGGAGGCCACGCTCACCCTTGACTGGTGGGACTACCACGCCGTGGGTCCCTTCGATCAAGTCATGTCCGACATGGTGTCGGTCTACACGGACGAGAATCCGAACGTCACGATCAACCGGCGCAGCATCCCCTTCGCCGACTTCAAGCGCACCCTGCTGTCGGCCGGAGCGGCCGGCGAGCTGCCCGACATCATTCTCATCGACAATCCCGACCACCAGGCCTTCGCCGCGCTCGGATTCCTCGCAGACATCGGCGATCTGGTCGACGCGTGGGGCGAGGGCAACCAGTATTACGACGGCCCATGGGCATCGACCGAGTACCAGGGCCGCCGGTTCGGTGTGCCCCACGGCAGCAACTGCCTCGCGCTGTTCTACAACCAGGACGCCCTGACCGAGGCCGGCGTGGAACCGCCGACCAGCTGGGACGACCTCCGGAGCGTGGCGGCGGCGACCGCCGGCAATGGCCGACATGGGTTGGCCGTCAGCGGTGTGCGCAGCGAAGAGGGCACCTTCCAGTTCCTGCCGTTCCTCTGGCAAGCCGGCGCCGACCTCGACACTCTCGACACCCCGCAGGGGCGGGAGGCATTGAGCCTCTGGGTCGAGTTGGTCCAGGGCGGCCACATGTCGGAGGGAATCCTCGGGTGGATCCAGGAGGACGTGAAGGAGCAGTTCATCGCCGAGCGGGCGGCCATGATGGTGAACGGCTCGTGGCAGGTTGGGCGGCTCCGCGAGGAGGCAGCGGATATGAACTGGAACGTGGTCACGCTGCCCGAAGGACCAGCCGGCGAAGCGTCCATCCTCGGCGGTGAGAACTACGCCGTCACGGCCGATGCCGAGGATCCTGCGGCTGCGTGGACCGTGGTCCAGCGGCTGGTCGAGGAGGACGTCTTCATGGAGTACATGAAGGAGGAGCGCCTCCCCAGCAGGGCGGACCATGCGGAGGACCCGTACTTCAAGGACGATCCTGTCCTTGCGGTGTTCACCGAGCAGCTACAGGTCGCGCGGCCACGAGCGTACGGCCCTCACTACCCGGAGATCTCGAACCAGATCCAGGAGATGTTCCACGCCGCGATCAGCGGGCAACGTGACGTGGACACGGCCGTGTCCCTCGCGGCGGAGCGGATCTCTGAGCTGCTGGAGGCCGAGCCGCCGGAGGTCGAGGAGCTTCTCGAGGAGGACGACGAAGGCTAGCTGACCTCCGTCACTGCTCACTGCGGACTGTCCATGGAGCGCAAAGCCGGGACGGCCACCGGGCACCGGGGCGGCCCGCGGCATGCTGGATCCGCTCCAGTATCCGCTCGCCTTGACCGCGTTCGACTCTTCGGAGCGAAGCGGTGGGTGCGCGTCCAGGCCTACCTTCTCACCGCACCGGCTGCTCTCTTCCTCGTCTTGTTCCTCTTCTATCCCCTGCTCAACAACTTTTACCTCAGCCTGCAGGACGTGGGAATCGCGAACTTCCGCGTCGGCGAGCGGCCATTCGTGGGCTTAGCCAACTACGCCCGCCTCGTCGGCGACCCGGTCTTCCACTCCTCCGTCGGCCTCACCCTGCTGTTCGTGTCGGTGTCGCTGCTCGGCCAGTTCACGATCGGGTTCGCCCTGGCCATGTTCTTCAACCGCGCGTTTCCCGGCTTCCGAGTGCTGCGCGCGCTGATGCTGCTGGGATGGCTGCTGCCGTTGGTCGTCACGGCCAGCATCTTCCGGTGGATGCTCGAGGGCGACCTCGGGGTGGTCAATCACGGACTCCGGGCGATCGGCCTGACCGAGCTGGCCAAGCACTGGCTGACCGACCCGACAACGGCCATCTGGGGGGTGATCCTCGCCAACATCTGGATCGGCATCCCGTTCAACATGCTGCTCCTGCTCGCCGGCCTCCAGGGCATTCCAAGGTCGCTCCTCGAAGCCAGCATCGTGGATGGCGCGAACGGCTGGCAGCGGTTCTGGCACGTCATCTGGCCGCTGATGAAGCCGGTCTCGTTGACCGTCCTCATCCTTGGTGTCGTTTACACGTTCAAGGTGTTCGACCTGATCCTGATCATGACAGGAGGCGGGCCCGTCAACGCGACCACGATCCTGACCATGTTCGTTTACCGGACCACTTTCGAGTTCTTCCGCTTCGGCGAGGGTGCCGCCGCTGCTGTCCTGGTCATGCTGATCCCCTTGCTGTTCACCATCGGGTACGTCCGGGCGACGCGCCACGAGGAGGCGCTGTGAGTGTCCTGGCGTGGATCAAGCGCCGGCGCCTGCACCTGACGGTAACCGGGCTGGTGATCGTCGGTGTCTATCTGTTCCCGGCCTACTGGATGGTGGCGACGTCGCTGAAGCCGCGCGCGGAGGTCTTCGCGTCGCCGCCTGCCATCGTGCCGTACCCGCCCGACTTCGGGTCCTACCAGGACGAGGTCATCGGCAACCCGATCCTCCTGCGGGCCTTCCTGAACAGCGCGATCATCGCTTCCGGCGCGACTCTGGTCACGCTGGTGATTGCGGTCCCGGCGACCTATGCCCTGGCTCGGCTGCGGCTCCGGTTCGCCGGATCGGCCCGTTTCGTCACGATCCTTGCTCAGATGCTGCCGGCGATCGTGGTGGCCACCCCACTGTTCGTGCTGTTCAGCCGGGTCGGCCTCGTCAACTCGTACCTGGGGATCATCCTCGCGGTCGCCACGATCACCATTCCCTTCGCCCTGGTGATCCTGCGGCCGTTCTTTCTCGCCATACCGACTGAACTCGACGACGCCGCGAGCGTCGACGGGTGCAACGTGTTCCAGACGTTCCTACACGTGGGGCTGCCGCTGGTCCGGCCGGGCCTGGCCACTGTGGCCGCGTTCACGTTCCTGCTGGCCTGGGGCGAGTTCGTGTTCGCACTGGTCCTGCTGCAGCAGCAGTCGCTGCAGCCACTCACCGTGCTGCTCAACACGCTCATCGGGCAGTACGGAACCCGGTGGGATCATCTCATGGCCGTCGCCACGGTGATCGGGCTCCCCATTGTGATCGTTTTCATCGCGTTGCAACGGCTCATCGTGGGAGGCCTGACGGCCGGCGCGATGAAGGACTGAGATCACAGCTCAGCATCAGCCGGCGACGTTCGTTGACTGCCACTTGTACGTACAGGATGATGAAATTCTAGGCACAGCGAGTGCGGAGCTACACGGCGCCGCTGCGCGCCGGAGAGGTTGCGTTCCGATGCGCAGGCTGCACAAGCGTGGGGTAATGCTTTGCGTTGCGATGGCGGCCGCCATGGCGATGGCCGCCTGTGGTGAAGATGTGGAAATCGATGATCCCGAGACACCTGCCCAGGAGGACGATGCCGAGGACGTTGACCCCGCGGCGATCACCATCGGCTGGACGCCGCCTGACATCACGGGCGTGTTCCAGACCGCGACCGACTTCTTTGAGCAGGCCGCCGCGGAAGCCGGCGAGCAGGGTATAGACGTCGACGTGATCAGCCGGTCGCCGGCTACGCACGTGGACTTCGCCGACCAGGTAGCGATCATCGAGGACTACGTCACCTCGGGCGTGGACGTCATTGCCATCTCGCCCGCGGATACCGAAGCCATCAAGCCCGCTGTCCAGCGGGCCAATGAGGCCGGCATTCCAGTGATCATGGTCAACCTGCTCGAGGAGCAGGCCGATGTGGAGATCGCCTCCTACATCGGCTTCGACAACGGCGATGCGGCGAGGGTGTCGGCGTACGCCGTGCTCGACTACTTCGGCGGTCCGGGTGTGCTGGGCGCCGGCGAGAAGGTCGACGTGCCCGACGACCAGTTCCTCGACCTGGAGTTCTGGGAGGAGCTCTACACCGACGTGGACCGGTCGGACATTCAGGCCCGTGGTGTGATCATCGAGGGCATCGCGGGCACGTTCTTCTCCGAGGCCCGGCTCGCGGGCTTCCGTGAGGTCATCGAGCAGGCGGACGGCATCGAGATCATCGCCGAGCCAATCGCCGCGGACTGGAACCGCGAGAAGGGTGTCCAAGCTGCCGAAACCTTCCTCTCCCGGTTCGGTCCCGGAGAGCTCGACTTCATCTGGGCCGCGTCCAACGAGATGGGCCTGGGTGCAATGCTCACGGCCGACCGCGAGGCGCGGCTGGACGACACCGGCGGCGACACGCCACCCGCGGAGGACCTGGTCGCCATCTTCACCAACGACGTGACCCCCGAGTCGACCGACGCGATCCGTGAGGGTGGAATCGTTGCTGAGACGCATCACGGCTTCCCTGAGTGGGGCTGGTTCGGTACCGAGTTCGCGGTACGCCTGGCTTGCGGGCTCGAGGTGCCTCAGCTCCAGGACATCCGGCCGCGGACAGTCTGGCAAGGCAACGCCGACCTGTTCTACCCCGACCCGGATCTTCCAGAGATCGACTGGGACGGCATCGAAGCCGAATGCACCAGGTGATCGGCGGGCGTCTTCTGCAGCTTCACGGCGTGTCGAAGGCCTACCCGGGTGTCCAGGCCCTCGCCGGCGTCGACTTCGATGCCGGCGCCGGTGAAGTACACGCTTTGCTCGGTGAGAACGGCGCCGGCAAGTCCACGCTGATGAAGATCGTCGCGGGGTCGGTGATTCCCGACGAGGGCGAGCTGGTCCTCGGCGGCGAGCCGCTGCCCACCGGATCGCCGGCCGCTTGCCGGCAGCGCGGCATCGGCGCGGTCTACCAGGACCTCAGCCTGGTGCCATCCATGTCGGTCGGGGAGAACGTCCTGGTCGGTCGATGGCAGCGCAACCGCGGGCTGATCAATGTACGGCGAACTGAGCGGGACGCCCAGCCCTTCCTCGAGCGGATCGGTCTGAAGGTCTCACCCGCGACGCTGGTCCGCGAGTTGGGCGTCGCCGAGCGCCAGCTCGTAGAGATCGCCAAGGCGCTGTCGGCCAGGGTCCGCGTCCTGCTGCTGGACGAGCCTACGTCGGCGCTCTCTGACCCGGAGTCTCGCCGCCTGTTCAGCGTGATCCGGGACCTCGTCGCCGACGGCGTCGCCGTGATCTACGTGTCGCACCGCCTGCCCGAGATTCTCGAGATCGCCGACCGCATCACGGTACTGCGCGACGGCATGCGGGTGGGCGAGATCCCGGCGGCTACGGCGACGGAGCAACAGCTGGCCCACATGATGGTCGGGCACGAGATCGGCGAAGCGATGGCCGTGGGGCAGTCCAGCGCTGAGGCTGTCACCAACGGTCACGCACTCGTGGCGCGTGGCCTCGGCCGACCGCCGCGGCTGAAGCCCGTCGACCTCACGATCCGCGCGGGTGAGATCGTCACCGTCTTCGGGCTGGTCGGCGCCGGGCGGACGCGGCTGGCCCGGACACTGTTCGGCATCGAGCCGCCCACCACCGGTGAGCTGGAGCTGTTCGGGCAGCGGATACACATCCGCGGCCCGGCCGATGCCATCAGGGCCGGCGTCGGCTACGTCGGAGAGGACCGGTCCGTCGGCCTGGTCCCGACCATGACGGTGAGCGAGAACATCACGCTCGCGAGCATGAACCGCACCAGCCATGGGCCGCTGCTCGGCATCGAGGCGGAACGAGCGCTCGCCGAGCGCTACGTCAAGGAGCTGAACATCCGCACGCCGTCGGTGCACCGCCGGGTCGTCACCCTCTCCGGCGGCAACCAGCAGAAGGTGCTGCTGGCCCGGTGGCTCTGCGCTGGCGCCCGGCTGCTCATCCTCGACGACCCGGTGCGGGGCGTCGACGTCGGCGCAAAGGAGGAGGTCTTCCGGCTGGTCCGAGACCTGGCGGCGGAGGGCGTCGCCATTCTCTACCTCACGTCGGAGATCCGCGAAGCTCGCATGCTGGGGCACCGCGTCGTCGTCATGGCCGGTGGCAGCATCGTCGACGATCTCCTCCCGCCCGCGTCCGAGGACCGCATCATGACTGCTGCCGGAGGCGCCCATGTCTGACCTCCGAACCCGGCCACGCGAACTCAAGGCTGGCGTTCGCCGGCGGGCGGCCCGTGCCGGCATCCGCGTGCTGGACAGCGCTGGCGGCCTGGGCGGCGCGATCGTCATCCTCGCCCTGCTGATGCTGGTGTTCGCGGTCCTCGCCCCGGCCTTCCTGAGCTTCGACAACCTGGTGAACGTCCTGCGCCAGCACGCCGTGTTGCTGATCCTGGCGGTCGGCCAGACCCTGGTCATCATCTCGCGGGGGATCGACCTGTCGGTGGCTGCCACTGCGGCCCTCGCCGGGTCGGTCATGGGTGTGGCGTATGCGCACTACGGCCTGCCGCAGGGGGTGGCCATCCTGCTGGGACTGATGTCCGGCTTCGCGGTGGGCGCGCTCAACGGCTTGGTCATCACCCGCTGGCGGGTTCCCGACATCATCGCGACGCTGGGCACATTGACTGCCGTGCGCGGCGTCGCCCTGCTGGTCACGGGTGGGCAGCCGGTCCCGGACTTCACCCAGGTGGTCGAGGGTCGCCGGATGCCTCCGGTCATCACCGTGCTAGGAGCGGGTAGCTACTACGGCATTCCGTTGATCATCGTCGTGGCCGTTGTCTGCTGCGCTGTCGGCGCGTTCATCCTGAGCCGCACCAAGCTCGGTCGCTCGATCGTCGCCGTCGGCGGCAACCAGGAGGCCGCCCACGTGTCCGGGATCAGCGTCAACCGGACGAAGTTTCTCGTCTACCTCATCTCAGGTGGGCTCGCCGCCGTCGGCGGGATGATGCTGAGCGGTCGGCTGGCCAGCGCGAACGCGCACATGGCCAACCTGATGGAGCTGAGCACGATCGCCGCCGTCGTCATCGGCGGCACCGCCCTGTTCGGCGGTGAGGGAAGGGTCAGCGGCACCATCATCGGCGTCTTCATCATCGGCCTCCTCGCTAACGGCCTGAACATCCTCGGGCTCGCCGACTTCTGGCAGCGGGTCGCCACGGGTCTGATCATCATCCTGGTCGTCGCACTGGACCAGTGGCGGCGGCGGGTCACCATCAGGGACACGTCGTGAGTCGCGGGGCCGCCGTTGCAGCCGCCTGTCATGACATGATGATGTGCGATCCGTGAGTTCTCTGACCGAGCGTTCAGGGGGTGGCGTGGTCACTGACGCCGAAGTGCGTGGCTTGATCGAATCTGGCCAGATCGACCGGTCGTCGCCGATCCCGCTCTACCACCAGTTGGAGTACCTGCTCCGGGGGGAGATCGAGAGCGGCCGGTACCGGCCGGGCGACACGCTGCCCTCCGAAGGCGACATCTGCGCCCGCTACGAGGTCTCGCGCAGCGTGGTCCGGCAGACCCTGACCAACCTCACCCACGCCGGGCTGATCCGTACCGAGCGGGGGCGGGGCAGCTTCGTCGCGGAGAAGAAGCTGCAGGAGCGGTTCGTCCAGCGGACCACGGGCCTGTACGACGACCTGCGCCAGATGGGCTACGAGATCCGGACGCACGTCGTGCGGCAGAGCGTCGGTGAGCTGCCGCTACCGGTCCAGGACTTCCTGCAGGCCAAGCGCGGCGTGCAGATCGACCGGGTCCGCTCCGTCGACGGGCGGGTGCTGACGTTCATCCGGTCATTGATCCCGGAGTCCAGGTGCCCGGGGCTGGAGACGGCGGATCTCGAGGATCGGTCGCTGTACCAGGTGCTGGCGGACGAGTACGGGTTGCGGGTCGCCAGCGGGCGGCGCACCGTCGAGGCGGTCGCCGCCGAGGGCGAGATCGCGAAGCACCTCGGTGTCGACGTGGGCGAGCCGCTGCTGCTGCTGCGCAGTTCGAGCCGCGATGAGCGCGGCGAGCCGCTTGAGTGGTTCGAGGCGTGGCATCGCGGTGACCGGACGATGTTCGAGATCGAGATCACTCCCGGCGAGGCCGACCAGCCGTTCAGCAGCGTGGTCCGGCTAGGCTACGGAGCGGGCGAAGGACCAGCCGGATCGGCGACCGCCGGCGCCGATTCCGCTCCCGCTCCGCCGGCCGAGGGCATCGACACCCTGGTCGAAGCGATGCGCCGCAGCCGCGTCGTGGCGGTGTGGCGGGCGTCGCGGTACCGGGAGCCGGCGGTGGTGGCCCGGCTGCTCGCCGAGGCAGGCGTGACGGTCGTCGAGGTCACCCTCACCGGCGAGAACGCGCTCGCCGCACTTGCGGAGGCTCGCACCGTCGACGGTGTCGTCGTCGGTGCCGGCACTGTCATGACCGCCGCCGACGCACGGGACGCGATAGCTGCCGGCGCCCAGTTCCTTGTCGCGCCGGTCGGGGCCGAGGAGGTCGTGGCGGCCGCACGGCCGAGCTCCACGCCGGTCATCCTCGCCGGGTTCACGCCCACCGAGGTGTGGGCGGCTTGGCAGGCCACGGGCGCGCCGGTCAAGGTGTTCCCGGCCTCGGTCGGCGGTCCGGAGTACCTGCCGATCCTGCACGGCCCGATGCCGGATGTCCCGCTGCTGCCCGCCGGGGGCGTGGACATCGACACGGCGGTGGAGTACCTGCGGGCGGGGGCGGTAGCGGTCAACGTCGGCGGGCCGCTGTGCCCGCCCGACGCGCTGGTGGACGGCGAGATCGACGTGATCGGCGAGCGGGTGAAGCAGCTGCGCCGCGCCCTCGCCGACCTGTAGCCGCTCAGCCCCTCACCGGGTGGCGTGGCGCCTCCCCGTCCACGATGACCCGGACGACCTCGGCGGCCGCGGCCATCCCCATCCGGTCCACTGCCTGCACCGTGTGCCCGGCCGTGTGCGGGGTGAGGATGGTCCGCGGTGCCCCCAGCAGCGGGCTGCCGGCGCTGCTCAGCACGTCCAGGGCCGCGGCTCCGATCCTGCCGGCATGCAGCAGCTCGGCCAGGGCGAACTCGTCCACGACGTCCGGCCGGGCGGTGTTGACGACGATTGCGCCGGGACGCATCCGGGTCAGGAGATCGCGTCCGAGCACTGGCGAACCGCCTCCGGGGCAATGCAGCGAGACCACATCGCAGGTCGCCACCAGCTCGTCGAGCGAACGCCACTGCAGGCCGATCTCACGGAGCTCGTCCGGGCCCACGGCCGGGTCCGAGCCGGCGACGGTGGCGCCGAGGGCGAGCAGCCGCCGCGCGACGGCACGGCCGACGTGCCCCACCCCGACCAGCCCGACGGTCAACGCGCCGAGCTCCCGGCCCACCATGCGGGGTGACCTTCCGGCCCGGATGGTCCGGTCACCCTCCACCACGTGCCGGACGCTGGCGAGGAGCAGCGCCAGCGTGTGCTCGGCCACGGCGTCGGCATTGGCGCCCGGGGTGTTCGTCACGACGATGCCCCGGGCCCGGGCGGCATCGAGGTCGACCATGTCCACGCCGGTGCCATAGCGGGCGACGATGAGCAGCTTCGGGGCGAGGTCGAAATGCTCGGCTCGAATTGGCGCTGCGCCGGCGATCCAGGCGGCCGCCGCGGCCAGGTACGGGGAGAGCGCAGCGGTGTCGTGCGCCGGGTCCCCGTGGACGACTCGCAGGCCGGCGCCGGTCAAAATGCCCTCCGGATCGGCCTGGCCGGCTCCGAACGACCGGCTCGTGACCAGGACCAGTGGCGTCGGCTTGTCGTTGGTGGTCACGTGGGTCGGCCGCTAAGGGCGGTAGTGAGGGTTGTCTGTCACGACCGGGCCGTCGTCGCCGCGGCAGACCAGCACGGGGAAGCCATCGCGCTCGATGGTCGCGTAGTCGTGCCCCGCGTCGCCGACGTACGCGGCGAAGAACACCAGCGGCTCGTCCCCCACGTTGACGCTGCGGTGGGCCCAGCCGCCGGGCACGTAGTTGACCATGCCCTCCCTGATCGGCTCGACCCGGTGACGGCCATCCTCGGTGGCTAGTACCAGGCAGCCCTCTCCGGCCAGCCCGATGTAGATCTCGGAGCGGTCGCGGACCGCGTGGAAGTGGCCCTTGGTCATGTAGTACTCGTCACCGACTGTGCCCGGCTCGAGAACCGTCGTCGAGCACTGGATCTCGGAGTTCTCAGTCGGCACCGGCACGGGCATGACCCGGTAGACCAGCTCGTCCGGTCGCGGCGGGTCGGCTTGGAAGAACCCCCGGAGATCCTCCTGCGTCCGCACTTGCACGGGGCCTCGCTCGGGGTCGAACGTGCCGAGCTTCAGGTCGAGCAACGTCGTGAACGGATCCAGCTTCGGGTCCATGGCGCGACTCCTACGTGTACGGACAACATCCTCTCATGCTAGGCACCTCCAAGGCCGCCGATAACCCCTGAGCCGCACTGATCGAGTTCGCGATCGTGAGCATCATCGGTAACGGCCTGCACGCCGCCCGCCACGCCGACAACGACGTCATCAGCGTTCCCGTCGCCGCCGTGGTGAGCGCGATCCCAGCCATCGCCCTGTTGATCAGCAGCCACCTCATCGTCGTCATGCTCACCGCGCGACAGCACGCCACCAACACAGCGAACGGAGCAGGCCAGCCAAACGTGCTGGTGGAGGAGCTGCCTGGAATCGAACCCGGGTCATTCGCCCGTCCCAGGCAGTGTTGCCGGCCACAACAGCCGGGTGCCCGCTGGACCTCGCAAGATCGACTAGCCGTCCGTCAGTTGCACGAGGAAACTGGGCGCACGGTTTGCCCCCAGCACGTCCACACTGTGCCCACAACGTCACCTGCCTCGTCGGCGACGTCGACGAGGGCAACCCGCACGTGCGCAACGGCACGCTGGTCGGCGCGCACCGGAACCCGGTGAACCTCATCGACCCGGCAGCCGCCCTGGCGCACAGCCTCGCCCGAGGAGCGGCCGCCACCTGACTGGAGCGGCGATCTCAGGCCGGCTGTTCCGCGGGCGACGCCGTGAGCTGACGCATCAGGCCGGCGTCGTCGCGCACCGCCCAGTGCTCGACGCCCTTGCCGCCGGCGAATCGGATCAGGTGCATCTGCCGATAGCTGAACGATCGGCCGGTGGGTGCGATGCCGAAGTAGTCGCCCACGTGCCGCCCGCTGTGCGTGCAGTGGATCGCGACGGAGTCGCCTTCGGCGAGCGCCTGGTGCACGGTCCACTTCTGGTCAGCGAAGGCGTTCGCGAGCAGGTGCATATAGAACGCGACGCTGCCCAGCCCCGGCGGCGTGCCGGGCGGCGCCTCGTGGTTGACGAACTCGTCACTGATGAGTTCGGCCAGTGCTGCCTCGTCGTTCGCCGGGAAGATCTCCTCCAGCACGCGGCGGGCGATCTCCTTGATGTCCGCGGTCATGACGTACCCCCCCCGTTCCCTTCGCCGGCGTGTCGGCCGGTTCGGATTAATTCATGACAGTATCATTCTCCTCAATGTCGGAGATCGCAAGAGCCAAGCGGCGGTACGACTCGACGAACCGCCGGGTCCGCGCCGCGGAGACCCGGACCCGGATCGTCGAGGCGGCCCGCCGCGTCTTCGTCGAGCTGGGGTACGCGCGTGCGACGATCCCGCGCATCGCGGCCGAGGCGGGCGTCGCCGTGGAGACGGTGTACCGCTCGGCCGCGGGCAAGGCCGGCCTGCTCGAGGCCGCCGTTCTCGCCGCGGTGGCCGGCGGCGTCGAGCGCTCCGACGTCCCGGTGGAGCGGCGCCCGGCGATCCGGCAGATCATCGAGGAACCCGACCCACGCCGGCAACTGCGCCTCTACGCCGCGACGCAGCCCGGCATCTGGAGCCGGGTGGGCCCGCTGCTGCGCGTGCTGGATGCGGCTGCCGCCACCGACGACGCACTGCAGGCGTTGCGGACCCGGCAGGCCGAGTTCCGGCACGCCGGGCTGCGGCGGTTCGCCGGTCTGCTGGCGTCGCGCGACGTGCTGCGGCCGGACATCTCGGCGGACCGGGCCGCCGACATCATCTGGACAGTCTGCGCCCAGGCGAACTACGACGCCCTGGTGCTGGCCCGCGGCTGGTCGCGCGACGAGTACGAGCGGTGGATCGGCGACACGCTGATCCACGCCCTTCTGCCACCGCGCGAGACCGATGAATGAGGGATCCGGGCTGCTCCAGCTACCCGACCCCTCACCTATCCATCGGAGGCTCAGGGGGGTGGCCGCGTCAGGCCGGGTCGGGGACGGGCTCGATACGCTCCAGCTCCGGGCCGACCGCGCCCGGAGGGGTCCCGCCGTCACCGTCACCGGCCTCGGGCTCGTCGCGCAGGGGGTGGGCGATCTCGTCGGCGGGCAGCTTGGCCCAGACGACGGCCACGATGGCGACCAGGGCCGGGACCACGCCGGCGATGACGAACGTCGGCCGCAATCCGATGAGCTGCGAGACCGGGCCGGCCAGCGCCATGGACACCGGCATCAGCGAGATCGACACGAAGAAGTCGAGGCTGGCGACCCGGCCCAGCAGCGCCGGCGGCACCCGCCGTTGCAGCAACGTGCCCCAGATGACCATCGGCGCGGAGAACATCGCCCCGAGCACGAACGCCGACCCGATGACCACCCAGACCGAACCGGCGAAGCCGATGACCACCATGGGCAGGCAACCGAGACCCCAGAGGAGGTTCATCCAGGTGAGGTAGCGGCGCGGCATGCGCATGGACGCCATGACCAGCGAGCCGGTCGCGCCGCCGATGCCGAACGCGCCGAGCACCCACGCGTGGTCGTCGGGGCCGCCGCCGAGGCGGTCTTTGATGATGAACGGCGTCAGGACCTCGAGCGGACCCATGAGCACCAGGATCATCAGACTGGCGAACAGCAGCGTGGCCAGCAGCCACGGCGTGCGCCACATGTAGGCGAACCCTTCGCGCATGTCGCTCAGCGCGGTGCGGACGGGGTGCGCGACGGCCTCCGCGGGCAGCTCGCGGCGGACCGGCGTCTTCGGGACCGTGGTCAGCGCCAGCAGCCCGAGCGCCGCCGCGCCCGCCGCCACCAGCACGGCGGAGCCGGGGTTGGCCATGCCGACGACCGCGCCGGCCACAGCCGGGCCGAGCGCCTGGCCGATGGTGGGCCGGACCATGCCCTCGAAGCCGTTGACCGCCATGAGGTCGGACTCGGGCACCAGCGCCGGCAGCCAGGCGGAGTACGCCGGGTAGTAGAACGCCATGCCGACGCCGGTCAGGAACGCGACCACGGCCAGGTGCCACAGTCGTGTGACGTCGGTCAGCGAGAGCGTGGCCACCAGCGCCATGCCGCCCAGCTCGACCGCGGCGACGCACAGCAGGATGGTCTTCTGCGGGACGCGGTCGGCCACCACGCCGGCGAGCAGCGCCGGCAGCAGCACGCCGAGGGCCGACGCCGTGGAGACGACCGAGAGCTGGGCCGGGCCACCGCCGAGGCGGATGACCTCCCACACCTGCGCGACGATCCAGACGCCGCTGGCGAACGTGGACAACACCAGCGCCACCGCCAGGCGGCGGTAGGCCGGGGTACGGAAAGGCGTGAGCGCACGCGGCACCGGACGACCGGTGGCTGCGGCCTGCGTGTCAGTCATCGTGATCCTCCGCGATCGATTGTGCCGATACCGACCGACAAAGTCGCTCGAATTCATCGCTCCCTGGCGAGCAGGGAATGGCGCCGGTTCAGGACGCCTCGGGGTTCATCCAGACCAGCTCCCAGTGGTGACCGTTGGGGTCGAGGAAGCTGCGGCCGTACATGAACCCCTCGTCGAAGGGGTCCTTGGCCTTCTGGCCGCCGGCGGCCAGCGCCTTGTCGGCGAGCTCGTCGACCTCCTCGCGGCTGTCCACCTGGACCGCGAGGATCGTCTGGGTCCCGGCAGTCGAGACGCCGTTGGAGACCGACTCGGCGAAGAAGCCCTCGGTCAGAGCCATGACGTAGATCGAGTCGGTGACGGCGACGCAGGCGGCCTGCTCATTGGAGAAGTCTTCCTGGAGCGTGAAGCCCAGCGCGGTGTAGAAGCCGATCGCTCGGGGGAGATCCGTCGTGCGGACGTTGACGAAGAGCTTGCGGGCCATGGGGTCACTCGCCTTCCTGATCTGTGTCCGCCGGTCAACTGTTTCCGGCTGAGGACAACTGTGTCCTACGGATACTGTTTCCGCAAGACTCAATTTTGATAGAGTTCTCGCCAAGCGAAGGTGAGGGCACAGTGGTGACGGACTCGGATACGACGGCGGACGGCACGATCCAGCTGCTCTGGGGGCTGCGCGAGGGGCCGACGCGCGGCCCGAAGCCGGTGCTCAGCCTGGAGCGGATCGCGCAGGCCGCGGTCGACCTCGCCGACGCCGAGGGGCTCGCGGCGGTCTCGATGCAGCGGGTCGCCGCCGACCTCGACTTCACCAAGATGTCGCTCTACCGCTACGTCACCGGCAAGGACGAGCTGGTCGCGGCGATGATCGACCTCGCCGTCGGTGAGCCTCCGACGCTCGACGAGCTCCCCGGCACCACCTGGCGGCCGCGCATCGAGGCCTGGGTGCGGCTGCTCGCGCAGACCTGGGAGGCGCACCCCTGGCTGCCCTGGGTCACCATGGGCGACCGCGTCATGGGCCCCAAGGAGACCGGCTGGACGGAGCTCTCCGCGGCCATCCTCGCCGAGACGGGGCTGACCGTCCCGGAGCGGATGAGCCTGGCCCGGATGCTCGGCGGCCACGTCCGCGCCACGATGTCGGTGTCCACCGCGGGCACCCAGCCGTGGGTCAACCGCCATCAGGCGGCGCTGCTGCGCGAGCACGCCGACCGGTTCCCGACGCTGCGGTCCATGCTGGACGGCGACGCCGCGCCGCCGCCGGACTACGGCCGCGACTTCGGCCTGCGGGTCATCCTCGACGGCGTCGAGCTGTTGATCGCGGAGCGGTCCGGCCGACATCGCGCCTGACACCCCGGCGGGGAGTGGCGATTCCCGTTCTCAGCCGTGACACTAGAGGGGTGAATGTCGATGTCAGCGCGCGCCACGGCCATTCGCACGACGACGACGTCGCCGCCGTCGAGCGTGCGCTGGACCGCCTGCGCGCCCGCGGGCACCGCATCACCGGCGCCCGGCACGCGGTGATCGAGGCACTCGCGACCGTCGACGGTCACCCCAGCGCCGAGCAGCTCTCCGAGCAGGTCCGCGAGCTGCACCCGACGGTGCACCGCGCCACCGTCTACCGCACGCTCGAGACGCTGGCCACGCTCGGCGTCGTCACCCAGGTGCACGTCGGCGGCAGTGCCACCACGTACCACCTGGCCGCCGAGGCCACCGGTCACGACGACCACCTGCACGCCAGCTGCCGGGTCTGCGGCCGCATCATCGACCTCCCCAGCGACCTGCTCGACCCGATCAAGCGGCGGCTCGCCCACGAGAGCGACTTCCAGCTCGATCCGCCGCACATCGCACTGTCCGGCACCTGCCGCAGCTGCCAGTAGGACTCAGAGCCGCAGCGTCGCCCGGACCGGCCAGTGGTCCGACGGCAGCCGCCCGCCCGGGCGCTCCCGCACGACCTCCGCTTCCTCGATCGTCCACTGCGCACTGGCCAGGACGTGGTCGATGCGCCGCCCGTCCGCCGCGCCGGTGAAGCGGTGCACCGTCCCGCCGGTCAGCGGTGCGAGCCGGAACCCGAGCTCCAGCAGCGGCCCGAGGACGGCCCGGTCATCGGGGCCGGCGTTGAAGTCGCCCAGGACGACGGCGGGGACGGATGGGTCCAGCCAGGCAGCCAGCTGCCGCACGGCGGTCGCGCGGTTGGCCGCATGCCGCTCGTCCAGATGCGTGTTGACGACGGTGAACTCCCGCGCCGTGCGCTGGTCGCGGCAGCGGACGATGGTCGCGACGCGCGGGAACGACGCGTCCGGCAGCCGGGTGCCCGGGACGTCCGGCGTGTCGCCGTACCAACGCGTGCGGTGCTCCAGGACTCTGACGAGCCCGCCGGAGACGGCGACCGGACACTGCTCGCCGGACCGGCCGCCGTCGCGGCCTTGCGTGTACCACTGCAGTCCGGGGAAGCGGCGGGCCAGATACCGGCGCTGGAAGTCGTACACCTCCTGCAGTCCGAGCACGTCCGCGGCGAGCGCGCCGATGGCCGCCGCCGTCGCACCGCGCCGGAACCACCACGAGTTCAGCCAGTCGAAGGCCCGCCCGTTGCGGATGTTGAAGGTCGCCACGCGCAGCACCAGAGCCGGCTCCACGGCGGCAGCCTATCCATGGCCGACCGCGAGGTCACAGGAGGCGCCGAGTTCCGCAAGGGAGAGGAAACCAGCGGTCACGAGAGGACGGTGTCCGCCAACGACGGAGTGTGAGTGACGGACCGGCCAGCGCGGCGGATCACCCCGGCGAACCGGACGGCGTCGCGCACCGCGGCGCCGTCGGGGTCGTTGTTGAAGTAGACGAACACATCCTGGTCGTCGGCCCACGTCTCGGCCAGCCGGTCCGCCCATGTGCGCAGCGCCTGGCCGCCGTACTTGGGCCACGGGTGCGCCGCGCCCTCGTGCAGCCGCAGATAGCCCCAGCCGGCCGTGCGCCACAGCGGCGCGACCGGCCGGCCCTGGCGATCGGCCCAGCACAGCGCCGCCCCGCGCTTCTCCAGCAGCGAGCGGACGTCGTCGGTCCACCACGACTCGTGCCGCGGCTCGACGGCCACCCGCACGTCGCGCGGGAACAGCGACAGGCAGCGGTCCAGCCGGTCCGGCTCCGCGCGCAGGTTCGGCGGCAGCTGGATCAGCACCGGCCCGAGCCGGTCGCCCAGCCCGGCGGTGACGTCCAGGAATCGGCGCACCGGTTCCTCCGGCTCGCGCAGCCGCTTGATGTGCGTCAGGAACCGGCTCGCCTTCACCGCCATGACGAAGTCCGCGGGCAGCCGCGCGCGCCACGACTCGAACGTCTCGCGCCGCGGCAACCGGTAGAACGCGCTGTTGTTCTCGACCGTCGCGAACACCTCGACATACCGTTCCAGCCAGCGCCGTTGCGCCAGCTTCCGCGGATAGAGGACGCCGCGCCAGGAGTCGTACTGCCAGCCCGACGTCCCCACGTGCACCACCATGGTCGGATCAGTGCCCATTCGCGCGCGGTTCGAACGGGACGTCGGCATCTGCCCCTGTTGATCTTGGAGTTCTTCGCCTATTGCGGAGCGATATGTCCGATAGATGGCCGAACAACTCCAAGATCAACGACAGGGGGCGACGGATGGACCTATCCTGCTCGGGTCCGCATCGGACCATGGTCCGGAGTGAACATGGAAACGGTCCCACACGAGCCGAAGCTCGAACGACGGGTCACTCTCCCGCCGGCGACGCCTTGATGTGCCGCAGTTGATGTCATGTGAGCGACCGATCACGGGAGGGCGGCAGGGATGAGCGGCGATTTCGACGCGATGTGGGCGGACCTGGAGCCGGTCGGGCGCGATCCACGTGGCGGCTACCGGCGGTTCGCGTGGACCGACACCGACGAGCAGCTGCGGGAGTGGTTCGCCGCCGAGGCGGCCCGCCGCG
>NZ_SMLB01000051.1 GCF_004349105.1 Jiangella aurantiaca
TCCAGGAGTACATGAAGCACGGCGCGAAGACCGACCAGGTCTTCCAGCAGACCTTCACCTGGACCGACGGCTTCCTCCACCCCGGCGACCAGCCCGGCCTCGGCGTCACCCTCGACGTCGACGAGGCCGGGAAGTACCCCTACGTCCAGGCCTACCTGCCCTACAACCGCCTCGCCGACGGGACCGTGCACGACTGGTGACGGGTCACCCCGTCACCGGCGGGACGATCTCGGGCCCCGGCGTTGATCTTGGAGTTGTTCGGCCAATGCGGGGTGAAATGTCCGATAGATGGCCGAACAACTCCAAGATCAACGGGAGGGTCCGGGAGCCGAGGTGCACCGGGTCGAGGAGTACGCCGGCCACTGCGGGCACGCCGCCCGGCGCCGTCTGACCGCCGGCTGACCGCGGACCAGGCGGTTTCGGCCGCCGCGCTCGGGGTAGCGAACCGGAACCGTGAGCCGTCGCCAGCCGGGGAGGAAGCCATGTCCGACGCCGCACGCACCGTCGTGGACGTCATCGTCGAGGACCACCGGGAGGTGGAGGAGCTGTTCCGGGAGGCGGAGACCGCCGTCGACCCGGCGGAGCTGCGCCGCGCCACGGACCGGGTGATCGCCGAGCTGGTCCGGCATTCCGTCGCCGAGGAGGAGTACCTCTATCCGGCCCTGCGCGAGCACCTCGACGACGGCGACGAGCTGGCCGACCGCGAGATCGAGGAGCACGCCGAGGCCGAGCGGACCATGAAGGAGCTGGAGGCCCTGGACGCCGCCGACGCCGACTTCCGGCCGAAGCTGGAACAGCTGATCGCCGAGATCCGGCACCACATCGGCGAGGAGGAGAGCGACGCGCTGCCGCGACTGGCCGCCGCCTGCCCGACGGAGGAACTGACGCGGCTGGGCGAGCAGGTGGAGCGCGCGAAGCGCCTGGCGCCGACCCGGCCGCATCCGTCCGCGCCCGACCGGCCGCCGTGGAACAAGATCCTGGCGCCGGGTGCCGGGCTGGTCGACCGGGTCCGCGACGCCCTGTCCGGCCGGACGAGCTGACCACGGGCCCGCGGTCCCTCGCATGGAGCGGGTGCCCATGGGTATCCGGCCCGGGTGAGACCACAGAGCTCTCGAGGAGGTACCGCCATGGCATCGCAGACCAGAACCACCACCGACCACGACGAGATCCGCCGCTGGGTCGAGGAGCACGACGGCCATCCGGCGCTGGTGCGCGGCACCACGTCCGGCGGTGGCGGCGTGCTGCGCATCGACTTCCCCGGCGGCGCCGGGGAAGACGATCTCGAGCACGTCAGCTGGGACGACTGGTTCGCCACCTTCGACGATCGCGGGCTGGCGCTGCTCTACCAGACCGAGCGGTCGGGCGGCGGCGACAGCACCTTCGCCAAGCTCGTGGACCGCTCGTCGGCGTAGCGGCCGATCAGGTCTCCGGCTCCTCCGGATCGGGCCGCTCGGCCTCGTCGATCAGCTCGGTGAGCCAGGCGCTCAACGCGTGGCGCAGCTCACCGGGCCGGACGTGGTGCCGTTCGGCGTAGTCGGCGAAGGCCCGCGCCAGGCCGGCGGCGGCGAGCACGGCCTCGACGTCCTCGGTAGGCTCCCGGCCCGCGTCGTTTTCGGGGCTCACGGCCAAGTGACGCTCATTCCAGCGACAGCGGCCGGCCGGCGGCCGCATCGGCGACGATGCGGGCGGCGAGGTCGCGGACCTTGACGTTGCCGTTCTTGCTGGCCCGGACCATCGCTTGGAACGCCTCGTCAGGTCCGCAGCGGCGCAGGCCCATGATGATGCCCTTCGCCATGTCGATGGCCGGCCTCGTCAGGAGGGCCCGTTCCAGGTTGGCCACGCGGGTCCGCAGCTCGTGCCGCAGCTCCAGCTCGTGCAGCACGGCCGACACCGCGGCCGCGAGGGTCTCGATACGAGCCACGGTGTCGTCGCCGAGGGACTCGGCGGCCAGGTAGACGTTGAGCGCGCCGGCCGGGTGCGCGCCAGCCGTCAACGGGGCCGCGACGGCGGCCCGCAGCGGGAGGCCGGCGACCAGCGGGCGCAGCGCCGGCCAGCGCGGGTCGGCGGCGAGGTCGGCGCTGGCGACGGTGCGCAGACCGGCCCACGCGGTCTGGCTCGGCCCTTCCGTCGCGAGCGCCTGGGCGCCGTCGATGGTCTGGGCCAGCTTGGATGAGGTGGCGACGGTCCCGGGCTCGGGCGGTGGGCCATGGGTCACGCTGACGGCGGCCTCGTCGCCGAGCGCCGCGGCGCAGATGTGGGCGACCGAGCGCAGCACGTCGGGCAGGTCGTCGGTGTGGAAGGACACCTGGACGAGGTCGAGCAGGCCGGCCACCAGACCGTCCCGCCCGCCGCGACCGGCCGGCCGCTGCCCGTCACCGAGCAGCCGCTCGGCTGCGGCGCCGCTCGGCGCCGGTGGCTGCGGTTCCATCGCGCACATGGTCCGGCGGGTACCCATGCCGCTGGGACGACAAACGCGGTCCGGTGCCGGGCTCGGAGTCGATGGATCCAATCTCCTGGCGAAGGCGGCGGAGGATCCGCAGCAGCAGCCGCGAGACTTGCATCTGGGTGACGCCGATATCGTTGCCGATCTCCTGCTGGGTCCAGCCGCGGAAGAAGCGCAGATACAGGATGCGGGCGTCGCGGGCGGGGAGGGCACGGCACGCCGCGGCCAGGACGACGGTGGCCTCGGCGGCGTCGTAGCCGGCCTCCGGCATGCCGAGCGCCTCATGCAGCGCCGGCCCCTCCTCGTGCGCGTCGTGCTGGCGCTGGTCGATCGAGATCGTGCTGAAGCACTCCGCGGCCCGTTCGGCCTCCCAGACGTCGTCCAGCTCGGTGCCGAGCTCGTGGGCGAGGTCGGCCGCCGTCGGCGTCGCTCCGCGCGCCTGGCTGAGCTCCTCCGTCGCCACCGTCATCGCGCTGTGCATCTCCTGGATCCGGCGCGGCGGCCGGAGCGACCACAGGTGGTCGCGGAAGTAGCGCTTGACCTCGCCGAGGATGGTGGGCACCGCGAACGACACGAAGTCGCTCCCGCGGGCGGGGTCGAACCGCCGGGCGGCGGCGACCAGTCCCAGGCAGGCGACCTGGTTGAGCTCGTCGAGCTCGACGCCCCGGCCGGCGTACCGCCGGCTGATGGCGTCGGCCAGTCCCAGGTTGTCCAGGACGACCTCGTCGAGCAGCCGCTGACGCTCCGGGCCCTGCGCGCGTGCCGCCGCCCGGAGTAGGTCGTTGGTGTGCTCGTCGTGCTCGCGGGCGGCGGTGGAGCGGTGATCGATCCGGCTGGACATGCGCACGCCTCCTTGGGGATAGGGAGGTGTGGCACGTTCTTGAACCACGACAACAGCGACTAGCACTTACCCGATGCCGCGCACTCATCACTCCCCAGGTGTGAGCGCGCCGGTCGGCCGGTGTCGCTGGGGTAGATGTCGCGGCGCGTAAGGGTGCGCGACGGGGAACAGCGAGAGCTCCAGGCCGGTGAGCGCCGCCGGCGACGGGCCCCAGCCGTCGTCGCCGGCCTCGTCGCCGGTGTGGACCGTCCTCGACGGCCATCAGGCCGGCCCCGCCAAGGGGGCGATCGGCCGCGACGACGGCGGCGCGTCGGGGAAGTCGGCCGCGCGCGCGGTGTCGGCCCAGCGCCGCACCGCGTCGAGGTTGGCGGTGTAGGAGGCGCTGATCCGCTCGACGGCCTCAGCGCCCAGCGGCAGCCGTAGCGGCGGCGCCTCGTCGCGGTGCACCAGGTCGACGATGACGCCGGCGGCTCGCACCGGGTCGCCCTCCTGGAGGCCGTCGGCCCCGGTCATGTCGGCGCGCACCGCCGCGAGCACGCCGCGATAGACCGGGCCGGCGTCGGCCACGGCCAGTGCGTCGGGGCCGTGGAAACCGGTCCGGAACCGGCTCGGCTCGACGATCATGACCCGGACGCCGAACGGCGCGACCTCGCCGGCGAGCGCCTCGGACCAGCCCTCGAGGGCGAACTTGCCCGCCGAGTACCCGCCGACGCCCGGGAAGGACATCCGGCCGCCCTGGCTGCTCATCTGCACGATCGTCCCGCCGCCCTGGGCACGCATGACCGGCAGGACGGCGCGCACGAGTGCCGCCGGGACGAAGAAGTGCAGGTCCATCGCCTCGCGCAGCTCCGCCTCGCCGATCTCCTCGGCGGCGCCGACGAGCCCCCGTCCGGCGTTGTTGACCAGCGCGTCGACCCGTCCGAAGCGGTCCGCCGCCGCCCGCACGAGCGGCCGCGCCAGCTCGCTGTCGCGAGCGTCGAACGGCCACGGGGCGAGCGTCTCCGGGTACCGCTCCGCGAGGTCGGTCATCGTCTGGGGGTTGCGCACCGCCGCCATGACGGCGTCGCCCTGCTCCAGCGCTCGCTCTGCGATGGCGCGGCCGAACCCGCGCGACGCGCCGGTGATGATCCACGTGAAGGTGTCGTTCATGGTGGCGACGCTAGGGGTGTGAGCGCGCTCGAAGGCAAACGGACTGCCGCGCGCCGGGACACGCGGCCCACCTGATGTCGATCTTGGAGTTGTTCGGCCATCTACCGGACATTTCGCCCCGCAATGGCCGAACAACTCCAAGATCAACGCGGGAGAGTCCGGGCGACGTCGCGCGCCGGACCGGCCCGGCGGCGCGCGCCGGCGTCACGCCGGGGCGGTCGGTGCGTGACAATCCTGCCGCGGCACTCGCGGCGAACCGGTCTGTACCCGGCGGACGGCCGCGTCCAGCGGCACGAGCAGGTCAGCGGACACCGTCAGCGGCCACTCCGGGTCGTTCTCCTCGGTGGACGAGTCGACCGATTCGACCAGCCAGCGGGCGACGAACGGCAGGGCCGCCCGCAGGATCGCGCGGCGCTCGGCGGGCGTAGCGGTGTACAGCAGCTGGTTGAGCTCCGCGACCGGATCGGACACGATCGATCCCCCTCTCTGACTGGCGACAGGACTTTCGTACCCCCAAGCGCCCGAGCCACTCGTCCGCGGGCGGCGGTTGATAACGAGTCGATGACGTGCTTCGGTGGAGAGACGTGGTCAAGCAATCGCCACTGCCCCTCCGATCTGGAGGTGAAGGCCGTGACTCACGTCAACACGGTGCTCGACGACCATCCGTACGAACGCCAGCACAGGGCACGTGAACGGCGGACCCGTGACCTGTACCGCCGCGCCGCGGACGCGCGCGGCGCCGAACGCCGCCGGCTCATCGACGAGGTGGTGGTGCTCCACCTCGGACTGGCCGAGGCCATCGCCCGGCGCTACTACCGGCGCGGCCTGGACAGCGACGACGTGCTCCAGGTGGCCAACCTCGGCCTGGTCAACGCGGCGACCCGGTTCGACCCCGCCCGGGGCAAGGACTTCGTCTCGTTCGCCGTTCCCACGATCTCCGGCGAGATCAAGCGCCACTTCCGCGACCACGGCTGGGCGGTACGGCCGCCGCGCCGGGTGCAGGAGCTGCAGGCGGAGGTGTCGGTGGCGACGGCCGAGCTGGCGCAGGAGCAGGGCGCGACGCCCACGCCCGCCGACGTCGCGGACCGCCTGGGCGTCGAAATCGACGACGTGCGCGAGGCCGGCGCGTCGCACGAGTGCTTCAGCCCGGCCTCGATCGACTACCGCGGCGCCGACGGCGAGGAGACCTCGCTGGCCGACACTCTCGGCGAGGAGGACTCCGGCTTCGAGCGGGCCGAGGCCGTGGTCGCGCTCGAGCGCGCCTGCCGCGATCTGGACCGGCGCGACCGCCGGATCCTCTACCTGCGGTTCTTCCGTGGCCGCACCCAGGAGGAGATCGGCGACGAGCTCGGCGTCACGCAGATGCAGGTGTCGCGTCTACTGGCCCGCATCATGCGGCAGCTCCGGGCGAAGCTCGGCACCTTGCAGCCCGCGCCGGGCCGCTGACGTCCTGGCCACGGGCCCGGCACCGGAGCTGTGAGCACCTCCACATCCGGGACTGACGTCAGACCTCGCGGTCGGCTGCCACTCAACTCTTGCGCGCCGCCGCCTTGCCGCCCTTGCGGCCGGCCTTCTTCTTCTGGGCGGTGGTGCCACCCTGCGAGCTGTCGCCGCCCGAGCCGCTCTTCTTCCCACCGCGCTTCGACGCGCCGGGGGAGTTGGCGATGCGCGCCGCCCGCTCCTTCGACATGCCCTTGTCCTTCAGGGCCTCGTACTGCTTCTCGTTCTTGACGTTCGCCGACTTGCTGGGCATGGCGACCTCCCGTGGTCCGTTCCTGCCCCGCCAGTACCCGGGGAAGGGCGAGCCGACACCGTCGCGTGAAACGGCGCCGTCCTGGGTACCGGCCGGGTGTACACCGAATCCCGGCCAGGAGACGGAGGTGTCACGATCATGCCTGCGAAGCAGGACATGCCGTCGACCATCCGGCGCTCGCCGAAGCGGGCCCAGGAGATCTGGGGCGAGGCCCACGACTCGGCGGTCGAGACGTACGGCGAGGGCGAGCGCGCTCACCGCACCGCGTTCTCGGCGCTGAAGCACCAGTTCCAGAAGGTGGGCGACCACTGGGAGCCCAAGGACGGCAAGGGGCCGTCGGACCCGCAGGCCAGCCGCCGCACCCCGGCGGCGCGCAACCGCCCGCGCAAGTCCGCGGGCGGCGTCGATGCCAACGCGTCGAAGAGCGACCTGTACGCGACGGCCAAGAAGCTCGGCGTGGATGGCCGGTCCAGGATGACCAAGGACCAGCTGGTCGAGGCGATCGACAAGGAGAACCGGCGGCAGACCCGGCAGGCCCGGAGCTGACGCCGAGTTCGGTCCGGGAGGAACCGATGAACCGCGAGGACGACCGGCAGGATCCCGTCGAGACCGACCGGCCCGATCCGCCGGACGAGGATGCGGACTTCGCCGACGAGCACACGTCGACGACTTTCGCCGACGAGACGCCCGGCGGCCCGCAGAGCGGGCCCGAGCCCGAGTCGCCGACGGGCCGTGGCGGCGATGGCGGGATGGACCTCGGCACGCCACCGGACGAGTACCGGCCGCGCGGCTGAGGCCGGGCCGGTCGTCCCGGTCCGGCGGCGCGCGGCGGCCGGCGGTGCTCAGCGGGTGGCGATCAGGCCGGCGATCGCGAGGATCAGCAGCCCGCACAGCAGCACCACGACCACCGCGGCGAACAGGGTTCCCCGCGGCCACCGCCCGCGGGGCTCGCTCGGGTGGTCGAACCCCGTCGGCCCCTCCTTCGACGTCGGCCGTTGCGCCGGGTCCTCGTACCCGCCGTGGTGTTCCTCGTGATGATGATTCATGCCTCGTCCGGTACCCGCTGGCGCACGGCGTAACCGCGTACGGGGCGTGGCCCACCGCGAAACCGAGAGGAGCGAACCATGCAGCACGACGAGTTCATCGCGACGATCCAGGAGCGCGCTCAGCTGGCCTCGCGCGGCGACGCCGAGCGGGCCACCCGCGCGACGCTGGAGACCCTCGGGGAGCGGATCCCCGGCGGCCTGGCCGCCAACCTCGCGGCCCAGTTGCCCATCGAGATCGGCGAGCACCTGCGCCGCACGCTGCCCTACGGCGCGACCGACGCGCCGGCCGAGCGGTTCGACGCGGACGAGTTCGTCGCCCGGGTCGCCTCGCGGTCGACCACCGACGAACCGGTCGCGGCCTACCGGGCGCGCGTCGTCTTCGAGGTGGTGGACGAGGCCACCGAGGGCGGCGTCGCCCAGAAGGTGGCCGAGACGCTGCCCGACGACATCCGCCGCCTGGTGACGGCCGGCAGCACCGGCGGCGTGTGACCGGAGAGCTCGAGCAGTTGACGATCTGCCGGAAGGAGCGCGACATGACCGACCCGACGCACAAGGCCGTCAGTGACCCGGAGGAGCACGCCGACCAGCCGGGTCAGACCCTGGTGACGCGGGACCACGAGGTGATCCGGCGCTGGGCGGAGTCGCGGGGCGCCGTGCCGGCCGGCACCGCTGACGTGCCGGGCACCACGGTGTCGCCCGGCACGCTGCAGCTGGCGCTGCCCGGCTCGGGCGCCGCGTCTGACGAGGTGTCGTGGGATCGCTGGTTCGAGTCCTTCGACCGATACGACCTGCGGTTCCGCTACCGCGAGGCCGAGGCCGACGGCACCACGAGCACCTTCTGGGAGCTCGACGCGTCCGGTCGCGAGGAGGGCTGACCGCCCGGCGGGGACGCGCTCATGGCGTCCGTCGCGCGGCCGCGAGCTGCATCATGCGCAGCGTCAGCATGCGCTTGACGACCGGGCGGTCGGCGTGTGCGGCCTCGTACTTCAGCGCGGTCGCCAGGCCGGCCTCGTCGAGACCCTTGATCAGCCGTGGCAGCCGCATGACGGTCACGTCGTCGTAGTCCGCAACGGGCGGTTCCTGGATGAGCGCCATCCCGTCCTCCCAGACGTCGGCTACTCCCGATCCACTACCCGGCGGCCGCCAAAGCACACCCGGCGCGGGAGTGGCGCCGGCCGCTACTCGGGCGGTTCTAGGGTCGCCAGCCAGACGGTGAGCAGCTCCTCGAGCCGGTCCGCCGCCTCGGCGCCGAGCTCGTCGACCAGGCGGCGCTCGTTGCGCATGTGCTCGGTGAACGCGCGGTCGATGAGCTCCTGGCCGGCAGGGGTGAGCGCGACGACCCGGCCGCGGCCGTCCGCCTGGCTGTGGCGGCGGGTGACCAGGCCGCCGCGTTCAAGGCGGTCGAGGCGTTTGGTCATCGCGCCGGTCGTCACCATGGTGAACCGGGCCAGCTCGCCGGGGGCGCGCTCGTACGGCGCGCCGGCCCGGCGCAGCGTCGCGAGCACGTCGAACTCGCCGGCGCTCAGGCCGTGCCGCTGGTAGACGAGGTCCAGCCGGGCGTCCAGGAGCGCGGCCACCCGGTGCAGCCGGCCGATGACGCCCTGGGGGCGGACGTCGACGTCGGGGCGTTCACGGGCCCACTCGGCCTGGATGCGGGCCACGCGGTCGGCGGGGCTGGCGGTCATGCCGCAAGGATAAAGCTTCCAAGGAAGCTAAAGTGCCTTCCATGGAAGCTAGCTTGCGGTGGGTGCTGGTGACGGCGATCGCCCCGGTCGCATGGGGCTCGAACTACTACGTCATCCACCAGTTCCTGCCCGACGACCACCCGCTCTACGGCGCGGCGATCAGGGCGCTGCCGGCCGGCATGGTGCTGCTGGCGGCCTGCCGGCGGCTGCCGCGGGGCGTGTGGTGGCTGCGGTCGCTGGTGCTGGGCGTGCTGAACGTCGGCGCGTTCTTCGTCCTGATCTACCTGGCCGCCCTGCTGCTGCCGTCCAGCGTCGCGGCGACGGTCATGGCCGCCTCGCCCGCGGTGATGATGCTGCTGGCCTGGGCGCTGCTGGCCCAGCGCCCGCGGGTGCGGCAGCTGGCCGCCGCGAGCGCCGGCCTCGCCGGGGTGGCGCTCATGGTCGGTGCAGGCGCACAGGCGCTGGACGTGCGCGGCGTGCTCGCCTCCTTCGCGGCGATGACGATGTCGTCGCTGGGCTACGTGCTTGCCCGCCGCTGGGGCGACGGCGTCGACGTGCTGTCGTCTACGGCGTGGCAGCTGGTCGCCGGCGGGGTCGTGCTGCTGCCGATCGCGGTCGCCGTGGAGGGCGCGCCGCCCGCGCTCGACCCGCCGGCGGTGGCCGGCTTCGCGTACACGACGCTGGTGGCCACCGCGCTGGCGTTCGTCGCGTGGTTCGCCGGGCTGCGGCACCTGTCCGCAGGCGCCGTCGGGCTGGTCGGCCTGCTGAACCCGGTGACCGGCGTGCTGCTCGGCGCCGGCGTCGCGGGGGAGGTGCTCACCGGCCGGCAGTTCGCCGGGCTGGCCCTCGTGCTCGGCGGGGTCCTGCTCGGCCTGCGCACGGGGCGAGCGCGCCGGCGGCGCCGCTCAGTGCGGGACGACGGCGACCGGGCAGGTGGCGTGGTGCAGGACGGCCCGGCTGGTGGAGCCGAGCAGCATGCTGCGCACGTTGCTGCGGCCACGCGAGCCGACGACGACCAGTGAGGCGTCCGAGGCCGCCCCGACGATGACGTCGGCCGGGTCGCCGGGCTCGACGACGGTGGCGACGTCGACGGTGGCGCCGGTCGCCGCGCGGGCTCGGTCCACCGCGGCGGCGACCAGGGCCTCGGTCTCCTGGCGCTCCGGCACCGCGACGTGGCCGCGCATCCGGTAGGCGGCGACCACCACGACCCGCGCGGAGCGCAGGCCGGCCTCGGTCAGCGCGAACCGCAGCGATGCGTCACCGTGCGCCGAGCCGTCGACGCCCACCACCACGGAGCCGTCACCGGCAGTCCCGTCGGGCGGGACGACGACCGCCGGGCAGGTCGCGTGCGTGGCGACCCGGCCGCTCACCGAGCCCAGGACCAGCGAGCCGATGGTGCTCAGGCCGCGCGTGCCGGCCACCACGAGGTCGGCGTCCTTGGACGCGTCGAGGAGCGCCTGGGCCGGCGGGCGCAGGATGAGGAAGGTGTCGACGTCGAGGTCGGGCGCCGTCTCCTTCGCGCGTTGCCGCGCGGTGTCGAGAACGTCCATCGCGTAGGCACGCAGCTCGTCGGACGGCGGCAGGGTGGCGGCGCGACCGAACGGCACGGCCGCCATCGGCATCCACAGACCGTAGACGACGTGTAGCGGGACACCGCGCAGCTCGGCCTCGGCCGCCGCCCAGTCCAGGGCGGCGCCGCTGTCGGGCGACCCGTCGACGCCGACGACGATCGCGTTGCTCATGGTGGTCTCCGTTCTCGACTCGGTGTACCCCCTGGGTCCAGGATCGTCGGCCGGACGGCCCGCGGTCCAGAGGATGAGGTCCGCCGGGCCGGTGACGTTGGTCCCGAGGCATTGCACATACCGGGCGAGTGAGTGCAATATATTGCATGCCCGTACCGGAAGGTGAGCCCGCAATCGGCCGGCGACTGCTGCGCGACGACGTCTACGGCCGGCTCCGCGAGGCGATCGTCGGCGGCGTGCTGGCCCCGGGCGAGCAGCTGCGCGACGGCGAGCTGGCCGCCTGGCTCGGGGTCAGCCGCACTCCTGTGCGCGAGGCGCTGCTGCGGCTGGCCGAGGCGGGCCTGGTGGTGGCCCGGCCGGGCCGCTCCACGACGGTGAGCCCGCTAAACGTCCGCGATCTGCGCGACGCCCGCGACGTGGTCGCGGCGCTGCACGAGGTGGCGGTGCGCGAGGCGGTCGCCGAGCTCACCGCGGGCGACCTCGACGCCATGCGGTCGGCCAACGCGCGCTTCTGCGCGGCGGTCCGGCAGGGCGACGTCGACGCGGCGATCCGGGCCGACGACGAGCTGCACGCGGTCCCCGTCGCCGTGGCCGCGAACCGCGCGCTGGCCGCCGTACTCGAGCGGTACACGCCCGTGCTGCGGCGGGCCGAGCGGCTGCGCTTCTCCACCTTGGGCGGGCGGGCCTCCGTCGCCCGGCACGACGAGTTGATCCGGCTCTGCGCGGCCGGCGACGCGGACCGGGCGGCGACCGTCGCCTTCGACACCTGGCACAGCCTGCCGACCCCCGAGGAGTGACCATGGCCCTGTCCGACTTCCCCCGGCACTCGCTGACCTTCGGTCCGAGCCCGGTCCATCCGCTGCCGCGGCTGACGACGCACCTCGGCGGTGCGGCGGTCTGGGCCAAGCGCGACGACTGCAACGCCGGCCTCGCCTACGGCGGCAACAAGACCCGCAAGCTGGAGTACATCGTCCCCGACGCGCTCGCGCAGGGCGCCGACACGCTGGTGTCGATCGGCGGCTACCAGTCCAACCACACCCGCCAGGTGGCCGCCGTCGCCGCGTCGCTCGGCCTGAAGGCGGTGCTCGTCCAGGAGCACTGGGTCGACTGGCCCGACCCGCTGAACGACCGCGTCGGCAACATCATGCTGAGCCGCATCATGGGCGCCGAGATCCGGCTCGACCCCGCCGGCTTCGGCATCGGGATCAAGGAGTCCTGGAACCGTGCGATCGAGGACGTGACGGCGCGCGGCGGGCGGCCGTACCCGATCCCGGCCGGAGCGTCGGACCACCGGCTCGGCGGGCTCGGCTTCGCGAACTGGGCGTACGAGGTGGAGGCGCAGGAACGCGAGCTGGGCGTCTTCTTCGACACCATCGTGGTCTGCGCCGTCACCGGCTCCACCCAGGCCGGCATGATCGCCGGGTTCGCCGCGCTGGAGGAGGCCGGCGGGCGGCCGCGCCGGGTGATCGGCATCGACGCCAGTGCGACACTGGACGAGACCCGCGACCAGGTCGCCCGCATCGCCCGGGCCACGGCCGAGCTGATCGGCGTCGCCCGGCCGCTGCGCGACGGCGAGATCGTCGTCCTCCCCGGCTGGGCGGGCGAGCGGTACGGCGTCCCGATGGAGTCGACGCTCGACGCGATCCGGCTCACCGGCCGGCTCGAGGGCGTGATCCTCGACCCGGTCTACGAGGGCAAGTCGATGGCCGGGCTGATCGACCTCGTCACCGGCGGCGAGATCCCGCGCGACGCCACTGTCCTCTACGCGCACCTCGGCGGGCAGCCGGCGCTGAACGCGTACAGCGGGCTGTTCACCCACTGACCCTCCGCGTGCGGCGCTGTCGGTGCCGGGCGGGAGGATGAGGGCGTGCAGCCTGTCGTGGTCCCGGAGCCGGGCGGTTCGGTGCGCGTGGCCGGCCGGCGGGTCACGGTGGGCGAGCTGGCCTCCGTCATCGCGTCGGCCGACCCCGCGTCGCGCTGGACCTGGGACGACACCAACCGGTGGTATCCGGCGCTGCTGGCCGCCGGGGTGCGGGTCGAGCGGGCGTACGACCTGCGGCTGGCGCACCGCATCCTGCGGCGGTCGGCGCTGGCGACCTGGCCCGAACCGGACGACGCCGAGCCCGGGTCGTGGGACACCAGGCCGCCCGCGCCGCTGACGTCCGTCCGCGACGAGCCGGCGATGCTGTTCCCCGCGCCCGGCCCGACCGACGACGTCCCGGAGCCCGACCCGGTGGCCGAGCTCGCGCTCCAGGACGCCGTCGTGGCCGGGTCGGCGGCGGCCGGGCGGCTGCGGCTGCTGTTGGCGGCGGAGTCGGCGGGCGCACTGGCGGCGGTCGAGATGTTCCACGCCGGGCTGCCGTGGCTGGCCGACGTCCACGACGCGGTGCTGACGGAGACGCTCGGGCCGCGCCCGCGTCTGGGCGAGCGTCCGGCCCGGCTGGAGGAGCTGGCGCACCACATCCGCGCCGCGCTGGGCGCGCCGGCGACCCTCAACCCCGACTCGCCGCGCGACCTGCTCCGGGCGATCGAGCGGGCCGGCGTCGGCGCGCGCAGCCTGCGCAAATGGGAGCTGGAGCGGCTGGACCACCCGGTCGTCGAGCCGTTGCTGGAGTACAAGTCGCTGTACCGGCTGCTCACCGCGAACGGCTGGGCCTGGCTCGACGCGTGGGTGCGCGACGGCCGGTTCCGTAGTGAGTATGTCGTCGGCGGCGTCGTCACCGGCCGGTGGGCGTCCAGCGGCGGGGGAGCGCTGCAGCTGCCGAAGAGCGTCCGCCGTGCCGTCGTCGCCGACCCCGGCTGGACCTTCGTCGTCGCCGACGCCGCCCAGCTCGAGCCGCGCGTGCTGGCCGCCATGGCCGGTGACGAGGTCATGGCGGCGGCCGGCCGCGGGCCGGACGGCCGGGGCGCCGACATGTACGAGGGCATCGTCGCGTCCGGCGCGGTGCCGACCCGCGAGCTGGCCAAGGTCGGCATGCTCGGCGCGATGTATGGCGGCACGACCGGCTCCAGCGGCCAGGTGCTGCCGCGGCTGGCGAAGGCGTTTCCCCGCTCGCTGGCGTTCGTCGACGAGGCCGCGCGGGCCGGCGAGCGCGGCGAGATCGTCACGACCCACCTCGGGCGCAGCTCCCCGCTGCCGGGTGCGACGTGGCACGAGGCGCAGTCCGGCGCCTACCAGGACGACGCCGGCGACGACGACGTCGCGAAGGCCCGGTCGTACGCGCGGTCGTGGGGCCGGTTCACCCGCAACTTCGTCGTGCAGGGCACGGCGGCGGAGTGGGCGCTGTGCTGGCTGGCCTCGATCCGGCGGCGGCTGTGGGCGCTCGGGGTGTCGTCGGCGCCTGAGGCGAGCGCCGGGCCGGTTCCGGTCCCGTTCGCCGGCCGCCCGCACCTGGTGTTCTTCGTGCACGACGAGATCGTCGTCCACACGCCGGCCGACCTCGCCGACGCCGTCGCCGCCGAGGTCCAGGCCGCCGCGGCCGAGGCCGGCCGCCTCCTGTTCGGCGACTTCCCCGTGCAGTTCCCCCTCAGCTTCGCCGTCGCCGCCAGCTACGCCGACGCGAAGTGACGGCGACCCAGCAACGCCGCCCGCGGATGGTTGAGGGATCCCTGATGCGCACGCCGAGCACGCCGAGGGCGCAGGCCCTCCCCCCGTTGATCTTGGAGTTGTTCGGCTATTGCGGGCGATATGTCCGATAGATGGCCGAACAACTCCAAGATCAACGAAGGGGGCGGGGTGGTCGCCGCGCTCGACCGCACGCCGCTCGCCACGTTGCCGGCCGCCGACCGCCGCGGGTTCGTCCGGGCGCTGACGGCTCTGTCGGCGCTGCCGCCCGGGGAGCTCGAGGAGATCGCCGGCCGGCCATAGCGCGTCGGCTCAGTGGTTCGCCGCTGTCGCCAGCCGGATCGCCACGGCGGCCAGCAGCACGCCGGTGACCTGCTCGATCCGCGCGTTCACCGCCGGCCGGCGCAGCCACCGGCCCAGCTGGTCGACGGCGGCGACGTAGAGGCCGAACCAGGCGAGGTAGAGCAGCGCGAACACCGCCGAGAACAGCAGCGCCTCGGCGCGCGCCGATCCGGCGTCGGCGGACAGGAACTGCGGCAGGAACGTGACGAAGAACAGGGCCACCTTGGGGTTGAGCGCGTTCGACAGGAACCCCTGCCGCAGGTAGGCTCCGCGCCGCGGCGGCACCGTGACGGGCTCGTCGGCCGCCGGTTCGCGCCGGGACCGCGCCGCCGACCGCAGCATCTGCACGGCCAGCCAGAGCAGGTACACCGCCCCGGCGATCTTCAGCACGGTGAACGCGGTGGCCGAGGCGAGCAGCAGTGCCGACAGCCCGACGGCGGCGGCGCTCGCGTGCACGGTCAGCCCGAGCACGCCGCCGACCATCGTCAGCAGGCCGCCGGCGCGGCCGCCGACCAGCGCGTTGCGGGTGATGAGGGCCTGGTCCGGGCCCGGCATCATGATCAGTACCAGTGCGGCGAGGGCGAAAGTCGTCATGACCACAGCGTGCTCCCGCACCAACACATAGGTCCAATGTCAATCTCTACGCTGAACCATGCATAGACTCTATGAATGGTCAGTCTGGTGCAGCTGCGCGTCCTCGACGCCGTGCGCCGGCACGGCTCGGTCACCGCGGCCGCGCGCGAGCTGCACTACACGCAGCCGTCGCTCAGCCACCACCTCGCCCGGCTCGAGGCCGAGACCGGCGCGCGGCTGCTGCAGCGGGTCGGCCGCGGCATCCGGCTCACCCAGGCCGGCCGGCTGCTGGCCGACCGCGCGGCCGAGATCATCGGCCGGGTCGACTCGGCGGCGGCGGAGCTGTCCACGCTGGTCGGCCTGCAGGCCGGACGGGTCCGGCTGGCCGGCTTCGGTTCGGTGATGAGCGCGCTGGTGCCGCGGGCCGCCGCCGTCCTCGCCCAGCGGCACCCGGGCCTGGAGCTGGGGCTGACCGACACCCATCCCGAGGAAGGGTTGCAGCTGCTGCGGGCCGGGCACGTCGACGTCGCGGTGATCTTCCGGTACGACGAGACCGCGCCCGAGGAGGACGGCGTCCGCCTGCGGCACCTGCTCGACGACCCGCTCTACCTGCTCGCGACCGGTGGTGGCGGCACGCTCGCCGACCACCGCGACGCGACCTGGATCGGCGGCTGCGAGCGCTGCCGCAGCCACCTCGTCGAGCTGTGCGAGCGGGCCGGCTTCGCCCCGCGGCTCACATCGACGACCGACGACATGGTGGTCATGCAGAGCCTGGTCGCCGCCGGCCTGGGCGTGACGACGATCCCCGGGCTGGCGCTGCGGGCGCACCGGAACCCCGCGGTCACCGCCACCCGGCTCGCCGTCCCGCCGCGCCGGATCTTCGCGGCCACGTACGGCGAGCCGCCCGATCCGCCCGCGACGGCGGCGCTGCTGGCCGCGCTGGATGAGGCCGCCGCGGTGGTCGGTGAACGGCTTGTGTGATCGATTCGGCGGGTTCAGACTGTGAGGACCTCCCAGGGGGGATCATGTGGGCAGCGATCTCCCCGCCCGGTGGCCCGCCCTTCGCCATGCGGCTGCGGGACGGGCACCACACCATCGGGCGGGGCGCAGACTGCGACGTGCGGGTCGCCGATCCGGCCGTCTCCGGGCACCACGCGCGCCTCGACGTGGTCGACGACGGCGTCTGGCTGGCGGACCTGGGGTCGAGGAACGGCACGGTCGCCGACGGGGTCGAGGTGTCGGAACCGATCTGGCTGACCGGCCCCGCCGAGATCCTGGTCGGCCGGACGACGATCCGGCTGTCGGACGACCAGCCGGACCTGCCCTCCCGCCCGGCTGGTCCGGCCGGCGTCCACGGCCGGACCGTGCCGATCCCTGTCCCTGATGACGAGAACGGAACAGGCACGAGGGATCCGCGCCTGCCGTGGTACCGGCGCGGCCGAGCCGCCGTGATCGGGGCCGGATCCCTGGCGACGGCCGGCCTGGCGGTGCTCGCCCTGTGGAACGAGGTGTTCCCGGACGATCCGGAGGACGCCGCCACGATCACCTCGGCGGGCGTGGTCCGGCAGTCCTCCCTCAGCGAGTTCGTCCAGGGGGTCCCGGACCCCGAGGTCGCGCTGTCTTCGGGATCCGGGACCGCTCCGGCCGTCCCGCCCGACGCCGTCGCGATGGCGGCCGGCGACGTGGCCCCCGGTCAGACTGCCGCCGCGGAGGAGACCGCGACACCCCAGGACACCGGGTCACCGGACGACACGGAGTCGCCCGACGAGACTGGCACCCCGACGGACACCGGCACACCGACCGACTCCGGCACACCGACGGAGACCGGGTCACCGGCGGGCGCGACACCGAGCGAGCGCGAACTGTCGCCAGAGGTCCGGACGGACGCGGCGGCGTGGCCGCCGCCCGAGGAGTTCGTCGACGACGTGGCCGCCGACCCTGTCCTGGCCCGGACGGTGTTGCCCGCTGCGCCGCAGGTCGTCGCGCGGCTGGTCTCCGACCTCACCGATGCCGAGGACTCCGGCGAACTGCTCCCGCCCGACGAGGTGGCGGCACGGCTCGCCGACGCGCTGCGGGACGTGGAGTCGGTCGACGACGATGACGGTAGGAGCGATCCTCTGGGCTGGGTGGTGGCGGTCGATCTGGAGGCGCACGGGCTCGAGGATGCCGCGTTGCTGCTCACCTGGTCGCTGCACGGACTCGACGTGCCGGTGAGCTGGGCGGCGGAGACGATCGCCTATCGGATCACGCCGGGCACGGCCCACGACACCGGCAGCATCGACGTGTGGGTGCCGGACCTGGACGTGCCCGGCACCTACCGCGTCAATCTCAGACTCGCCCTGGAGTCCGACGGCAGCCTTCTGGACCAGGGCGACCCGCTCGACCTCCCGGACTAGTGCTCGGCCCGGCGTGGCTCAGGGCGCCTTGCTCAGGCCCACGCCGCGATCGGCGATGTCGACGTCGGCGGCCAAGGCGCCGGTGTCGGCGCTGGCCAGCAGCCGCGAGACCACAGTGGTGGCGGCCGTCGGCAGCGGCGACGCGGCCACGTCCTCCCACCACAGCGCGGCGATGCCGGCCACGTGCGGGGTCGCCATGGAGGTGCCGTTCAGGCTCCTCAGCCCGCCACCCGTCCGGGCCGAGACGACGCCCACGCCCGGCGCGCTGACCTGAGGGAACGTGTTCGAGAACGGGGCGATGGTGAGACCGCCGGCCGACTGGGCCAGCGCCCCGATCGAGACGATGCCCTCCGCCGCGGCGGGAAGCGACGCGCCGATCTCGAAGCCGGGGTCGATCTGGCGCTCGCTCTCGTTGCCGGCCGCCGCGACGACGACCGTACCGGCCGAGAACGCGGCGCGGCTGCGGATCAACTGCATCAGCGCGTCGAACATGCGCAGGTTCCCGCGGTAGGCCTCGAGGGCGGCGGAGGTCGCCAGCTCTACCGGCCAGCCCTGGTCGACCAGGCGCTTGACCAGGCCGGGGAAGTCGAACCCCAGCGACATGGAGACGACCTGGGCGCCGCTCTGCACGGCCCACTGGATGCCCTGGAACACCATGTCGGAGCTGCCGCGGCCGTCGTCGCCGAGGACCTTGCCGATCAGCGCCGTCGTGACGCCGGGCGCGACACCGATCCGGGTGCCGTCCACCGCGCGCCCGAAGACGGTGCCCGCGACGTGCGTGCCGTGACCCTGCTTGTCCCCGTTGCCGGAGCCGGAGAAGTCCTGCTCCACGAGGGTGACGCCTTGGAACGCCGGGTGCACGGCGTCGATCCCGGTGTCGAGCACGGAGACGACCACCCCGGCCCCGCTGCGCGCCGACGTGTCGGCACCGACCGCGGACACCCCCCACGTGCTGCCGGCGGCGCTCGCGTCGGCGACGGGATCGCCCAGCTCGGCTCCGAGATCGCCCAGGGCGTCGTCGGCAACGGGCCGGGTCAGGCTGGTCGGCATCACCGGCGCGATGGCCCGGACCTCCGGATCGCGCGCCACGTCGCGGACGTCGCGCTTGTCGAGCGGCAGCACATCGATCCGCGGCTCGCCCGGCAGCTCGGTCGCCTCGAGCTCGAACCCGCCGCCGCCGAACGGCTCGCGGCTGGTGGCCCGGCTCATGTCGCGCAGGATCGCGTACGTCGTGTCCATGGTGCCCCCCTCGGTCCGCGCCGCGCCCGGCCGCGCTGACCACAGGAGAGTTCCACCAGACGATGAGCCGGTGATCTCCGTCCCCCGAAACCGGCCGCGGCAGTGTCTACCTCTGCCCTACTCGCTGCCGCACCGGCTGGCAAGCCCCTGACGCCCGGTTTGTCTGCCATGATCGACACACCGTGATCGCTGGGGGTGAGCGACATGCGAGGACGGGACCCGACGGTGGCATCGGTGCGGCTGCTCGTGCGGCCGCGAGGCGACGACGATCACCCGGAACGGCTGCGGCAGGGGATCGACCGGGTGCTCGGCGCGGCCGACGAGCTCGGCCGGCCGTGGGCGGTCGAGTCGCTGTTCCCCGGTGCGACGGAACCGGAGCTCCAGCGGCACTGGGTGGTGAGCGGAGCCGTCCAGGCGGGACCGGCGTACGACGTCACCCGCGTCGCCTATGATCTCGCTGCGGTCGTGGCGCGCGAGCTCGACGCCGACGTCGAGCCCGATCTCCCGTCGTCGGCCTACGGTGTGGAGCCGCGCGAGGATGATGCCGTCGACATCGGCGAGTCGCTCGGCGACACCCGCGGCGTCCACCTCCCGGGCTCCGACGACTTGACGTGGGTCGTCGACGCCGTCCGGGCCCGGGCCGCCTGGGCGCTGCCCCCGCCTCCCGGCGGCGCGGACCGCGGCGCGGGCGTGCTCGTCGGCTCCGTCGACACCGGCTACACCGACCATCAGGAGCTGGCCGGCGCATGGTCGTTCGACCTGGACCATGACGTTCTCGACGGCGACGAGGACGCGCGCGACCCGCTGCGCCGGCGCTGGTACATGCCGCTGGACTCGCCCGGTCACGGCACCCACACCGCCAGCGTCATCGGTTGCCGTGGCGCCGGCGCACTGCTCGGTGTGGCGCCCCGGGCGACCATCGTGCCGATCCGCTCCGTCAAGAGCGTCGTCCAGGTGCTCGACGGCGACGTCGCGCGCGCCGTGCACGAGGCACACCGGCGCGGCTGCCGGGTCATCACGATGTCTCTGGGCGGCCGCGGCTTCTTCGGCCTGCGGACGGCCATCCGGGCGGCGCTCGACGACGGCGTCATCGTCATGGCCGCGGCCGGCAACAAGGTCGGCATCGTCGTCGCACCCGCCTCGTATCCGGAGTGCATCGCCGTCGCGGCGACCAACGCCGACAGCGAGCCGTGGCCCGGATCGTCGCGCGGGCCGGCGGTCGACGTGTCGGCGCCCGGCGAGAGCGTCTGGGTCGCCTCCGTCGACGCGCGGGCCGACCCGCCGGCGTTCAGCGAGCGCCGGCACCACGGCACGTCGTTCGCCGTCGCGACCCTGGCGGGGGTGGCCGCGCTCTGGATCGCCCACCACAGCCACGACCGGATCGTCGCACGGGTCGGCCGGGCGAACGTGCACGCGGCGTTCTTGCACCTGGTGCGCTCGCACGGCCACCGGGTGCCGCCCGGCTGGACCGAGCACGGCTGGGAGGAGCTGTACGGCGTCGGCATCGTCGATGCCGCCTCCCTGCTCCCGGCGCCGCTGCCCGACGAGGCCGACCTCGTGCCGACGGAGGCGCCGGAGGTCGCCGACCCGGTGAGCCGGCTGAGCGCCGTCCTGGTCGGCCTCAGCCGCGAGGAGGTGCGCGTCCGGGTCGCGGAGCTGCTGGGCACCGCGCCGCAGGCGGTGGACGACCTGCCGTTGGCCGCCGTCAGCGAGTTGGTCTATCGCCTGGGCGAGGACGACATGCTGCGCGCCGGTCTCACCGCGCCGCCCGGCGACATCGAGCTCCCGGACCGGCCCGGGGCAGCGGCGCGGAGGCTGCTGGAGCGGACGGCGTCGCGCGCGTTGCGGGCCGCCGTCTAGTCGTCCACGAGTGCGTCGTCGAAGTTGATGCCGGCGCCGGCGGTCAGCGGGTCGTCCACCAGGCGCCAGGCCGGAACGGCGAAGTTGCCGACGCCGTATCGGCCGCCGAAGTGCAGGCCCAGCACCCGGTGGGTGGCGAGGTCGAATACCGGCGAGCCGCTGTTCCCGCCCAGCGTCGAGCAGTCGTGCCGCAGGACGACGGCGGGGTCGGCGGACGCGGTGGTCCGGCCGGGCTGCAGCCGCTTGACGTTGTAGAGGTCCATGAAGATCCGCCGCATCGGCTCCGGCTCGTTGCGGCGGCCGTCCCAGGCGGGATAGCCGACGACGTAGACCTGCCGGCCGATGACGTCGTCAGGCGCGACCGCGGCGATGCGCAGGGGCGACGGCAGCGCCCCGTCGTCCCGGGGCTCGACCCGCAGCAGGGCGAGGTCGACGTCGTCGGCGTCGTGGATGCCCACGACCTCGGTGACGGTGAACTCGAGCCGGTCCGCGCTGCCGGCCTCGCGGACCAGGTCGACGGAGGAGGCGCGGCCGCTGATGAACGTCCACGCGCCGGCGATCCCGCGCGCGAACTCGAGCGCCACGTGCCGGTTCGTCATCACCAGGCCGGGGCCGACGAGGAACCCAGTGCCGACCCAGTCGAAGTCGGGATGCCCGGTGACCTCGACCCGGCCCACCCGTGCGATCGAGTCGCGGATGGCCGCACGCTGGGCATCCAGCACCGTCCACTGGGCCGGCGGCGTCCCGAAATCGCCGCCCTGCACCAGCAGAGCCGGACGACCCTCGAGAAGTACGATCGCCTCCAGGCCGAATTCCTCGGCGGGCGTCAGTTGCGTGCCCGGGTCCTGCGCGAGCTTCTCCAGGCCGCGGGCGCCGTCCAGCAGCGCCTCGCCGCGCGCCTCGCGAGCCGCCCGCGCCAGTCTGGCGGACCGGGCGTCGGCCGCGGGCAACGCCTCCGCGGACTCCGCACTCTCCAGCTCCGCCTCGGCGCGCTTGCGCACCCGGTCGGCCACCGCGCCGAGATCGTCGAAGACCTGTGCGACGTCGGTGGCCACGGGCGACCTCTGTGCCATGACCGTCCCCCCTCGTCTCGTGCCCGGGCGATCGCTACCGCCCGTGCGGTATCTCGTCCCACACCGCGGGGAATCGTTGTGTCAGATCGCCGGCGACGGCGGACATCTGGGTGCCGACGTTGATGTACGAGCTGGGTTTGCCCTGGAACTTCACGTCGACGCGGCGGGCGCCGCGGTGTAGTGCGCACGCCGTCCAGCCGTCGGTCAGCACCGGCGAGCCGGAGGAGCCACGCTGGGTGTCGGTGAAGTAGCGGACGTCCAGGTCGGTCGTGTCGTACACGACGTTGTTGCGCAGCCCGATGCGCTTCGGCTTGCCCTCGGGGTGCTGGATGACGTTGACCGCCACGTTCTGGGCCAGCTCGGCCTTCAACGGGTCGGCGCGGATCGGGATGGGAGAGCGTCCGGAGTCGGCGGCCAGCCGCGCGACGGCGTAGTCGAGGTCCAGTGACCACGCGACGATGCCGCTGCACGCCGCCTCGACGCCCGCGGAGGCGTCCTCGTCGTAGTCGAAGAGCACGACGGCGTGCTCGGCCTGCAGCGCGAGGTCGGCGTCGGACGCGCGCGGTGCCGGGCCGTCGATCGCCGATCGCGCGTTGATGACGTGATGGTTGGTGATGACGAGGTCCGGCGCGATCAGCCAGGCGGTGCCGGCGTGCGGATGGGCGCTCCCGCCATCGGGGTTCGTGCGCGGCGCGCCGTCCTGGTACGGCGGGACGACGATGCGCCCGACCGCCCGGCCGGCCGCCGTCCCGCCCGCGAGGAACCCGAACGGCACGGTGTCGTCGCCGAAGACGATCTCCTCCGGCAGGTCGGCCTCGGTGGCGGCGCCCAGGTCCGGTTCGCCGGCGGCGGCACGGCTGACCTGGTCGCGGGCCTGCTCGAACACCTCGCGCGGCCCGGCCTCCGCGGTGTTGCGGGCCGCGTTGTGCAGCCAGAGCTGCAGCGGGACGCGTCCGTCGACGAGCCGTTCGACGCCGTTCATCCGCATCAGGTCCGACGTGATCTGGGCGGCCGGGATCGGCAGCTGCGGCAGCGTGGCGACGTAGAGCGGCAGGACGCCCTGGAACAGAACCGGCCGCCACTGCGGGTCGGGGTAGGCCGCCAGCGCCGCGTCGCGCACCGCGTCCACGTCGTCAGGCGACAGGTACTCGCTCATGGCGCCGGGGGACTTCCCGGTGGCTCCCGCACGACCGGCGGGAGATCCGCGGACATCGCGGCGGCGATCCCGGCGCGCAGCGACCCGGTGTCGTCGCGGAGCGTCAGCAGCTCGCGGGCGAGCTCGTCCAGCAGGCCGCGCTGCTCGGCGTCATGGAGCAGCCGCTCGACCTCGCCGGCGTTCGGCTCCGGCGGCCGCTCGGCCAGGGGGTCGGCGGTGCGGGAGATGACGTCGACGACGGCGGGCTGATCGTGCGCCGTGTCGGCGATCGCCCGAGCCAGCGCTGTCCGGGCGGGCGGGGAGTGCGCGGGCAGACCCACCAGGTCCAGGGCGCGCGCGAGCACGGCAGGTACGCGGTCGCCCACTGCCGCCGCCACGGCCCGCACGAGGGATGTCTGTCCGGCGAGGATCTCCTCCGGCATCGCCTCGACCCGGTGCGCGAGCTCGGTGACGAGGTCATGCTGGTGGTGGTCGCCGGCGTCCGCCGAATCGGGCAACCGGGTCCGCTGCAGCAGGGCCCCGAGAGCGTCCAGGTCGCGGCCCATCCTGGTCGCCGTGCGCTCGGCGAGGGCGAGGTCGTCGTCCGCCCACTCGACGTCGCCGGACTCCGCGGCGATCCGGGCGGAGAGCAACAGCAGTTCCAGGTATGCGTCGCCGTTCTCCTCGATGCCGGGCTCGGCGAGTGCGTCCGCCACGGCCTGCCGCGCCTGCGCGAGGTCGCCAGTGCGCAGGAGGGCCTCGACGCGGACGGCGTGCAGCGGGCTCCCGGTGGTCCACGGCCGGCGGGCCGAGAGCAGCGTCAGCGCCTCGGCCGCGTAGCCCTGCGTGAGCAGGTTCTCCGCCTCATCTGCGGTGCGGTGCTCCCAGTCCGCCTGGTCGTCCTGCGCGGTCGCTTCGGCCGGCATGCTGCGCTGCAGCCGGGCGAGCAGCTTGGCACTCCGTGCGGGCAGCTCGTCCGCGACTCCGTCGAGCAGCGGCGCCAGCTCGGAGAGCCAGCGTGCCTCGATCTCCTGAGCTCCCTGGCCCAGCCGGAGCCGGTGGTAGACCTCCTCGACCCGGTCCTCCGGGCGGCGCGAAGCCGCGTAGAACGCGACGGCGCGACGCTCGAGCTCGCGGGTGGCCTCGGCGCGGTCCTCGGCGACCAGCCGCACCATGACACGTCGCACGTCGGCGCGGTGCCGCAGCACGTCCGGAGCGGTGCGGTCGACGAGGTCGAGCTCGCGCGCCAGCTCCTCGAAGAGCTCGTCGGCCCGGCCCGGCCGCGACACGTCGACCCCGCAGACCGGGGCCAGCACCTGCTCGATGATCGCGGGCGTGATCCGCCGCAGGACCAGCCCGGGATGGGCGAGGCGGCGGACGTCGGGATTCGTGATGTGGCTGAGCAGCCGGTAGTAGAGCACGCCCTGGATGAGCATGTCGTCGACGGCGCCGAACAGCCGGCGGCGCCGGGCCGGCACGGTCCGCACCCAGTCGCCGTCGTCGCCGGTGTGCTGCATGCGCACGGCCACGTCGGCGGCGAGCTGCAGGCTCAGCGGGTTGCCGCCGATGCGCTCGACCAGGGCGCGGGCCACCGGGTCGGTGACGCCGAGGGTGCGCAGCAGGTGCACCGCCGCCGCCTCGTCGAGGTCGCCGAGCGTGAGCGTCGGAACCTCCTCGGCCGGGGCGGCAGGGTGGCCGACGGGGGCCCGGCCGGCCACGACCACCCGCGTCTGCGGGTAGGCGTCACGCAGCGCGGTGAACATCGCCCACATGCGGTCGAGAATGGGTGAGGCACGGTACTGCGCCTCCTCGAAGGAGTCGAGGGCGACGATCAGCGGCGGCTCCTCACCGGTCGCGGCCGGGTGCCGGGCGACGGCCCGCCGCAGCGTCCGGCCGAGGGTGTGGGCGGCCTGCGCGTCCTCGTCGCGGGTCTGCGTGTGGTACCGGTACTTGGCCTCGCGGCCCAGGCTCGCGCGGGTGGTCACCACGTCCTCGAGCTCGTCCAGCTCCTCGAACTGCTGGCGCTGCAGCCGCGACTGCGATCGCGCGGACGACCGGAGGTCGTCGAGTGCGGGTGCCTCGTCCGGGTACTGCGCGGCCAGCTGCCGGGCCATCTCGGCGACCAGACTCACCGGTTCCTGGATGCGCAGCGTGGCGCTCTCGAAGTCGACGTGGACCCACGGGACCCGCCCGCCGGGACGGTCGACGTGGTCGAGGAGGAAGCGCGCCATCAGCGTGCTCTTGCCGACGCCGCCGGGTCCCGTGACGACGAGCGGCAGCTCGCCGTTGGCGCGCCCGAGCCAGCCGTTCACCGCGCGGCCCGCGTCGGCCATCCGGGCGCGCCAGTGCCGGGCGGGCAGCAGGCCCACGTGCCTCCGGAGCACGTCGAGCTCGCGCGCCCGCCCCGCGAAGCCGTGTCGCAGCAGGGAGTGCAGTGGCTCGACGAGCCGCCGGTGGTCGAGGAGCCGCTCGATCTCCTCCGCTTCCGGCAGGCCCGGCACGCCGGGGACGAGGGACAGCCAGGAGACCGCTTCGCGGGCGTGGAGCAGCGACTCGACGTCGAGGTTCTCGAGCACCGGCGGGTCGCCTCGGAGGTAGCGGAGGGCCAGCCGCTCGGCGGCGTGGCGCGGCGCCGAGCCGATGTTGGTCTCCAGCGCAAGCCGGGCCTCCTCCGGCCCGGCGAAGGACTGCAGCGCCGTCGCCCGGACGTCGGACCGCAGGGCCCACGCGGTGCGCGCCTGGCCGGCCCGGGCCGTGCAGTCGTCGACGAGCTGGAATCCAGTCCCCGTGGGGGCGGCACCGGCCGGATGCAGGCTCCCCGGGTCGAAACTCGTCAGCAGCGCGGCGGCCTGCCGCAGTTGCTGTTGCTCGGGCGGCACCTCGGTCTGCGCCGGCTCGGCGGAGCGCAGCCGGTCGCGCAGCCGCGCGGCGAAGTCGTCCGCGGACCAGTCAGCCGGCGTAGACATCGAGCACCCCTTCGGTAGCGGTGGCGATCGCACGCATATAGCAGGCGCCCTGCTGCTGGCTCTCCTGGGCTGCGGCGATCACCGCGCGGAGGGCGACCTCGACGTGCTGAGCGAGCAGTGTCTCGTCGACCGCGCCGCCGTTCGCCACGCGTTCCTGCGCCTCCCGGAGGACGACGGTGAAGAAGTCGCGCAGGTCGAGCTCACCGATGGGACTCACGGTGTCCCAGACGACCTGCTTCGGCGGCAGCGGCAGGTCGGCGAGGTCGTCGTCGTACCCGAGCAGCAGCAGACGGGGCCGGCGCACGCCGCCCGCCAGCGACATCTCCGAGACGACCGACGCGAGCTGCGCGATCAGCTCGACGGCGTCCGAGCCCGGGTCGAGCTCGTCGCACTGGTCGAAGATGATCCACCACCACTGCTCCGGCGTGAGCTGGACCTGCTGCGCGACCCACAGCGCCCAGTAGCGCAGCCGCTTGATCGGGTCCGCGATCGCGTCGGACGGCAGGCCATCGCGGGCGATCTGCAACTGCAGCTCTCGCATGACGTCCGAGGCCGAGCTCGACCGGTCCAGGACGACGCGCGCGTACGAGAACCCGCAAGGGGCGGCCAGGTGCTGGATCAGCTGGTAGGTGTAGGACTTGCCGACGTCGCGATCGCCGATGACGCGCAGCACGATCGGCTGTGGCCGGCCGGGCTCCGGCACGACCATGCGCCGCAGCGAGGACCGCACGGGCAGCCGGTCGATGAACACCTGACCCGACCCCGGCAGCACACGCGCCTGGTACGGATCCACGTTGTACAGCGCCGCCTTCTCCGCCCGCAGCCGCTGGAGGTACTCCGTCACTTTGGCCAGCTCCGCCGGCTTGGCGACCTGGATCGTCGGCAGGCGGGCGAGTACGCCAAGCAGCCGGATCGACAGCGGCTCGTCGTCGCCGGGGGAGGAGTTCCGCGCCAGGTTGACGAGCATCCGCGCATTGTCGCTGGCCACGTTGGTGATGTGCCAATGAGCGATGTCGTCCGGGAAGTACGTCTTGAGCACCTGGAAGGGGTTGTCGGTGCCCACGAGGTCGTCGAGGACGAGCTGACAGACCAGGTCCCATTCGTGTTGATCGAGTGGCATCGTGGACCGCCCCCTTGATGCCGTGTCCCTCGTGCCTACGGACGCAGCTCCGCGCGTCTCTCACCGGATCGCGCCGCTTCGCCGATGCGGCGATCCGCGCGCCGGCCCCGGGCGTCGTCGTCACCGCTGCTGATCGCGAAGGATGCCTCGCCGAAGCCGCCGACGGTCAGGTACGCGACCACCAGCGCGACCACGGCGATGACGCCGCCCAGTGCGGCGGCCCAGTTCGCCGCGGCGATGCCGGCATCCGCACGTTGGACCGCCCACCAGGTCAACGCGAGCGCCGTCGCGCAGGTGAGCAGCGAGAAGACGATCAGAACGGCCCGCCAGCGCGGGCCCAGCCACGCCGGCTGGCTGGCCGACACCTCGACCCCCGGGAGGACGTGGCCCAGCCCTTCCTCGTCGTCGCCGGCGCCGGCTCGGGTCGCCGCCTGGTACTGCTGCCACACGTCGCGCCGCACATCCTCATACGCCCCCATGGCGCCCCCCAGAACGATCTCATCCCCATTGTGAACCCGACGATCGTCCCTGGTAACCCCTCATCCGGCTCGCGCTTGGCGATGGGTTGCGGCGTGGTGCACGCAGGCACTGGCGATGGGTGAGGGATCGGGGTATCCAGGGCAACCCGGATCCTCACTCATCTCCCGCATGACCGTCACGACCGCCTGTAGAGCCGGGCCGTGAGCGGGGCGAACACCGCGGTGACGGCGGCCGCCTCGGCCAGCGCAAGCCCGACCTCGGCGCCGGCCGGCTCGCCGTAGAGCAGCGCCCGCACCGCGTCGACCAGGTGCGATATCGGGTTGACGTCGACGAACGCCGCCACGGCGCCGGGCAGCGTCGCGGGGTCGACGAACACGTTGCTGACGAACACCAGCAGGAAGATCGCCATCATGCCGATGCCCTGCACGGCGCTGGCGCTGCGCACGGCGAGGCCGAGCGTCGTGAACAGCCACGACAACGCGAACGCGAACCCGACGACGAGCAACGCGGCGGCCAGCACGCCGACCACGCCGCCGTCCGCGTCGAACCCGAGCAGCAGCCCGGTGACGACGATGATCGCGGCGGTCGCGGCGTACCGGACGGAGTCGGCCAGCACGGCGCCGACCAGCGGCGCGGCCCGCCAGCCGGGCAGTGACCGGAACCGGTCGACGACCCCGGCGGAGCGGTCGGCCTGCAGCGTGACGCCGGCCTGGACGGCGGTGAGCAGCACCCCCATCACCAGGATCCCTGGCAGCAGGAACTGCAGGTAGTCGCCGGTCGTGCCGGAGATCGCGCCGCCGAACACGTAGGTGAACATGACCAGCAGCAGGATCGGCCCGATGGTGACGTCGACCAGCTGCTCGGGCACCCGCCGCAGCTTGAGCAGGCCGCGCCGGGCGTATGCGGCGGTGGTGGCGACGGCGCCGGCGCGCGGCGGGCGCGGGCCGCCGGTGAGCAGCTCGATGGTCACGGCTGGACCTCCTGGTGGGCGGTGAGCGCGAGGAACACCTCGTCGAGACTGGGGCGGTCGAGGGAGAAGCCGGTCATCGCGGCGTGCCGCCGGGTCAGCTCGCCGAGGATCGCGGCCGCGCGCTCGGGGTCGTCGACCGGTGCGGTGAGCGTGCCGCTGCCCGGCTCGTGGACGACCTCGAGGCCGAACGCCGACCGCAGCGTGTCCGCCGCGGCGGCCGCGCCGGCGCCGTCGTCGAACCGGACGTGCAGCCGGGCCGCGCCGATGGACGCCTTCAGCGCACTCGGCGTGCCCTCGGCGACGACCCGGCCGTGGTCGACGACGGCGACCCGGCCGGCCAGCGCGTCGGCCTCCTCGAGGTACTGCGTCGTCAGCAGGATCGTGGTGCCCTGTGCGGCAAGCGCCCGGACGATGCGCCACACGTCGGCGCGGCTGCGCGGGTCGAGGCCGGTGGTCGGCTCGTCCAGGACGAGCAGGTCGGGCGTGACGACGATGCTCGCGGCGATGTCCAGCCGCCGGCGCATGCCGCCGGAGTACTGCTTGACCGGCCGGCCGGCGGCATCGGCGAGGTCGAACGCGGCCAGCAGCTCGGCGGCCCGGTCGCGCGCCGCCCGGCCGGAGTGGCCGAGCAGCCGGCCGATCAGCGTCAGGTTCTCCGCGCCGGTGAGGTCCTGGTCGACCGACGCGTACTGCCCGGTCAGCGCCAGCCGCGAGCGGACGGCGTCGGCCTCGCGCCGCAGGTCGTGGCCCAGCACGCGGGCGACGCCGTCGTCGGCGGCGATCAGGGTGGCGAGCACCCTGACCGCTGTCGTCTTGCCGGCGCCGTTGGGGCCCAGCAGGCCGTAGACGACGCCGCGCTCGACCGTCAGGTCCAGCCCGTCCAGTGCGCTGACCTCGCCGAACCGCTTGCACAGCCCCGCCGTCTCGATGGCGAGCGTCATAGGAGTCTCCTCGATCGATGACCAGCATCATAGTGAAGTTACTTCACTATACCCGAGCGGCCGCTCGGGTGAAATAATTGACATGTCAACCTCGTTGAGGGCGGCATGAGCGACCTCCATTTCGGATTGGACACCTTCGGCGACGTGCCGGAGAGCGATGACGGTGAACTGCTCACCTACGGTGCGGCGATCCGTCAGGTCGTCGAGGAGGCGGTCCTCGCTGACCAGCTCGGCGTCGACGCGATCGCGCTGGGCGAGCACCACCGTCCCGAGTACTCGATCTCGACGCCGGAGACGGTGCTGGCCGCCATCGCCGCGCGCACGTCGAGGATCCGGCTCGGGTCCGGAGTGACGGTGCTGAGCTCGGACGACCCGGTCCGGGTGTTCCAGCGCTTCGCCACCGTCGACGCGGTGTCGGGCGGCCGGGCCGAGGTGATCCTGGGCCGCGGCTCGTTCACCGAGTCGTTCCCGCTGTTCGGCTACGACCTCGCCGACTACGAGGTGTTGTTCGAGGAGAAGCTGCAGCTGTTCGTGCAGCTGCTCGACGAGAAGCCGGTGAGCTGGAGCGGCACCACCCGGGCCGCGCTGGAGGACGCCGACGTCTTCCCGAAGACGGAGTCGGGCCGGCTGACCGCGTGGGTCGGCGTCGGTGGCACCCCGCAGTCCGTCGTCCGCACCGCCTACTACGGCCTGCCGCTCATGCTCGCGATCATCGGCGGCTCGCCGGACCGGTTCGTGCCCTATCTCGACCTCTATCGGCGGGCGGCCGGCCAGTTCGGCACCGTCGCGCACCCCGTCGGCATGCACTCGCCGGGCTTCGTCGCCGACACCGACGAAGAGGCCAAGGAGATCTACTACGCGCGGTACAAGGTCAACCGCGACCGCATCGGCCGGGAGCGGGGGTGGCCGCCGATCACGCCGCGCGAGTTCGAGCACGAGATCGAGCACGGCTCGCTCTACGTCGGCTCGCCGGAGACGGTCGCCCACAAGATCGCCCGCGCCGTGCAGACCCTCGGCGTCGGCCGGTTCGACCTCATCTACACCGCCGGGTCGCAGCCGGTGAGCGCCCGGCTCCGCGCCGTCGAGCTGTACGGCTCGAAGGTCGTCCCGATGGTCCGCGACCTGGTGGCCGGCTCGTGACCGGCGACGTGCGCACCATCGGGATCCTGGGCGCGGGCAAGCTCGGCACCGTGCTGGCCCGGCTCGCCGTCGCCGCCGGGTTCCGGGTGCTCATCGCCGGGTCCGGCGCGGCGGAGCGGATCGCGCTGATCGTCGAGATCGTCACGCCCGGCGCGGTCGCCGTCACCGCCCGGGAGGCGGCCGAGCAGGCCGACGCCGTCGTCCTCGCGCTGCCGCTCGGCAAGTACCGCACCCTCCCGGCCGACGCGCTGCACGGCAAGCTGATCCTCGACGCGATGAACTACTGGTGGGAGGTCGACGGCGACCGCGTGGACCTCACCGACCCGCGCACGTCGTCGAGCGAGCTGGTGCAGGTGTTCCTGCCCGGGTCGCGGGTGGTGAAGGCGTTCAACCACATGGGCTACCACGACCTCGAGGACGGCGCGGCGCCCGCGGGTTCGGCCGGCCGCAAGGCCATCGCCGTCGCAGGGGACGACGTGTCGGACGTGGCGGAGGCGGCGGCGATCGTCGACGCACTCGGCTTCGACCCCGTCGTCGCCGGGCCACTGGCCGAGGGTGTCCGGATGGAGCCGTTCACCGAGGTGTTCGGCGCCAACGTCCCGGCCGCGGAGCTCGAGGCCATGCTGGACCGCTTCCCGACGTCGCCGCGCGGCCGCGAGGTGGCGGCCGCACGCGCCGGCACGCTGGCGCGATGAGCCACGGCCGGGCCGTGCCGAGGAGCTGCCGCCCGGTCAGCGCGCCGACATCCTCAAGGAACGCATCTACATCACCTTCACCGTGGAATCCGCTGATCGCTTCCTCCGCGAGAGGCTTGACGAGACGCCGCACCTGGTCCTGCGAGGAATCGAATCGATGTCCGCGCGACGGACGAGGCCTGACCAAACGCTTCCATGCGGGTGCCCGGCGTTCCGGCGCATGCGGGCCGGATCGGCGCCGCATTCGTCGGTGAGCCGGGCATCCGCCGGATCGCCGGGTGTCAGCCCTGCGGTCGCGGGGTGATGACCGCTGCGACCACTGCGGACGCGGCCGCGGCGACGGCGGCCACGATGAAGGCGTTGGTGAAGCCGTCCAGGGTGGTGCCGACGATGCTGGCGGCGGCCACGCTGGAGACGACCGCCGCGCCGCTGGCGGCGCCGAACTCGTGGAACGTGCTGACGATGCCCGAAGCGATGCCGGCCTCGTGCGGGGCGACCTGGCCGAGCGCCGTCGCGGAGGCGACGACGAAGATGGCGCCGGTGCCGGCCGCGCCGACGGACACGCCGGCGACGACGGCGGCCGGGTGCAGCCAGAGAGCCGGCACCGCCATCCCCGCGGCCGCCACCAGCAGGCCGATCACCGCGAGCGGCCGGGCGCCGAGCCGGGCGATGGACCGGCCGGTGAGGTTGGCGCCGACCATCGTGGCCAGTGCGACCGGCAGGAACAGCAGGCCGGTGCGCAGCGGGCCGTAGTCGTGCGCGTGCTGGAAGTAGAACGTGCCGAGGAAGAACACCGCGATCATCAGCGCCGTCGCCAGCAGGATGAGGAACGTGCCGGTCGCCACCGGCCGCCGGGCGAGCAGCCGGACGTCCATCAGCGGGGCGCCGGCCCGCCGCTGCCACGTCACGAACGCGAGGTAGCCCACCGCGGCCAGTAGCACCAGCAGGCCGGTCGTCGCGGTCAGCCAGCCGCCGTCGCCGGCCTGGATGAGCGCGTAGATGAGCGTGCCCGACGACGCGGTGACCAGCAGGGCGCCGAGCACGTCCAGCCGCGCCCGCGGGGCCGCCGCGGTCTGACGGGGGAGCATGCGGGCCAGCGAGACCGCGATGACCAGGCCGATCGGCACGTTCACGAAGAACACCCACGGCCAGCCGGGGCCGGCGGTGAGCAGGCCGCCGAGCAGTACGCCAAGGGCCGCGCCGCCGCCGCCGAGCGCCGACCAGACGCCGAGCGCGCGGTTGCGCTCGTCGCCGTCGAACAGCGTGACGACCAGGGACAGCGCCGACGGCGACAGCAGCGCGGCGCCGACGCCCTGGGCGACGCGTCCGCCGATGAGCAGCTCGGACGACTCCGACAGCCCGGTGAGCAGCGACGCCGCCGTGAACACCAGCAGGCCGGCCAGCACCACCCGCTTGGCCCCGAAGAGGTCGGCGAGCCGGCCGCCGAGCAGCATCAAGCCGCCGAACGCGAGCGCGTACGCGCTGACCGTCCAGGTCAGCACCTCGCGGCCGGCGCCCAGGTCGGTCTCGATCTGTGGCAGCGCGATCGCCACCACCGTGACGTCCAGGATCAGCATCAGCTGGGCGATCCCGAGGAACCCCAGGATCCGCCAGCGCCAGGGGTGTGGCGTGACCGCCGCGGTCGTGTCGTCGTACGTCATGATCCGGCCTCCTGCCGTAACTCGTATGTGGAAGTACGAACTAGGGAACGGAGGCGGTTAACTCGTATATTCCCGTACGAGCTAGACTTCTTCGCGTGACGACCCGGACCCGCCGCCGCGCCGATGCCGAGCGCAGCATCGCCCGCATCGTCGCGGCCGCTCGCGAGCTGCTCGGACGTGATCCGGCGGCGACGATCGACGAGATCGCGTCGGCCGCCGGCGTCGGCCGGATGACGCTCTACGGCCACTTCCCGAACCGCGCCGAGCTGGTCGAGGCGGCGCTGGCCGATGCGCTGGCCGATGGCGAGCGGACGCTGTCCGGCGTCGGCCTCACCGGCGATCCGCGCGACGCGCTCGACCGGCTGCTGGCGTCCAGCTGGACGCTGGTCGCGGAGTCGTCGTCACTGCTCGTGGCCGCACAGGAGGTGCTGCCGCCCGGCCGGGTGCGGCAGCTGCACGGTGCGCCGGCGGCTCGGCTGGAGGACCTGATCCGCCGCGGCCAGGCCGAGGGCGCGTTCCGCACCGACCTGCCCATCGGCTGGCTGGTGGGCGCCGTGCACTACCTGCTCAAGGGTGCGGCCGAGGAGGAGCGGGCCGGCCGGCTCGACGCCGCCGACATCCCGCGCGTCGTCACGGCCTCGGTGCGGTCGCTGCTGACACCGCCCGGCTGACTCAGGCCTCCCCGGAGCACAGCCGCCACTACGCGGCGCGCCTCGGCCATGACGCGCGGCACGTGGCTGTCATAGGTGACCAAAGCCTTCCACAGCGCCCAGCCGCGGGCCCGCGCCCACATGGCGTCGTCGGCGACGGGGCGCATCGCGGCCTTGAACGCCGCGCGCGCCTCGCCGTCGAGGAACGTCCAGGCGAGGACGAGGTCGCAGGCGGGGTCGCCGACGCCACAGGTGCCGAAATCGATGACCGCGCTCAGCCGGCCGTTGCGCACCAGCAGGTTGCCGGGCGCGACGTCGCCGTGGAACCAGATCGGCTCGCCGGTCCACGGGGACGTCACCGCGGCCTCCCACACCTTCCGGGCGGCGGCGACGTCGATCCGCTCGGCCAGCTCGGCCAGCGCCTCCTGCGTCTCGTCGCCGTACACCGACACCGGCCCGCCGCGCTGGAAGTTGTGCGTCCCCGGTGGCGGCCCGCCGTCGGCGTCGGCCGTCCACAGCGCCCGCAGGAACCCGGCGACGTCCTGCGCGAACGCCACGTCGCCGCCGCCCCGGGCGGCTCCGGCGGCCAGCGCGGTCTCGCCGGGCAGCCACCGGTTGACCGACCACGTCCACGGGTACCCGCGGCCGGGCCGGCCGACGGCGACCGGCGCGGGGATCGGGACCGGCAGCTGGGGTGCGAGCCGGGGCAGCCAGTGCTGTTCCTTGGCGACCTGCTCGCGGTAGTGCTCGGCGCTGGGCAGCCGGACGGACAGCTCGTCGCCCAGGCGGAACGTGCGGTTGTCGACGCCCTGCAGCTCGACCGGACGCACCGGCAGCCGCGCCCACTGCGGGAACTGGTCGGCGATCAGTGCGTCGACGAGCTCGGCGTCGATATCGGGCGGCTGCGGATCCGTCATCGCGGACCACCCTAGGGACGGCAGGTCGCTCGGGCGAACGGTTTTCGGGCGCTGCGTGCGAGCTCCGCCGCTGGGTATTCCTCGTCCATGCGGCTCGGGGTGCTCGACATCGGATCCAATTCGGCACAGCTCCAGGTGGTCGAGGCCACCTCCGGAGCGCCGCCGCTGCCCGCCCACGGGGTCAAGATCCCCACGCTGCTGAACGAGGCGATCGACACCGACGGGACCATTGCCGCCGAAGGCGTCGAGCGGGTCGCCGAAGCCGTCGCCGCGGCCGTCCACGACGCCGCCGACCAGCACGTCGACTACCTGTACCCGTACGTGACCTCGGTGGTCCGCGACGCCACGAACCGCGACGAGGTGATCGACCGCATCGAGGAGGTGGCCGGCGTGCGGCCGCAGTTCCTCACCGGCGAGCAGGAGGCCCGGCTGACCTACCTGGCCGTGCACCGCTGGTACGGGTGGTCGGCCGGGCGGCTGTTGCTGCTGGACATCGGGGGCGGCTCGATGGAGATCGCGCTGGGCCGCGACGCCGAGCCGGACCTCGCGATCTCGCTGCCGCTCGGTGCCCGCCGGCTGACCCGGCAGCTGCTTCCGGACGACCCGCCCACCCGCGGCCAGCTGCGCGAGCTGCGCCGCCACGTCCGCGACACCGTCGGCGAGGTCGCCGACCGGCTGCGCTGGGAGGGCCAGCCGGGCCGGGTCATCGCCACGTCCAAGACGTTCAAACAGCTGGCCCGCCTGGCCGGCGCCGGCCGCCAGCGCAAGGGCCCGTTCGTCCGCCGGGAGCTGGCCCGCCGCGACGTCCGCCGCTGGCTGCCGCGGCTGGCCGCGATGCCCGCCGCCGAACGCGCCAAGCTGCGCGGGGTGTCGGCCGCCCGCGCCGGGCAGGTGCTCGCCGGCGCCGTCGTCGCCGACACCACCATGGCGGCGCTCAACGTCTCACGCGCGGAGATCTGCCCGTGGGCGCTGCGCGAGGGCATCGTGCTCAGCCATCTCGAGACCATCACCGGCCAGGTGGCGGACGTGCCGCTGCAGCCGGTCCGCCACCTGGACGAACACCGTCCGCCGCCGGAGTCGACGACGGTGACGCCGCTGCATCCGACCGGGTGACGCGGTCGCAGCCTCAGCCCGGTGGCGGGGCGGCGGGCAGCGGCCGGACGGCGGGGCCGGCAAGCACCTGGCCGTCGGTCGCGAACCGTGAGGCGTGGCACGGGCAGTCCCACGTCTTCTCGGCGTCGTTGAATACGACCAGGCAGCCCAGGTGGGTGCAGCGGGCCGACAGGCAGCGCAGGCCGCCTTCCTCGTCGCGGTAGGCGGCGACCGCCCGCACGCCGTCGGTGACGACGCGGCCACTGCCGGGCGGGAGGGACTCGACGCCGCGCCGGGCGGTCAGGGCGTCGACCCGGTCGCCGAGGAACCGGGTCGCGACGTACGCGTTGGCCTTGACGAACTCGGTCGCGGACTGCCGGACGGTGACCCGCTGCGGGTCCAACACCCCGGCCAGCGGGTTCTCCGCGCCGGTGATGAGGTCGCGCAGCAGCAGCCCCGCCAGCGTCCCGTTGGTCATGCCCCAGTGCCCGAACCCGGTCGCCACCCACACGTTCTGGGTGCGCGGGTGGAACCGGCCGACGTAGGGGAGCGAGTCGACGGTGGTGAGGTCGTGCGCGAGCCAGCGGTACGCCGGCTCGGCGAGCCCGAGCCGCTTCCGTGCCCAGGCACACAGTGCGTCGAAGTGCTTCGTGACGCTGGTCCGGGCGCCGACGCGGTGCGGCTCGCCGCCGACGATCAGCAGCGTGCGGCCGTCCTCGCCCGGGGTGGTGCGGACGGAGTGCCGGTCCTCGGTGCTGATGTACGTCCCGGCGGGGATGCCATCCGGCCCGGCCGCCTCGGGGTACCCGGCGACGACGAGGTCGCGCCGCGGCTCCAGCCGGGCGAAGTAGAGGCCGCGGTCGAAGATCGGGTAGTGCGTCGCGACGACGACGTGCCGGCCGCGGACCGGGCCGGCGGTGGTCTCGACGACGCACGGGTCGCCCTCGCTCAATCCGAGGGCCCGGGTCCCGGTGGCGACGGTGCCGCCGTCGCCGGGGATGCGGGTCGCCAGCTCCAGCAGCCACCGTCGCGGGTGGAACTGCGCCTGGCCGGTGAACCGCACCGCGCCGGCCACCTCGAACGGCAGGCCGGTCTCCGTCGTGAACGTCGCCGGCAGCCCGGCGGCCGCGGCGGCCTCGGCCTCGCGGCGCAGTCCGTCGACCGACGACGACCGCTCGACGAAGGTGTAGGAGTCGCGCCGCGACCAGTCCGGTTCGGCGCCGACGGCGGCCGCCTCGGTCTCGATCCAGTCGGCGGCCAGCTGCTGCCCAGCGCCGTACGCCTGCGCTGTGTCCTTGCCGAACCTGCTGGTCAGTGGCGCGTAGATGGCGCCGTGCTGGCTCGTCACCTTCGCCGTCGTGTGCCCGGTGACGCCGGCGACCAGCCGGTCGGCGGCCTCGATCAGCGTCACCGTCAGCCCGGCCTGCTTGAGCAGGTACGCCGTCGTGATGCCGGCGATCCCGGCGCCCAGCACCACCACGTCCGCGTCCTCCAGGGGCGACGGCGCGAGCGGCGGGTCCCCCGTGCTGTCCAGCCAGTACGACATCCGCGCCTCCTCAGGGCGTCAGCAGGACCTTGACGGCCCCATCGGCCTTGCGCTGGAACATGTCGTAGGCGGCTGGGGCCTCGTCGAGCGGCAGCCGGTGGGTGTGGAAGGTCTCGACGCCGAGCGGGTCGCCGTCGTCCAGCAGTGGCATGATCTGGTCGGTCCAGCGGCGGACGTTCGCCTGGCCCATGCGCAGCTGCACTTGTTTGTCGAAGAGCGTGAGCATCGGCAGCGGGTCGGCCGCTCCGCCGTAGACGCCGGCCAGCGAGATCGTGCCGCCGCGCCGCACCGCGTCGATCGCCGTGTACAACGACGCCAGCCGGTCGATGCCAGCCTTCTGCGTCAGCGGCTCGGCGATCGCGTCGGGCAGCAGGCCGGTCAGCCGTTGCAGGAACCGCGCGGTGGGCGAGCCGTGCGCCTCCATGCCGACGGCGTCGATGACGGAGTCCGCGCCGCGCCCGTCCGTCAGCTCACGCACCCGCGCGGTGACGTCGTCGCCCTCCGGGTCGACCACCGCCGCGCCGCGGGCGGCCACCCGGTCGCGGCGCTCCGGGACCGGGTCGGCGCCGACCACGCGGTGGCCGCGGTGCAGCGCGATCCGCGCGGACATGTCGCCGATCGGGCCGAGGCCCAGCACCAGGACGGTGCCGCCGGTCGGGATCGCGGCGTACTCGACGGCCTGCCAGGCGGTGGGCAGCACGTCAGAAAGGTAGAGGTAGCGCTCATCCGGGCCCTCCTGCGGGAGCTTGATCGGCGCGTACTGGGCCTGCTGGACCCGCAGGTACTCGGCCTGCCCGCCGGGCACGTGGCCGTACAGCTTCGTGTAGCCGTACAGCGCCGCACCCATGCCGTGCTCGCGCACCTGCGTGGTCTCGCACTGGGTGTGGAGGCCCTGCCCGCACATGTAGCAGGTGCCGCAGCAGATCTGGAACGGCACGACGACGCGGTCGCCGGGCGCGAGGCTGGGCACGGCGTCGCCGACCTCCTCGACGATGCCGATCGACTCGTGCCCCATGACGTCGCCGGCTTCCATGAGCGGTGCCAGCGGCTCGTACAGATGGAGGTCGGAGCCGCAGATCGCCGTCGTCGTGACCCGGATGACGGCGTCGGTGGGCTCCTCGATCCGCGGGTCCGGGACCTCCTCCACGCGCACGTCGCGTCGGCCCTGCCATGTCACGGCCCTCATGGCATCCCCTCTCGCCGTCCCGTCTGCGTCCGGCGTACCCGGCGGGGCGGTGGGCCATGCGCCGCGCGGCGCACCCCTATTCGCGGACGCCGGGTGCCAGTGGGAGGGTCAGGACGAACGTGCCGGCTGGGCGGTCGGGGGTGCCGGGTTCGTAGGTGACGTCGCCGTTGTGGGCACGGGCCAGTTCGCGGGCGATGTAGAGGCCGAGGCCGGTGCCGCGGGTGCCGTCGCCGGTGGTGAACCGTTCGAACAGCTGGTGGCGGATCTGCGTCGGCACGCCGGGTCCGGCGTCGGTGATCTCGACGCGGGCGGTGCCGCCGTGGGTGCCGATGCGGACGTCGACCGGCGGGGTGCCGTGGTGCAGGGCGTTGCCGATGAGGTTCTCGATGGCCTGCACCAGCCGGCCGGGGTCGGCGAGGACTTGGACGTCGGGTTCGAGGTGGGTCACGACGGGGCCGTCCGCGCGGGTCGTGCGGACGGTTTCGATGGCGGTGGCCACGAGCACGGCGAGCGATGTCGGGGCCGGTCGGAGCCGCAGGGCGTCGGCGTCCAGCCGTGAGGTGGTCACCAGGTCGGTGACCAGCCGCTGCAGCCGGGCGGCGCTGCTGGACATGCTGCGCAGCAGCCGGGTGCGGTCGGCGTCGGTGAGGTCGGACCAATGCCGGCTGAGGGTGTCGGCGGTCCCGTCGAGGACGGAGGCGGGTGTGCGCAGCTCGTGCGCGGTCACGGCGAGGAACTGCTTCTGTTCCTCGGCTGCCTGCCGCAGCTGCTGGTTGGCCTGGGTGAGGGCGGCCGCGGCGGCGGCGCGTTCCTCTTCGGCCCGGCGGCGCTCGGTCATGTCGCGGGTGACCTTGGCGAAGCCGATGTGTTCGCCCATGTCGTTGAAGACGGCGGTGATGAGGACGTTGGCCCAGAAGCGGGTGCCGTCCTTGCGTAGCCGCCAGCCTTCCTCGCCGTACTGGCCGGTGCGCAGCGCCTGCTGGAGTTCGTCCTCCGGGTGCTGCTCCTCGCGTTTGTCCGGGGGGTAGAAGACGCGGAAGTGCTGGCCGATGATCTCCGAGGCGGTGTAGCCCTTGATCCGCTCGGCGCCGGCGTTCCAGCTGGCGACGTGCCCTAGCGGATCGAGCATGAAGATGGCGTAGTCGCGCACAGCCTCGACCAGCAGCCGGAAGCGTTCCTCGCTGCGGCGCAGCTGCTCCTCCGCGGCGCGTTGCCGGGTGATGTCCTGGACCTGGAGGAACACGTAGAGCGCCTGGCCGCGGGAGTCGCGCACGGGCGCCAGGGTGGCCAGCACCTTGCGCGGCGGGTCGACGGTGCCGTTGAGGTCGTGCTCGAGGTGGACGATGTCGGCGGACATCCGGGTGATGTCCAACAGGGCGGCGTCGAGGAGGTCGCCGCGGCCGCTGGTCAGCCGGCCGTAGTCGAGGCCGATCAGCTCGTGCGGCTTGTGCCCCATGAGGTCGCTGAGGGCGCGGTTGGCGCGCACGATGCTGCCGGTCAGGGTCATCGTCGCCATGCCGATGGCGGCCTGCTCGAAGACCTCGTGGAACCGCTCGAGGTGTTCGTCGAGCACCTGCTGGTCGTAGCTGAGCGCGGCCCGGCCGGAACCGGCGGACCTGCCGCTGGGCCGCTCGCGCGGGTCCGGGACGACGTGGCGGTCGGGCAGTTTGGCCAGCAGCTCGCCGGCCAGGCGGTCGATGGGCAGCGACTTCTCGATGAAGCCGGCCGCGCCGAGCTCTTCCGCGCTATGCGCCAACCCGCCCTCGTCGAATCCGCTGTACACGACGACCCGGGTGGCGGGCGAGACGGCCAGGATGCCCGGCAACGCCTCGAGGCCGTCCATCACCGGCATCGACAGATCGAGCAGCAGCAGCGACGGCTGGTGCCGGTAGGCCAAACCGACGGCCTCGGTGCCGTCGCCGCCCTCGCCCACTACCTCGAGCAATCCCGACAGCCGAAGCCGCGCCGTGATGACGGCCCGAACCTCGGTGGAATCGTCGATGACGACGACGGTCGGCAGCTGCCTCGGCATCCTAGGAGTATGCCTGTCTCTCGGCCTTGCGCGCTCGCAGGCGGCGACCGCGAGCCGGCCAGGGACGTTGCCGAGGCTGGTGCAGCGGCATCAGTCGCGCGGGTCGTCGACATCGGTCTCGAGCTCGGCGATCATCTCGTCGAGCCAAGCGCCGAGGGCCTGCTCGCGCCCCTCGGGCGAAATGCCCTTGCGGCGCACGTAGGCGGCGAACTCCGCAGCCAGGCCGACGGCATCGAGGTCGAGCCCGGGATCGTCCCAATCGGGCTCCGGCGAATTCACCTGTGTCGACCTCGTCATCGGGCCCCCATGCCATCGGGCGTGCTGCCGCGTCCCTCTTCACGGCCGTCTCCTGCGGACCGATCAGAACTTCGGGATGCATGGTACAGACCAATCTAGCTGCGGTCTTCTCGTCGTCTTCATCCGCTATACCCACAAAACTAGCCCGCAACGGTCACCATTGTCGCGGCCAAGTGTGCCGAACGGCTCGGCAAAGATCGACGAAACGGCAGCGCGTGGAGCTCCGCGGGGACGACGATGGTCTCGAGCGCACATTCCACCCACGGTCCCGCATGCCCCGTGAGGGAAGGGTACGGACGCATGGGATGTTGCGGCTCCAGAGAGGGCGGGTCGGGATGGCTGCTGGGGACATTCACACAGTGCCGCGCGGTGATCGCTGGGCGAACGTGTTCGAGGACGGCGAGCGGCTGATCGTCATCGCGGGCACGAAGGAGACGGCGGCGCGCATGGGCCGCGAGCTGGCCCGCTTGCGGGGCGTCCGGCACATCGTCCACGAGCGCGACGACCTGACGGCAGACGCCGCGCGCAGCCACGATCTCATACACGGCTGAGCGGCGAGCGCATCCGGCGACAGCCTAGGCGAGCAGCCGCCGGGCGGTGTGCTGGTCGGTGACCAGGACGTCGATCCAGCCGCCGCGGATCGCGCCGCGGATGGCGTCGACCTTGAGCGGCCCGCCGCCGACGCCGATGCGCCGCGGCACCCGCCGCAGCTGGTCGGCGCTGATGCCGAGCACGCGGTCGTGGAGGCCCGAGCGGACGGGTTCGCCGTCGCGGTCGAAGAAGTTGAGGCAGACGTCGCCGACGGCGCCGCCCGCGGCCAGACTCTCCAGGTCCCCTGGCGGGAAGGCCGGGCCGGACGACAGCCGCTGCGGCGACGTGCTCATGCTGCCGATGCCGACCAGGACGGTCGTGAGCTCCCCCCAGGCGGCGACCGCCCGCGAGATGTACGGGTCGGCCAAGAGCCCGTCGCGCACCTCCAGCGACGCGACGACGCCGGGCGCGACCAGGTAGACCGGCTCCGCGCCGGTCAGCTCGGCCAGCCGGTCGGTGAGCCGGGTCGCCTGCACCTGCACCGCCGGGTTGCCGATGGCGCCGAGGATCTGCACGACGACCTCGGCGGACCGGGCCGGCACCGGCGCCATAGCCTCGACGACGGCGAGCAGCGACACCGACCGCGACGAGATCCCGATGCGGTCGCCGGGCAGCAGCGTGCTCTCGACGTACGCGGCACCGGCCGCGCCGATCGCCCCCAGCACCGACGCCTCGTCGTCGGACTGCGTGCCGGCGATGACGACGTCGCGCAGGCCGTACCGCTCCCGCAGCGCGTACTCGAGCTCGGCGAAGACCCCGGGCGGAGTGACGACGACGGTGCGCACGACACCCAGGCCGACAGCCTCCTTGAGCAGCCGCGACACCTTCGACTGGGTGACGTGCAGCCGGGCGGCGATGTCCGGCTGGCGCAGTCCCTCGACGTGGTACATGTGGGCGACCTTGAACAACAGGGCGAGTCGTTCGGACGGGATGCTCGGCACCGCGGCGACTCTACCGACGACGGCGGACTCGGTCACTTGAGCGCTCCCGCCGTCATGCCGGCGATGAAGTACCGCTGCAGGAACAGGTACGTGATGATCACCGGCAGGCAGGTCAGCGTGACGGCGGCGGCGATGGCCGCCCGGTCGGTCTGGTACTCGCCGACGAAGAACATGATCCCGGATGCCACCGGCCGCAGGTTCTCGTGCTGGCCGTAGAGCAGCGGGATGAGGAACGCGTTCCAGGTGAACATGAACTGGAACACCGCCAGCGACAGCAGCCCGGGCCGGGCCAGTGGCAGCATGACGTGCCAGAACACCCGCAGCTCGCCCGCGCCGTCGACTCGGGCCGCGTCGCGCAGCTCGCCGGGCAGGCCGAGGAAGAACGCCCGCATCAGGAAGATGCCGAACGGCAGCCCCAGCGCCAGCGCCGGCACGATGATGCCCCAGTAGCTGCCCAGCAGCCCGAGGTCGCGCACGACGTAGTACTGCGGGATCATGATCGACTGGAACGGCACCATGACGCCGAGCAGGATCAGCACGAACAGCAGCGTCGTCACCTTCGTGCGCACCAGCGTCAGCGCATACGCCGCCATCGACGCCAGCACCACCACGAGCGGCACCACGAACGCCACGTACAGGAACGTGTTGCCGAGGTAGCTGCCGAACCGGCCGGTGACGAACGCGTTGCGGTAGTTCTCCCAGTTCAGCTCCGTCGGCAGCCCGAACGGGTCGCGGCCGATGTCGGTGGAGTCCCGCAGCGACGAGATCCAGATCCACACGAACGGGCCGACGAACACCAGTGCGGCGCCGATCAGCGCGGCGTAGCGCAGCGCGGTCCAGCCATGCCGCCCGGGCCGCTTCGACGACGACGGCGCGACCTCCGCTGGGGGTGCGGTCAGTGTCGGGACGGCCATCGTCACACCTCGCTCGTTCGTTCGCGCAGCCGCACGAAGACGACGGTCACGATCAGGCAGACGACCGTGAGCACCACCGACAGCGCGGCGCCGTAGCCGACCTGGTTGTCGGCAAACGCGTTCTGGTAGGTGTACGTCGCGATCAGCTGCGTGCTGTTCTGCGGCCCGCCGCGGGTCATCACCCAGACCATGTCGAACGCCTGGAAGTTGTGGATGAGCAGCAGCGACGTCACCAGCGTCACGGCATGCGAGAGCTGCGGGACGATCACGTGACGGAACCGCTGGACAGCGTTGGCGCCGTCGACCTTCGCCGCGTCGAGCAGCTCCGCCGACACGTTGTTCAGCGCCGCGGAGAAGATCACGAACGAGAGCCCGATCGACGCCCACACCGACGCCGCCAGGATCGCGTACACCGCGACGTCCGGATCGCCCAGCCAGCCGCGCTCCAGCCCGTCCAGCCCGACGGCGTCGAGGATCCGGTTGAGCACGCCGAAGCTGGGATGGTAGATCCAGCCCCACACGATGCCGACGACGACGGTCGGCAGCACCTGCGGCATGAAGTAGAGCGTCCGGAAGACCGCGAACCCGCGCCCCGTGCCCCACGCCAGCAGCGCCAGCCCCAGCGACAGCGCCAGCGAGGCCGCCGTCCCGAGGCCGACCCAGAGCAGCGTGTTGCGCAGACTGACGCCGAACAGCCGGTCGTCGAGCAGGTCGAGATAGTTGCCGAGCCCGACGAACGTCTTGACCGGGTTGACGCCGTCCCACTCGTGCAGCGACAGCCAGACCGACTGCACCAGCGGGACCAGCACGAACACCAGGTACAGCACGACCGCCGGGGCGAGGAACGCCGCCGCGGCCGCCACCTCGTCGGGCCGGCCGACCCGGGCCAGGGTGGCGGCGCGGATGCTCCGCTCGCGGTCCGGCTCGCTGACGTCGTCCCAGG
>NZ_SMLB01000052.1 GCF_004349105.1 Jiangella aurantiaca
CGCGGCGAGGTTCGCTCGAACAGATACACCAGGCAGATCGCGACGTGGACCGCAGTCGCTGGCGCCGTTGTCGGTACGCTGCTGACAGCCGCTGGCCAACTGCTCGCGGGCCAGCCAATCCGGGGGGAAGTGGGGGATCCGGCCCCGAGGACGACGAAGCGGCGGCCCCATACTGGGCTCCGCCGCTGGTCAGACCCGGTGTGAGTGCGCCATCAGGGACTCGAACCCCGAACCCGCTGATTAGGCTCCATGGGGTATGAGGGGATCATCCGAAATCAGCTGCAGACGCTCTGAGCTGCGAGAACGGGTCAGGTGGGTTCATTGATGATCACCCCAGCTCATCGTGAAAGCGGGGGGTAAGTGGGGGATACCAAGCACAGGCGGCGCGGCATATGCGCCGACGAGACTCACGAAAAGAGCCCGCGAAACGCCGTCGGTGCCTCACGTGGGAATGCCCGCGTAGCGGTGAGCGTGGCGGGGGTATGGGGAGTGGGTTGTCGATGGCGTCTCATGCCGAGATCACGGTGAAGTACGCGACGGCGTATGCGAAGGCGTCGAAGAAGGACAAGGGCCGTGTCCTCGACCAGGTCGTGTCGGTGACTGGCTGGTCACGGGACAACGCCCGGCGGCGGCTGGTCGCGGCGGCGAGACGGCCGCCCGGCGCCAGGTTCCACTGTCGCGGTTACGGGGTTCTGAGTACACGTACCGGATCCTGGAAGGCAGCGATAATGGCGAACGGGAGTGCCGCCAGTGCCGCGGTCAGAACTGCGAGGATCGCTACGCCGATGGAGAAGGCGGATGGAACAGTTTGGTCAGTGGTCACGATCAGGCTGATCAAGCCGGCCGCGGTGCCAGTCGTCGCTCCGACTATGGCAGCAAGGACGGCACGCCCGGTTACGATGGTGACGAGCGCCCACCGGGGAGCGCCGAGGGCTCGTCGTCGGCCGAGGTCACTGCGGCTCAGCAGTACGTCGGCGAGGACGACGACGGCGGTGAATAATCCACTGGCTGCGATGACGCCGAGCACGAGGCCGCGACTAAAGGTGCCCAGGTCACCGGCAATGGCGCGCTGTGCATCTGCGAGGACCGCGGGTGACTCGATCTGGAGGTCGCTGGGTTCTGGCGGCTTCATGGTGGCGAGTACGGCGCGCTGGAGGACGTCCCCGTCGTTGGCGGCGTGGGCCACAACGCGGAGCTGGCTTATCGGGTCTCCCGGGGCCGCTGCGATGACAAGGCCGGTGGCGAATTCGTTGAATGGTGCGCGAGGGAGAAACGATCCCACGATGGCGTGGTGCGTTCCGTCTCCAGCTGCGATCCAGCCGACTGGCTGGTCGAGTCCGAGGGCGCGCATCGCTGCATGTGAGACGAGCGCTTCGCCGGCAGCAGGATCACGCCCTGCGATTACCGTGGCGACGGCGTCGAGATCGCCGTTGACCCTCCATGCCGGTGCCTTCGTTCCTTCGCCCACTGCGCCGTTGACGACGTCAACTGGCAGCGCTATCCCCACGGCCCGTTCGACGACGTTCATCGAGGCGACAGAACCGACGACGGCGTCGGTGATGAATCCGGTTCCACCGGTGTCGATGAAGGTGAACGATCGACTGCCGGCCGCGTCCAGCCTGGCAAGGACGTCGGCTTCTGCGGCCGCGGTGCGGCCTACCGTGAGGAGCGACACGAGGCACATCCCGGCGGCGAGCAGCCCAATCATCGCCGTGGCGACGCGCTGGGAGCGGGCGGCGGAAAGTGCTTCGCTGGCTATTGACCGGAGTCTTATCGAGGAACCATTTCGCCGACCCGGGGGGTGGGTAGTCACAGGTCGAGTACCTCATCGGCGTGGTCGACGACGAACGGGTCGTGCGTGGCGATTACAACAGTGCGCAGGTGCGACTCGCCCAGTCTGTCGGTGCCGCCTGCACTGTGTTCGCCGTGGGCGGTGACGCGAAGCGCGTCGATGACGATCCGGGCGTTGTCTCGATCGAGGTTGCCGGTTGGTTCATCGGCCAAGATGATCGCTGGATCGCACACTAGGGCCCTGGTCAGTGCGACTCTTTGTGCCTGGCCTCCAGAGATTTCGCCGGGTCGATGATCGGCTCGTTCTCCTACGCCGAACGCTTCGAGCAGGGCGCGTGCACGTTCTCGAACGGGGCCTAGTGCGTGACCAGCGTAGATAGCCGGCTCGGTGACCGAATCGAGGACCGAGCGCCGAGGATTCAGTTCCGCGGCCTGGAAGACGAAACCCACCATGGTGGCGCGGATCTCTGAGCGCCGGACGTCGGGTAGGGCATCTACTCGTTCACCGGCGATCGTGACCGAACCAGCCCGCGGCGTAAGCAGCAAGCCGAGTAGGTATAGGAGGGTTGACTTCCCCCGTCCCGACGCACCCCGTACTGCCGTAACAGCGCCCGGTGTGAACTGGTGGGTGAGCCCGTCGAACAGCTCGTCGCCGCTATCTCTGCGTCGATAGGAGAACCGCAACGACTCAACCGCCAGCATCGGTCGCCTCATCGTCGGGCACGTCGGTGTTCACCGGCTCATCGCTCGGCCTGACGGTCGGTGAGCCGTTCGGCTGCGGTTGTGCAGCGCCACTCGCGTCTAGCACCACGATGCGAGCACCCGCCGTCACGCCGTCGACTATGGCCATCCCATCGCCGGACGCCACGACCGTCACCGGACGCGATTCGCCGCCCTCAGTCAGGACATACGTACCGCCGCTGGCGGTCGTCCGGACCGCCGCTGCCGGCACTGCTGGGCCGGTCGTCGTCGGGACGATGTGCACCAATGCCCTCAAGGACACACGTTCGTCGCTTGGCAGTTCCGCGCATGATTGACCGCAGACCGCCGCGCCTTCAGGCGAAGTCAAGGTGATCTCGGTCTCGCCGTTGGCGTTGGTCGAGCGTTCGCCTAGCACGCTGGGCCAGGTGTGGACGTCATAGGTCACGTCGATCGTAGCGTCGGGCGGGATCAGTCGTTCTTGGTCGGAGCCGATGGTGAGGACGAACCGGCGCTCCCCACTTGCGCCGCTGACGGCGACCTCGCCACCTTCGAGACGCGTTCCCTTCACGATGTCCTCGCCAACACTGACCGCCGCGGGCAGTGATGGAACCGCGACGAGGGTGCCTGCAACAGCGACACCCGTGATGTCGTCACCGTTCGAGCGCTGCCACTCCCGCAGAGCGGTCCGCACGCCGGCGTCGAACCGGCCATCCGCCTCGCCGTCGTAGATACCGGCTGAACTCAGCGCCGCCTGAAGTTGCGCGACGTCCGTTCCGGATGAGCCCATCTCAAGGTCGCGGTAGAACGGTACGTCGCCTTCCACCACTCGCACCGGAACATCAGCCACGGAGTACACCGCGGCGCCGGTGTCGAACACCTCTTCGCCGGTAACCCATGTGACGATGCCGCTCAACGCGTTCTCTGCCAAAATCACGTGCGGCTGCACCACCGTCGCGTTCAGAACAAGCTCACGCCCGATGGTCGCCTCTTCGACCGAGATTACGACCCGGTCCTGCGACGGAGCAGACGTCGGATCGGTTGCAACCAAGGTCTGTTGCCCTGCCCACCAACCGCCTGCGGCTGCGATCACAACCACACTTACGAGCAGGAGGCGACGAATCCATCGTCCCTTCATCCTTCGCCTCGCCATCACTCGCCATACAGCGCCTCATCTGGCGCATGCTGCGGGCACGTCTCGTTGATCGCGGCCTCGCCCTCCGGGCCGCCCGCCTGTCCTATCACGTCGAGCTCAGCGTATGGAACCCAGGCCCGTTCAGGGTCACTATAGGTCGCAATAAACGTCTCCCGCGACGGCGGGTTCGCCGTACCGAACCCCTCACGCTCCAGGCACGGCACGAGGTCGTTCACGAAGTAGTCGTACAGCGCCGATAGCTGCTCATCGGTGAACGGCCTGCTGTACCGCGGATGAACTGGGTACCGCGCAGCACACGTGTACTGCGCTAGGGCGAAGGCCTCCGCCTGCGCCTGCGGAATCTCGCCGAACGCGATGCCGCTAGCACCTTCCGCTTCCGCGGGGAAGCCCTCATCCGTGATGCAGTCCGCCAGCGTCGGGCCGTATTCGTCGATGCGAATGAACCGTATCGGATCAACCTCTGGTGGATCCGCGATGCCCAGTGACTCGGCCTCGTCGGCCAGCTGCGCCAAGTAGTCCGCCATGTCGGCATCATCCACGGCCAGCCCCGCTGGACCATCGGGGCCGGCCGTCTCCTCATCGGCAACGCCCTGCCCGGTCCCGACAACCCCGGGGTCGTCGGCGGGCTGGTCCGAGCAACCCATCAGGGTGATGCAACAGCCCAGCATGACCACGACGGACACACCAGGTGACCTTCGGATCCTCATCAAAGCACCTCGCTTACAACAGGAGGACTGAGTAGACGCAGCGTACGACATTCGCGCCACGTGCGCGGGTGATGAATTGCCCAAATTTGGGGAGTTTTGACCCTTGCGGCACGACTTGCCCTGTTGATACCGTACCTACCATCCTGGGTAGCTAGTGCTTGTCGCGAAGCCTCTGACTACGGAGAGGACCCTTTGATGGCGCTTCGAAGAGGTGTGTTGGCTGCGGCGACGGCAGTAGCTATCGCGGTTGCCACCGCGTTGCCATCCCACGCATTGGTGGCGAAGGGAGGCACGACGTCTTGCGGCGGGAACCTGGTTGGAGTTCGTCACGAAGCGAACGGCAACGTCAAGGTCTACTGGCCGTCGACGACGCTCCGGCACGCATACGCGTATGGGGCGACATGGACAGTGAGGGCGAACGGCACCGGCTTGCACCTCACTGGGTGGCGGGTCACGACCGATCGTTCACTCTTCGGCCCCGGGACGTACGGCTATTGCTACGGAATTTAGTGCCACACCGAGTTCTAGTCATTAGAAGCAGGGGCGGACGGCCGCGAGGTCGGTGACTACTGAGAGGATCACGTGATGGCGCTTCGGAGAGTTCTGCTGGCGGGCGCGACCGCGCTAGTTATTGCGGTCGTTACTGCGATTCCATCCCACGCGCTGGTGTGGAAGAGCGGCTCGACGTCGTGCGGCGGGAATCTGGTTGCCGTTCGTCACCAGGCGACCGGGAACGTCAAGGTCTACTGGCCGTCGACCACATTGAGGCACTCATACGCGTACGGGACGACGTGGACTATACGGGCGAACGGCACCGGCTTGCACCTCACTGGGTGGCGGGTCACGACCGATCGTGCGCTCTCCGACATCGGGACGTACGGCTATTGCTACGGAATTTAGTGCCACACCGAGCTCAAGTCATTAGAAGCAGGGCGGACGGCCGCGAGGTCGGTGACTACTGAGAGGATCACGTGATGGCGCTTCGGAGAGTTCTGCTGGCGGGCGCGACCGCGCTAGCTATTGCGGTCGCTACCGCGATTCCATCCCACGCGCTGGTGTCGAAGGGCGGCACGACGTCCTGTGGTGCAAACCTGGTTGCATATCGTTCCCTAGGGACTCTCACTGTAAAACACTACCACCCGTCGGACACCTTGAAAAGGATATGGTACAACGGGTACGAATGGATAGTTAGGGCTAACAGCACCGGACAGCACACCAGCTCGTGGCTGGTTACGTCAAATGGCGCGCTCAACAATTCCGGCACATACGGCTATTGCTACGGAATCTAGCGCCACGCTGTGCTCAAAGTCGTTCAGACCCGAATCCGCGAGTTCGTGGGTGACACGGGCCGGTAGATGGTGTGGGTGCCGCTCTGGCCTGGGATGGTGTGGCTTGCGAGCTGGTCAGCGACTGATCGGGCGGGTGCTCGGGGCTGGCTCGACGACCGCGGCCGGGTTGGCTCGCCGGTTCACGTCGAAGCAGTGGCTCGCGCCCGAGGGCGGGCTGGCGCGGGTGAGCGAGCGGATGCTGGCGATGCTCCCGATGCGGCAGCGCGCGAGGCTGTGCGCTGATGCGACGGTGGACCTGGATGCCACCGACATTCGAGATGTACGGACGCAAGAAGCGCGGTGTCGCCTACAACTACGCCGGGCAGCGGTGCGGGCGGGCGCACGTGGCCACCTGGGCCGAGTGCGAGACCCCGCTGGCCTCCGGACACCTGCTGCCCGGCGACGCCGACCCGTGAGCCGGCGCGGTCGGGCTACTGCGCCGCGCCCTGGGCGGGTTGCCTGTGCCGGTGCGCGCCGGCAACGTCAGGTTGCGTGCGGACGCCGGCTACTTCGCCGGTGAACTGCCCGCGCCTGCTACGACGAGCGGATTGGGTTCGCGATCGGCGCCACGCGGATGGCCGCCGCTGTGGCGGCTGCTGGCCGGCATCGACGCCGAGGACTGGGGCGACGCGATCGACATGACCGGCGCGCTGGTCGCGGTCGCCACGTACTGTCCCGGCTGGTGGCCGGCGAACACGCGGCTGCTGATCCGCAGCGTGGCCTACGCTGCGGAGCAGGTGTCGCCGGACACGCGCTCCAGGCGCCGCCGCACCCTGCACCCGGACCAGCGGGCCCTGCGGGTCGACGAGCTCGCCGATGCCGACCAGGTCTACGGCTACTCGTTCATCCTGATCAACATCCCTGCCCGCGTCGTCCACCACGCCGGCGACCCATCCTTCTCGAGGCATCGGCGCAGCAAGGCTTGGAGGGCATCGTGGCCAAGCGTCTGCGTAGCCGGTATGAGCCCGGAAGGCGCACCGGCGACTGGTTGAAGATCAAGAACTGGATGCGTCAGGAGTTCGTCATTGGCGGTTGGTTGGAGGGCGAAGCCTCGTTCCGCGGCTTCCTCGGCGCGCTGACTGTCGGCTACTACGACGTCAAGGGCGTGTTCCGGTACGCCGGCCGCGTGGGCACCGGCATGAAGTTGGCGGACCGTCGCGCGCTGCGGGCGCAGCTCGAGCCACTGGCCGTCGACACCAGCCCGTTTGTCGGTCAGCAGCCCGACAAACCAGGGGCTCACTTCGTTCGGCCGGAGCTCGTGTGCGAGGTCGCGTTCGCCGAGTGGACCCGAGAGGGCACGCTTCGCCATCCCGCGTTCAAGGGTCTGCGTGTCGACAAGGCCGCGCGTGACGTCGTCCGCGAACTCCCCGCTTGACGGCCGCAGCTGTCGGGGGTCGTCGTCATGCTCATGTGCGACAGGCCCCGCGGGCGCGGTGATTCTGACACTCGCCAAACGTACGCCGTAGCGACCTGGTCGGCGACCGGGTTGTCGGTGGGCGGCGTGGTGCCACCGCGCGCAGACGGTGACCTGGTGGTTCGATGGCCCCTCCCTGCTGACCACCGACACCAAGCCGTGGGACGCGGTCGTCGACGTGACGGTCGGCGGGCGACCTCGTCACCCGCGATCGGTGATGGCGGCAATCGGCCGCGCCTGGCTTGGCTCAGAGTCCCACCGATGGGGCTCCTCGCCCGCAAGAGCGCCGCGGCGGCCCAGCAGACCGCAACACTCCGAGACGTTCGCTGCTCACGCGCCGAGCTTCGTGCGGTAAATCTTCTGCGTAAGGAAGAATTGCAGCATGGAGCTGATCGGTGTTGGCGAGGCTGCGCGCCGCCTGGGCCGGTCGGAGGCGCGCGTGCGTCAGCTCCTGCGTTCGGGTGCCTTGTCCGGTCAGCGCGTGTCCGGCGTGTGGCTCGTGGACGCAACCGCGATCCGAGAACGGGAGTCCAATGCGCCTCGCCCTGGCCGTCCATTAGCGCCTGCCCATGCCTGGCGGGTGATCACCGCGGTAGATGCTCTTGCCTCGGGCCAGCGCCTGCCGCCAGTCGGGGCGCTTGCCGATCTCGCCGCTGGCGTGGTCGGAGGTTCCCGTCGCCGGCTGGTGGAGAACCTGCGGCGCGCGCCTGATGTTGATCGGTGGCGGTCGTGGCTCGCGGGCCGAGCGGTGACCAGGCGTTACGCCGCCACTGAGACCGCCGCATACCGCCTGCTCAGTGACGGCAGAGTGAGCATCGGAGGTGCCCGCGGCCTGGCGGCGGCAAGCCTGCTCGCTGCGCGGCCCGGTGACGGGATCGACGCCTACGTGCGAGAGGCCGACGCGGGCACCGTGATCGCGGCGCACGGGCTCGAGGCGGAGCCGACCGGGGCGGTCAGGCTGCGGATCGTTTCGGATGTGGTCGGTGCCGCGAGTGGCCCGGTGGCCGGACGGCCGGCTCCGGCCGCTGCGTGTCTGGTCGATCTGCTGGACTCTGCGAATCTGGCGCCGCGGACCACCGGGGAGCGGCGCCTGCGGCACGTCGTCGACGAGCTGCACCGACTGCGGGACGGTCCGGCGCCGTAGGTCTGTGCGCGGCATGGGCCACCACCCCTTCTCGAACCGACTGGTTGAGAGGGACGTGAGGGCCGATGGCTCGCCGCAAGGAGCAGATCGACGGCCAGTTGAGTCTGGAATCGTTGTGGGCAGATCCGGAGAGTGAGCGCGATGAACAGGTACGGCCGGCTGGCGATGGAGCACTGGCAGCAGGTCGCCCCGCAGCGGGTGGAGGAGTTGGAGGATCCGACGGCGTTCTTTTCGACGTTGGGTCAGCAGGTGGAGACGCGGGTGCAGGAGCTGCAGGACCAGCTGGCGGGCGCGGACGTGCCGGGCGAGGACTATCTGGCGAAGGTGGGTCGACTGAACATGGCGCGCCTGCAGGCCGAGGAGATGGCGCTGGCCGAGCTGGTGTGGCTGGAGACCTCGGAGGACGCGTCGGATTCGCCGAGCCGGACCGACGAGTTCCTGTGGGCGATTCATCGGGCGGCGAACGAGGGCGACGACCAGCCGACCACGTAGCAGCGTTCCGGCCGTCCCGGCAGGACGATCTCGCGCCGTCGGGCGTCCGGGCGCGGGTGCGGGTGAACTTCGACGCGATCGCCGTGTTGCAGCGGCTCCAGCGGGAGGCACGCCCGGCCAGCGACGCCGAACGTCGCGTGCTGGCGCGCTGGTCGAGCTGGGGTGCGGTGCCGCAGTTGTTCGACGAGCAGGATACCGGGTGGCAGTCCGAGCGCGAGCACCTGCGGTCGGTGCTCGGCGACTCGTCGTACGCGGCGGCGCGCCGCACGACGATCAACGCCCACTACACCGATCCGGCCTACGTGCAAGCGATGTGGGACCTGCTGGCCGGCCTCGGGTTCGCCGGCGGGGAGGTGCTGGAGCCGGGCTGCGGCGCGGGCAGGTTCATCGGCCTGGCTCCCGCCGCGGCGCGTGTGACCGGGGTGGAGTTGGACCCGATCAGCGCCGCGATCGCGGCCGCGCTGTATCCGGGTGCGCAGGTGCGGGCGGAGTCGTTCGCCGCTACCCGCTTCCCGGACGGGCACTTCGACGCCGTCATCGGGAACGTCCCGTTCGGTGATGTCCGCCTGCACGACCCGCGTCACAACGCCGGCGCCCACACGCTGCACAACCACTTCATCATCAAGTCCCTCGCCTTCACCCGCCCTGGCGGGCTCGTCGCCTTGTTGACCAGTCATTTCACCCTGGACGGACAGAACCCGGCCGCGCGGCGGGAGATGAACGCCCTGGCTGACCTGGTCGCCGCGGTCCGGCTGCCGTCCGGGGCGCACCGGCGCGCGGCGGGTACGGAGGTGGTGACGGACCTGCTGGTGTTCCGCCGCCGCGACGTCGACACCCCACCGCGGTCGACGCTGTGGGAGACGGTCACCGCCCGCAAGGTCGACGGCGAGATCGTCCGGGTGAACGCCTATTTCGATCACTACCCCGAGCGGATCCTCGGGGACCTCGGCGTTGGCCACGGTATGTACGGGGCGCGGACCCTGCACGTGCGCGCTGATCTCGCTCAGACGCCAGCGCGCCTGGCCGTTGCGCTCGCCGGCGTCGCCGAGGCGGCCCGCGGCGACGGGGTGCAGATGACGACGCGCCGGCCGGACCCTCAGCGCGAGGCCCGGCCGGTGGCGCTGGCCCCGGACGGTCTGTGGGATGGGCACCTGGTCGCGAACGATGACAACACGTTCAGCGTCGTGAATGACGGCGTGCTCGAGGACCGCACGGTCCCGGCCACCCAGCGGCGGGAGCTGCGGGCGCTGCTCGGGTTGCGCGATGTCGCTCGGGCGCTGCTGGCTGCGGAGGCCGCCGACATTAACGACACGGGGCAGATTGCCGCCCTGCGGGCGGACCTGGCCGACCAGTACCACCGCTACGTGGACCGGTTCGGGCCGATCAATCGGTTTACCACCCGGGCGACCGGTCGAGTCGACCCGGCCACCGGCGAGCCGCGGCTGTCACGGGTCGCGCCGCCGGTGATGCGGATCTTCCGCACCGACCCGTTCGCGGCGCTGGTGAAGGGGCTGGAGGTGTTCGACGACGTCTCCCAGACCGCCACCCCGGCCACGATCATGACGCAGCGCGTCGTCGCCCCCCGCGCGCCCGTCCTGGGCGCGGACACCCCGCAGGAGGCGCTGGCCGTGGTGCTGGACGCGCACGGCCGCGTCGACCTGATGCAGGTGGCACGGCTGCTCGGGGTCGGCGAGGACGAGGCCCGCACCATGCTGGGCGAACTCGTCTACGACGACCCGCAGACCAAGCAGCTGCTCACCGCGGCGGAGTACCTGTCGGGCAATGTCCGGCAGAAACTCACCGCCGCCACGGCGGCCGCCGAGGCCGACCCGGATCGGTACGCGGTGAACGTGGCCGCACTGCAGAATGTCCAGCCCGGGGACCTCGGGCCCGGGGACATCGAGGCCCGGTTGGGTGTGGCGTGGATCGACGCCGCCACGCACGAGCAGTTCCTGTCCGAGCTGCTCAACGATCCTCGCTCCAGGTCGAGCACCCCGGCGGCGCCATCTGGGAGGTACGGGGGAAAAGTGGTCGGTCGCGGCCAGCCAGGAGTGGGGCACCGAGCGGATGCCCGCGACGGCGATCGCGAAGGCGACGCTGGAACAGCGCCCCATCCAGGTCACCGACGAGATCGAGGACGGCGTGCGGGTGCTCAACCCGGTCGAGACCGCGGCCGCGCAGGAGAAGGCCGGACTGCTCCAGGAACGGTTCGCCGAGTGGGTGTGGGAGGACCCCGAGCGCGCGGCCCGGCTGCAGCGCGAGTACAACGACCGTTTCAACGCCATCGTGCTGCGCGACTACACCCCCGAGGGTCAGCGGCTGACCCTGCCAGGACTGGCCGCGACGTTCACCCCGCGGGAGCACCAGCGCACCGCCGTGGCGCGGATGCTCGCCGAACCCGCCGTCGGGCTGTTCCACGAGGTCGGCGCCGGCAAGACCGCGGAGATGGTGATGGGCGCGATGGAGCTGCGGCGCCTGGGCATGGTCCGCAAACCCTGCGTGATCGTGCCCAACCACATGCTCGAGCAGTTCACCCGCGAGTGGCTGCAGCTCTACCCGACCGCCCGCATCCTGGCCGCCTCCAGCGACGACCTGCGCGGCGATCAGCGCAGGTTGTTCGTCGCCCGCTGCGCCACCAACGACTGGGACGCCGTCATCATGACCCGCGGCGCGTTCGAACGCATCCCGGTGTCTCCCGACGTCGAGGCCGCCTACCAGGAGCGCGAAATGGACGCGCTGCGGGCGATGCTGGCCAACTCCCGCGATTCCCACGGTCTGAGCGTGAAACGGCTGGAGAAGGCCGTCCTGGCCGCCGAAGAGCGGCTGAAAGAACGCCTCGACGGCCCGCGCGACCCGGGCATCAGTTTCGAGCAGACCGGCATCGACTACCTGGTCGTCGACGAGATGCACGACTACAAGAACCTTCGCACGGTCTCCAACATCCGCGACGCCGCGATCATCGGCAGCCGCCGCGCCAGCGACCTGCACATGAAGACCGAGTACCTGCGCGACCAGCACGGCGACCGCGTCATCACCGCCGCCACCGCCACCCCGATCGCCAACTCGGTCACCGAGGCGCACGTCATGCAACGCTTCCTGCGCCCGGACCTGCTCGACGAGGCCGGGGTGGGTGACTTCGACTCGTGGGCGGCCACCTTCGGGCAGACCGTCACCGAGATCGAGATGGCCCCGGCCGGCGGCTACCGGCTGCAGACCCGGTTCGCGAAGTTCCAGAACGTCCCCGAGATGCTGCGCATGTGGCACGTCTTCGCCGACGTCAAAACCGCCGAGGACCTCAACCTCCCCGCCCCGCCGCTCGCCCACCGCGACGACGGGCAACGAGCACCGGTCACGATCGTGGTGCCGCCGTCGGACGACCTCACCGCCTACGTGGCCGATCTCGGCGAGCGCGCGGAACGGGTGAAGAACCGCCAGGTCGACAGCAGCACCGACAACATGCTGAAGATCAGCACCGACGGCCGCAAAGCCGCGCTGGACATGCGTCTGGTCTCCGGCCACCGACCATCCGACGGCCCGACCAAGCTCGACATCGTCGCCGACAACGTCGCCAGGATCTGGGCCGATCACCGCACCACCCGGTACCTGACCCCCGGCACCGAGGAGTACTCGCCGACGCCGGGCGCGCTGCAGATCGTGTTCTGCGACCTCAGCACCCCGCAGGAGGACTGGAACATCTACGACGAACTGCGTGACCTGCTCGGTCGCCGGGGACTGCCGCGGGAGCAGGTCAGGTTCATGCACGAGGCCCGCAACGACACCGAGAAGGCCCGGCTGTTCGCCGCCGCCCGCGCCGGGCACGTCGCCGTGCTGCTCGGGTCGACATCGAAGATGGGCGTGGGCACCAACGTGCAGGCCCGAGCGGTCGCGCTGCACCACGTCGACTGCCCCTGGCGGCCGGCCGACCTGGCCCAGCGCGACGGGCGGATCAAGCGGCAGGGCAACCAGAACGCCGAGATCCAGATCTACCGGTACGTCACCGAAGGCAGCTTCGACGGCTACCTCTGGCAGACCGTCGAACGCAAAGCGAAGTTCATCGCCCAGATCATGCGCGGCCGCCTCGACGTCCGCGCCATCGACGACGTCGGCGACAACGCGCTGTCCTTCGCCGAAGTGAAAGCCCTCGCCGCCGGCGACCCACTAGTGCTGGAGCGCGCCAACGCCCAGGCCGAAGTCACCCGCCTCGATCGGCTACGCCGTGCACACCACCGCCAACAGGACAACCTGCGCCAGCGATGCAACCTCGCCGCGGCCCGGATCCGCGAACTCGACCAGCGGCGGCCAGTGCTCGAGGCCGCCCTCGCCCGCACCATCCCCGTCACCGGCGACGCCTTCGCCATGACCGTCAACGGGACACGGGTCACCAAGCGCACCGACGCCGTGGCCGCAATTGCCCGCTGGGCCACCCAGCACCTGCCAGGCAACCCGTACCGGCAGGTCGACCTCGGCGTCCTCGGCGAACTCGCCGGGCACACCATCGAAGCCACCTACCTGCCGCCGGGCAGCGGCCTCGGCCAGCCCGCGCGAGTCGAGTTGCGACTGCGTGACGTGCCGCTCAGCGAAGCGTCCGTGACGGTCGACACCATCACCGACGGCCACAGCATCGGCACCGTGCGCGTCCTTGAGAACCGGGTCGCCGCGATCCCGGCCGACCTGGCCGAGACCGACCGGCTGCGCGCCGACGCCGTCGACGAGCAGCACGCCGCCGAAACCGCGCTCGAAGCGCCGTTCAAACACGCCGCCGCGCTGCAAGCAGCCCGCGAGGCTCTCGACCGGATCGTCGCGGTCATGACCGACCAGGCTGCGGCGGCGCCGGCGCCGGAAACCCAGCCACCGCCGGCCTCGCCGCTCGGCCGCAGGCCGGGCACGCCGCGGCCGCCCGGGAACCAACTCGGTCAGCACGGTCCGGGCCTGGGTCTCTGACCGGTCTTGTGCGCGGTAGGGGCCACCCACTGAGCGACAGAGTCCCAACCGCTCCCTGCGCCTCTCAGCGCACGACAGGAGACCCGTATGCAGTCGACCACGCTCGAACTCAGGCGGCACATCGACCGGATACTCGCCCAGCCCATCGCGCCGCGGGTCGCCGTCCCGACGCCTGGCTGGAACCTCACCGTTACGGACCTGTTCGCCGGCGCTGGCGGCTCCTCCACCGGCATGGTGGCCGTTCCCGGAATCCGGGTCATCGAGGCCGCCAACCACTGGAAACTTGCCCTCGACGTCCACAACGCGAATCACCCGCACACCGTGCACAAGCACGTCGACCTGCACGAGGACCACCCCCGCAATTTCGCGCGCACGGACATCCTGTGGGCCTCGCCGGAGTGCACGAAATGGTCGCAGGCCGCTGGAGCAGCCGCCCGCCCGGCGATCGAGGAGGGCCTGTTCGAGGACCCGCTGTCCGATGACGCCGCGACACGCAGCCGGTTGCTGATGTTCGACGTGCTCCGGTTCGCCGAGCACCACCGCTACCGCGCGATGGTCATTGAGAACGTTGTGGACATCGCCACGCAGGCGAAGTACCGCAACGCGTGGCGGATCTGGCGGCGGGACCTGGCGAACCTCGGCTATCAGTTCAAGGTCGTCAGCCTCAACAGCATGCACGCTCAGGCGCTGGGGAGCCCCGCGCCGCAGTCCCGCGACCGGCTGTATGTCGTGTGCTGGCGCAAGGGCGAACGGGCCCCCGACATCGACCGATTCATGCGGCCGCGCGCGTATTGCCCGCCTTGCGTCGCCATCGTGGAGTCCCAGCAGGCGTGGAAGCCGGGCCGCACTGTGGGCCGCTACCGGGCCCAGTACGTGCACGTCCACGCAGCGTGCGGGAACACCGTCGAGCCCGGCTGGCTGCCCGCTGCCGCCGCGATCGACTGGAGCATCCAGGGGCAGCGCATCGGCGACCGGGACAAGCCGCTGGCCGACAAGACCCGCGCGCGCATCGCCGCTGGCATCGCCAAGTACTGGATGCCGTACATCGCCGAAGCGGCCGGGAACACCTTCGAGCGGCGCCTCGGGGTACGCACCTGGTCCGTCGAGGACGTGTTGCGGACGTTGCACACGACGGCCAGCAAGGCTCTCCTGGTACCCGTCGAGGGCCGCGACGGCAAGGACGCCGGGCTGGCCGGCGACCCGCTGCGAACCATGACGACGCGCGCTGAGACGGCGCTGGCGCTCATGCCGTTCGTCGCCGAGCTGCGCGGTGGCGGCTCGTGGGCGCGATCGACGGGCGACCCCATGGCGACCGTGACTGCATCGGGGAACCACCACGCGCTGATCACCCGCCACTACGGCGTCGACGGCGGCGACCCGGCCCGGCACACCACAATCCCTGACGAGGTGCTGCGTACTCTCACGGCCAACGGCGGGAACATCTCGCTGCTCGCGCCGTACTACAGCAAAGGCCAGGCCCGCGGAATCGTCGAGGCGCTGTCGACCATCACCACGGTCGACCGGCACGCGCTTGTCTCTCCCGCCGGCGGGTCGTGGAACGACGACGCCCGCCCCACGGACGAGGCGCTGCGGGCGCTCACCACCCGCGACGCCTACGCCCTGGTGATGCGGAACAACGGCTCCAGGGGCGACGGCGGCGAGCATGTGACTCCGGTGTCGGAGGCGCTGCGGACACTCACAACCAAGGGCCACCAGACGCTCCTCACCCGTGACCCGGACACCCGGCCAACGTCGGACAACATCAATCGCGCCGCCGAGCTGGTCGACGACTGCCTGTTCCGGATGCTGGAGCCCCACGAGGTCGCTGCCGGCATGGCGTTCCCCGAGGGCTACCGCTGGGAGGGCAACCGGCGCGAGCGAGTCCGGATGGCCGGAAACGCCGTCACCCGCCTGCCGCGCGGGACCTGATGGCCGCCGTTGCCGCTGCGATCACTGGAGAGGACGTGGCCACTCCCGGCCGGCCCCGCGGCCGAGTCGGCCGCAGAGCCAGCTCGGTTCTCCCAGCCCCGCCCTCGGTCTCTGACCGGCATGTGCACGGCGCGCCACCAGCTGGCGACGCCGGAGGGCGGTCCTCGTGTGCGGGCCGAAATGTGCGCGGCAGGGGCCACCCCTACAAGTGACCAACACCCGAGGTGGGAGGAGACCACCATGAGTAACGCCTTTCCGGCCAGCCCGGCTGGCCGGATCGCCACCGACCCGAAGCTCGTCGCCGGCGCGAACCCGCGCCTCACCTTCCGGCTGGCGGTCGACGACCGGGCGCAGGAGGACGGGCAGTGGATCACCAAGCAGACGGTCTTCCATGACGTCGTCGTGTTCGGCCGTTCGGCCGAGACGTACGCCAGGCTCTACCGAAGGGTGATCCCGTGATCGTCGCCGGCGAGCTCAGGTTCACCACCTATGAGACCCAGGGTGGCGAACAGCGCACCGGTACCCAGATCGTGGCCCGGCTGGTCGCGCCCGATCCTCGGCTGGTCACGGTCACGATCGACCGGTCCCGGCAGGCCGATCGTGCCGCGGGCATCGAGGTTCCGGCCCAGGAGAGCTCACGACCAGCGGCAGAGCAGGTTCCGCAGCCGGCGGACTGGTGGCAGCACGGCGCCCTCGTCGAGGAACTGTCGGCATTGAAGGGCGCCTGGGACGTCGCCTACGACGCAAGCCAGGCGGCCTCCGCGGCCGCCGATTGGCACATGACCTTCTTTAACACCCGTATCAGGTTGAAGGACTGGGTGTCCCGGCTCGGGGGCCACCCCGGTGAGAGGACCGCCGACGCGCAGGGCTGGCTGAACGACCCCGACGGGGCTGGATGGTCCGCCGAGGTCAACGCCTACCTGTCGTCGCTGACCGGGCTGACCGGTCCCGACTGACCCACCCCCGGAGGAGCACGCCATGACGATGGGCGACGAAGCCGCGGTCTTCGCGGCCGCCGGCATCCCTGTCTTCCCCTGCTGGCCTGGCGCCAAGGAACCCCTGACCAAGCACGGCTTCGAAGATGCGACCACCCATCTGGGCCAGGTCCGCGACTGGTGGCGCAAGTGGCCCACAGCGAACGTCGCAGTCCCCACAGGAGCGCCGCTGTGGGACGTCGTCGACGTCGACGTGAAACCCGACGGATCCGGATACCCAGCCCTGCGGCGTCTCAAGCAGGCCGGCCTCCTCGAGGGCTGGTCCCACGCCGTTCGCACCCCCAGCGGCGGGCTGCACCTGTACTTTGCCGGCACCGCCGAGGGCTGCCACTCGCTGCGCAAGCACAAGATCGACCTACGGCCGCCGGCGGCTACACGCTGGTGCCACCTTCGATCGTCGACACCGACCGCGGGCCGCGCCGGTACGAGACCATCGAGGTCCGCGACCACGACCGGGACCAGGACTTCAACTGGGCCGCGGCCCGCGACCTGCTCCAGCCGCCCGCACCGCCACCGCCAGCACCCCTCCATGGGCATGCGGCGGCCGACCGTCGCATGCCCTACCTGGTCGATCACGTCCGCAACGCCCTCGAAGGCAACCGAAACAACGCCCTGTTCTGGGCCGCCAACCGCGCGCTCGACAACGGGTCGACCGATCTCGGACCGTTGGTGGCCGCTGCCGTCGAGGCAGGGTTGGACTACCGCGCGGCCGCGGCCACCGCAGCGTCGGCGCAACGAAGCCGCTCGGGCGCAGCTGGGCGGAGGGCATCACCACTGACGCAGGCAACAGCATCGGCGTCCATCTGACTTGAAGGACGTGCCGAGTGGGCCGGGTGACCTTCCTGCCGGGCCTCATCTGGTCGTCGCCGTCTGGCCATCGAAGACGTCACAGATCGTGCCGGTGTCGTCCTTTGCCGGTAGGGTCCGTGTGCTGTCTGAGGACATCGGGTGGGCGTAGGAGCCGCTGAGCGCCTAAGGCGACGTCAATCGAGTCCTGCCCCGTCCGTGGGCGGCTGGGCTCAGGCGGGTATCCCCTCGTCGCGCCATGGCGCGCCGGTGCCGTCCATGCGGGTGTAGAAGGGGTCACCGGGGACGATCTCGCCGCGCCGCACCGGGCGTCCGGTGAACGCCGACGCGTAGACGGCGGCGACGACCTCCAGCGTCAGGCGGGCGTCGGCCAGGGTCACCGGGGGCGTCGCGCCCGACGCGAGCGCGTCGAGCACCACCCGCAGCTGGGCCGCGTGGCCACTGCGCTCGCCGTCGAGTCCCGTCGCCCACCGGGCCGCCAGGTCCTCGCGCCCGGCAGCGGCTGTGAACTGCCAGTTGTCGTCGCCGTAGCCGTAGAGGTGGTGGAGCTCGACGGTGGCGTGCTCCCAGTCGAACCGGAGCGCCGACGCTTCGCGGGGTGGCACCACGGAGTTGGTGACGGTGGCCAGCGCGCCGTTCTCGAACCTGACGACGGCGCAGGACACGTCCTCGGTGCGGGTGGGCCGCGATTGGCGCCCGGCCATGGCCGTGACCTCGGCCCATGGCCCGAGCACCGACAGCATGAGGTCCGTCTGGTGCACGCCGTGGCCTATGGTCGGCCCGCCGCCCTCGACCTCGAACGACCCGCGCCACGGCACCGCGAAATAGGCTTCGTCGCGGTACCAGGTGGTCTCGCATCGGGCCACCAGCGGCCGGCCGAGCACGCCGTCGCCGGCCAGCCGGCGCAGCTGCCGCGCCGCGGAGCCGAACCGGTGCTGGGACACGACGAACGCCTCGCCCGCCGACGCGGAAGCAGCCCGCGCCAGCACGTCGAAGTCGGCCAGTGACACCGCCGGCGGCTTCTCGACCAGCACATTGACGCCCGCGGCCAACGCCTCGACGGCGAGCGGCACGTGCGACGACGGCTGCGTGCAGACGATGACGAGGTCGATCTCGCCGCTCGCCAGCGCCGACCCGAGTGACGAGCCCGCGTGCGACACCGGCCAGTCCTCCGTGAACGCGGCCAGCCTGGCCTCGTCGACCTCGACGGCGGCGACCAGCCGGGCCCGGCCGTCCTGCGCGGCGATGGCGCGGGCATGCGAGTGCGCGATCAGCCCCGTGCCGACGACGGCGCACCTGACGGGCGGCGCAGTCACGCCGACTCGCGCTGGATCAGGTGCGTCCCGAACGCGATGGCCTGCGGCGGCTGCGGCTCGTCCTCGGCCATGCGCTGCAGCAGGATCCGCGCGACCGCCTGGCCGATCTGCCGGGCCGGGTTCGCGATGGTAGTGAGCGCCGGCGACACCAGCGTGGCGGCCTCGATGTCGTCGAAGCCGACGACGGCGACATCTTGGGGTACCCGCACCGACAGCTCGCGCAGCACGTCCAGCGCGCCGATGGCCACGACGTCGTTGGTGCAGATGACGGCGTCGGGCGGCGCGGCCAGGTCGAGCAACCGGCGCATGCCCTCGCGGCCGCCCTCGCGGCTGAAGTCGGCGCGGACGACGAGGTCGTCGGCCGCCGGCACGGCCGCGTCGCGCAGCGCGGCGAGGTAGCCGCTGACACGGCTGGCGGCGGGGCCCTCACCCTGCGGACCGGTGATGAAGCCGATGCGGCGCCGGTCGCGCTCGAGCAGGTACTGCACCGCCCGGCGGCCGCCGCCGACGTCGTCGGGCCCGACGGCGTCGACGCCAGGCTCCGGCGCGTGCGAGCCGAGCAAGACGACAGGGATGCCGGCCTCGACGGCGGCCTCGAACGGCCGGCCGCGGTGCAGGTAGCTGGACAGGCCGATGCCGTCGACCCGGCGGGCCACCATCTGCTCGATCATGCGCCGCTCGGTGCCGGGGTCGCCGTCGGTGCAGACGACGATGCCGTAGGACCCCTGCGGCTCGAGGACGTCCTGCAGCCCGCGGGCGACGGCCGGGTAGAACGGGTTGAGAATGCTCGGCACGATGAGCGCGACGGTGTCGGTGCGCTGCGTGCGCATGCTACGGGCCACCTGGTTGGGCACGTAGCCGAGCTCGTCGATGGCTCGCTCCACCCGGCGGCGGGTCGACGGCGCCACCTCGCGGCGCGCGCTCAGCACGTACGAGACCGTCGCGATGCTCACTCCGGCCCGCTCGGCGACGGTCCGCATGCTCACCCGCTGCCGGGCCTGCGACATCTGCGTCCTCCCACTCTGACGTAAACGTTTAGATCGTACACCACGAGGTTGCCGCCGAACGGCCCATTCATCCGACCACGTCAATTACGTGTTTTCGAAGCATGCCTTGACACCGTCGCCGACTTGGGACGATCCTGTGGGCCATCTCATCTAAACGTTTACGCGCCCATCAGCCCTCCAATGAAAGGACGTCAGTGCCGTCGTCCACCAGCGCCCGGCTCGGTGCCCAGGTGTGGCTCGCCCCCGGCGAGTACGACCGGCCCGAGCAGCTCGACCGGCTGTTCGCCGTGCTGGCCGAGCACGACCTCCCGCTGGCGCGCGTCAGCCTGGTCCGCAACCATCTCGAGCCCGCGCCGGGCCGGTGGGACTTCGCCCTTTACGACGCGGCCTTCGCCGCCGCGGAACGGCACGGTGTCGCCGTCACCGCGACGCTCTGGCCGCAGGCCGCCGCGCCCGCGCTGAGCGGCGTCCCGGACACGCCGGCCACGCTCGCCGCCGGCGAGGCCTACCTCGACGCCGTCGTCCCCCGCTACGCCGCGCACCGGGCACTGGACAGCTGGATCCTCATGAACGAGCCGGGCCAGCCGCCCGCCGTCACCGAGCTGGCCGAGCAGCGCTTCCGCGACTGGCTGCGGGAGCGCTACGACGGGCTGGACGCGCTCAACCGGGCCTGGTTCGGCGAGAGCATGCTGTCGTTCCGGGCTCCGTACGCGTCGTTCGACGAGATCGCCGTCGACCCGCGCTGGTCGCACGCCGGGCTGTGGCCGGTGCCGAACCTCGACTGGCACGAGTTCTGGCGCTCGCACCTGGCCTGGTACCTGGGCTGGGTGGCCGAGCGGGTCCGGCGGCTCGACCCCGGCCACCCGGTGCACACCAACCCGCACGGCGTCAGCCGCAACCTGGCCACCCGCTCGTTCGACCTGCCGTCGTGGCGGCCCTTCCTCGACTCCGTCGGCGCGTCGATCTACCCGATGTCGCTGACGGAGTTCGGCCCGGACCGGCTGACGCTCGGCCATGCGTTCTGCGTCGAGCTGCTCCGCGGCGCCATGGCCGGCGGTCCGGTCTGGGCCACCGAGCTGGCCGGCGGCCCGGCCATCCGCTCGCACGCCACCGGGTACGCCGTCGAACCGCGCGAGCTGGCCCAGCGGGTCTGGACGGTGCTCGGCGCCGGCGCGGACCGGGCCGTGCTCTGGCTGCTCAACGTTCGCTGGCGCAGCCGCGAGCCGGGTGAGTTCGCGCTGCTGGACTACCGGGGCGAGCCGACCGACCGGCTGCGTGCGGTGGCGTCGATCGGCCGGGTGCTCGCCGAGCACGATGATTTGTTCGCCGCCGCCGAACCGGTCACCGCCGACGTCACGCTGGTGCTGAGCGTCGAGTCGATGGCGCTGGACCACCAGTGGGCCACGGGCGGCGATCCCGCGCGCGGCAAGGACGCGCACCTGCTCGAGGCGCTCGGCTGGTACGAGGCGCTGCAGTCCCTGGGCGTCCCGCCGCGCGTCGTCCACGTCGACGACGTCGACTGGAGTCCGGAAGGGCCGCCGCGGCTGCTCGTCCTGCCGCACGTCGAAGTGCTGTCCGCCGAGCAGGCGGCGGCGATCGGCGCGTACGTCCGCGCCGGGCACACCGTGCTGGCCAGTGGGCTCACCGGCTGGTACGACCGCGACGGCCGCTTCTGGCCACTCGCCGACGAGTTCCCGCTCGGCCCCGTGGTGGGCGGGCGACCCCGGGAACTGCGGGTCGTCGACGGCGGCAGCCTTGGCCTGGCGACGGGCGAGCTGCCGGCCGGGCCGTGGCTCACCGACGTCGAGGTCGGCGACGGCGTCCCGCTCGCCGAGGACGGTGGCACCGTCACGGCCCTCGTGCACGACGGCGTCGGCGGCGGCCAGGCGATCTGGCTGCCCGCGCTCGTCGGCCTCGCCGCGTTCACCGGCGACGGCGGCCCGCTCGTCCGGTACGCCGCCACCGTCGTCGAGCTCTTCGCGGGCCGGCTCCCCGTGCGCGTGCGACAGACCGGCGACGGGGTCACCCCGCTGCTGGTCCGGACCCTGCGCGCCGACGGCGGCAGCCTCGTCACCATCGTCGCCAACCCAGCCGCCGAGGCGAGCACCGTCACCCTCGACGGCCCGGACGACGGCCGGCCCGAGGTCCTCTGGGGCGACCCGGACGCCGTCGCCGGCCACGCCGTCACCGTCGGCGCGAAGGACACGGTGGTGCTGGCATGGCGCTGACCTGGGAACCGAAGCTGTCCGAGAACGTCCACGACCTCGAGCCCGGCACGCTGGCCTGGCTGCGCCAGCTGGGCTGCCGGCACGCCGTCTTCCAGCCGTCGGCGCGGCTGCAGCAGCACGACCGCGTCGGCGGCGGGAAGCCGTACTGGTCCACTGACGACGTGGCCATGCTGGTCAAGGCGTGCGGTGAGGCTGGCATGACCCTCGAGTCGGTCATGCTGCCGCTCGACTTCTACCCGCGGGCGCTGCGGGGGGCCGACGGTCGCGACGAGGAGATCGCGCACGTCTGCCGCACCGCCGAGGCGGTGGCCGCCGCCGGTGTGCCGATGATGGAGTGGCGGTTCTGGCCGGACTTCTTCTTCGACGAGCCGGTCGGCGTGCGGCCGAGACTCGGCCGCGGCGGCGCCGTCTCGCGCGCCTTCGACGCCCGCTGGATCCCGGCCGAGCCGTTCGACGACATCGGCACCGTCGGCGCCGAAGAGATGTGGGAGCGGACGCTGTACTTCGCCCGCCCCCTGATCGAGACCGCGCAGGCGGCCGGCCTCCGGCTGTCCATGCATCCCAACGACCCGCCGGTCCCGGTCATGCGCGGCGTGGCCCGCATCTTCTCCTCCCCCGAGGGCCTGCAGCGGTTCCACCGCGAACTGCCCGCCGAGGCCAACGGCCTGACGTTCTGCCAGGGCACGTTCGCCGAGATGGGCGTCGACGTCGTCGAGCAGATCGCCGCGTTCGGGCCGCGCATCCGGCTTGCGCATCTGCGCGCCGTCACGGGCCGGGTGCCCGCCTACCAGGAGGTCTTCATCGACGAGGGCGACCTCGACATGTTCGCCGCTCTGCGCGCCTACCGCGCCGCCGGGTTCGAGGGACCGTTCGTCTCCGACCACACCCCCGGCGTCACCGGCGACACCCGCTGGGGCCACACCGGCCGCGCGTTCTCGCTCGGCTGGATGCGCGCCGCCGTCACCGCAGTAGGGAGTGACGGCCGATGACCCGTCCCCTCGACGGCCAGCGGGCGCTGGTCACCGGCGCCGGCCAGGGCATCGGCCGCGGCATCGCGCTGGCGCTGGCCGAGGCCGGCGCGCACGTCGTCGTCAACGACCTGCGGCCCGGCGACGCGCACCGCACCGCTGCCGACGTCGCCGCCGCCGGAGTGACGGGCATCGCCGCGGTCGCCGACGTCAGCACTGAGGACGGCGCACGGCACGTGCTCGACACCGCGAGCACCGCCCTGGGCGGCCTCGACGTGCTGGTCAACAACGCCGGCATCGCCCGCCCCGAACCGTTCCACGAGATCACGCTGCAGAGCTGGCACGAGGTGCTCGACAACAACCTCACCAGCGCGTTCCTCTGCGCCCGCGGCGCCATCGACCTGATGAGGCCGGCCGGCTACGGGCGGATCGTGCAGGTCAGCTCCGTCGTCGCGCACCAGGGCGCGCTCTACGGCCACGCGCACTACGCGGCCAGCAAGAGCGCGCTGCTCGGCCTGACCCGCACCCTCGCCCGCACGGCGGCGCCGTACGGCATCACCGTCAACGCCGTCGCGCCAGGGGTCATCGCCACCGAGCTGTCCGCGTCCACCCTCGGGAGCGACACCGTCGAGGAGCTGCGGCGGCAGATCCCGCTGGGCATCGGCACCGTCGACGACGTCGCCGCGGCGGCGCTGTTCCTGGCCGGCCCGCAGGCGCGCTACGTCACCGGCACGACGCTCGACGTCAACGGCGGCCTGTACATGCGCTGACGCGCGCCCTCACCTGGAAAGGAGGCAACGGTGCACCAACGACTCGACACGCTGGAACGGCCGCAGACGCCACAGCGCACGCCGCGCCCCGCCCGGTCCGGGCGCTCGGTGTGGGCGCGGGCCTGGCGGCAGCGGTGGATGTACGTCTTCATCCTCCCCGGGCTGCTCTACTTCGTGGTCTTCCGCTACATCCCGCTGGCCGGGAACGTCGTCGCGTTCCAGCAGTACTCGCCGTTCCTCGGGTTCGCGGAGTCGCCCTGGGTCGGCCTGTCCAACTTCACCGCGATGTTCTCCGACCCCGAGGTGATCCGGGCGCTGCAGAACACGCTGTGGTTCTCGCTGCTGCAAATCGTGTTCGCGTTCCCCGCGCCGATCGCGCTGGCGCTGCTGCTCAACAGCCTGCTGTCGGACCGGATCAAGCGGGTCGTGCAGTCGGTCGTGTACCTGCCGCACTTCATCGGCTGGGTCATCGTCGTGTCGCTGTGGCAGGAGATCTTCGGCGGCGCCGGCGTGCTCAACCGGCTGCTGGAGCCGGTGGGCGTCGGCCCGCTCAATCTGATGGCCGACCCCGACACCTTCGCCGGCCTCATCACCGCGCAGGTGATCTGGAAGGAGGTCGGCTGGGGCACCATCATTTTCTTCGCCGCGATCACGATGATCTCGCCGCAGCTCTACGAGTCGGCCGCGGTCGACGGCGCCGGGCCGTGGCGGCGCCTGTGGCACGTGACGCTGCCGGGCATCTCCAGCGTCATCGTGCTGCTGCTCATCCTGCGCCTCGGCACCGTCCTCACCGTCGGGTTCGAGCAGCTGCTGCTGCAACAGCCCGCCGTCGGGGCCGACGCCGCGCAGGTGGTCGACACCTTCACCTACTACCGCGGCGTCCTGGGCGGCGACTGGGGCCTGGCCGCGGCGGTCGGGCTGGTCAAGGGCGTCATCGGCACCGTGCTGGTCGTCGGGGCGAACCGGCTGGCCAAGCGCATGGGCGGACAGGGGGTCTTCTGATGGCAGTCGTCGGCACCGCACCCGCGCGCCCGGCCCGCCCGGCCTGGCAGGAGCCGCCCCGGCGCATCACCAGCATCGTCAAGGGCCTGGTGATCGCCGCGATCACGCTGGTGATGCTCTACCCGTTCGTCTACGTCATCGCGATCAGCTTCTCCGCGGCCGACGCCGCACGCTCCGGCGACACCCTGCTGATCCCGGCCGAGTTCTCGCTGGCCGCCTACCGCACGATCTTCGCCGGCGACGTGGTGACCCGCGCGCTGCTGGTGAGCGCCGGCGTGACGCTGGTCGGCACGCTGCTGTCGGTGGTCATGACCGTGACCCTGGCCTACGGGCTGACCCGCACCCGGGAGGTGCCCGGCTCGAAGTTCGTGCTCTACCTCGTGCTGTTCACCATGCTGTTCGGAGCCGGCATCATCCCGAACTACCTGCTGGTCAAGGAGCTCGGGCTGCTCGACACGTATGCCTCGCTGATCCTGCCCGGCGCCGTCAGCGCGTTCAACCTCGTGGTCGTCCGCAACTTCTTCATGAACCTGCCGCAGGAGTTGTTCGACTCCGCGCGCATCGACGGCGCCAGCGAGTTTCAGATCCTCTGGCGCATCGTCGTCCCGCTGTCGAAGGCGGTCATCGCCGTCATCGCCCTGTTCTACGGCGTCGCGTACTGGAACGACTTCTTCAACGCGATGATCTACCTCAACGACAGCGAGAAGTGGCCCATCCAGCTGGTGCTGCAGCAGTACGTGCTGCAGGGCTCGCCGCTGGACCAGATGGCCGTCTCGGGCCAGGTCGAGGCCGCGCCCAAGACCATCCAGATGGCCGTGGTGGTCGTCGCCACCGTCCCCATCCTCCTCGTCTACCCCTTCCTCCAGCGCTTCTTCACCAAGGGCGTCCTCACCGGAGCGATCAAGGGCTGACGCCGTCCGCGAAAGGACCGACCATGACCACCTCGCGACCCCTTCCGAGCGCCGGACTGAACCGGCGCCGCTTCCTCGGCGGTCTCGCCGGGCTCGGCGCCGGCGCGTACCTGCTCTCGGCCTGCTCCAGCGGCGGCTCCGGCCCCGCCAGCAGCACGCCGGGCGCCGAGGGCGGCCTCACGCTGCCCGACTTCGCGCCGCCGCGCGACCTGGCCGGCGCGACCGTCAGCGACGTGCCCGGCGTGCTGCCGGCGTACGAGCAGTTCCCGCTGCCGCCGTTCAAGAGCGTCGCGCAGCCGCCCGGCCGCGGCGGCACCGTCACCTCGTTGCATCCGCTGTTCACCGCGCCGCCCGACGACCTGCAGGGCAGTGAGGTGTTCCAGGCGTTCCAGCGCGGCCTCAACGTGACGCTGGAGCCGACCTACACGCCCATCGGCTCCTACGAGAACAAGCTTGCGACCGTGCTGGCCGGCGGCTCGATCCCGGACATCACCTGGGTGAACACCGAGACCGTGCCGGCCGCGGTCAGCTACTTCCAGCAGGGCGCCTTCGCGGACCTCTCCGACGTGCTCGGCGGCGACGGCGTCAGCGCCTACCCGAACCTCGCGCAGCTGCCGAGCTACGCCTGGCGCAACTGCGCCGTCGAGGGCGTGCTCTACGGCGTCCCGCGCGGCATCCCGCTGCTGAACAACTCCGTCGCGCTGTACCGGGCCGACTGGGCCGCGGCGCTGGGCTTCCCGGAGCCGCCGGCCGACGCCGCCGAGTACCTGGAGCTGATGACGGCGTTCTCGAAGGGCAGCCCACGCGGCTCCGGGCAGAGCTGGGGCGCGGCTGTGCTCGACGCCGGCTTCGTCCGGCAGATGTTCCGGGTGCCCAACGAGTGGCGGCTGGAGGAGGACGGCACCCTCACCCACTACGTCGAGAGCGACGAGTACCGCGCGGCCCTGGAGTTCCACATCGAGGAGTTCAAGGCCGGCGTCTACCATCCCGACGCCACCATCGGCGGCGACACCTACACCCGCGCCATCGACCTGCTCCAGTCCGGCCAGACCGGCTTCTACGCCGGCAGTCTCAACGCGCAGTTCGCGCTGCGCCGTCCCGGCACGCTGGCCGGCGACCCCGGCTCGGACGTGCAGCCGCTGACGCCGCCCGGCCACGACGGCGGTGACCCGCTCACGTACGAACAGCGCGGCTACTACGGGATGGCCGCGATCTCCGCCGAGGCGGCCAAGGACGACGAGCGCCTGCACGAGCTGCTCGGCGTCATCGACTACTGGTCCGCCCCGTTCGGCAGTGAGGAGTACGTGCTGGTCAACTACGGCCTCGAGGGCCGGCAGGTGACGTTCGAGGACTCCGGCCAGCTGGTACCGGTGCCGCCGGACCAGGCGCCCACCGAGGCGCCGGTCCCCTACCTCACCCAGGTGCGCGAGACGCTGTTCTACTTCCCCGGCGCGCAGGCCGACGCGCGGCTCGCCCAGGGCGCCATGGAGACGGTCGTGCGGTCGTCGGCGCCGAACCCCGTCACCGGCCTCATCTCCGACACCGCGATCCGCCAGGGCGCGGCGCTGGGCCAGCTCAACAACGACTACGAGACCGGCATCGTCACCGGCCAGCGCTCGCTCGACGAGCTGGAGGAGTGGCGCGACCGGTGGCGCTCCGGCGGCGGTGACGCAATGCGCCGCGAGTTCCAGGACGCCCTCGAACGCCTCGACAGCTGATCCACTCACCCCCGGAGGTACCGAACATGAGACCCCTCGACAGACGGCGTTTCCTCCAGCTCTCCGCGGCGGCCGCCGGCGTTGCCGCCGTCCCGTCCGGCCTGCTGCGCACCGCGGCGGGCGCCCCCCTCGTCGATCCGCCGTACGGATTCGCACCGCCGCCCGCCGACGGCGTGCACCCGCGCATCGTGATCAGCCCGTCCGAGCTTCCGCACCTGCGTCAGCGAGTGACGATCGGCCGGGCCAAGGCGGCGTTCGACGCACTGACCCGGGTCGCGTCGACGCTGGGTGACGTGCCACCGAACGGAGCGGCTCCGACCGGGGTGAGTCTCCTGCTCAAACGGCTGGAGCAGAACGAAACCCTCTCGGGGGCGGAGCAGGAGACGCTGGCCAAGGCGATCGCAGGCTCCGCTCTGGTCGCTCTGGTCGGCGAGGACGAGATCATTGCCGGCAAGGCCGTGCGCGCCTTCGACACCTGGCTGGCGAAGATCCCGCCCGCGCCCACGCCCGACTTCAGCCGGACGTCCCAGGGCCCCGCGCTGGCCTACGACTGGCTGGCGCCCCTGATGGACGCCACCCGGCGCGCCACCGCCCGGCAGTGGCTGGTCGACCGCGTCACCGCCTACGAGACCCGGCTCCAGGACGCCGTCTACGGTTTCAAGCCCGGCGCCTCCGCGCAGCGCGATGACAACTGGGTGTCGCACGGCATGGGCGCCTTCGGGCCCGCGGCGCTCGCCATCGAGGGCGAGCCCGGCTACAAGGAGCAGTGGTACGACAAGGCCGCCGCCAGCATGAGCGACTTCCTCCAGCACGGCATCGGCTCCGAGGGCGCGCCGCTGGAGCTGCTGCACTACTTCGCCTACGGAATGTGGCAGGGGTCCTACTTCGCAGCGGCGATGGCCAAGCGCGGCGAGCCGATCCTGACGCACCCGCACCTGAGCAAGGTCCCGCGGTGGTGGACCGCCGACATGTACCCCTGGGGCGGCGACTGGGGCGCGCTGCAGGACACCCGCGACTTCTGGACCGGCGTGCCGGCCGTCTACTACTTCCTGCGGCTGGCCCTCCCGGACGACCCGCTCATGCGGTGGGTGTACACGAACTATGTCCAGGCGCCGGCGCAGCAGGCCGACCACCTGAGCGCGGTGCTGTGGGCCAGCGAGCTGGAACCGTCCGACCTCGCGCTCACGGCGCCGTCCCTCGGCCTGGCGCCCAGCCAGTTCTTCCTGCGCAGCGGCCTGGCCTACCTGCGCGAGGACTGGGGTACCGACGACGTGTACTTCCAGTTCCAGTGCGACCAGGCGATGTTCGGCGCGTCCCATGCGCACGCCGACCGCAACTCGTTCACGCTCAACGGCAAGGGCCGCGTCTGGATCATGGACGCGGCCGCCTGGTTCCCGTTCGACACCGGCCACAACCTGGTCTTCGTCGACGGCAAGGCCGAGGGCTACTTCCCGCAGCAGGGCCACGTCCTCGCGCAGGACGACGCCGGCTGGGCCGCGGGCATCATGGGCGACGCCAAGGACGCCTACGACTGGCGGTGCGAGGCCGCGCCGCCCGACGGCGAGACCGGCTGGGTGCAGGTCAACGGCGAGTGGTCGTACCCCTACAACCCCGTGCAGCGCGCCTTTCGCACCGGGACGCTGGTCCGCGGCGCGCACACCTATGCCGTCGTCAGCGACGACATCCGCAAGGACGACGCCGCGCACCAGTACTCGTGGGAGGCGCTGGTCCCGCTCGGAACGAAGATCACCCAGGCGGACGCGTCGAGCTGGCTGCTCGAGCAGGTCGACGTCGGCCCGTTCCTGCAGTCCAACGAGTCCGGCGCGCAGCCGCTGTCGGTCCCGTTCACCGTCGCGACGGCCGGCGACTACCGGTTCTGGGTGCTGGCCGGCCGGGAGCACACCGCGCCGGTCAACGGCACCTGGAAGACGTCGATGGCACTCGACGGCGCCGCGCCGCGCGACGCCGGTGGCGCGGAGCACCCGAGCAGCGGCGACGCGGCGCAGCCGCACTGGTTGCCGATCTCGATGAACACCGCCGACACCCCGACGGCGCTGACGGCGGGTGCGCACACCGCGGTGTTCACCCCCCGCGGCGTCATCAAGCACGCCGCGCTGCTGGTCGCGCCCGACGGCTTCGACCCCACGGGACCGGTGCCGCCGACGTCGTTCCCCGCCGGGAGCGTGCTGGTGCGGCTGTCCGACCTGCCGGCGCCGGCCGGCTGGACGCGGGTGCCGGCGGCCACGAACGCGCCGCGCTGCCTGATCCGGGTGCTCAGCCCGGCGGCGGTGACGCTGACGGCCGAGACGTTTCCGCCGGCACCGCACCGACAACGGGCAGAATTGGGGCCGCTGCTTCAAGCTCCGGGCCCGCACGACCACCGTCGAGCCGCGGTACCGGGTGTTGCTGTACCCGCACCGCGCGGGCGACCCGCTGCCCACCGTCACCTCCGACCACGCCGGCGCCGAGGTGGCCTGGCCCGGCGGCGTCACCGACGTCTGGCAGTTCGGCAGCAACCCGGCGTTCCCGGCGGCCAACGGCTCGTCCGTGCGGGTCACCCGCGGGTCCCAGCAATTCGTCCTCGACGTGTCGTTCCCCGTCCTGCGCGCCAACACCGAGGAGTTCGTCACCGACCACGCGCTGACCCGCCGGCTCGTCACCACACTCGACTCGGCCGAGCGGTACGAGTCGCGCGGCCGCCGGACCGGGCGGTCGTCGGCCCTGTCCGACTACGTTGCGGCGGTCGAGGCGGCCGGCGACGGCGTGGTCTCGCCCGACCACGCCGCCCTGCTGGTCCGCCAGGCCGCCGTCCTCGGCGCGCACTGAACCCGATACCGAAGGAGATGGTCATGACCGCAGCCGATCCGGCCCGTTTGGAGGAGTTCCGGCGGCAGCGCTTCGGGATGTTCATCCACTGGGGCGTGTACGCCCTCGCCGCGCGGCACGAGTGGGTGCGCAACCGCGAACGGCTCAGCCGCGAGCAGTACCAGCCCTATCTGGACCGGTTCGATCCCGACCTGTTCGACCCGTCGGTCTGGGCCCGGGCCGCGCGCGACGCGGGCATGCGGTACATGGTGCTCACCACCAAGCACCACGACGGCTTCTGCCTATGGGACTCCGAGCTGACCGACTACTCGGTGCGCTCCACGCCCTGCGGCAAGGACCTCGTCGGACCCATCGCCGACGCCTTCCGGCGCGAAGGGCTGGGCGTCGGGTTCTACCACTCGCTGCTGGACTGGCAGCAGCCGGACTTTCCGCTCGACGGGCTCCACCCGGACCTGGGCCGCGACGGCGTCGAGCAGGACGGCCGCGACGTCTCGCGCTACGCGGACTACCTGCACGGGCAGGTCGAGGAGCTGCTCACCCGATACGCGCCGGTCGACACCATGTGGTTCGACTTCTCCTACCCGAACCGTCGCGACGCCCAGGGCCGGCCGCTGGTGGGCGGCAAGGGGCGCGCAGACTGGCGGTCCGACGACCTCATCGCGCTTGTGCGGCGGCTGGCGCCGCGCGCGTTGATCAACGACCGACTCGACGTCCCCGGGGCCGCCGACTTCGTCACCCCTGAGCAGTACCAGCCGGTGGCGCCCATCGTCGTCGACGGCGTCCCGGTGACGTGGGAGGCCTGCCAGACCCTGAACGGCAGCTGGGGGTACCACCGCGACAACCTCGACTGGAAGTCGCCGGAGCTGCTGATCAAGCTCCTGGTCGACACCGTCGCGAAGGACGGCAACCTGCTGCTCAACGTCGGCCCGAACGGCCGCGGCGAGCTGGAGCCGCGAGCGCTGGACACACTGGCCGAGATCGGCCGATGGATGCGGCTGCACAGCCGCTCCATCCACGACGCCGGCGCCAGCGTGTACCGGCCCCCGGCTGACTGCCGCTACACCCAACGCGGCGACCGGCTCTACCTGCACGTGTTCTCCTGGCCGTTCAAGCACCTGCACCTGCCCGGCCTGGCGGGCAAGGTCCGCCACGCCCAACTGCTGAACGACGCCTCCGAGATCCGGCTGGTCCCGCACGACGAGGGCGCCGGCACCCACCATGCGCTGCGCACCTCACCGGACGACCTCACGCTGGAGCTACCGATCCAGCGGCCCAACGTCGCCGTCCCCGTCATCGAGCTGTTTCTGGGGAGGTAACGCGCCGGACCACAGCTCCCCGGCGATGTGGTGCCCATGCCGGGATCGATCTGCAGTTCCGAGCCGTGGATCGCTTCGACGATGTCGACGGCAGGGCACCGATGCAGCAGGTCGCCCGCACGGCGCACCAGGGTGGGAACGGTCACGTTGCGCTGTCCGCTCCGGATCGGACAGCCAGTCGCATGTGGCCTCGTCATCGGTATCCGATTCGGCGGTCAGGACGACGATCTTCCGCTTAGCACCACCTGCTGGGAGACCCGCAGGATCGGCACGTCGTGCCGCGGTTGCTCCTGTCGATCCGGTGTCCATCTGACTTGTGCGTGCAGATGGGCAGGGCGGGAGCTTCCCGCCCTGCCCCTCCACACGTCTGTGACTGTCCAAGGGCGGTTCAGAAGCTCCGTCCGGTGCTCTGCTGTGGCTGGTGATGCTGCGCGGCCTGCTGCCGGGCGGGCGGGTCCTTGAGCACGCCGGCAAGCTGCTGGGCTGCTTGGACCGCCTTTGCGGCCTGCCGGTAGTCGTGTCGCTGTGTCCAGTCAAAGCCGGGGTCGCCGATCGGGGATGCGGTGTCGGTGATGTCGTGGCGTTCGCGGTAGGCGGCGATGACCTCGACGCACCGGCGCCACTGGGTCTGCTCGGCCGCGGTGGCGGGCTCCGGGCCGAGAGTCCGTAGCCACGCCGCGCGCTCGTTGATCGCACGTCTGGCGATCTCCGCGGCCCGTTCCTCGAGCAGCGCCTCTCGCTCGCCCAGTGCCCGCTGTATCTCTGGGTCGGTGACGCCGTCGGCGGCCGGTACGAGGCCGGCGATCAGCCGACGCTGGCGCCGGACGATGCTGGGTGCGGTCTCCGTGGCATGGTCGGTCCACCGTGCGACCCGAGCGGCGAGCACCCGCACGGGGTCGGCTTCGGCCGGAATCGGTTTCGCGGCGGCGAGCTTAGGCAGCACGGTGTCCGGTTTCAGGCCGTGGGCGTCGGCGCGGTGCACCGCGGCGGCGAGCGCCACGAGGTGCTCTGAGTCGGCGACGTCGGTCGGCTGTACCCCGCAGGCCAGCAGGAGCGTGGCTTGCCGGTCGGTGACGGCGGCGCGATACAGCGTGTCGTACTCCGCCGCGAGCTGCCCGATCGACAGCGCCTTGTCGGTCTCGAGCCGTGCGGTCTCCCGGGCCGAGAGCGCCGCGCCCTGGCGGCGCAGGACGGTGGTGAGCACGGAGCGGGCGGTCGGGGCGGGATCGTCAGCGTCGCGCAGGTGCCGCGCTTCCTCGTCGAGGTCGGTCACCACGTAGGCGGTGTTGCTCGCCCGTGCGCGTGTCATGGCGACGTAGAGGATCTCGCGCATCATCGTTGCCCCGGTCACCAAAGCGTGCGCGGTGTCCACCGTCGCGCCCTGGGCGCGGTGCGCTGTGACCGCGTAGGCCGGTTCGACGTGGTCGGCCACATACGCGGCCGGCAGCGTGATCGTGCCGTTGCCCTTCGCTCGCCTCACGGTCAGCGAGCCGTCCCGATGAACGGCCTGAACGTGCCAGGTGTCGCCGTTCTTCACCCAGCCGGTGCCGACGGCCAAGCGCCGCTGGTTGTTCCGGGTGATGACGCGGTCGCCGACAGCGGCGATGGTGCCGTCGCGCAGGCTCACGCCGTCGTCCTCGACCTCACCGGTCGCGACTCGGTCCGCGCGGGCGCGGCGGTTGAGGTCGGTCACTGTTGTGCTGTCGCCGGCGATCAGTAGCGACTGGAGTCCGGCCAGCTCGTCGCGACGCCACGAGCGGTAGGCGGCGTCCAGCATGTCCTCACCGCCACCGCCGATCAGCCGCCCGTGCTTGTCGTAGGCGTCGAGCGCCGCGATGTCCCCGACTCGCAGCTGCATGCTGGCAATGCGCTCCCACTTGTGCGTGAACCGGCGCACCCCGGTCAGCTCTGGTGCGAGTCCATCGCCGCGGTCGCGGACAAGCATGCCGAAGCCGCCGCCGGCGTCCACCGACGCCAGTTGCGCCCAGTCGCCGACCAGGAGCACCTTCGCGCCGGCATGTGTGGCACGGCTAACGAGGTCGTCAACGGCGAGCGTTCCGGCAAGCGATGCCTCGTCGATCACCACTAGCTGCCCCGGACGGAAAGTCCAACGCTGCTCGTCTACACGGAGCTTCTCCAGCCTCTTGGCCACGACGGTGCGGCCCCGCTCCGCCGTCCACGCGTGGGCCTGGTCGGCGCCGACGAACGCCGCCCATTCGGCGGCCCGCTCGGTCACGTCGCCGGACTGCGCCAAGCGTTGACGCCATTCCGGATCCTCCGCGTCGAGTAGCTGCAGCACGTCGGCCAGGTGGGCGATCTCCTTGCCGGTGTCGGGTAGCCGGGCCGCCTCGTGCAACCACTTCGCGGCGTTGTCCGTCGCGACGCCCAGGGAGTCGGCCAAGACTTTCGCGGCCGCCGCGGAGGGTGCCAACCCGATCAGCGATCCCTCGCCGTGTTCGAGTTCCCACGTCGCCCGGAGCGCGGTCAGCGTGGTGGTCTTCCCGGCACCGGCAGGGCCCACTAGGACGTCGACACGTCGGCCGCTCGCGGTGATGTCGCGGACAGCGTCGGCCTGGTCGTCGGTGAGGAAGTATCCGTCCGCTGTCGGCGCTGCGAGGACCCGTTCCACCGACTCGCTGCTGACAGTGGCGGCGTCGACGGAGCGAGCCGCCGCCAGCAGCCGTTCCTCCGCGGCCAGGACCTCTGCGGAGGTGAACAACCCTGCGTGGGTGCGCACGAACATCGACGTCCCGTCAGCGCGGGTAAACGCTGCCGGGGTGAAGGCGGTCACCGATGGGGTCAGCTCGACCGACATCTCCGCGACCCTCGCGCTGACCGCGGCGATCAATTTCTCCCGCTCGTCGGCGGTCACCATGCGGTGTTCCATCGCCGCGCGCGCTGCGGCGGCCCGTATATTCCAGGTCTTCCACGTGGTCCGTTCGGTCGCCAACTCGGTGTATGCGGCCCTCGCGAGCTTCTCCATCTCCGACGTCGTCGCAGTGCCTGGCACGCTGGGCGAAACATGGTCGGGGACTGCCAAGTCGTCGACCCGCAACAGCTCGACGTCACGGTGCGGTCGCCTTCTCGATCGCCGTCCGCATCCAGGTAAGCGCGTCCTGACCGACCACAGCAGCTGCGCGGTCGCGCCAGTCGTTCGCCATTTCGCTGAGAGTGCGGATCTCCTTGGCCGGGCGGGTGGCCAATGTCGCGATCTGCCGCAACCGCAGTTTGACCTTGTCAGTAGGCGACCGGCCGTGCCGCTTGCGGTAATCGGTGATCAGCCGGTCGGCCTCTCGTTCGATCTTCGAGGACCGGGTGGAGAACGCCGCGATCAGGTCATCGGACACCGTTGCGAGCTCCCACGCGGTGTTCTTCGACTTCGCGGCCTGACCCCGCACCCGCCAGCCGACGCCGAGCCGGGCCGTGACATGGTCGGCGAGCAGGTTGTCGTAGAGCTCGGACATGGCCACCGTGGCCGGGAACAGCGATCCGCGCGAGTCGAGCGTTCGCCACTTGTCGTCCGGGGCCCTGGACCCGGTTTGCGATCACCACATGGGTGTGCAGCTGCGGGTCGCCGGCGCGGGAGTCCCAATGGTCGAACGCTGCCGCGATCACCCCGGCCGTCTCGACCTGCGCTACACCGTTCGTCCCGATCCGGGTCCGGGCGACCTCCCGCTCGATCGTGGCGATCACATCGGCCACGGCCGCCCGGTGGGCCTCGTAAATCTGCTCTCGCACCCCGTGATCGGCCAGCGCCCACATGACGCTGACCGACTTCGGCGGCGAGAACGTCACATCGAACCCCGACACCGGATGCCCGACCCGGCGCGACCGCTCCTCCGCCTCGATCTGCTCAACCATCCGGTTCCGCTCAGTCGGCGGCATCGCCGCGGGCAAGGCACTCACGCGGGCAGCGACACGTTCGTCGAACGACTTCGGCACTCGATACGCGCGGCCCAACTGGGCGCCGGTGAGCGGATCTGCGCCCGAGCGGTACAGCCGTTCCATCTGCTCCTCAGTCACCTGGGTGCCCGGCGCCAGCCCGTCACCGGCGGCGAGGCCGGCGAGCCCAGAACCCATCCACCGGCCGGGCGGATTGCCGGCCTCGGTGTAGTACGCCGTCACTGCCGAGACGCCCGGCATCTGGTCACTGTCGGCCACGATCCCCCGGAGCAGATAGCGGTAGCCGTCGCCGGCGTGCAGCTCCTTGATCGAGATCACGCGCGCTCGCCAACAGCTCGCGCACGCTGCGCGCGCTTTCGGCACCGATCAGAACAATGCCGCGCATCAGATCGCCGCGCAGGGAACACGGTCGGGCACATCGCGCAGACCAGCAGCCGCGCAACACCAGGGGCCTCACGCTGTCCCGCACGCTTAGCCCGCGCGGCCCTGAACGCCCGCGCTCGACACCGATCCGAACAGTAGCGCGCATCGGATCGGCGCCCAGCCAACGACGTCGGGCAGCCCGCGCACCACCGGTCGACCAGCTGCGCCGCGGCCGGCCGCTCCTTCCGGCGCACTCGGTCCCGTTGACGAGCAGCGGCTCGGCGACACGGTCTGCCGCACCACCGCTGCGTGACGGTCTCCGGCTCATACCACGCGCCGCAGTTCCAGCACCGCTTCTGCCCTCGACCGTTCGTCCTCATGCCCAGTGGGTGGCCCCCGCCGCGCACAGTCACACTTGCGCGAACGGCTCCTGTTGGCGCAGCGAGAGTATTCGATGAGGGCGAATTGGTCCCTGCCGATGTTGGGCCAGCCGGAGCTGCCAATGGGCAATCGGCACGCTGAACGGCCGGTCGCCGTCACCGTCTATCGAGGACGGGCGGGCGCTGCTCGCCCGTCATGTGCCGCCGAAGGGCGAAGCCAACTGGACTCCGCCGGGCGGCAAGGTCGAGCACGCGGATGACCCGTTCGACGCGGTGATCCGGGAGGTCGCCGAGGAGACCGGGTGCGACGCGGTGGTCGAGCGCCTGCTGAGCTTGGACTCGAGGGTGATTCCCGCGACGGACCGGCTGCCGGCCGGCCTGCCTGAGCAACGACGTCCTCGACGAACCCACCGGCTGGCTCGGCGGCGTCTACATCGTCCAGGCGACCGAACTCACCGAAGGCACCTTGCGACCGCGCTACCTCGGCTGGGCCACCTCGCAGTTCCGCTCGTAGACGGGGGTCACGCCACGCTCCCTCGGCCCGGCGCGATGAAGGGGCGGTCGGTGCGGGCTCTGCTGGTGTGGGCAGGTGGGCGGCGGATTTGGGCGGTCGGATCAAAGTTCACCCGAGAGGTCTTGACGATAAGTGATCCGCAATGCAATGGTATCGACCAGTCAGGGCGACTATGTCACGAGTAGCAGCTATGTACCCGTCGGCTGGGGGCTAGTCTGTCTGCTCCCACCCCGCAGGTGGCGCGCCCTTGTTGTCGTAGCCGCGATGGCAAGGTGGTGGGTTCATGCTGCGTATGTCTGCGCGCCTGTATCGGCTGGTCACGTTTCTTGTGTGTGCCGCGGTGCTCTGGGCGGGCACGCCGGCCGCGGTCCTGACGCCGTCGCCGGCCGCCGCTGAGGAAGCGCAAGAGACCGGCGAAGGCGCTGCTCAGGCCGCTCTTCCACGAGCGCAGGGGGCGCCGGTGGCGCGTCAGCCAGCCGCGCCGGCGGAGCGGGTGCGGGAGGTGACGCAGCAACGTACGGCCAACGCGAAGGTGTTCGAACTGTCCGATGGGCGGTTCGAGGCGGAGCTGTCCACCGATCCGATCCATTACCGCGATGCACAGCGGCAGTGGCAGGACATCGACACACGAATCGGAAACGCCGATCATGAGGGTTTCAGCCACGGAAACAGCACGAACAACTTCGGCAGCTTCTTCGGCACCAGCTCGGATCGGCTGGTCCGTTTCGAGGTGGGAAACCGGAACCTCACCCTAGGCGTGGCGGGGGAGCGCCGCGACCTCACCCCCGCGGTCGAGGGCAATTCAGTCACGTACGCAGACGTCTTCGGCACGGCGGATCTGGTGTACCGGGTCGAGCCGACCGGGCTGAAGGAGGAGATCGTCCTCGAGGAGCCGCCCGAGGAGGCCACCTTCACGTTCGAGCTGCAGATGGGCGGTGTCGTCGCGCGCGAGCAGGAGGACGGTTCAATCGGGTTCTTCCGGCCGGGTGGTGAGGGGCCGGCGGTGTTCGAGATCCCGAAGCCGTTCATGTTCGACAGCACCGACACCGCCGATCAGCCGATCGGGACGGTCCGCTCAGAGGAGGTCACCCAGTCGGTGGAACAGCGCGGCGCGAACATCGTGCTCACCGTCACGGCTGACCAGGAGTGGCTGGCCAACCCAGATCGCGTGTATCCCGTCGTGATCGACCCGACGATCGAGTTGGAGCCGACGGCGGGGCAGGGTCAGGACGCGATGCTCCGGGAGGCGGCGCCGACGACGAACTACGGCTCGAGCTGGCAGCTCGGTGTCGGCACGGACAGCACTGGCGCGGCGCAGAGCCTGTTGAAGTTCGACGTGTCGTGGTTGCCGGCGGGGACGCCGATCGATTCCGCGCAGCTGCGGGTCTGGTATGACCAGGCGTATCACACGAACGCCAACGACGTGGTGATCAAGGCCTACAGGGCACCGCAGGCCTGGGACGAGTCCACGGTGACCTGGTCCGGATACCCCAACTTCTTCCCTGGGCAGGCCTACACGAGAGAGCTGGTCGACAACGGCGACGTGGGCCAGACCAGCCAGGTAGGTCCGTGGCCGTTCATGACCGACACGACACAGTCGCAGTGGGGCATCAACGACGACTTCCAGTACGACCGGACCGCGGTGACCGGCAACACCTACACCTGGGTTCCGGAGCTCGCCGAATCGGGCCGGTATCGGGTGGACGCGCACTATGTCGCCAGCGCCGGGCGGACCACCCATGCGCCCTACACCGTGCACCACGCGGGCGGAACAACCGCCGTCGCGGTGGACCAGACCGCCGGCACGAACGGCGTGTGGGCAATGCTCGGTAGCTGGGACTTCAACGCCGGTACCAGTCACCGGGTCACGGTCGGGTCGGTTGCGGAGCTTCGGACGGTGGTCGCCGACGCCGTCCGGCTGACGAAGTTTGCCGAGCAGACGAAGGGCGCCAACACCAGCAGCCAATGGCACAGCTTCGCCGTACGTGACCTGGTGCAGACTTGGGTGGACGGCACGCAACTGAACCACGGCTTCGCGCTGCAGGCAGCGAACCAGTTCACCGAGGGTCAGGGCGGTGCCTCCTACGAGTCGTCGGAGATCGCCTTCAGCGGCCGGGCGCCGAACCGGCCGAAGCTGGTCCTCACCTACGGGCGGCCCGGCGTCACGGTCGACCCGATCTCGACGTTCCACTCCACCGGGGCCGAACTGTCGTGGCAGCCGTATACCGGCAGCGACCTGGTGGAGTACCAGGTGCACCGCTCGAGCGACCAACGGTTCACGCCCTCGGCGGCGACGCTGGTGGCGCCGCTTCCGCCGGGGACGACGTCGTTCACCGACACCACGGCGGAGCCGACGCCCGCCGACAGCCAGGATCTGTCCCTCAAGGCCTACTACTACATGGTCGCGGTGAAGACCACGGACGGCACCGTCGTGCCGTCCAGCACGCAGCTGGCCAATCTGCCCAAGGCCGGCCGGGTCGTAAAATACCTGCAAGGCCAGGCGATCGATACTACGCTCGCCAGCGGCGCGCCGAACAGCAACCTCGACGTGTTCGACGGCGAGCCGTGGCTGGGCGCCGGCGACAACGGCGGCTCGTTCGGCGACACGCGCGCGCTGATCAAGTTTCCCGACCTGGCAGATGCGATCCCCGCGGGCGCGACCGTGCAGTTCGCGACCCTGCGGCTGTGGAAGCCGTTGACGTTCGGGTCCGGTGCGACGTTCGACCTGCACCGAGTGACCCGCACCTGGAGCGAGACCACCGCGACGTGGAACCGGGCCAGTACCTGGATCCCGTGGACCACCCCGGGCGGCGATTACGACCCCGCCGTCATCAGCTCCGTGCCGGCGATGACGAACGCCCCGTCGTGGCAGCTGTGGAGTGTCGAGGACCTGGTCCAGCAATGGGTCAACAACCCGCTCGCCGCCAACTTCGGGTTGCTGATCAAGGCGCGTGATGAGGCGGCGGCGAACCAGCTGAGCGTGTTCACCTCCAACGAGCTGGCCTCGGAGCCCGAGCTGCGGCCGATGCTGCAGGTCACCTACCTGGAAAAGACCGCGGAGAGCACCTATTACGCTCCGGACACCGCCGTGCGGACCGAGGCGGGGGAGGAGCGGACGGTCGAGGTCACCGTCACGAACACGACGTCGGAGACGTGGACGGCGGCGAACCACGTGCTGTCGTATCACTGGGCCGCCCCGGACGGGACCGACGTCACCACTGCGGCCAACCGGGTGGAGACGACGTTGCCGGCCGACCTCGCGCCTGGGGGGACGGTGACGTTGAACGCGACCGTCCGCGCGCCGCAGCTGCTGGAGCCGAGCAACAAGCGTGAGGACTTCACGCTGCGGTGGGACATGCGCAACCGGGGCACCGGGCAGTGGATCTCCGACACGCAGAACATCCCGGCGCTGGACCAGTCGGCGAAGGTGGAGGACGCGACGTCGAACCAGCTCGGGTTGGAGAAGTTCTACCAGTACAGCGGCACCAACACCGGTGCCGGCTCGGCACTCATGACGAACGTGCACGCGGGCAACACCGTCTTCAGCTATGACGCGTTCGCGAACCCGTCGCGGGGCGTGTCGACGTTCGTGCGGATGAGCTACAACAGCCTGGACACGTCCTCGTCGGCGATGGGGTACGGCTGGTCGCTGGCCACGTCGAGCCTGATGCGGATGGGGACGCCGCTGGACCTGCATCCGCGCGGCCAGGACTGGCCCACCCAGGTGACGCTGACCGACGGCGACGGGACCGCGCACCTGTTCCGGCTGAACCAGCACGGCAGCAGCGACGAGGCGGTCTGGGACTACGACTCCCCGGCCGGGGTGCACCTGTATCTGCAGCGCACCGGCGACACCGATCCCACTCGCGCCTGGGTGATGACCAGCCCGGACCGTACCCAGTTCTACTTCGACGCCGACGGCTATCAGAGCGCGGTGCGGGACAAGAACGGCAACGAGTTGCTGTTCACCTACGAGCAGCGCAAGTCCAACAACAAGCCGATCAAGTTCCTGCGCTACATCACCGACCCGTCGAACCGGCAGACCCTGACCGTCGACTACTTCACCAAGGGACAGGCCTACAGCTGGGTCGACGACACCGGCGCGATCCAGCAGGGCACGAACCTGTCGAACCCGAAGATCATCGACCAGGTCGAGACGCTGACCGACATCTCCGGGCGGACCGTGCGGTTCACCTACACCGACAAGGGCCTGCTGGCGCGCATGGTCGACGGGCACGGCACACCGGAGGCGAAGACGTTCCAGTTCGTGTATGAGGCGGACAACACCAACAAGAACACCAAGCTGGTCGAGGTGATCGACCCCCGGGGGAACGACACCGACCTCACCTTCTTCGAGGCGACGACCGATCCCAAGGCCAAGTGGCTGCTGCAGAGCGTGACTGACCGCGCCGGTGGCACCACGTCGTTCGCCTACGTCGACCCCGACGGATCGGCGGGCGCGCAGGTGTCCACCACCGTCACCGACGCGAAGAGCAACGCCACGACGTATCTGACCGACGGGTTCGGCCGCCCGCTCACGGCGACCAACGCCAAGGACGAGACGACCGCGCTCACCTGGGACGACGACCACAACGTCGTACAGCTGGTGGAGGACAACGGGGCGAGGAGCAGCTGGACATACGACCCGAACACCGGCTACCCGACGTCCATCACCGACGCCGAGGCGAACGCGAACGGCACGCCGGCCACGACGCTGTCGTACCGCACCGACCTGAACGGGCACGTCGCCGACCTGACCGGCAAAGTGTCGCCGGAGGGTCGGGCGTGGAGCTTCGGCTACGACGCCGTGGGCAATCTGACGTCGGTGACCGACCCGGCGGGCACGGCGACGGCCACTGCGGGCGACTACACCACCACGTACGCCTACGACGGGTTCGGGCAGCTGCTGGACGCGACCGACGCCAACGGCAACCTCACCCAGTACCGTGACTACGGCCCGACCGGGTTCCCCGGCCGCATCGTCGACGCGCTCACCCGGGCGACGGAGTTCACCTATGACGACCGCGGCAACGTGCTGACCGTCACCGACGCCAACGACAACACCAGCACGCAGGGCTACGACGTGTTCGGCCGGCCGGGCGAGTCGCAGGTGCCGAAGGACGCCGACGCCGGCGTCTACATCGTCACCCCGGCCCCGGTGTACGACGCCAACGACAACGTCGTCGAGGCCACCGCTCCCAACGGCGCGGTCACCACGTACACCTACGACCCGGCCGACCGGATGCTCACGACGACCCTGCCGGCGGACGAGGCCGGTGACCCGGCCCGGGTGAGCAGCTACGAGTACGACCTGGTCGGCAACCTGCTGGCCGCCACCGAGCCCAACGGCACCCTGACCCCGTCGGACCCCGACGACTTCGTCGCCCGCTACGGCTACGACCCGATCTACCAGCTGACCAGCGTGACGAACGCCGACGGGCACCAGATCAGCTACCGCTACGACGCCGTCGGCAACCTCGTCACCGTGGTCGACCCGCGCAAGAACGCGACCGCCGACCCCGCCGACGTCACCACCACCTACGCCTACGACGCCAACCACCGGCCGACCAGCGTGACCGACGCCGCCGGCGAGACGCGGTCCACCAGGTACGACCTGGACGGCCTGGTCACCGAGGCCACCGACGAAGAGGGCAACACCACCCTCGTCGACTACGACGAGCGCGGCCTGCAACGCGAGGTCCGGGTGCCGCACGACGACGACGGCGCCGGCGGCATCACCTACCGGACCACCCGCTACGAGTACGACGAGGCCGGCAACCGCACCCGGGTCATCACCCCGCGCGGCGTGGAGTCCGGCGACCCGGAGGCGTTCGTCCACGAGACCGTCTACGACGCGCTCAACCGGCCGATCGAGCAAGTGTTCCCCTACGACTCCGCCGACCCCCGGTACAACACGCCCGAGTCGGTCACCTACGCCTACGACCTGGTCGGCAACCTCACCCAGGTGTCCGCGCCGCCGTCGGAGAACCAGACGGTCCGCAACACCACCACGTACACGCACTTCGACAACGGCTGGGTCGCCTCGACCATCGACGCGTGGGACATCGCCACCACCTACGACTACAACGAGCTCGGCCAGCAGACACTGCGCACGGTGACCAGCGCCGGCGGATCGTCGTCGCGGTCGATGTCGTGGGTGTACTTCCCCGACGGCAAGCTGGCCGGTCGCGGTGACGACGGTGTCCCCGTCGGGCAACACGTGGTCCTGGCCGACAACAGCGACACCGGCAACGCCGCGGCCACCGGAGTCTGGTCCGTCCTCGCCGACGGCACCGGGTTCCAGGGCTACGACTACCGCCGCCACGCCGCCGGTCACGGCGGCGGCGCCGACAAGTTCACCTGGACGCTGCGGATCCCCGCCGACGGCACCTACGAGGTGTTCGTGCGACACCCCGCCGGGGTGAGCGGCGCCGCGACCGACGCCCCGTTCGAGATCACCCACGCCGGCGGCACCACGACCCGGACGGTGAACCAGGCCCAGGGCGGCGGCCAGTGGGTCAGCCTGGGCAGCTACGCCTTCACCGAAGCGGGAGCGCACACGGTCACGGTGGGGACGTCCGCCTCTGGGATGGTGTTCGCCGACGCGGTCAAGCTGGTCCGCGACACCACCGGCCAGACCGACACCGAGGCCAAGGACTTCACCTACGACTACGACGCCAACGGCAACCTGGTGACGCTGACCGATAGCGGGTCGGGTGCGTCGGTGGACACCTACCAGATCGCCTACACCGGGCTGAACCAGGTCTTGTCGGTGCAGGAGCTGGCCGCCGGGGTCGTCCAGAAGACCACCAGCTACACCTACGACGAGAACGGCAACCCGCTCACCCGCGACCACGACGACCAGTACGCCACCTACGCCTACGACGTCCGCGACCTGGTCGAGCAGGTCAGCAACGCCGACACCGCGGCCGACCCCGACCCGAAGGTCACCACGTTCGGATACACCCCGCGCGGGCAGACCGCCACCGAGGTCAAGGCGAACGGCAACACCGTCGCCTACGAGTACTTCCTCGACGGCCTGCTCGAGCGGCAGGAAGAGACCAAGTCCGACGGCACCCTGGTCGCCTCGCACGTCATCGGCTACGACGCCAACGGCAACCGCACGTCCGACGTCGCCCGCACGATGGACGCCGACAACCACGGCACCTACCTGGACCGCACCTACGCGTACACGTTCGA
>NZ_SMLB01000053.1 GCF_004349105.1 Jiangella aurantiaca
CAGTCCCGCGCGCCGCTCCGCCGGGATGTGCCTGGTCGCCAGCGCCCCGAACCCCGTCGACACCCCGTAGTACGGCAGGTCCGCGACGGCGAGCTTCTCGATCACCTCGCGGCTGCGCGCCACCGCCACCCGCGCGTCGGCGCCCAGCTCGACGCCGGCGCCGCCGCGGGCCACCGCCACGATCTCGTCGAAGGACACCGGACCGGTGCCCACCACAACCCGCTGCTCCTTCATCGGCTCATTGTGTGCCACCGGCTCAGATTCCGCCGAAGCGGCGCTCCAGCAGGGCGTTGAGGAGCGCGGCCGCGGTGCCGGCGTCGTCGACGGTGACGATGGTGCGCACGCCATCGGTGCACTCGACCAGCAGCGCGTCACCGCCGCGCAGGATGTAGCCGCGGGTGCCCTTGAGCGGGCCGATCGTGGAGACGTGCCGGCCGACGACACCGATGACGGCCGTGACGCCGATCCCGGCGATGAGGACGACGCCGGGTACGCCGCCGGTCGCGGCCGAACGGGTCCAGACCACCCGCTCGCCGACACCGACGGCCAAATGCGGCGCCTCGGTGGCGCCGGGCGGCAGCGGCCCGAGCGGACGAGTGCCCGGCGTCCACCGCGGCACCAGCACGGCGGCGAGCACGGCGACGGCGACACCGGCGGCCAGCGCGCCGGCGATGGCGGTGCCGGGCAGCTCGACGCCGGCGGCGTCGGTCAGGCCACGCTGCCGCTCGGTCAGCAGCAGGCTGAGCGCCGTCACGAACGCCGTCGTGCCGGCCGTGGTGGTGGCGACCACCCGAGTGACGGTGGCGTCCGCCCGTACCGCGAGTACCAGCGCCAGCCCGATGACGGCGAACGCGGCGGCGAACCCGCCGATCAGCCAGGCGAGCGTGGACGCGGAGCTGAAGCCGTCGGCCGTTCCGTCGGTGCCCCAGTGGCTGGCGACGCGGGCCGGCAGCTCGTCGCGCCAGCTCAGCACCAGCACGGCACCCACCGCACCGATCACGAGCGGCAGCCCGGCGCCCGCTAGCAGCGCCCGCGCCAGGACACCACGGCTCGGACCGCCCGTCGTCTGCTCGGTCATGAGTACTCCCTCCGGATCAATGCGGTGAGCTCGTCGGCGCTCAGCCCCAGCCGGTGCGCCTCGGCGACCACGCCGGCGACCGCCTCGCGCAGCCGCGCCAGGCCGGTCGCGCCGGCCTCGGTGACCACAGCGCCCCGGCCGCGGCGCAGCTCCACGAGCCCTTCGTCCCGCAGCTGCTGGTAGCCGTGCAGGACCGTGTGGACGTTCAGCCCGAGCGACTCGGCCAGCAGGCGCGCGCTGGGCAGCCGTTCGCCCGCCGCGAGCTCGCCGCGAGCGATGGCACCACGAACCGCTCCGGCCAGCTGGGCGAAGAGCGGCTCGGCGGATGCCGGGTCGAGTCTGATGAGCACACTTCGATTGTATTGTTCTAGTGCTAATAGAACAAGTTGGCCGGCACAGTGGTGCGATACGGTCGGGCGCATGACGGAGATGCCCGCGCCGCCCGTGGCGAAGCAGGTCCCAGCCGAGCGGAGCGTCCACGGCGACACCGTCGTCGACGAGTACTCGTGGCTGATCGACCGCGACGACCCCGACACCGTCGCCTACCTCGAGGCCGAGAACACGTACACGCAGACGGCGACGGCGCACACGAAGGCGCTGCAGGACGAGATCTTCGACGAGATCAAGAGCCGCACGCTCGAGACCGACCTCTCCGTGCCGGCGCGGCACCACGGCTGGTGGTACTACACCCGCACGCTCGAGGGCAGCCAGTACCCGATCCACTGCCGCTCGCGCACCGAGCCGGCGCTCCCCGCCGACCCGGCTGAGCCGATCGTCTCGCCCGCCGACGAGCAGGTGCTGCTCGACCAGAACGAGCTGGCCGGCGAGTCCCCATACTTTGCGCTGGGCACGTTCGACGTCAGCCCCGACGGACGGCTGCTGGCATATTCCACCGACTTCGACGGCGGCGAGAAGTACACACTGCGGTTCAAGGATCTCGAGACCGGCTCCACGCTGCCCGACGAGGTGCCGGGCACCTACTACGGCTCCGCCTGGGCGGCCGACGGCAGCGCGCTGTTCTACACCACCGTCGACGACGCGATGCGGCCGTACCGCGTGTGGCGGCACCTGCTGGGCACCGAGGCGGCAGCCGACGTCATCGTTCACGAGGAGACCGACGAGCGGTTCTTCGCCGGGGTCGGGCTGACCCGCAGCGAGCAGTACGTCGTCATCGAGCTGGGCAGTCAGATCACCAGCGAGACGTGGGTGCTGCCGGCCACCGACCCGCAGGGCGAGTTCCGCGTCGTCCAGCCGCGCGAGCAGGGCGTCGAGTACTCGCTGGACCACACCGGCGACTCCTTCTTCATCGTGCACAACAAGGACGCCGTCGACTTCGAGCTGGTCGTCGCGCCGGCCGACGCCCCCGGACGGGAGAACTGGCGGCCGGTGCTGCCGCACACCCCCGGTGTCCGCGTGACCGGCGTCGACGCGTTCGCCGGGCACCTGGTCGTGTCGATGCGCCGCGACGGCCGCACCGAGCTGCACGTCCTGCCACTGGCGGACGACGGCTTGGTGGGTCCGGGCCGCGACATCGAGTTCGCCGAGCCGGTGCGCACCGTCCGGCCCGGCAGCAACCCGGAGTTCGACACGACGGTGTTCAGGCTCGGCTACGCGTCGCTCAGCACGCCGAGCTCCGTCTACGACTACGACGTCGTCACCCGTGAGCTGACGCTGCGCAAGCGGCAGCCGGTCCTCGGCGGCGTCGACCTCTCCGCGTACGAGTCGGTGCGCGAGTGGGCCACCGCGTCCGACGGCACCCGCATCCCGATCTCCCTGGTCAAGCGGCGCGACACCCCGCGCGACGGCACCGCCCCGTGCGTCTTGTACGGCTACGGCGCCTACGAGGCGTCGATGGACCCGTGGTTCTCGATCGCCCGGTTGTCGCTGCTGGACCGCGGCTACGTGTTCGCGATCGCGCACGTCCGCGGCGGCGGCGAGCTGGGCCGGCGCTGGTACGAGGACGGCAAGCTGCTGCACAAGCGCAACACCTTCACCGACTTCATCGCCTGCGGCGAGTACCTGGTCGAGGCCGGCTGGACGTCGCGCGACCGGCTGGCCGGGCGGGGCGGCAGCGCCGGCGGCCTGCTCATCGGCGCCGTCGCCAACCTGGCGGTCGACACCTTCGCCACGCTGGTGGGCGAGGTGCCGTTCGTCGATGCCCTCACCACCATCCTCGACCCCTCGATGCCGCTGACCGTCGTCGAGTGGGAGGAATGGGGCAATCCGGTCGAGTCGGCCGAGGTGTACGCCTACATGAAGTCGTACTCGCCCTACGAGAACGTCGAGGCGCGGCCGTATCCGGCGATCCTGGCGACCGCCGGGCTCAACGATCCGCGGGTCGGCTACCACGAGCCGGCGAAGTGGGTGGCCCGGCTGCGCGCGACCGCCATTGGTGACCGTCCAGTGCTGCTCAAGACGGAGATGGGCGCCGGCCATGGCGGCCCGTCCGGCCGGTACGACGCCTGGCGCGACGAGGCTTTCACGCTCGCGTTCATCATCGATACGACGAACCCCGCCAACCTCGCATAACTCGTTTTCCGCGCCTTCGTGACCTCGACGAACGCCCGGCATACGCAGGTCCCGATCGGGTACCCGCCTGTCAACGGCGAGAACCCAGGGAGGGACCATGAAGGGAAAGCTGATCCTCCTGGCCGGCGCCGCGGTCGGGTACGTCCTCGGCACTCGTGCCGGGCGGCAGCGCTATGAGCAGCTGAAGGGACGCGCCGACGCACTGTGGCACGACCCGAAGGTGCAGCAGAAGGTCTCCGATGCGCAGGAGGCAGTGCGGGCCCGGGCGCCGGAGCTCCAGGAGAAACTCACCGACGCCGCGTCCCGCGCCACCGACAAGGTGCGGTCGACGGTGCAGCGTCACGATGCCGAGGTCACGGAGGTGACGCCCCATGGCCGCAACGGACACCACCCGCAGCCAGGATGACCACTCCGTCGCCGAGTTGGTCAGGCAGTTCTCGGCGCAGACGTCGCACCTGATCCGCGACGAGATGCGGCTGGCCCAGGCGGAGATGTCGCAGAAGGCCAAGCACGCGGGCATGGGGATCGGCCTGTTCGGCGGCGCCGGACTGCTGGCGTTCTTCGGGGTGGGCGCACTGGTGACGGCCGCCATCGCGGCGCTGTCGCTGACCGACCTGGACGTGTGGGCCGCGGCGCTGATCGTCGCCGCCGTGCTGTTCGTGCTGGCCGGCATCGCCGCGCTGCTCGGCCGCGGCGAGACCAAGCAGGCCTCGCCCACGCCGCAGCGCACCGTCGAGAACGTGAAACGCGACGTCGAGGAACTCAAGGAAGGCAGGAGCCGATGAGTACCACGATGAAGAACACCATGACGAGCGGCGAGCCGGCGAAGGACGCCACGCCGGAGGACATCGAGAAGCACATCGAGCACACGCGTGCCGACCTCGGCCGCACCGTCGAGGCACTCTCGCACAAGCTCGACGTGCGCAGCCAGGCACAGGAGAAGCTAACGACCGTGCGCGACAAGGCCGGCTCGATGGCCCGGACGATCAAGATGTTGGCCATGCGGCCGGTGACGATGATCGCCGCCGGCGCGACGGTGGTCGCGGCCGGTGTCGCGGGTGCCGTCGCCTGGAAGCGGCGCCACTAGGGGGATGTCACCATGGCGACGGAGGCAGGGGGCCGGGGCGCTCCGGCGGCGGCGCCGCACCCGCACGACGAACGCAAGCCGGACAGCCCGACCCAGCTGACCAGGCCCTCGTGGGGTTACGTCGCCCGGCGGGCCGTCCGCGAGTTCCTCGACGACGAGTGCCCCGACCAGGCGGCCGCCCTCACGTACTACGCGATGCTGTCGTTGTTCCCGGCACTGGTGGCACTGGCCTCACTCCCGGCGCTCATCGGCCAGGACAGCCAGCGGACCACGGACCAGCTGATACAGATCGTCCAAGACATCGCTCCGTCGCTGGTCACCTCGGACATCCAGGGCCCGATCGAGCAGCTCACGAATGCTCCGGGCGCCGGCTGGGCGCTGGTCATAGGTCTGCTGGCCGCGCTCTGGTCGGCGTCCGGCTACGTCGACGCCTTCGGCCGGGCGATGAACCGGGTCTATGACGTCGAGGAGGGCCGGCCGTTCTGGAAGCTGCGCCCGGCGATGCTCGCCATCACGCTGCTGACCATGCTGCTCGTGCTGGCGGCCGCAGTGATGCTGGTGGTCAGCGGGCCCGTGGCGCGGGCGATCGGCGACGCCATCGGCCTCGGTGACACCGCCGTGACGGTGTGGAACATCGCCAAGTGGCCGGTGCTGGTGCTGGTCGTCGTGATGATCGTGGCGATCTTGTACTGGGGTACGCCCAACGTCCGCCAGCCGAAGTTCCGCTGGATCAGCATCGGCGCAGTCATCGCTATCGTCGTCTGGGCGCTTGGTTCGGTCGCGTTCGGGATCTACGTGGCCAACTTCGGCAGTTACAACAGGACCTACGGCTCGCTGGCCGGTGTGGTCGTCTTCCTGCTGTGGCTCTGGCTGACCAACCTGGCGCTGCTGTTCGGCGCCGAGTTCGACGCCGAGACCGAACGGGCGCGGGAGTTGCAGGCCGGGCTGCCGGCCGAGGAGTCCATCCAGCTGCCACCGCGCGACACCCGGAAGATCGAGAAGGCCGCCGAGAAGCAGGCGATGCTGGTGCGCCGGGGCCGGCGCCTGCGGCGGTCGCGGGGCGACAGCACAGAACTGCCGGAGGAACGCGGCTGACGGTCCGATGTTGGCGCGGCCGGGCGATTGCCCCGGCCGCGCCGTCGTGCGTGGTCAGATGGCGCGGGCCCGGCCGGCGCCGAAGCGGGCCTTGGCCCGGCTGGCGCCGGCCCGGGCTTCGAGCCGGCGGGCCAGGCGGTCCAGCAGCCGGGCGGCCAGTTCGAGCTGCCGGGCACGGCGGGCCCGGCGGGTGACCCCGGCGGTGACGGCGTCCTGCTGCAACTCCGCTGCGCGGACGCGGTGCAGGGTGTCGGCGTAGGGCTCGAACGTCATGGTGGCCTCCTCTCAGGTGGTGCGGTGCAGGCGGATGGAGCCGCTGACCGTGGTGACCGCCAGCAGCAGGGTGCGGTCGGTCTCGGCCGGGGCGTCGGCGTGGTCGAGGTCGGAGTGGATCGACCCGGAGATCGACGAGACGTCGAGGTTGGCGGCAGTGCCGGCGACGATGCCGACCGCCACGTTGCCGCTGGCAGTGCGTGCCCGCAGCTCGCCCTCGACGGCGCGGTGGGCGGTGATGTCGCCGGATGCGGTCTTCAGCTCGACCCGGCCGTCGACGGTGGCGATGCGGACGTCGCCGGAGGCGGCGGAGATGCGGCCGCTGCTCAACGGCTGCTCCACCTCGATGGTGCCGGAGCCGGACTCGAGGTCGACGGTGCCGCCGGCCGTGCCGAACCGGATCGATCCCGAGCCGGTGCGGATGACAGCGCCGGCGGACTCGGTGACATAGACGTCGCCGCTGCCGGTGCTGAGCCGCAGGTCGTCGCAGATGTCGACGGCGATGTCGCCGGAGCCGCACTTGGCGGCGACGTCGGCGAAGCGGCCGTCGAGGCGGATGTCGCCGGAGCCGGCCTGGGCGTCGACGGTGCTGCCGGTCGGCACGGTGACGGCGATGTCGACCGACGTGGACCGGCCGAGCAGCGACGTGGTGCGCGGCACCTCGATGCGCACCGCGCCGGGCCGGTGCTCGACTTGCGTGCGCCGGGCGAGGTCGTCGCCGTCGGGGCCGGCCGGCCGCAACTCGACGACGATCTCCGAGGTGGCGGCGGCGGTGACGACGAGGTCGCCGGAGCGCTGACCGATGGACAGGCTGATCGGCCCGTCGGCGGGGAAGGTGTGCGTGAGGATGTCGGACACGGCGGGTCTCCTGGGTGTCGAACGGTCGGGGAGGTCAGCGGACCCAGCCGGACAGGTTCCGGCCGATCGTGACGCGGTTGGACGAACGCGGCGGATCGAGGGTCTGCAGGACGGCGCGGATCAGCCACGCGTTGACGGACATCCCGTCGGCGGCGGCCGCCTCCTCGACCCGGACCTTGAGCGTCTCGGGCAACCGGAGCGACACGCGCGACGTGCCCTCGTCCTCAGGTGGTGCCGGCGGCGCCGGCGGGGCGGGCGGCTGCGGCGGATGGGGCGGCGCGGCCACCGTCTCGGTGGCGACCATCTCGGGGTCGCCGCCGCGCAGCCGGACCTCGACGGCGATGCCGTCGAGCTGGGTGGTGACCTCAGCCGCCGCGTCGCCGAGAGCCTCCAGCAGCGTCAGCCGCAGCGACGGCTCGACGGCGTAGGACAACCGCTCGGCGGCACTGCGGACGTCGTCGGCGGCGGCCTGTCCGGCCGCGGCCAGCGAACCGCGCAATGCTTCGACGTACTGAGTGAGTTCCATGACGCCATGGTGACGCCATGGTGGCGTCACGTCAAGTCACGATGGCGTCGCCTTGACGCCAGACGGCGCCACGGTGACGTCAGGCCGGCGTCAGGAGCCGCGCTTCACGGCGGCGAGCAGCAACTGGGCGACGTCGAGGACCTCGACGCCCTCGCCCCGCCCGGCCGCCTGGGCCTCCGTCAGCCCGTCGGCGAACATGACCCGGCAGAACGGGCAGCCGACGGCGATGGCCTCGGCGCCGGTGTCGATCGCCTCGGCAGTGCGGGCGCTGTTGATGCGGGTGCCGATGCGCTCTTCCATCCACATCCGGGCGCCGCCGGCGCCGCAGCAGAACGAGTTCTTCTGGTTGCGCGGCATCTCGCGCAGCTCGACACCCGGCAGCGCGCCGACCAGCTCGCGCGGCGGGGTGTACACCTGGTTGTGCCGGCCGAGGTAGCAGGGGTCGTGGTAGGTGACCGGCCGCCCGGCGACGGCGTCACCGACCGGCGCGACGGGGGTCAGCTCGCCCTCGCGGACCAGCCGGTTCAGCAGCTGTGTGTGGTGGACGACCTCGAGCTCCAGCCCGAGCTGGGCGTACTCGTTCTTGATCGTGTTGAAGCAGTGGGCGCACGTCGACACCACCCGGACGGCGCGCGTCTCGCGGAGCACGTCGATGTTCTGCAGCGCCAGCTGCTGGTACAGGAACTCGTTGCCCGCGCGCCGGGCGGGGTCGCCGGTGCAGGTCTCGCCGTCGCCGAGTACGGCGAACGAGACGCCGGCGGTGTGCAGCAGCTCCGCAACCGCCTGGGTGGTCTTCTTCGCGCGATCCTCGAACGCCCCGGCGCAGCCGACCCAGAACAGCCACTCGACCTCGTCCAGCGACTCGACCTCGACGCCGACCCGCTTGACCTGGAACGGCAGCCCGGCAGCCCAGTCCATACGCTTCGACGCGTTGACGCCCCACGGGTTGCCGGCCTTCTCCAGGTTCTTGAACAGCCCGTTCAGCTCCGACGGGAACTCGGACTCGATCAGCACCTGATAGCGGCGCAGGTCGAGGATGTGGTCGACGTGCTCGATGTCGACGGGGCACTGCTCGACGCAGGCGCCGCACGTGGTGCACGACCACAGCACGTCCGGGTCGATGACGCCGCCCGCCTCGACCGCGCCGACCAGCGGGCGGTCGGCCTCGGCCAAAGCTTCGGACGGCACCGCGTCGAGCTGCTCTGGCTCGGCCTGCTCACCACCGGCGAGCAGGTACGGCGCCTTCGCGTACGCGTGGTCGCGCAGCGCTGTCACGAACAGCTTGGGCGACAGCGGCTTCTCGGTGTTCCACGCCGGGCATTGCGACTGACACCGTCCGCACTCGGTACACGTCGAGAAGTCGAGCAGGCCCTTCCAGGAGAAGTCCTCGACCTTCCCCACGCCCAGCGACGCGTCGTCGGGGAGGTCGTCGAGCGCCTCGAAGTCGACCGGCTCACCCTTGACCGTCAGCGGCTTGGCCGCCCCCAGAGCCTCGCCGCCTTCGGGGTCGCGCTTGAACCAGATGTTGAAGAACGCCAGTCCGCGGTGCCACGCCACGCCCATGGTCAGGTTCCACGCGATGACGGTGAAGAACAGCCACGACACGATGATCTTCGCCGCCGCCACCACGTGCACCGTCAGCTCCGCGTCCGCCGTCGAGACGCCGGAGAACCAGGACCCGATGAACGCCGTCAGCGGGAAGTGCAGGACGTCACCGTCGCCGAAGAGCCGGTACTCCAGCCCGCGCAGCACCAGGATGCTCACCGCGATGGTCGCGATGGTGAACTCGACGTAGTAGGCCTGCCAGAACGCCGACCCGAAGAACCGCGACCCCCGGCCCAGCCGGCGCGGGTGCGACTTCTGCCGGATCACGGTCAGCACCACGATGCCGATCAGCGTCAGCCACGCGATCCCCTCGGTGCCCCACTCGAACGGGATCCAGTGCCCGATCAGCGGGATCGCGAAGTATGCGTCGAACAACTGCCCGTAGGCGGTGACCAGCGTGAAGAACAGCGCGAAGAACCCGATCATCACGAACCAGTGAGCCGCGGCCACCACCGGCCGCTTCGCCATCTTCGTGTGCCCGAGGAACTCGCGCACCAGCGTGCGGGTGCGGGCCGACGGGTTCAGCTTGCGGCCCGGCGCCGGCCCACCCAACCGGATCACCCGCACCATCCGCACCACCGCGTCGGTGAACACCACCAACGCCAGCACCGTCACCCCGAGGGCGGCGACCACCGCGACATACTGCATGGGGTTCGGCCTCCTTGCCGGTCCAACCAGTTCTCGCGACTAAGATTACCCGCGAGTAACCCACTAGGCGCTGTCGACCTCCGTCCGGTGGAAGTTCAGGTACGACCGGCTGGGCGTCGGGCCGCGCTGCCCCTGGTAGCGCGAGCCGTGCCGCTCGGACCCGTACGGCTCCTCGGCCGGCGACGTCAGCTGGAAGAAGCACAGCTGGCCGATCTTCATGCCCGGCCACAGCTTGATCGGCAGCGTCGCGACGTTGGACAGCTCCAGTGTGACGTGACCGGTGAAGCCGGGGTCGATGAACCCAGCGGTCGAGTGGGTCAGCAGGCCCAGCCGGCCCAGGCTCGACTTGCCCTCGAGCCGGGCCGCGACGTCGTCGCCGAGCGTCACCGCCTCGTACGTCGACGCCAGCACGAACTCGCCAGGGTGCAGCACGAACGGCTCGCCGCCGTCCGGCTCGACCATGCGGGTGAGGTCGGGCTGCTCCTCGGCCGGGTCGATGTGCGGATACCGGTGGTTCTCGAACACGCGGAAGTACCGGTCGAGCCGGACGTCGATGCTCGACGGTTGGATCATTTCCGGGTCGAACGGGTCGAGCGTGACCCGCTTCGACTCGACAGCGGCCCGGATGTCGCGGTCGGAGAGCAGCATGTGGGGACACTACGTTAAGTAGGGGTGTGTTCGCTCTACCAGGCATGCATTCCGAGTGAAGCGTGAACGCGCCCAGCCCGACGACCATCACCGGGCCGGAATGATCAGGTTCATGGGGTCGGCCTCAGTCGTCGGGGGCCTGACGGCGGTAGGCCAGCGGCGCCCGCCAGCCGTACCGGACGGCGAGCGCTCGCAACGCGAATGTCGCCACGCTCGCGGCGACGCCCGTCCACGCCGACAGTGCGTCCAGCCGCCACAGCACGGCCGTCGCCGCGGCGCCCACCATCGCGGGCAGCGCGTAGATGTCGTCATAGCGGAACAGCGACGGCACCTCGCGCGCCACGACGTCGCGCAGCAGGCCGCCGCCGACCGCGGACGTCACCCCCAGCAGCGCCGCCGACACCGCCGGCACGCCCGCGGCCAGTGCCTTCTCCGTCCCGGTGACGCAGAACAGCCCGAGCCCGGCCGCGTCGAACAGCAGCAGCGTGCGCCGGAACCGAGGGACGTGCGGGTAGTACAGGTAGACGACGCCGGCGGCGAGCACCACGGGCGCCAGGTACACCGGGTGCTCCAGCGCCGCCGGCCGGAGCCCGATGATCAGGTCCCGGAGGACCCCGCCACCCAGCCCCGTCATCCCCGCCAGCAGCGCGCTTGCGACGATGTCGAACCCCTTGCGCGCCGCCAGCAGCGCGCCGGTGACCGCGAAGAAGAACACTCCGACGAGGTCGAGCGCGAGCTGGGTACGCTCCGCGAAGATCTCCACCGGACCAGCATCGGCCCTGCGAGGTCCTCAACCGCTGCGCAACGCGGTGATCGGCTCGACGGCGGACGCCCGCCAGGCCGGGTAGGCGCCGGCGACGAGCCCGATCGCCCCGCCGAGCAGCGGCGCCACCAGTGCCAGCCGGATGTCCAGCAACGGCGTCCAGTCGCGCACGACCGACACCCCGACCGTCGCCAGCACGCCGACCGTCGACCCGATCAGCCCGCCGAGGAACCCCACGATCCCGCTCTCGACCAGGAACTGCCCGGCCACGTGCGACCGGCCCGCCCCGACCGCCCGGCGCAGCCCGATCTCGGACACCCGCTCCAGCACCGACAGCAGCGTGACGTTCGCGATGCCCAGCCCGCCGACCAGCAGCGCCAGCCCGCCGAGCGCCAGGAACAACCCGTTGACGTCGGCCGACACGTTGTCGCGCAGCGACCCCGGCGGGGGCGGCGCGGTCACGTCGAGCAGGTCGGGGTTGTTCGGGTCGACGGCGATCGGCGCCTGCCGGCCGATCAGCTGGGCCGCACCGAGCTCCGTCCGCACCTCGAGCACCTCGGGCGCCTCCAGCCCGTACAGCTCGCGGGCCGTCGTCATCGGCATGATCACCGAGTCCTGCAGCTCCGACCGGTAGTCGACGGCGTCCAGGATCCCGATCACCGTGAACGCGCGGTCGCCGATGAAGATCGATGGCTGTGAGTCCACCCGGTTGATGCCCAGCCGGTCGGCGGCGTACCGGCCGAGGACGACGACGGCGTCGCCGCGCTCGTCGTGGCCCTCGTCGAAGACCCGGCCGCCGGACAGCCGCGCGCCGAGCGCATCGAACAGCCCCGGCGACGCGGCTGCGACCGGCACCGTCTGCTCCTGCGTCCCGTACGGCACGCCGCGCACCGGGTCGCCACCCACGTCGACGGTCGCGAACGTGCCGGCCGACGCGACGCCGGCCAGCCGCTCCAACCGCTGCGGCGCGTCCCACGGCAGCTGGGTCAGCGCGACCTCGCCGTCCGGGCCGTCGGTCTCCCCCGGCTCGACGGTGACGCGCGTGGCCGCGACCGCGTCGAATCGGTCGGAGATCTGCCCGGCCGCCGTCTGCCCGAGTCCGATCGTCGCCACCAGCGCCGCGATACCCAGCACCGTGCCGAGGGTCGTCAGCGCCAGCCGCGACGGCCGGGCGGCCACGCCGGCCAGCGCCTCGGAGAACAGGTCGCGCAGCGTCATCCGGCGGCCCCGGCGGGTCAGCCGCTGCCGTCCGCCGGCACGCCGCCGCCGGAAGCGCGGCAGCCGCACGCGGCCCGACAAGCGCCTCATGCGACCACTCCGGCCGCCGCGACGTCGGACATCACGCCGTCGACGATCCGCACCCGCCGCTGTGCTCGCGCGCTGACGCCGTCGTCGTGCGTGATGACGGCGAGCGTGAGGCCGTCGGCGTGCAGTTCGTCGAAGAGGTCCAGCACCGACGCCGCGTTGCCGGAGTCGAGGTTGCCGGTCGGCTCGTCGGCCAGCAGCAGGCTCGGTTGCGCGACCAGAGCACGGGCGATGGCCACCCGCTGCCGCTCGCCGCCGGACAGCGTGATCGGATCGAAGTCCAGCCGGTGCCCGAGCCCGACCCGCTCCAGCGTGGCCGTCGCGCGGGCCGTCCGCTCCTTCCGCGGCACCCGCAGGTAGACCATCGCCAGCTCGACGTTCTCCAACACGCTGCGGTGCGGCAGCAGGTGGAACGCCTGGAAGACGAAGCCGATCCGTTCGCCGCGTACGCGGGTGCGGCGCCGTTCCGGCAGCGTGCCGACGTCGACGCCGTCCAGCAGGTAGATGCCGTGCGACGGCCGGTCCAGCAGCCCCAGCAGGTGCAGCAGCGTCGACTTGCCCGATCCCGACGGCCCGATGATCGACAGGTACTCGCCCGGCGCGATGGTGAGGTCGACGTCGCGGACGGCCTCGACGCGCGGCGGGCCGGGGTACACCCGGCCGATCCCGCTCATCTCGACCACCGGCGGCGTCACTCGTCGCTCCCGTCGTCGGTGTCCTCGCCACCGTCGCCGACGACCACCAGGTCGCCCTCCGCGAGGGTGCCGTCGACGGCGGTGACCTCGGCGTAGCCCTGCGCGGTCAGGCCGACCTCGACCTCGACCAGCTCGGCGACGCCGTCGCGCATGACCTCGACCCGCGACTCCCCGCCCGGCCCGGCGGTGAGCGCCGCCAGCGGGACGGCGAGCACGTCGCCGTCAGTGCTCTCGATCGGCACGGTGACGCGCACGTTCTGGCCGCGCAGGGCCTCGGCCTGCTCCGGCGTCAGCTCGCCGGGGGTGATGGTGACATCCCAGCCGGTGGCGCCCTCGCCCTCCGCCTCGGCGATCGCGGTGATCGTGCCCGGCACCTGCTCGCCGGTCGGGACCTCGATGGACACCGCCTGGTCGACGGCCAGCAGCTCGTAGTCGGCCTCGTCGACGTTCGCCGTCACCACCAGCGAGGCGCCGCTGACCGACATGACGGCGCCGTCGACCTGGCCGCCGCGGCGCACGTGCACCTCGTCGACGCGGCGCGGCAGGCTCGGCACGAACATCACCTCGGACGCGGGCAGCGGCGTGCCGGCGGCCGCCGCGGCCTCGTCGCGGGCGGCCTCGGCCTCCTCGAGCCGCTCGCGAGCGTCGTCCAGCGCGTCCTCCAGCGCGTCCTCGTCGGCCGGGGCGCCGTCCGGCCCGGGCGCCGCCGCGTCGAGCGCCTCCTCGGCGTCCTCGACCGCGTCCTCGGCCTGGTCGACCGCGTCGTTCGCGGCGTCCAGCTCGGCCTCGGCCTGCGGGTCCGGAGCCGGCGGCTCGTAGCCGATCCGCTCGAACAGCTCCGCCACGGCGTTCCCCGTGGCGGCCGTGTACTCGTCGTCGACCTCGCCCGGATCGAGCCCGAGCCGGTCCAGCGTGAGCTCCAGCTGCTCGACGTCCGGGCCGCTCATCCCCGGCCGCAGGGATCGGTACATGGGCAGCTCGCCGGCCAGTGCGATCAGCGGCCGGCCGACGATCTCCAGCAGCGCCGCGCCCTCCGTGATCTCCGCGCCCACCTCCGGCACCTGGCCGGTGACGATCGGCGGTGTCTCCAGCCCGCCGGTCTCCGGCGTGACGTCGACCGCGCCGGCGGACGTCACGTCGCCGCGGGTCACCACCTCGCTGTTCAGCGTGCGCAGTTCAACCGGCACCGTGACCTCGGACGCCTCGGGGGCGGCCGTCCGCGCGATGGCGTCGGCGGGCGAGGTGATGCGGGTGCCGGCGAAGATGCCGGCACCCAGGGCGATGACGGCAGTGCCGCCCACGACGAGCAGGGTCCGGCTGCGCCCTCGGGTCACCCGACGCCACCGGCGTTGCCCACCGGGCCCTCCGCCATCGCGTCGCGATAGCGCTCCAGCTCGGCCCGGTGCTCCTCGACGAAGTCCTCTTCGAAGCCCCACGCGACCTCCTGCTGGACGTCCGCGTACTCCTGCTGCTCGCACTCGTAGTCGGCGGTGGCGAGCGCGATCTCGTACTCCTGCAGCTCGGCCAGCGCCTCCTCGTCGACGTCGACCTCCTCGGGGCCGCCGACGGTGACGCTCGGCCCGCTGCTGGCGTCGTCGCTCGGCTCGTCGTCCCAGCCGTACAGCTCGCTCATCCGCTCCATGACCGAGTCCTCGGGCGCGGTCGTCGTGTCGAACTCGCTGTAGCCGGCCTCGGCCATGCACGCCGCCCACGCCTCGGTCGCCTCGACGAGGCGCGCGTCGCTGTCGATCCGCTGGCGCAACGCCTCCAGGTCCTCGAACAGGCCGTCGAACTCGCTCATGTCCGCGCCCTGCATCAGGCCGCCGTCCTCACCGAAGACCTCGGCGCGGGCCTGGCCGTGGCAGCCCTGTTCCTCCAGCGACGGCGGCTCGCCCTCCGGCCCGGTGGGCTTGATCGCCACGGCGCCGCCGCCGTCGGTGATCTCGGCCATCTCGCCCCAGAGCGCGCGGTTGTACGCCTCCAGGGCAGCCTCGGACAGGCCGTCGCGGATCTCCTGGTTCGGGTCGGCGGGTGCCTCTTCCTCGCCCTTGTCCGGGTTCATGAGGGTGGTCATGCCGTACCCGTACTCGCGGGCGAACTCGTCCGGCGGCAGCGCGTACGCGTCGGCGAACGGATCGTCCTCGACCGCGCCGCCGAACGGGTCGACCGGGACGTAATCGAAGCCGGCCTCCTCCATGCACGCGGCGACCAGCTCCTCGACCTGCCGCATCTGCTGCCGCTCCTCCTCGCTCGCCTCGGCGGACGACGCGAACGCGATGACCCGGCCGCCGCCGTTCGCGAACCCGGAGTTCTCCCCCATGTACTCCTCCAGCGGGCTCAGCTCCTCGCCGTCGCCGCCGGCCTGGTCCGCGGAGTCGCCGTTCGTCCCGTCGTTCTGCCCGCCGCCGTCCTCGTCGCCGCAGCCGCTCAGGGCCAGGCCGGCCACGCAGGCGAATGCCAGCAGCCGGGCTCGTGCTCGCCAATTCGTCATGCCAGCAGGGTGCGGAGGGCGCTGTGAAGAACCTGTGAAGGAGCCGTCAGATCGGCGCTCTTCACAGGTTCCTGACAGGTTCCTGCGACACTCGATGAGTATGGGAGCCCGGATCCTCGTGGCCGAGGACGACGTCAAGCAGGCCGAGCTCGTCCGCCGCTACCTCGAACGCGAGGGTCACTCCGTCGTCGTGACGCACGACGGGCGCACCGCGCTGGACGAGGCCCGGCGGCGCCAGCCGGACCTGCTGGTGCTGGACGTGATGATGCCGCGCGTCGACGGTCTCGACGTGTGCCGCATCCTGCGGACCGAGTCGGACACGCCGATCATCATGCTGACCGCGCGGTCCACCGAGGACGACCTGCTGCTCGGCCTCGACCTCGGCGCCGACGACTACCTCACCAAGCCGTACAGCCCGCGCGAGCTGGTGGCCCGGGTCCGCACCATCCTGCGGCGGGTGGACCGGCACCGGACCGCCGACTCACGGCTGCGCATCGGTGACCTCGTGGTCGACACCGCGCGGCACCAGGTGTTCGTCGACGGCCGCGAGGTCGACGTCACGCCGGCCGAGTTCAAGATCCTGGCTTGTCTGGCCGCGGAGCCCGGCCGGGTGTTCCCGCGGCAGAAGCTGCTGGAGCAGGCGTTCGGCTTCGACCACTACGCGCTGGATCGCACGGTCGACGTGCATGTCATGAACCTGCGCCGCAAGCTTGAGGCCGATCCCGCGGCGCCGGCGTTCCTGCTGACGGTGTACGGCGTCGGCTACAAGCTGGCCGATCAACCAGGAGTACGCGATGCGTCGTAGCCTGTTCGTCCGCCTGCTCGTGCTGTTCCTCGGCGTGGCGGTCATCTCCATCGCCGCCACCGCCTGGATCACCACCCAGAGCACCAGCCAGCGGCTGCGCGGCGAGTTCGAGAGCACCCTCGAGGCCGACTCCGACGTCTACGGGGTGCTGATCGCCTACGCGCAGGGCCACGACTCGTGGGACGGCGTCGGCCCGGTGGTCGAGGACCTGGCGGCGGCGACGGGGAGCCGGGTCGCGCTGACCGACCCCAGCGGCGAGGTGCTGGCCGACTCCGCCGCGTCCGGGGGCGGCGATGCTCCGCCGCTGCCGTCCACGCCCACCGCGGAGATCGACCCCATGGCGCCGCTGGGGGTCATGGCCGGCGGAGTGGCGGTGAGCTCGGCCGGGTTGGTGGCCGTCGAGGGCTCGGCCGGCGGCCGGGCGGACGACGCGCCGTCGCCGTCGAGCACCGCGCCACCGGAGCCCACCCGGGCGCCCTCGTCGGGCGAGAACGGCACCATCCAGGGCGAGGCGGAGGTGAGGTTCGTCACCGCGTCCGGCATTCCGCCGGCGCTGTCGCTGAACTGGCGGCTGACGGAGGAGGAGGCCGCGGACCGCGAGCGCCTGGTCGCGGAGGCCAACGCGTGCCTGGAGCGGCTGGGCGCCGACAGGTGGATCGTCGGCCCTGACGGGACCGTACTGCAGGCCTCGTCCGACCCGGTCAGCACCGTGAAGCCGGCCGAGACTATCGACAGCCCGGTGCACGAGTGCGTGCCGGAGGACCTGTCGACGCCCAGCGCGGCCGCCCAGGCACTGAACCGCGAGCAGGCGCGGTTGACCGAGGAGTGCCTCACCGCCGCCGGCGTCGCCGCCACACGCGTGACTTCGCCCGAGGGTCTGGCCGAGTTCGCCGTCGACCCCGGGGACCTGGCCGCGTCCGAAGCCCTTGCCGAATGCTCCGTCCGGGCGAACGAGCAGGCGATGGAGCCGTACCTGGCCGACCCGGCGCTGCTGTACATCGGTTCGACCGACCGGTTCGACCCGTTCTCCGGCGACGGCTGGGTGCGGACCGTCCTCACCGCCCTCGGCGTGCTCGCCGCCGCCACCGGTGTCACCGTCCTCGCCGGCCGGCGGCTCTCGCACCCGATCCGCACCCTCACCGCGGCCGCCCAGCAGCTGGCCTCGGGCGGCCGGGGCACCCGGGTCGAGGTGACCGGCCACGACGAGGTGGCCCGGCTGGGGCACGCGTTCAACGCGATGGCGTCGTCCATCGAGGAGAACGATCGGCAGCGGAAGGCGATGGTCAGCGACATCGCGCACGAGCTGCGCACACCGCTGGCCAACGTCCGCGGCTACCTCGAGGCGGCCGAGGACGGCGTCGTGCCCATGGACGCGCAGCTGGTGTCGTCGCTGTTGGAGGAGTCGACGCTGCTGCAGCGGCTCATCGACGACCTGCAGGACCTCGCCCTCGCCGACGCGGGCATGCTCCGCGTGCACCGCGAGGACGCCGACGTCGCCGAGCTGGCCCGCCAGGTGGTCGCAGCGCACCAGCCGTCCGCCTCGGCGTCGTCGGTCGAGCTCGTGGTCGCCGCGCCGTCGGACGTTGTCGCCGACGTCGACCCGGTGCGGCTGCGGCAGGCGCTGGGCAACCTGGTGGCGAACGCCGTCCAGTACTCCGGCACCGGCAGCACCGTGCTGGTGCGGGTGGCGCGCGACGCGGTGTCCGACGAGGTGGTGCTCGCCGTCCGAGACGACGGTCCCGGCATCGCGCCCGAGCACCTGGAGCACCTGTTCGACCGCTTCTACCGCACCGATACCTCCCGTACCCGGGCCACCGGCGGCAGCGGCCTCGGCCTGGCCATCACCAAGCACCTGGTCGAGGCGCACGACGGGACGGTGACGGTGTCCAGCATGGTCGGCGCGGGCTCGACGTTCACCATCCGGCTCCCGCTGCGCGCTCCCGTCGCCGCAGGGGCGAGCTGATGTGTGCGATCGCGGGCGGAACCGGTATGCTCGGCGTCGTGCCGCCTCCACGGGCGGCATCTGCGGGTGTAGTTCAATGGTAGAACTCCAGCTTCCCAAGCTGACAACGCGGGTTCGATTCCCGTCACCCGCTCTGGTCATTCCGGCCCAGGTCAACGGCAATGTCGTTGGACTGGGCCGTCGTCGTTGGGGGGTCGCTTCCACGGCGCGTGCCCGCTACGTGCCCGATGGGGCGCCGGCAAGTGGCAGGTCGTCATCGTCGCGCCGGTCGGTCTTGGCCTTGTGCTCGTGGGCGAGCGCGTCAACGGCATGCGCGATGGCGCGATCACGATCCTTGGTCGCGTGCTGGTAGATCAGCGCGGCCCGCGGGCTGGCGTGGCCGAGCCGTTCCATCAGCCCGGAGTGAACCACACCACGCCGAAGACCGCCGCCGGCCGGCGCACCGTCGTCACGGCGTCGGCCGCGCCCGCGGGCCTGGCCGACCCGGCCAGGGACACCCGGCCGCCGCCACCGAGTTGATCATGGAGAAGGGTCGGGTTTCCCGCGACTGCAGAGCCGACCTTCTCCATGATCAAGCCGTACCCGGTCGTCGTCGCCGTGCGCGCCAGCCCCGTACGACGCCACGCTGACGGCGCACACGACCCATCCGACATCGGACCGGTTGTCCACACCTGGTCGTCAACGTCAACGACAACCCATCGTCACCGACAACGGCGGCCAACAGGCAGGCAATCCGGGCAGCGGGCGTCGCTGGGGCCGTCGCCGTCGTGGAACACGAACCAGGCCCCGGCCGTGCCGTCATCGACAGCGGTGGCGCGGCACGAGTCGCAACGCAGGACACGAACGCGGGTTGCCATCACCGCTCACCTGGCCGCGTGGTCAGCGCAGCTGCCGACGCAGGCGAACAACTGCGACCCCGTACATGACCGGCCGACTGGCACCGCGCGCAGCGCGTCGTCGTGCACCGCGTGGCGACGCCTTGCTTCGTATCGGCGCGTGCGACGTCGGCCGGCACGTCACACCAGACCTCGACGACCGCTTCCGCGCCGCAGCGTTCCAAACCACCCCGGATGTGATGCAGGTCTCGCCGCTTGAACCACCACGACTCGATAACGACCGTGCCGGGAAGCGTGGCCACGAGGCGGACACGCCTACCAGGTACCTGCTCCTCCGTCACGACCGGATGTTCCCTGCCGCATGGGCCCGACGCCACGCCCGCCAACGGATCGGCATCGACCCGGACGAGATGGACGGCGGCCATTACGCCGCGCTCAGCCGCGCGCACGAGCTGGCCGACCGACTCACTGCGTACGCGGTGGGGGCGCGATGACCCGCCTCAGACGCCCACGAACAGGTTGATCGTCACCACATCGCCGACCTGCAGGTTCTCGCCGCGGCGGACGACGTCCTTGATGGGGACGATGTAGCCGCCGTCCTTCGGATAGAGCGAGGTGGTCCACTCGGTGCCGTCGATGCGGGCCTTGACCGGGATCATCCCCCAGCCGTAGGTCACCAGCGCGGCCGCCTCGGCGAGCTCGGTGCTCTCGTCGGCCGGCACGGTGACGAAGTGGAACGGCGACGGGCCGCGCCAGTGCCAGATCTCGCCAGTGAACTCCAGCTCCACGGTCACCGAGCCTAGACCTGCTGCAGTGGCTGGCCGCTCACATGCGACACGACGAGCTCCGGGACGTCGTCGTCCGAGCCGCCGCGGGCGGGGAAGTCGAACACGCCGAGCATCAGCTGCATCGGGTAGTCGGGCGCCTGGTGCACGACGCGCACGACCCGGCCGTCGACGTTGAAGGTGACGCGGCCGGGCCGCCAGTCGACGCCGTAGAGGTGGAAGTCGGAGATGTCGAGGTCAAGCCACGGCGTCTCGAAGACCTCGCGCAGCGCCGGGTCGCGGAACGCGTGCACCCCCATGCCGACGTCGTGGGGTGCGGATCCGAAGACCTCCATGACGCAGATCTCGCCGGACCGCTCCGGCCGGTCCTCGATGCCGGACAGCCAGAACGCCACCATCGACCGCTCGGTCACGACGCCGCGCATTCGCGCCTCGAACCGTCCGTAGGTCGGCGTGTACCCCCAGAACGGCGGCTGCTCCTCGCGCACGGTGAGCCCGGGCACGAACGGCTGCTGGCCGACCGTGCTGCCGACCGGACCCGAGAACGCGCCGGTCTGCAGCGCCGACACCCGCAGCGGCTCCTCGTGCCGGTCGGCGCACCACAGGCCCTGCGACGGCGGGATGAACAGCCGCAGCTCGCCGTCGCTCACCGAGTAGGTCGCGGCCGACTCGGCCCGTGAGCTCCAGTGCGAGAGATAGAAGGGACACCAGACGCTCGTGTCGAGGTCGTCGCCGTCGAACCGTTCCTCCATGCGCACGGCCATGCCCGATCGTAGCCCGCCACGACGACGCCGAAGCGCCCTACGCGGCGGCGTCCGGCCCGAACGCCACGGCACGGTGGAAGACGTTCGCCGCCACGATCTGCTCCGGGTCGTCGGTCCCGCCCAGGTCGCACAGCTCCAGCGCGATCCCGAACGCGTCGACGCACGACCGCACCATCTCGGCGCCTCCGGACGGCTCGACCCGCCGGCCGAACCGGACCGCGGCCTCGGCGTCGGCGTGCGGCGCCGCCAGCGCCCCGGCGGCGACCACCGAGCCCGACGGCAGCACCGTCACCGACGTCAGGTGACCCACCACAGGGCCGGCGCCGATCCGCTCCCGCGGTCCCATCCCGAGCTTCCACCCGACCCGGTGGGCGCCGGCGTCCAACGCCGCCCGGCGCGCCGCGAGCTGTCGCCGTAGGGCCGCGGTCAGGGCAGGCTCCACCACAGTCATGGCGGTCCTGTTCCCTCGCGCCGCAGGCGTAGATCCCGCGGCTATGTTGGGCCGCATGCGCTTCGGAGTGCTCGGCCCGCTGGCCGTCTGGACCGACGACGGCGCCGAGGTCACGGTTCCGGGGACGAAGGTGCGCGCGCTGCTGGCCGACCTGCTCGTGCATCAGGGCCGCGCAGCCTCCGTCGACCGGCTGGTCGAGGACGTCTGGGGCGACGACGCGCCGGCCAACCCCGGCGCCGCGCTGCAGGTGCGAGTCTCGCAGCTGCGAAAGGCCCTCGACGACGGCGAGCCGGGCGCCCGCGACCTCGTCGTCTCCCGAGCACCCGGCTACGCGCTGGAGACCGACGCCGTCGACGTCGCCCGCTTCGCCGACCTCGTCGCTCGCGCCCAGGCGACGGACGACCCGCAGCGGCGCAAGGACGTCCTGACGGAGGCGCTCGGCCTGTGGCGCGGCCCGGCCCTGGCCGACTTCGCCGACCACGAGTTCGTCCGCACCGTGGCCGCCGGCTGGGAGGAGCGGCGGCTGGCCTCGTTCGAGCTGCTGGCCGAGGCGCGGCTGGAGCTGGGCGAGCACACCGTCCTGGCCGCCGAGCTGGCCGCGCCGGTCGGCGACCACCCGTTCCGCGAGCGGCTGCGCGCCGTCCACCTGCGCGCGCTCTACCGGGCCGGGCGGCAGCGCGAGGCGCTCGACGCCTACGAGGAGTTCCGCCGCGGCCTCGCCGACGAGCTGGGCCTGGACCCCGGTCCCGAGCTCGCCGCCCTGCACCAGGCCATCCTCGAGCAGGACCCGGACCTCGCCCCGGCACCGGCGCGGCCGCGGCGGCCGCGCACCAACCTGGCGCAGCCGCCACCGCTGATCGGCCGCGACGACGCGCTCGCCGAGCTGCGCGAGCTGCTGGGGAAGGAGCGGCTGGTCACCCTCACCGGCCCCGGCGGCGTCGGCAAGACGCGGCTGGCGACGGCGACGGCGCACCCGCTCGTGGACGACTACGACGACGGCGGCTGGTTGGTCGAACTGGCTGCGCTGGAGCGACCCAACCCCCGTCGCGCCGTCGACGACATCGCCGAGCTGACCATGGCCGCGCTCGGCATCCGCGACGCCGCCGAGCCGGGCGAGCGGCCGGCCACGCCGTCGGACCGGCTGGCCGAAGCGCTGCGCGACCGGCGGCTGCTGCTCGTCCTGGACAACTGCGAGCACCTCGTCGAGCACGCCGCCGCCCTGACCGGACGGCTGCTGCACGCCGCGCCCGGCGTGACCGTGCTGGCCACCAGCCGCGAGCCGCTCGGGCTGAGCGACGAGGTGCTCTGGGAGGTTTCGCCGCTCGAGCTACCCGACGACGACGGCGACCGGCTCGCCGAGTCCGCCGCCGTGCGGTTGTTCGTCGCCCGGGCGGTGGCGTCGGCCCGCGAGTTCACGCTGGACGCGTCCACCGGCCCGGCCGTGGCCCAGTTGTGCCGGCGGCTGGACGGCATCCCGCTCGCGCTGGAGCTGGCCGCCACGCGGGTCCGCACGCTGGGCGTCCACACGCTGCTGGACCGCCTCGACGACCGGTTCCGCGCGCTCGGCAGCGGGCCGCGTGACCGGCCGGCCCGGCAGCGCACGCTCGCCGCCACGATCGACTGGAGCTGGAACCTGCTGGAGCCGGACGAGCAGGCCGCGCTTCGGCGGCTCGCCGTGCACGCCGACGGGTGCACGCTGGCGGCCGCGGAGGCGGTCTGCGCCGACGACGGCGACCTCGACGTGCTCGACCTGCTGGCCCGGCTGGTCGACCGGTCACTCGTCGTGGTCGACGAGCGGGCCGGCGCGCCGCGCTACCGGCTGCTGGAGTCCGTGGCGGCGTACGGCGTCAACCGGCTGCACGAGACCGGCGAGCACGCACGGACCCGGATCCGGCACGCCCACTACTACGCCGGTCTGGCCGCGCGGGCGGATGCCGAGCTGCGCGGCCCCCAGCAGGGCGAATGGCTGCACACGCTGGACGCGGAGTCGGCCAACCTGCGCGCGGCCCTGGACACCGCCGAGCGGCTGGGCGACGCGGAGCTGGCGCTGCGGCTCACCGGCTGCCTGACGTGGTACTGGCTGCTGCGCGGCCGGTTCACGGAGGGCCGCCGGGCGCTCGAGGCGGCGCTGGCCATCGAGGGTGACGCGCCGGCCACCCTGCGCGGTCACGCGCTCACCTGGCACACCGGCATCGCGATCCTGCAAGGCGACCAGCACGACTGGGCGGCCCGGTGCGCCACCGCACTGCGCCCGTTCGAGCGCGCCGACGATTCCACCCTCCGGGCTCGCGCGCAGTGGTTCCTCTGCTGGGCGACGTTCGACCTCGGCGACCTCGCCTCGAGCGAGCGGCTCCTCGACCTCGCCACGACGGGGTTCGCGGCCGCCGGCGACCGCTGGGGCGAGGCCGCCGCCCTGGTCATGCGGGCCCGGGTCGCCCACGTCCACGGCGATTCGGCGACGCTGGAGCGGGCGGCGGCGCAGGCTCTGGCGATCTTCCGCGACCTCGGCGACGGCTGGGGCATCCTGCAGGCGACGGACTGGCTGATCGGGTTGGCCGACCTCACCGGCGAGTACGACGACGCGGTCCGGCGGTGCCGCGACGCCCTGCCGCTGGCCGAAGAGCTCGGTCTGTGGCCGGACGTCGCCGGGGTGCTGTCGTGGCTGGCCTGGATCGGCGTGCAGACCGGCGACTACACCGCCGCCCGCGAGCACGGTGAACGGGCGGTGCGGCTCGCCGCCGAGCATGGCCAGCAGTCGGCACAGGTGTTCGCCGCCCTGGGGCTGGCGTTCGCCGCTCGCCGGGCCGGCGATCTGGACGCCGCCGAGGTGCAGCTGACCCGGCTGCTTCGGACGGCCGAGCAGCAGGCCACGGAGGCCGGCACCGCGTTCTACGTCGCGATGGTGCTCAACGAGCTCGGCTTCCTCGTCGCCGAGCGCGGTGACGCCGCGTCGGCGCTGGAGCTGCACCTGCGTGCCTACGACATCGGGAAGGAGCTCGCCGCCACCCGCGATCTGACGTTCACGCTCGAGGCGTCGGCCGGTGCGCTGGCGCTGGCCGGCGCGGCGCGCGACGCCGCCGTCGTGCAAGGCGCCGCCAGGGCCGCCCGGGACGCCGACGGACTGCCCCTCGCGCCGGCCGAGCAGCGCGAGGCCGACCGGATCGCGACGCTGATCCGATCGGTGCAGGACGAGGCCGCGTTCGAGGCGGCCTACGCGGAGGGCGCGCAGCTGACGACCGCGGCCGCCCGGGAACTGGCCGGGCGGCCGCGGTCCGGCGCCGATCACTTGGGGGCGTAGACGCCCACGATGATCCCGGAGTCGAACACCGTGTGGTCGATCAGCTTCAGGTGGGTGACGTCGAAGCCGTCACCCAGCCGGTAGCCGTCGCCGCCGGTCAGCACTGGGTACGTCCAGAAGTGGTACTCGTCGACCAGCTTGTGCTCCAGCAGCGTCCGGTCCAGCTCTCCGGTGCCGTACTTGAGGATGTTCTCGCCCGGCTGCGCCTTCAGATCCGCGATGGCCTGGGCCACGTCGCCCTGCAGCAGTTGGGCGTTCCACTCCAGCTCACCCGTGAGCGTCCGCGAGGCCACGTACTTCGGCAGCGCGTTGATGCGATCGGCGACTGGGTCGCCGGCGCGCTGCGTCCACGCGTCCTTGAAGCCGTCGTAGGTCTCCCGGCCGAGCAGTAGCGCGTCGGCGCCGGAGAGCAGGTTCGCGTTGTAGGCCCCGTGCTGGTCGTCCCAGTACGGCTGTCCCCACACCTGCGGTTCGCCCATGCTGCCGTCGAGGGTGATGAACGTCGACTCGATGATCTTGCGCATGATGTCCTCCTGACTGGTGTCTTTCCCGATGGCCCTGACGATGCCGGGCCCGGCTTACGGTTTCCTTCAGATCCGCTTCAGCGCGGGCCGCTGCGGGTATGCCGGGAGCAGGAGGTGCGTCATGACCGGCCGACCCCACCAGATCGATCTCTGGCTCGACCAGCTGCCCGCCGAGCGCCGCGCAGAGATCGAAGCGCTGGCCGACCAGATCCGCGACGCCACCCCCGGCGACCTCGACGAGGCGATCAAGTGGAACCGGCTGACGTTCACCGCCGGCGGCGACTGGCACCACTGGATCTGTGCCGTGGCGGTGAACCGGCACGCCGTCAGCCTCATGTTCCACAAGGGCGTGCTGCTCGACGACCGCGAACGCCTGCTCGAGGGCGGCGGCCAGTACCTGCGCAGCATGCCGTTCACGCAGGCCCGGGAGCACCCGGCGGCGGTGGCGGCGTTGCTACGGCAGGCGCTCGACCGGCAAAAGGACATGCTTCCCCGCTGACCGGAGTGACACAATCCGGCCATGTCCGGGAACCTGATCATCGAACCGCGGGACCGGCGGCCGGAGCTGGCCGCGTTGGTGGGGCAGCTGCCCCAGCTCTGGCCGACGTTCATGGAGCATGACGCAACAGGCAACCTGTACTACGCGGACGTCCAACGGAACCATCCGGAGCACGTGCTGGTGGCCTACGAGCCGCCGGACACACCGGTCGCGCTGGCGTACACCGTCCCGTTCGAGTTCGGCGGCAAGCACCGCGAACAGCTCCCTGACGACGGCTGGGACGGCGTCATCCGCTGGGCCGCACTGGACCGCGACCGCGGCACGAAGCCCAACCTGGTGTCGGCGCTGGAGATCTCCATCCGGCCGGACCGCCGCGGTCAGGGACTCGCCGCCGCCATGCTCCAGGCGATGCACGACAACGTCCGCCGGCTGGGCTTCACCGAGCTGGTCGCGCCGGTACGGCCGAGCGCGAAGCACCTCGAGCCGCACACCCCGATGAGCGAGTACGCCCACCGCACCCGCCCCGACGGGCTGCCGGCCGACCCGTGGCTGCGGGTGCACGCCCGGGCCGGCGCGACGATCGTCAAGGTCGCGCCGCGGTCGATGGTGATCACAGGCACGCTCGCGGACTGGCGCGACTGGACCGGCCTGCCGTTCGACACCACCGGCGACGTCGTCGTCCCGCAGGCGCTGGTGCCGGTGCACTGCAGCGTCGAGCACGACCACGCCGTCTACGTCGAGCCCAACGTGTGGATGCGGCACCCGGTGGGCGCAGCGCTCTGAGCTGGGGGCGGGTCGACGGCGTCAGCGATCGGCCGGGTGGTACTCCAGCCCCGCGTCGGACGGGATCAGGTACGCCGCCCAGCGTTCGACCGGCGGCTGACCGCCCAACGACCGTGCCGTCGTCAGTCCGGCGACCTCGGGGCCGATCAGCGCCAGCCGGAACGGCACCGCCTCGTACACCCGGGCGCCGATCCCGGCCAGCCAGCGGTCCAGCGGCCGCCGCCACAGCAGGGAGTCGCCGCCGCGGAACGGGAACGCGGCGCTGCGCGGTTCGGCGAGGTCGAGCGCGCCGACCGGGATGAAGAACACCAGCCAGTCGGTGCCGGACACCTGCCGGACGGCACGGACCCCGCAGACGACGGTGCGCCGCCGTGGCAGCGTGACCAGCCCGGCCAGCCGGCCGTGCCGCTGCAGCGCCACCGCGGTCAGGGGCGCCTCGGTCCACGTCCCCGTGTCGTCGCGGTCGGCGGCATGGCACCCGGCGACGTCCGCCACCGCCCACAGCGTCGTCAGCGCCGCCTCGAGCCGGACGTCGTCGCGCTCGCCCAGCTCGACGGCCAGCTCGTAGGCACCACCGAGCCAGAGCGTGTCATCACGCAGATCGGAAGCGTCGGCCGCCACGGTGACCATCATTCCGGCTGGGCGACCCCGCGCGGGCGGTTTCCGGACAACTCGGACCAGGCGGTGCCCCTAGACCAGATCGACCACGACCTTGATGTCGCCGGGATCGGGCCGGAACGCGTCCGCGGCGCCCGGCAGCGGGACCCCGGCGGGTGACCAGCCGGCCGAGCCACCCGGGGTCGGCCGCGGCCAGCGCGTCCGCCGCGGCCGCGAAGTGCCGGTGGTTGGCGTTGACCGAGCCGAAGAGCACGTCGTTCTCCAGCACCATCTCGCGATAGCCGCTGCCGGCCTCGACGGAGATCCGGCGACCGGCCGAGTACACGCCGGTCAGGCAGACGATGCCGAACGCGGCGGTGCTCGCCATGGCACCGAACGCCAGGTCGGACACCCCGGTGGCCTCGATGACGATGTCCGGCCGGACCTTCTCCGCGGCCCGTTCCAGCCCGTCGTGGTGGTACGTCGCACCGAGGGCGGCGACGGCGCCGGGCTTGGGCCCGCCGTCCACGACGTCGAGCACGTGCACGTCCAACCCGCGCTGCACGCCCAGCAGCGCCGCCAGCAGCCCGATCGGCCCGGCGCCGGTCACCAGCACCGAGCCCGGCTCGAACCACGCCCGCGACCCGATCCGCTCGATCTGCTCCCACGCCTTCGCCACCACGCTGGCCGGTTCGACCAGCATGCCGACCGGCTCGAGGGCCGGATCGAGCACGACCGCGTCGCCGGCCGGGACGCACCACAGCTGCGAACCGAAGCCGTCCAGCTCCTTGATGCCGTGCTCGGTGTACCGCCCGTTGCGGCACATGTCGAACTCGCCGTGGGCGCAGGCGGGGCACGGCTCCGGGTCGGGCCGCCGGACGACGCCGGCCACCAGGTCGCCGGGGCGGACCGTGCTCCCGGCCGGCGCCTGCAGCACCGTCCCGAGCGACTCGTGGCCCAACACCAGGCGGTCGTGCCCCGGCGGCGGCTCACCGTACTCCCCGGCGACGATCTCCGCGTCGGTGCCGCAGATCCCCACCGCGAGGCCGCGCACCAGCACGTCGCCGGCCTCTGGCGTCGGGTCGGGCACCTCGCCGACCCCGAACGAACCGGGCCGGCCGGGCTCCACCGTCATCGCACGCACGGTGGAACCCTTACCCGAGAACGTCAGGGACGCAACGGCCCCGTGCCCGCGGCGTTCGCCGTCACGGCCGCCGCGATGTCGTCGAGGTCGGCGTCGTCGAGCTCCAGACCGGCCGCCGCGACCCAGCCGTCGATCTGGCTCGGCCGGCGGGCGCCGACGATGGCGGCGGTGACGCCCGGGACGGACAGCGTCCAGGCAACCGCGAGCGCGGCCACGCTGACGCCCCTGCGCTCGGCGATCGGCCGCAGGTCCTCGACCAGCGCCAAGTTGCGCCGCAGCCCCTCGCCGGCGAACTGCTCGCTGCGGCTGCGCCAGTCGTCGGCGCCCAGCGACGCCGCCCGCTCGGCAGTGAACGACCCGGTGAGCAGGCCGGAGGCCATCGGGCTGTAGACGATGACGCCGGTGTCGTGCTCGGCCGACCAGGGGATGACGTCGGCGGCGGCGTCGCGTCGGATCACGCTGAGCGGCGGCTGCAGGGCGTCGACGTGCCCGACGGACTCGGCCGCGTCCAGCTGCTTGACGTCGTGGTTGGACAGCCCGGCAGCGCGGATCTTGCCCTCGTCGACCAGATCGCGGAACGTCGCCCAGTACTCCTCGACCGGTGTGCCGTCCTCGGCGGGCCAGTGCATCTGGAACAGGTCGACGCGCTCGACGCCGAGCCGCCGCAGGGAGCTCTCGACGTCGCGGCGGATGCTGTCGGGCCGGCCCACTCGGCTCGCCGGCTGCGACCGGTCCGCTGGGTCCCACACCAGCCCGCCCTTGGTGAAGACGTATGGACGATCGTCCGGCGGGAGGTCGCGCAGTGCCCGCCCGACCACCTCCTCGGAGTGGCCGAGCCCGTAGACGCCTGCGGTGTCGATCCAGTTCACGCCGGACTCCACCGCGTAGCGGATGGCGTGCACGGACTCGTCGTCGTCCTGGGGCCCCCAGGCGTGCGCCCAGTCGCCGCCGCCGATGGCCCACGCGCCGAAGCCCACGCGGGTGAGGTCCATGCCGGTCTGGCCTAGTGGTGCGGTCTGCAACATGCTGTCAGCTTCAACCGGTGCCGGCCGTGCTGTCCAACAGGAGGAATCGATCGCATCGAGAACCGGCGGCGATCAATCGCCGCGGCCGCCCCGCAGCAGGAACTCGCGTTCCGCCGTGCCGGGGGCCAGGGCGGCCGCCCGCGCGTAGGCGGCCGCGGCGTCACCGTGCCGCTCGAGCCGCCGCAGGAGGTCGGCACGGACGGCGTGGTACGGCTGATACTGGTCCAGCTCCAGCATCTCCACCAGCGCCAGCGCGGCCGCCGGGCCGTGGACCTCGGCGACCGCGACGGCGCGATTGAGCGCCACGACCGGAGTCGGCGCCACGGCCAGCAGCTGGTCGTACAGCGCGAGGATCTGCCGCCAGTCGGTCCGCCCGGTGGAGACCGAGTCCGCGTGGACGGCGCTGACGGCGGCCTGGAGCTGGTACTGCCCGGGACGGTCGAGGCGCAGGCACGCGCGGACGATGGCCTGGCCCTCGGCGATGAGCTCGCGGTCCCAGCGCGTGCGGTCCTGTGCGGCGAGCGGGACGAACCCGCCGTCGGGCCCGATCCGTGCCGCTCGGCGCGACTCGGTCAGCAGCAGCAGCGCGAGCAGCCCCGCGACCTCCGGCTCGCCGGGCAGCTGCGTCACCAGGATCCGGGCAAGCCGAACCGCCTCACCGCACAACTTTGCCTCCCCGCTCGCGCGTGGCCTCGCGGCCGGCTGCCACGGCTTGGCCTCCCCGCTCGCGCGTGGCCTCGCGGCCGGCTGCCACGGCTCCGGCCCGGCCGGACTCGTCACGCCCGCGTTGTAGATGAGATAGACCACGGCCAGGACCGGTTCCAGGCGAGCCGCCAGCTCGTGCGCCTCCGGCACCCGGTACGGGATCCGGGCCGCCTTGATCTTGCGTTTGGCCCGCACCAGCCGCTGTGCCATCGTGGCCTCGCTGACCAGGAACGACCGCGCGACGTCGGCCGTCGACAGGCCGCCGAGCAGCCGGAGCGTGAGCGCCACCTGCGCCTCCCGGGAGAGCGCCGGATGACAGCAGGTGAAGATCAGCCGGAGCCGGTCGTCCCGTACGGGCCCGGGGTCGTCCGCACCGCCGAACCCGTCGTCGTCCCGCCCCGGCGCCAACAGCGCCAGCTCGCCGAGCAGCTCCCGGCCGCGCGACTCCCGGCGCAGCCGGTCGATGGCCCGCGTGCGCGCGGTCGTGGTGATCCACCCGCCGGGGTTCGGCGGCAGCCCGGCGGCCGGCCAGTGGCGCAGTGCGACGGCGAACGCCTCCTGCACCGCGTCCTCGGCGAGGTCGATGTCGCCGAACGCCCGGATCAGCGCCGCGACCGATCGTCCGGACTCCTCCCGGAAGATCCGTTCGATCCGGGCGGTGTCAGGCATCGGCCACCGCGACGAACGGCCGCACCTCGATGGGGACCTCGATGGCCGCGGTGACCTTCGCGGCGAGCGCGAGGGCGGCGTCGAGGTCGTCGGCCCGGATGACGTAGAAACCGCCCAACTGCTCCTTCGACTCCGCGAAGGGACCGTCGACGGTCAGCACCTCGCCGCCGGACATGCGCACGACGGTGGCGGTGTCGGGCTCGTGCAGCCGCCCGGAGAAGACCCAGGTGCCCGACGACCGCATCCCTTCTTCGATCTCGCCGAGCCGCCGGTGCGACTCCTGCATCTCCTCGTCGGTCATCGGCTCGCGCGGCTCGCCCGCCACGCTGTGGACGGACAGCAGGTAGTGCGGCATGGTTCCTCCTCGCGACGGCGGGTGGATCCCGCCTCCCACCTCACTACGAATGGGCCGAGCCGAAATCGACACTAGCTCTCTTTCCCTTGTGGGACTCGCCGCCGCCCGGGACCTCGCGGTCGGCCTCGGGGCTAGTCAGGCAGCATGGGCATCACGACACCCTCGTCCCTGTTCAGCAGGACGGCGCGGGTGACGGCGCGCGAGCCGAACCGGTCGCGGACATCGTCGACGGTGGCGTCGAGCGCGCTGCCGCCATGGCGGTCGATGGGCAGTGGCAGCTGGAGCGGGTCGTCGTCCTCGAGGTTGCTCAGCGCGACGCCGACCAGCGTCAGCCCGCGCCGCTCGATCGTGGGCGCCACCGCGGCGATGAGATTGCGGGTGACGGTGAGCAGCTGGCCGGTGTGCGACGTCGGCTCGGCAAGGGTGTGCGAGCGCGTCGCGCGGGTGTAGTCGTCGAACCGCAGCCGCAGCACGACGGTGCGGCACACCCGGCGGGCACCGCGCAGCCGCCGGGCGACGCGGTCCACGATGCCGACGACGACGGCGTCGAGCTCGGCCGCCGACCGGCGCCGGCTGCCCAGCGCGTGTTGCGACCCGATGGAGTGGCGCCGCTGGCCGACGACGACGCGGCGCGGGTCGCGGCCGATCGCCAGCGCGTGCAGGTGCCGGCCGGCCGCCGGGCCCACGATGGCGACCAGCGACCGCTCGGCCAGCTGGGCGACGTCGCCGACAGTGAAGATGCCGCGCTGCCGCAGCTTCACCGCGGTCTTCTCCCCCACGCCCCACAGCCGCTCGATCGGCAGCGGGTGCAGGAACGCCAGCTCGCGCTCGGGCTCGACCACCAGCAGGCCGTTCGGCTTGGCCACCGCGCTGGCCACCTTGGCGAGGAACTTGGTGCGCGCCACGCCGACGGTGATCGGCAGGCCCACGGTCCGGAGCACCTCGGCGCGCAGCCGGGCGGCGATCTCGGCCGGCGATCCGGAGATCTTCGCCAGCCCGCCGACGTCGAGGAACGCCTCGTCGATGGAGAGCCCCTCGACCAGCGGCGTGGTCCGCCGGAACACCTCGAACACAGCCTCGCTGGCGGCCGAGTAGGCCGACATGCGCGGGGAGACGACGACGGCCTCCGGGCACAGCCGGCGCGCCTGCCGGCCGCCCATCGCCGTCCGCACTCCCCGCGCTTTGGCCTCGTAGCTGGCCGCCAGCACCACACCCATGCCCACGATGATGGGCTTGCCGCGCAGGTCGGGGTCGTCGCGCTGCTCGACCGACGCGTAGAAGGCGTCGAGGTCGGCGTGCAGGATGGTCGCCCGACTGGCCACGAACACATGTTCGCATCAGATCATCGAGATGCCAACACTTCCGACAGCTGTCATCGCCTTGACAAACGGATTTGTCGGTGGCACGCTTCTCGGCATGCAGGACGTCACGGTGATCGAGGACCCCGCAGCGGCGGAGGCGTCGTTGGACCCCATGCGGACCCGGCTGCTGGCGGAGCTCGCCGAGCCCGGGTCGGCCACCATGCTGGCCGCACGCGTCGGCCTGGCCCGGCAGAAGGTGAACTACCATCTGCGCACACTCGAACGGCACGGCCTGGTCGAGCTGGTCGAGGAGCGGCGGAAGGGCAACGTCACCGAGCGCGTGCTCCAGGCGACGGCGGCGTCGTACGTCATCTCTCCGGTGGCGCTCGCGGCCGTGCAGCCGGACCCGTCGCGGTCGCCCGACAAGCTGTCCGCCCGCTGGCTGCTGGCGCTGGCGTCGAAGCTGGTCCGCGACGTCGGCCTGCTCCTTACGGCGTCCACGACGGCGCGCAGGCGGGTGGCCACATTCGCCGTCGACGGCGAGGTGCGGTTCGCCTCGCCCGCTGACCGGGCCGCGTTCGCCGAGGAACTGGCCGGCGCGGTCACCGCGCTGGTCGCCAAGTACCACGACGAGTCCGCCGAGGGCGGGCGCACGCACCGCCTCGTCGTCGCCGTCCACCCGAGTGTCGACGCCGCGTCGAAGGAGGCCTGACGATGGGTCACGAGTTCCGGTCCACGCACCAGGCCGACCTCGACGCCACTCCTGAGGAGATCTGGCAGGCCATCGCCACCGGCCCCGGCATCGACTCGTGGTTCATGGGCCGGGCCGACGTCGAGCCGGGTCCCGACGGCAGCGTCCGGATCGACTTCGGCGGCTACGCGCCGGCGCACGACGTCACCGCGTGGGAGCCCGGCAAGCGGCTGGCCTACAGCACCGAGCCGGCGCCCGACGGCCGGTTCGTCGCCTACGAGTTCTTGCTCGAGGGCCGCGACCGCGGCAGCACCACGCTGCGGGTGGTCGCCAGCGGCTTCCTCCCCGGCGACGACTGGGCCGACGAGTTCGAGGCGATGTCGCGCGGCCACGAGATGTTCTTCCAGACGCTGTTCGAGTACCTCACCCACTTCGCCGGCCGCACTGCCACGCCCGTCACGGCGTTCGGCCCGCCGGTCGCCAACTGGGAGCGCGCCTGGGCCAGGCTGCACGCCGAGCTCGGGCTCAGCGCACCGGTCGCTCCCGGCGACGGCGTCCGGCTGCGGCTCGCGGACGGCTCGGCCGAGGACGGCGTCGTCTACTACGTCAACGCCGACACCCTCGGCATCCGCACCAACGGCGCGCTGATCCGGTTCCTCCAGGGGTTCCAGGGTCCGATGATCGCCGCCCACCACGTCTTCGCCGACGACGCGCACCGCCACACCGACGACGCCTGGCAGGCCTGGCTGACCCGCGTCCTCGGTTGACCACCAACCCACCAAGGAGAGTCCCGCTCATGTCCAGCACCGTCACCTCGGCCGACGGCACGACCATCGCGTACACGAAGGTCGGCTCCGGGCCGCCGCTGATCCTCGTCGACGGCGCCTTGTGCTACCGCGACTTCGGCCCGATGGCCGACGTCGCCAAGGGCCTGGCCCCCACGTTCACCGTCTACTACTACGACCGGCGCGGCCGCGGCGAGAGCGGCGACACCGCGCCGTACGCCGTCGAGCGCGAGGCCGACGACCTCGAGGCGCTGATCGCCGCGGCCGGCGGCGAGGTGTTCATGTACGGTGTCTCGTCCGGCGTCGCGCTGGCCCTCGAGGCGGCGAAGCGGCCCGGCGCCGGCATCCGGAAGCTCGCGCTCTACGAGCTGCCGGCCGTCACCGACAACACCGCCGCCCATTGGCCGTCCGACCTGCTCGAGCGCACCGAGCAGCTGATCGCCGCAGACCGCCGCAGCGACGCCGTCAAGCTGTTCATGAAGACGGTCGGCACGCCGTCGTTCGTCGTAGCGATCATGCGGCTCACCCCGGTGTGGAAGAAGCTCAAGGCCGTCGCCCACACCATCCCGTACGACTACCGCGTGCTCGGCGACGCCGGCTACGGCAAGCCGTTCCCGGCCGACCAGTGGTCCTCGGTCACCCAGCCGACGCTGGTCATGGACGGCGGCAAGAGCCCCGAGTACATGCGCAACAGCCAGCGCCGGCTCGCCGAGGTGCTGCCGAACGCGCAGCACCGGACCCTGCCCGGCCAGACTCACATGGTGAAGGCGGCCGTGCAGGTCCCGGTGCTCACGGAGTACTTCAGCTCCTGACCACCTCGCGCGGGCGGTCCGTCGCGCCGTCCTCGGCGCCCGCCGTCGTCCGCCGCCGGGGGATCAGCAACCCGGCGGCGGCGCCGAGGAGGGCCAGCAGCGCGGCGCCGGCCAGGGCGGCGACGAACCCGTCGGTGAACGCCTGCGATGACGCGTAGCCGCCCCAGCCGGCGAACACCGCCACCAGCACGGCGATGCCGAAGACCCCGCCCAGCTGCCGGAGCATGGTGTTCGTGCCGGCGCCCTTGCCGATCATGTGCGGGGGCACGGCGCCCACCACGGAGTTCTGGGTGGCGGGGATCGCCATCGCGATGCCGACGCCGCTGACGACCAGCGGCGCGACCAGCGGTGCGTACGCCATGCCCGGCTCGGCGATCAAGGCCAGCCAGCCGAACCCGCCGGCCTGCAGCAGCAGGCCGCCGACGAGGAATGGCCGCTCGCCCAGCCGGTCGACCAGCGCACCGGCGATCGGCGCCACGACCATGAGACAGCCGGTCCAGGGCACCAGTCGCAGGCCGGCTTCGAACGGCGTGCGCCCCAGGCCGATCTCCATGAACTGGGCGATGAGGAACAGCGTCCCGAACAGCGACGCGGTCAGCAGGAACGCGGTGGCGTTGCCGGCGGAGAACGCCCGGGATCGGAAGAAGCGCAGCGGCAGCATCGGTTCCGGCGCTCGCCGTTCCCACGCCACGAAGGCTCCCAGCAGCGCGGCGCCCAGCACCAGCGCCGTCACGACCTCCGCGCTGCCCCAGCCGGCGACGTTGCCGCGGACCAGCCCCCACACCAGCCCGAACGCCGCGGCCGTGCCCAGCACGAGGCCGGGGAGGTCGAGCCCGGTGTCACCGCCGCGGGTCTCCTCGATCCGCGTCAGCACGAACGGCAGGACCAGCAGCCCGAGCGGCACGTTCAGCCAGAAGATCCACTCCCACGACGCGCCCTCGGTGATGGCCCCGCCCAGCAGCGGCCCGCCGACCACCGAGAGGCCGGTCACGCCCATGAAGATGCCCATCGCCCGGCCGCGGCGCTCGGGCGGGTACGCCGCGCTGAGGATCGCCAGCGACAGCGGCATCAGCAGCGCGGCGCCGGCGCCCTGGGCGGTCCGGGCCGCGATCAGCCAGCCGATCCCGGGCGCCAGCGCGCACGCCGCCGACGCTGCGGTGAACACCAGCAGGCCGATGGCGAACAGCCGCTTGCGGCCGTACCGGTCGCCCAGCGCCGATCCGGTCATCAACAGCACGGCCAGGCTCAGGCTGTAGGCGGTGACCGTCCATTCCAGCTCTTCCAGCGTGGCACCGAGATCGGACCTGATGGTGCTCAGGGCGACCGTGACGATCAGGGTGTCCAGTGCGACCATGAGTGAGGCGATCGAGGTGAGGGCCAGCACCCAGGCCCGGTGTGAGCGCGAGCTCATCGTGCGACTCCTTCGGTTTCATGAATCCGTCACCCAGGCAGATCCGCGAGCACTCCGGAACTCGCCGCACCGATGACTTCCCGAGGCCGGGCGGATCTGTACCGATGGAGAGCGCACGACGAGGAGGATCGATGACCGTGATGTCCGAGGCGCGGGCCGACGAGTTCGCCCGGCAGACCGACCCGTACCGCCGGGAGCTGCTGGCCCACTGCTACCGCATGCTCGGCTCGCTGCACGACGCCGAGGACACCGTCCAGGAGACGTACCTGCGGGCGTGGCGCGGTTACGACGGGTTCGAGGGCCGGGCGTCGCTGCGGACCTGGCTCTATACGATCGCGACCCGGGCCTGCCTGCGCGCGCTGGAGAGCCGCGGCCGCCGCGCGCTGCCGTCGGGGCTGGGCAGCCCGAGCGCCGACCCGGACGCGCCACTCGACCCGCCGCTCACCGATGTGGCATGGCTGGAGCCGTTCCCGGACGCCGTCGCCGACTCGCATGCCGGCGACCCCGCCGCGATCGCTGTCGGCCGGGAGAGCACCCGGCTGGCGCTGGTCGCCGCGCTGCAGTACCTGCCGGCGCGGCAGCGGGCGGTGCTGATCCTGCGTGACGTGCTGCGTTGGCGGGCCGCTGAGGTGGCGCGGCTGCTCGACACGACGACGACCGCGGTCAACAGCGCGCTGCGGCGGGCACGGGCGCAACTGGCCGGGCTCGACGCGGACGGCGTCGCGCGCGTCGCGCCGGAGCCGTCCGACGCGCGGCAGCGCGAGCTGCTGGACCGGTACGTGGCCGCGTTCGAGCACGCCGACGTCGATGGGCTGGTCCGGCTGCTGGCCCGCGACGCCGTGCTGGAGATGCCGCCGCACGCGACGTGGTTCCGCGGTGCCGAGGCGATCGGCCGGTTCCTGGCGTCGCGGCTCGGCGCGTCCGGCGACATGCTGACGATCGAGACCCGGGCCAACGGGCAGCCGGCGCACGCGATGTACAAGCGCGGCGACGACGGCGTGCACCGGGCGCACGGCCTGATGCTGCTGACGACGGCCGGCGGCCGGATCGACCGGGTGACGGTCTTCCGCGATCCGGAGCTCGTCAGGGCGTTCGGTCTCCCCGGCGTCCGATCTGGCGGCGCCACCAATTGAGCCAGGTGAGCGGGCTGAGCGGGTTGCCGCTGCTGCGGGCCTCCTCGGCGGCACGTGCGGCGGCGGCCGCCTGCTCGGCCGCGGCGGCGCGTTCCTGAGTGACCTGCCGTTCGGCGGCCAGGCGCTCGGCCCTGGCGACGCGCCACTCGGCGACGACGGCGTCGGCGTCGACCGGCCCGACCGGGATGTTCGGGCCGGACGGCGCGCGCAGCCACTGCACGATGCGCTCGTTCAGCTCGCCGACGACGTCGCGAACCGCCTGCTCGGACCGGACGTCGCGGAGCGTCTCGGGCAGCTTGTGGATCTCTTTGCGCAGCCGCAGCGGCGTCGGCAGCAGGGCGTCGGCGGACTCGCCCTCGCTGGCCAGCTTCTCGCGGATCCAGGCGTACTCGTCGCCTGGACGGCGGGGCGGCAGCGGCTTGCCGGTGAGCGGCAGGTCGTCGAATTCGCCGCGCTCCTGAGCCTCGCGGACCTGCTTGTCGATCCACGTCTCGAAGCCCATGCCGGGCGGCTTGCGTTCCGCCATGACCCCATTGTCGCAGGTCGGGTCGTCAGGCCTGCGGCGGGAGGGGCTTCTCGAACCAGTGGTGGGCGTACGGCTCGGCGTTGAACGCCGGGACCTCGGCGTATCCGGCCGACCGGTAGAGCGCGATCGCCTCCGTCAGCGCCGCGTTCGTCTCGAGCCGGACGGCGGGCGCGCCGTGCTCCGCGGCGTGCCGTTCCAGCTCGGCCAGCAGCCGGCGGCCGATGCCCAGCCCGCGCGCGGACTCGTCGACCCACATGCGCTTCAGCTCGGCCGGCTCGGCGCCGTGCAGCTTCAGCGCACCGCAGCCCACCGGTGCACCGTGCAGCGTCGCGACCAGCAGCAGCCCGGCCGGCGGACGCAGGTCGGCGGCATCGGCGCGGATGCTGCGAGCGGGGTCGAAGCCGCCCTCGAACCGCGCGTTGAGCTCGGCGGCGTAGGCGCGCAGGCAGTGCCTCGCCGCGGCGTCGTCCGGATCGGCCGGAGCGACGCGCACCGTCGCCGCCGTCAACAGGCGCTCCACCTCGGCCATCGCCGCGACCAGCCGCTCGCGCTGCCGCTCCGGCAGCGTCGCGAGCAGCAGCGCGGCGAGCTCGTCGCTGCGCTCGTCCAGCAGCCGCCGCTCGGCCCGCCCGGCGTCAGTGAGCCGGGCCAGCCGCACCCGCCGATCGGCCCCGCTGGGCTCCGTCGCCACCAGGCCGGCCGACTCCAGCGAGCGCAGCAGCCGGCTCACGTAGCCGGAGTCGAGATCGAGCGCCGTGCGCAGCGACCGCACGTCGCGGCCGTCGGCACCGATCTCCCACAGCAGCCGCGACTCCCCCAGCGGCCGGTCGCGGGCCAGGAACCGGTCGTTGAGCGCACCGACCTGCTGCGTGACGACCCGGTTGAACCGCCGCACCTGCGCGACCATCGTCTCATCCATTCTCTGACCGTAGTCAGATGATCCTCCAGGGCATAGAGTCCGGCCATGGTGGAACTGGATCTGACCGAGCGGCGGGCGCTGGTCACCGGCGGCGGCAGCGGCATCGGCGCCGCGGTGGCCCGGCGGCTGGGTGCGGCCGGCGCGCACGTCATCGTCGCCGACGTCGACGGCGAGCGCGCGGCGTCCGTGGCCGGCGACGTCGGCGGCGAGCCGTGGCAGGTGGACCTCGCGGACACCGCCGCGCTGGCGAGTGTCCAGCTCGACGTCGACGTCCTGGTCAACAACGCCGGCATCCAGCACGTCGCCCGGCTGGAGGAGTTCCCACCGGACCGGTTCGCGTTCATGCTCCGGCTCATGCTCGAGGCGCCGTTCCTGCTCATCCGCGCCGCGCTGCCGGGCATGTACGCGCGCGAGTGGGGCCGCGTCGTCAACATCTCCAGTGCGCACGGCCTGCGGGCCAGCCCGTTCAAGTCGGCCTACGTCGCCGCGAAGCACGGACTCGAGGGGCTGTCGAAGGTGACGGCGCTCGAGGGCGCGCCCCACGGCGTCACCTCGAACTGCGTCAATCCCGGTTACGTCCGCACGCCGCTGGTCGAGGCGCAGATCGCCGACCAGGCCACGGTGCACGGCCTGCCCGAAGACCGCGTCGTCAGCGAGATCATGCTGGCCAACGAGGCGATCAAACGCCTGATCGAGCCCGACGAGGTCGCCGAGGCGGTCGCCTATCTCGCCAGCCCGGCCGCCCAGTCGATCACCGGCACCGACCTCGTCATCGACGGCGGTTGGTCCGCCCGCTGATTTCCTTTCCCTTGTGGGACTCGCCGCCGCCTGGGACCTCGCGGTCGGCCTTGGCCTTAGACCGAGGTGCCGACGGCGTACGCGATCAGCCGGACCGCCTGGGGTTCGAACAGGACGGTGTAGTGGTTGACGCCGCCGGCGGGGATGACGCGGACCGTCGGTGGCAGGCCAGCCGCCGCGATGCGGCCGGCGTCGAGCAGGCCCTGCGGCTCGTCCTGGACGCCGCGCGCGGCGTACAGCAAGGTTGCCGGCACCGTGCCGTCGCGCAGTGACCGCAGCACGACCGGGTCGGCCAGGACGTCTGCGCCGTCGGCCCGCACGGCGTCGAGCACGCATGACGAGCGGCGCTCGCCTTCGGGACCGACGAGGTCGTGCCGCAGGTAGGCCGTCAACAGGTCGCCGTACGACGCATCGAGGGCCGGGCCGATCGCCGGATGCTCGCGCCAGAAGTCCAGATAGGCGGCCTCGTCGGCGAACGTCATGGTGAGGCGCCGCATGGCCGGCCCGATCACCTGGTCCAGCGCCGCGTCGATGTCGCCTTCCGGCGCGGGGAACCCGACGCCGCCGTCGATCAGCACCAGCGACGACACCCGGGACGGGTACAGGTACGCCGTCAGCGCGGCGACGTAGGCGCCCATCGAGTGGCCCAGCAGCACCGCCGACTCCACCCGTGCGGCGTCGAGCACCGCGACGACGTCGGCGGCGTGCGCCGCCAGCCCCCACGGCCCGCGGATCGACCGGCTGTCGGCCCGGCCGCGCAGGTCGGGTGCGAGCAGCTGGACCTGACCGTCCAGCGCGTGCGCGACCGCGCCGAAGGCGAGCGCGTTCGCGGTGATGCCGTGCAGCGCCATGACGACGGGGGCGCCGGCCGGGCCCCGTCCCAGCTCGTGGACCGCGAGCGTCCCCCCGTCGACCGCGACCCCGAGCGTCATCGGGTGTCCAGCCCGCTGACCAGTGCCGCCACGAACTCGTCCGGTTTCTCGATGTGCGGGCTGTGCGCGGTGCCGTCGATGACGGTCTCGCTGGTGACGCCGCCCGCCGCGCGGTAGGCGTCGAGGACGGCGCGGGTCTGCGCGACCATCGGCTGAGGCGGCGCCGCCTCCTCGCCCGGCCAGCCCGGCACCGCGCCGATGGAGCCGAGGTAGGCGAGGTCGAACAGCGACGTGTCGGAGACGATGACGTCGTCGGAGCCGCGGATCCAGCGGATCGGCGGCTTCGGGTCGATGGCGTCGAGCCCGTCGAGCCGCAGGTGCGTCGGCGCCATCGTGTTGAGCACGCCGCGGGTGCCCGGCCCCACGCCCGGCCAGGCGTCGGTGGCCACGGAGTCGCCGGGATAGTGGTCGTCGCCGACGGCGGTGGTCAGCATCGACTCGACGTAGGCATCGGCGTGCTCGGGCACGAACGGCGGCTTCACGTACGACGACAGCATGACCTGACGGGGCGACAGAGCGGCGTCGTCGCCACGGTCGCCGTCGCGCAGCCGTGCCACGAAGTCGGGGTTCGCCGCGCCGCCGCCGGATCCCGCCGCCGCCGGATCGGCCAGCGCGCCGTCCGCGCCACGGGTACCGCCGAACCCGTAGGGCGACACCGGGTTGACCAGCGTGACCGACGGGTACCGCGCCGGCGCATCAAGCAGCAGCTGCAGCACGACGGCGCCGCCCATGCTCCAGCCGACCAGGTGCGCCCCGTCCAGCCCGAGAGTGTCGAGCAGCCCGGCGACGTCGTCGGCGTAGTCGCGCACGCCGCGGGCAGCGTCGACCGGCAGCGTCTCGGTGCCGCCGAAGCCGCGCAGGTCGACCGCGACCGGGCGGAACCGCTCCGGCAGCCCGAGCATGGCCGGCTGCCAGAACACGCTGGACGATACGTTGCCGTGGACGAAGACGATCGGTTGCCCGGTGTCACGGCCGGCCACCGTGAGCGTGTTGACGGTGAGCCGCGGCGTCGGATGACGAGTCTCCGTCACGCCCGGCATGAGCATGGATGTCATGGCCCCCTCCTCAGGAGGATGATGCCCTACATCGCCGCACCGTGCTCGGGGCCAGCGGGCCGCCTACTCGCCGAGGAAGCGCAGCCCGATCTGCCGGCGGATCTCGTCGAGCGTCTCCATGATCGCCACCGTCTCGTCCAGCGGCATGATGTCGCTCTCGGTGGCGCCCGCGCGCAGCAGCCGGCCGACCTCGACGGCCTGGTAGCGCAGCCCGCCGCCGACCCGGGTGTGCTCGAACCGCTCCGGCTGCGACGACCCCGGCCGGAGCAGCGAGAACGATGTCGGCGCGTACCAGACGTCGTCGACCTCCAGCCGCGCCGCAGTGCCGGTGATGACCGCGCGGTTCGCCGTCCGCGCCCCCAGTGTGGTGGTGACGACGGCGTGCGCGCCACCCTCGTAGGTGAACACCGCCGACGTCTGGGCGTCCAGGCCGTTCGGCAGCAACGTGCCGGCGGCGGTGACGCCCGCCGGGCGGCCCAGCACGTACGACGCCAGCGAGACCGGGTAGACGCCGAGGTCGAGCAGTGCGCCGCCGGCCAGCGCGGGGTCATGCAGCCGGTGGCCGCCGCTGGCCGGGATGGCCTGGCCGTGGTCGGCGACCACCGTCGTGATCTCGCCCAGCACGCCCGAGCGCAGCAGCTGGTCGATGCGGCGGAAGTGCGGCAGGAACCGCGTCCACATCGCCTCCATGAGGAACACCCCGCGCTCGCGCGCCAGCTCGACGACGTCGCGGGCCTCGGTGCCGGTGACGGTGAACGGCTTCTCGCACAGCACCGGCTTCCCGGCCTCGAGCGCGAGCCGGACGTTCGCGGCATGCGCCGTCTGCGGCGTGGCGACGTAGACGACGTCGACGTCGGAGTCCTCGACCAGCTTCTCGTACGAGCCGTACGCCCGCGGCACGTCGAACCGGCCGGCGAAGCCGCTGGCGCTCTCGTCGCTGCGCGACCCGACGGCGACCACCTCGGCGTCGTCGACCAGCTGCAGGTCGCGGGCGAACGAGGCGGCGATGCCGCCGGTGCCGAGGATGCCCCAGCGGATGCGGCCGGCCGAGTCCGTCGTCATCTACTCTCCCATCCCTTCCCTTGCGGGACTCGCCGCCGCCTGCGACCTCGCGGTCGCCTCTCGGTCCTAGCGGTACCCGCTGACGTCGGCGGGCTTGCCGGCGTCCTGCACCTCCACCAAGTACCGCCAGGCGTCCGGGCGGCTGCCGTCGAGGTCAGTGAAACCATAGACCTGCGCCAGCTGGCCGCTGGACAGCGACTGCCCGTTCCACCGCGCGACCTCCGGGTCGGCGGCCAGCGCCGCGACCGCCCGGCCGACGTATCGCGGCGTCTCCGAGATCGCGAAGTGCGGCTGCCCCTCGAGCGCATCGCGCCAGTTCTGCTCGGTGACGCCGAAATGGCTCAGCATCAGCTCCGAGCGAAGCCAGCCCGGCGTCAGCGCGACCGCCGTCGCTCCGTGCGGCGCCAGCTCGTTGGCCAGGGCGAACCCCATCCGCAGCACCGACGCCTTCGCGAGGTCGTAGAAGAACGACACCCGGTAGTTCGTCGCGTTGTAGTCCGCCGTGCCGTCGGTCATCTCGACCACCAACCCGCCCGGCGTGCGGATCACCAGCGGCAGCGCGAAGTGGCTGGTGACGATGTGCGTGTCGACGGCGAGCCGGAGGACCCGCAGCCCCTTCTGCAGGGAGTGCTCCCACACCGTCTCGCCCCAGCCGAACAGCAGCTCGCCGCCCCAGATGTCGTTGACCAGGACGTCCAGCCGCCCCTGCTCCGCGTCGATGCGGTCGACCAGCGCCTTCACCTGGTCGGGCACCAGGTGGTCGACCTGCACCGGGATGCCAGTACCGCCGGCCGCGGTCACCAGCTCCGCGGTCTCCTCGATGGTCTCGGGCAGATCCTGCTCCGACCGCTGCGCCCGCGTGCTGCGAGCGGTGCAGTACACCGTCGCGCCGGCCGCCCCGAGCTCGACGGCGATCCCCCGCCCCGCGCCGCGGGACGCCCCCGCGACGAGCGCGACCTTGCCTTCCAGCGTTGTCTCCATGGACCGATGGTGACGGGCTGACACTGACAAGGACTGTCAGCGACCGTCCCACCGTCGCCATTCCCTTGCCGCAGCGATGACCCCGTTCGGCACGAAATCTCGTGTCGTACTACGTCGGCGATCGTGTCGACGGTCGAGAAACCTTGTGATGGCACCACCTGAGGGCCCGCCGGCGCCTGGCAGAGTGGTGCTCGATGACGGATCCGATGACCGCCGCGGCGACGACGTTCCTCGCCGCGCTCGACCCTGACGAGCTGGCGCGGGCGGCCGCGCCGTTCGACGCGTCCGACCGGCGCACGTTCACGTACCTGCCGCGGTCCCGGCCCGGGATCGCGCTGGGTGAGCTGACCGACCGGCAACGGTCACTGGCGCTGGAAATGCTGGCCACCGGGCTGTCCGCCGCCGGGCTCGCCGACGCACGAGCGATCATGCACCTCGAGACGGTGCTCGGTGCCGTCGAACGGGCGGCCGGCGTACCGACGTGGGAACGCCGCCGGCCCGGGCTGTACTGGTTCCGGGTGTACGGGACACCGGGGTCGGCGACGTGGGGGTGGC
>NZ_SMLB01000054.1 GCF_004349105.1 Jiangella aurantiaca
GGCGAGATCCTGCCCGACCTTCTTCGGGTCGACGTCGAACGCGGCGGCCTGGTCGTGCACCCCGGCGACGATCGGGGTGCCGGGACGCAGCCCGGTCGCCGCGGCCGCGCCCGCCGTCACCGCGCCGATCACCGTCCCGGCCAGGACCGGCTCGGACAGCAGTGCCGTGGGGACGTCCAGCGCGCCGAGGATCTCGTCGGACCAGCGCCCGGCGGTGACGTCGAACGCACCGGTCCGGGCCGCCATCGTCAGGTCTATCGCGGGCGCGGCGCCGAACCAGCCGGCGACGTGGTCGTCGACCGTCCGGACGGCCGCCGGGAGCGCGCCGCCGGGCAGCAGCTCGCGGACCTTGTGCACGGAGAACATCGGGTGCAGCGGCTGGCCGGTGATCGCCTGGACGCGGTCGCCGCCGAGCGCCGCCGCCAGCTTCTCCGCCGACGCCGTGCCGCGCAGGTCCATGCTCAGCGGCGCCGGCCCGAGCGCCGCCCCGTCCGGCCCGACGGGGACGATCGCCTCGCCGAGGGTGGAGAACGAGAGCGCCTCGACCGGGTCGGCGGCGACGGCCGGGTCCGCGGCCACCTCGCCGACCAGCCGGCCCACGGCGGCCCGGACGGCGTCGGCGTCGATCTCCGCGCGGCCCGGCGCCGGGCGGACGACGGCGGTGCGCTGCGCCTGCGCCGCCAGTTCGTGGCCGTCCGCGTCGTACGCCGCGACCCGCGACCCGGTGGTGCCGAGGTCGATGCCCAGGAAGCTCACTTGACCGACCCCGCCAGCCCGTTGACCAGGTAGCGCTGCACCGACAGGTACACCACCACGATGGGCACGGAGATCAGCACCAGCACGGCGAACAGCGCGCCCGGCTGGCTCAGGTAGATGCCGCGGTAGGCCAGCGGCACCAGCGTGAGCGGCTTGAGGTGGTTGTCGCCGATCGCGACCAGCGGCAGCAGGAAGTCGTTCCAGCTCATCATCAGCTGCCAGACCACGACGACGGCGGCGGCCGCCTTGCCGAGCGGGAAGTAGATGCGCCAGAAGATCGTCCACGTCGACGAGCCGTCCACCAGCGCCGCCTCGTACGTCTCGTCCGGAATGGCGAGGTACGTGGTGCGGATCATGATGACGGCGAACGGCAGGCCCAGCGCGGTGTAGGCGAGGACGAGGCCGAGCAGGTTGTCGTACAGCCCCAGCCCCTGCAGGATCTTGAACATCGCCGTCACCACGCCGGCCATCGGCAGCACCAGCGCCAGGATCAGCCCGACGAACACCACGCCCTTGAACGGCACCCGCAGCCGGGCCAGCGCGAACGCCGTCATCGACCCGAGCAGGAGCACCAGCACGATCGACGGCACCGACACCAGCAGGCTGTTGAGCAGATGCCGGCCGATCGGGTTCGTCTGGAAGATCGTCACGTAGTTGCGCAGCGTCGGCTCCTCGGGCAGCAGCCCGAGCGCCGTCGTCCCCGGGTTCGACGTCGGCAGCAGCGAGATGCCGACGACCATGACCACCGGGACCATCCACAGCACCGCGAGCGGGCCGAGCACCCAGTGCGCCCACCGCGGCGCCGCGTCCACGTCCCGCTGCCGCTTCACGATCGCTCCCCGGTGATGAAGCGCGAGCCGAACGTGCGCAGCATCGCCAGCGACGAGCCGACCGCGACGACCAGCAGGACGACCGCGATGGTCGCGCCGTAGCCGAACGACTGCAGCTGGAACGCCTGCTTGAACAGGTAGGTCGGCATCAGCTCCGACGCGTGGTTCGGCCCGCCCTCGGTGAGCACCCACACCAGCTCGAAGGTCTTCAGCGAGCCGATGATGCCGAGCAGCAGCAGCGCCAGGTGCGTCGGCTTGAGCAGCGGCAGCACGATGCGGCGGATCAGCTGCCAGCCGGTCGCGCCGTCGATGCGGGCCGCCTCGACGACGTTGTGGTCGACCAGCTGCAGCCCGGCGAGGTAGAAGAGCATCGAGAAGCCGGTCCACATCCAGACATTCACCACGATCACCGCGATGATGGCCGTCGACGGGTCCGACAGGTACGCCCGCGTCAGCACGTCGATGCCGGTGGCCCGGCCGAGCTGGGCGAGCACGCCATTGAATGGGTCCAGCAGCCGCTGCCAGACGATGCCGACGACCACCGGCGACAGCACCGCCGGCAGGAAGAACAGCGTCCGGTACACCGTCCGGCCGCGCAGGCGGGTGTTGAGCAGCCAGGCCAGCGCGAAGCCGAGCGCGGCCTGCGGGACGATCGTCAGCCCGATCCACAGCGCCGAGTTCCGCAGCGTCGTGTGGAACGTCGGGTCGGCGAGCAGGTCGCGGTAGTTGTCCAGCCCGGCCGGGGTGCCGGCGCTGACGCCGTCCCAGTCGAGCAGGCTGGCCTGGATGTTGAAGACGATCGGGTAGACCACGAAGACGGCGAACAGCGCGACCGCCGGTGCGATGAAGCCCAGCGCGACCAGGCGCTCGCGGGTGAGCCGGCGCGCCGGGCGGCGTGGGCCGGTCCCGGTGACCCGGGGGGCGCGGGTCACCTGGACGTCGGAGGTGTACGCGGCCATCAGTCCTGCTGGTCCTGCACGGCCTGGACCGACTCGGCGGCCTGCTGCGGCGTCAGCTGGCCCGCGGCGACGCCGGCGAGCGCGTCGGCGACGGCGGTGTCGATCTCCGGGCTCTGGAAGTACCGCGACCACTGCACCCGCGGCATCCAGTCCTGGGTCAGCTGGGTCCAGATCTGCTCCTGCTTGTCGCTGGTGAACTCCTGCGGGTCGAGGCCGGTCACCGCGGGCAGGTCGTTGAACGTGTTGATCAGCACCTGGGCGCCGTCGCCGGCGATCCAGTCGGTGAGCACGTCGCAGGCCAGGTCCGGGTTTGCGGCGTCGGCGGAGATGCCCAGCGCGACGTCGATGCCGCCGACCAGCTGCGGCTCCGGCGCGCCGCCCGGCAGCGTCGGGAACAGGAACGGCTCGTAGCCGGCCATGCCCTCCGACAGCGGTGCGATCTCCGCCTTCGACGGGTCGGACTGCTGGATCCACCAGGCGCCGAGCGGGATCATCGCGGCGTTGCCGGCCTCGAACTGGTTGACGCCGTTCGGGTACGAGTCCAGCGCGAGCGCGCCGTCCTGGGCGATGCCCTCGGTGAACAGCCTGCTCCAGTAGTCGAACGCCTCGACGATGCGGGCGTCGGTCCACGGGACCTCGCCGTTCTCCGCCTGGTAGACGCGGCCCGGCTCGAGGTTGTTGGCGATCTGCAGGAACACGACGTTGCGGAGCCAGCCGTCCTTCGCCGGCAGCAGGAACGGCGCGGCGTCACCGGCGTCGCGGAGGGTCGCGACCGCGGCCTGCAGGTCCTCCCACGTCGCCGGCGGCTCGATCCCGGCGGCGTCGAGCAGCTCCGCGTTCGCCCACAGGTTCACCGTCTGCACCAGCAGCGGCAGCGCGTAGTAGTGCTCGTCGCCGTCGGGGTTGCCCATGCGGGCCTGCTCGAGGCCGACCGGGTGGAACCGGCTCTCCCAGTCGTCGCCCCAGACCCGGGTGGCGCACTCCTCCAGCGGCATCAGCTTTTCGCGGTACTGCTGGGTCAGCGCCCCTGGCTGCAGCCCGACGATGTCCGGCATGGTGCCCGACGACGCCCGCGTCTGCAGGTCGACGATGTACTCCGGATAGTTGAAGATCGTCGCGTCGATCGTGACATCCGGGTTGGCCTCGGTGAACGAGTCGATCATCTGCCGCGTGGTCTGCTCGATCGGGCTCCACGAGCGGAACGTGACGGTCTGCTCGTCCCCGCCGCCGGCGGACTCCTCGGGGTCGGCGCTGCCGGCGCAGGCCGCCAGCGTGGCGCCCAGGCAGAGCGCCAGGCCGGCCTGGATGCCGCGGCGTGTCGCCTGGCGGCGGGCCGTGGGTGGGAGCGTCATTGCTTCCGTCCTCTCTGTGGATCGGCTCGGTGGATCGGCTCTGAGGGCTGGCTGCTGCGGGGCGGCGGGCTGGCCGCCAGTAGAGGCCGGGCCGCTGACCAGTGTCAACGCCGTCGCTCGCCGCCCGGCCGGAGGTTGGTGGCGGTGTCGGCCGATGCTCCGGCGGGCCGGGCGGACAGGGTGTGTCCGCTGTCCGGGCGGCCGTTGTCCGGTCACTGACAACGCCGCGGCCCGTGTCAGACACGGGCGGGCCGGCACGCTGCGGCGGGCGCCGCGTCTGTGCGCGACGACGGGCCGCTGACATCGCGGGTGGTGGTTGCTGTCCAGGACCGGCTCCGGTTCACGGTGGCACCGGCGACCGGCGCACGACAGCCCGGGTCACGATTTCGTTAATGTGAGCTGCCTCTCACCATGCGAGACGCCCCGCGAACTCGGTCCACCCGTCCGGGCGACGGCTGAAATGAATGAGGGATCCGGGTTGTCTGGCTACCCGGATCCCTCATCCATCGCCACCCGCACGGACCCACCGCAGCAGCAGGAGAGCCACTCTTCGTCCAGTTGGCTCCTCATACACTGGCGGCATGGCGCACCGGACGCCCGCTGCCGTCGTCGTGGCCGTGCTCTTCGCCGCCTGCTCCAGCGGCGAGCGGGACGCCGCCGACCCCAGCGCGCTGCCGGCGCCGACGCCGGCGGCCAGCGCGACGCCCACGGCGACGCTGGTGCCCGGGATCCCCGACTCCGCGCAGCTGTCCGAGCCGGTGGTCGTCCGGGGGCGCGTCCTGCGCGCCGACGGCACGGCAGTCGCGGAGGCGCTGGTGCAACTGACCACCGAGCCCACCGACGAACAACTGGCCACCATCGACCCGTTCCTCCATCCGCTCACCCCCGTCGCCGCGACCTCGAGCGGCCCGGACGGCCGGTACGAGCTGCGGATCCCGGCCGGCCGGCGGACGGAGCTGCCGGTGGACGAGGCCGGGCTGGTCCAGTTCGTCGTTCTGGTCGAGTCGCCCGAGGGCAGCGCCACCGAGTTCTGGACCGGGCCCGGCGAGCCGACCCATCCGCACACCGTCGATCTCGAGGTGCGCCCGGACAGCTGAGCGGGTCAGGCGGCGCCCGACCGGGCGACGGCGTCGAGTTCGTCGCGGGTGGGCGGGTTGGCGCCGGCCCGCGAGACGGTGACGGCGGCGGCCAGCGTGGCGCGGCGCACCACCCGCTCGACGACCGCGGCGGGGATCTCGCGCAGCCGCGGCCGCGCGGCGCCGCCGAGCAGGTCCTCGCGCCACAGCCCGTCGAGCAGGCCGGCGGTGAAGGAGTCGCCCGCGCCGACGGTGTCCGCGACGGTGACCGTCGCGGCCGGCACCCGCACCTCGTCCCGGCGGGTGACGGCGACGGCGCCGGCGCCGCCCAGCGTGACGACGACCAACGCCGGACCGAGCCGCAGCCAGTCGCGCGCGACGTCGGCCGGGTCACGGCCCGGTTCGAGGAAGGCGGTGTCCTGGTCGCTGGCCTTGACGACGTCGCTGGCCGCGACGAGCCGTTCGACTCGCTCGCGCAGCTCGGCGGCCGGGCCCATGAGCGCCGGCCGGATGTTGGGGTCGTAGCTGGTCGTGGTGTCCTGACGTACGGCGCCGAGCAGCCGCTCGACCGCCGCCGCCCCGGGCGCGACCGTCGTCGCCAGCGAGCCGGTGTGCAGCACCAGCGGCGCCTCCGTCAGCGCGACCGGGCCGAGGTCCCAGGTCAGCTCGAACCGGTAGTCGGCCGAGCCGTCCACCCCGAGGCTCGCGATCGCCGACGACGTCCGCGCGGCGCTCCACTGCGTGCGGACCTCGACGCCGGCGGAGGCGAGATGCGCCCTGATCGCGTCGCCGTCCCGGTCGGCGCCCAGCTCGGTGATCAACGCGGTCCGCCGGCCGAGCCGCCCGAGCCCGTAGGCGACGTTCGCCGGGCTGCCGCCCGGATGCCGGGTCTGCGAGCCGTCACGCTCGACGATGACGTCGGTGAGCGCCTCCCCCACGACGACGGCGCCGTCCACCGCCGTCATGGGCGCCCCGGCGGGATCTCGCCCGAGCCGCGCAACACGGTCGTCGTCGGCAGGAGGATCCGCCGCGGCCGGTCGCGCTCGCCGTCGAGCCGCTCGAACAGCAGCTCCGCGGCGGCCCGGCCCATCGCGGCCGGGTCCTGAGCGACGACGCTGACCCGCGGCTTGAGCAGGTCGGCGAGCGGGAAGTCGTCGAAGCCGAACAGCGCGACGCCCTGCTCCAGTCCGAGCTCCTGCAGCGCGGTGATGGCGCCGATGGTGACCAGGTTCTGGCTGGCGAACAGCGCCGTCGGCGCACCCTCGGACCGCAGCAGCGCCGTGGTCGCGCGAGCGGCGTCGTCGATGGTGTGCAGGTCGTGTACGACGTGCGCGGGGTCAAGCGGCAGCCCGCACTCCAGCAGGCCCCGCTGGTAGCCGGCGAAGCGCTGCTGAGCGGTCGGGATGATGGCGAGGTCGCCGAGGTAGGCGATGCGGCGGTGCCCGACCTCGGCGAGCTGGTGCACGGCATTGCGCGCGCCGGCCTCGTTGTCGGAGAGCACGCAGTCGGCGAGCAGGCCCTGCGGCTGGCGGTCGACGAACACCAGCGGCGTGCCGGCCTCCATCTCCGTCCGCAGGTAGCCCTGGTCCTCACCGACCGGTGCGATGATGAGGCCGTCGACCCGGCGCTCGGTGAACGCGCGGACCAGTGCCCGCTCGCGCTGCTGGTCCTCGTCCACGCTGCCGGCGAGGATGAGCACGCGCTTCTCGTTCGCGACGTCCTCGACGGCGCGCAACAGGGCGCTGGAGAACGGGTTGGCGAGGTCCTCGAGCACGGTGCCGATGGCGGCCGTGCGCCGGCTGGACCGGCGCAGCGCGCTGGCCGACACGTTCGGCCGGTAATCGAGCCGGCTGACGGCCAGCCGGACCGCGTCGACCTTCTGCGGCGTGACGCCGGCCTCGCCGTTGACCACCCGCGACACCGTCTTCATGCTGACGCCCGCCATGGCGGCGACGTCGCGCAGCGTCGCCCGCGGCCGGTACGGCGTGGTCACCGGATCGGCGTGTTCGGTCATGGACCCCTCCGATCGACACAGTACCGGCACGGGCCGCGCCGCCTCCAGGCCAGGCTTGACAACATTGTCAGACCGTCGTACCGGTCCGCATCATCGCCCCGTAACACCGCTGAAAGCAAGTATTGACACGCGGGCCTTGAGCCCTCAGACTCCCCTGACAAGGTTGTCAGACGCCACGCCTCGGCGCCTTTCATCTCCGGTTTCACGATCACTGGCAAGGGAGCTGGGACGTATGCGCAGGAGAGTCCGGTCCGCTATGGCGACGCTCGCCGCGGCGCCCGTCTTCGACGCCGTCGACGACACCATCGCCGGCGGCCAGTTCGGCCTCAACGTCGACAACGGCACCGCCGTCATCCAGAACGTCCAGGTCGGGCCTGTGTCGTGACCGTCAGCACCCACGAACAGAAGGAATCCACCATGACTCTCTCCCGCTCCGGACGGCGCCGGCTCGCCGCGCCCGTCGCGCTCGCGGCGGCCACGCTGCTCACGGCGAGCGCGTGCGGCGGCTCCGACGACCAGGCGTCCACAGCCGGCGAGGGCGACAGCGTCGCCGTCACCCTCATCACCAAGGACTCGATCAACCCGTTCTTCGTCGCCATGCAGGACGGCGCGAAGGAGGTCGCCGAGGAGGAGAACGTCGACCTCACCATCGCCGCGGGCGCCGAGGACGGCGACGAGGACGGCCAGATCCAGGCCATCGAGAACGCCATCGCCGCGGGCCAGCAGGGCATCCTCATCACGCCCAACGGCCCCGGCGTCAACCCGGCGATCGAGCGGGCCCGCGACGCCGGCCTCTACGTCATCGCGCTGGACACCCCGCCCGACCCGGCCGACACCGTCGACATCACCTTCGCCACGGACAACGTCGAGGCCGGCGAGCTGATCGGCCAGTGGACGGCGGCGCAGCTGGGCGGGCAGCCGGCCACCATCGCGCTGCTCGACCTGTTCAACGACAAGATCGTCTCGGTCGACTACAGCCGCGACCAGGGCTTCCTGTCCGGCATGGGCATCGACGTCGCCGATGAGACCCGCAACGGCGACGAGGCGCCCACGGGGAACTACTCCGGCGGCACTTACGAGATCGTCTGCAACGAGCCGACCGGCGGCGCCGAAGACGGCGGCCGCACGGCGATGGAGAACTGCCTGACCCGCAACCCCGACATCAACGTCGTCTACACGATCAACGAGCCGTCCGCGGCCGGGGCGTACGCCGCGCTCGAGGCGGCCGGTGCCGCCGAGGGCGTGCTGATCGTCTCCGTCGACGGCGGCTGCGACGGCGTCCAGGCGGTGAAGGACGGCCGCATCGGCGCGACGTCGCAGCAGTACCCGCTGCTCATGGCCTCGGAGGGCGTCAAGGCGATCGCCGACATCGCACGCGGCGGCGAGCCGCCGCAGCCCAGCGACGGCCTCGACTTCTTCAACACCGGGGTCGCGCTGGTGACGGACACGCCGGCCGACGGCGTCGAGAGCATCGACACGACCGAGGGCGCGGACAAGTGCTGGGGCTGACCATCGAACCGGGCAGCGCGGCGGCGGAGCTGGAGCGCCGCCGCCACTCCCCCGCCCAGCGCGTCCAGCACCTGCTGCACACCCACCCGGCGCTCAGCCCGGCGATCATCCTGCTGCTGACCTGCATCGCGTTCACTCTGCTCAACGACCGGTTCGCCGCGCCGGCCGCACTGTCGCTGCTGATCCAGCAGACGGCGATCGTGGCGGCGCTGGCGATCGGGCAGACGCTGATCATCCTGACTGCCGGCATCGACCTGTCCGTCGGCGCGATCGCGGTGGGTTCGTCCATGCTGGCCGCGATGCTCGCCGCCGAGCAGGGCGTGCCGGCGCCGCTGGCGCTGGTCGTCGGCGTGGCGGCCGGGCTGGTGGCGGGCAGCCTCAACGGGCTGCTGGTGACCCGGGTCGGGCTGCCGCCGTTCATCGTCACGCTCGGCACGCTGAGCGTGTTCACCGCCGTCGTGCTGATCTACACGGGCGGGCAGAGCGTCCCCGGCGCCGACCTTCCCGACGTGCTCACCTGGACCGGGACGACGTTCCCGCTGGGCGACTTCCGGCTGACCTACGGCGTGGTCATCGTCGCGCTGATGTACCTGGTGGTCGGCTGGGCGCTGAGCCAGACCGCCTGGGGCCGGCACGTGTACGCCGTCGGCGACGACTCCGACGCCGCCCGGCTGGCCGGCATCCGGGTCAGCCGCGTGCTGTTCAGCGTGTACGCCGTCGCCGGCCTGATCTACGGGCTGGCCGCGTGGGTGCTGATCGGGCGGGCCGGCGCGGCCAGCCCGAACGCGATCGCCGACGCCAACCTGGAGTCGATCACGGCGGTCGTCATCGGCGGGACCAGCCTGTTCGGCGGCCGCGGCGGCATCCTCGGCACGCTGCTCGGCGCGCTCATCGTCCAGTCGTTCGCCGTCGGGCTGTCGCTCGCCGGCGTCGACGACCAGTATCGCCTGCTCGCCGTCGGCATCCTCGTCATCGCCGCGGTGTCGGTGGACCAGTGGATCAGGAGGGTGCGAGCATGACGACGACGCAGACTCCGGTGCTCGCCGCGCGCGGGCTGGTGAAGACGTTCGGCCGGGTGGTCGGCCTCGACGGCGTCGACGTCGACGTATACGCGGGCGAAGTGCTGGCCGTCATCGGCGACAACGGTGCCGGCAAGTCGACGCTGATCAAGTGCCTCACCGGCGCGCTGATCCCGGATGCCGGGACGATCACCTGCGACGGCCGCGAGGTGACGTTCCGGCGCCCGCAGGACGCCCGCGCCGCCGGGATCGAGACCGTCTACCAGACGCTGGCCGTCGCGCCCGCCCTCGACGTCGCCAGCAACCTCTACCTCGGCCGCGAGGAACGCCGTCCGGGCCCGCTGGGCTCGGTGTTCCGCATGCTCGACAAGCAGGGCATGCGCAGGCGCGCCGAGGAGGCCGTCCGCGACCTCGGCATCAGCACGATCCAGAACATCACCCAGCCGGTCGAGTCGCTGTCCGGCGGGCAGCGGCAGGCCGTCGCGGTCGCGCGGGCGGCGGCGTTCGGCAGCCGCATCGTCGTGCTCGACGAGCCCACCGCCGCGCTCGGCGTCAAGGAGTCGAACCAGGTGCTGGCGCTGATCGAGCGGCTGCGCGAGAACGGGCTCGGCGTGCTGCTGATCAGCCACAACATGCCGCACGTCTGGCAGGTGGCCGACCGCATCCACGTCCAGCGGCTCGGCCGCTCGGCGGGCGTCATCACGCCCCAGTCGCACACCATGGCCGAGGGCGTGGCGATCATGACCGGCGCCGCGGCCGCCTGACCGGCGACCGGCAAGCCAAGGGATCGACATGAGCGTTGATGCTCCGCATCGCCGTCTTGGCGCTCAAGCCCGACGTCGCGTTTCCACGGCAATTCCCTACACCCCGAGGAGACCCATGAGATCCAAGCTGTCCACCGCGTGCGCGACCCTCGCCGTGGCCGCCCTGATCCCAGTCGTCGGGGTGTCGCCCGCGTCCTCCGTCGTGGACGTCACCGGCGACGGAGAAGTCCTCACCGAGGACTACCGTCCGCAGTTCCACTACACGCCGGCCAAGAACTGGATGAACGACCCGAACGGGCTCGTCTACTACAAGGGCGAGTACCACCTCTTCTACCAGCACAACCCGGACGCCAACTCCTGGGGGAACATGTCCTGGGGGCACGCGGTGAGCACCGACCTCGTGCACTGGACGGAGCTCCCGCTGGCGATCCCGCACGACGACGACGAGATGGTGTTCTCCGGCTCCGCGGTGATCGACTACGGCAACACCACGGGCTTCGGCTCCAAGGGCAACCCGGCGATGGTGGCGATCTACACCAGCGCCCTGAAGGGCCGGCCGGGTCAGGACCAGTCGCTGGCCTACAGCCTGGACCGCGGCCGCACCTGGACCAAGTACGAGGGCAACCCGGTCCTCGACATCGCCGACAACGAGTTCCGCGACCCCAAGGTGCAATGGCACGAGCCCACCGAGAGCTGGCTCATGACGGTCGTGAAGGCCCACGAGCGGAAGGTCGCCTTCTACTCCTCCAAGGACCTCAAGACCTGGACCCACCTGAGCGACTTCGGCCCCCACGGCGCCGTCGGCGGCGTGTGGGAGTGTCCCGACCTGTTCCGGCTCCCGGTCGACGGGAACCCGCGCCAGCAGAAGTGGGTCCTGGTCGTGAGCCTCAACCCGGGTCACCTCTACGGCGGCTCGGGCACGCAGTACTTCGTCGGTGAATTCGACGGCACCACGTTCACCCCCGACGACGACGGGTCCTTCGAGCCGCCCGCAGAGCTCGGCGTGCTCGAGGACTTCGAGAGCGAGACCTTCGAGGACTGGACCGCGACGGGCACGGCGTTCGGACCCGGGCCGGCCGCCGGTGCGGCGGCCGGCACCGACCAGGGCGGGGTGAGCAACTTCACGGGTGAGCGGCTGGTCAACAGCTTCCACGGCTACGACGGGAGTACCGGCACGCTGACGTCGCCGACGTTCACCGTGGAGGAGGACTACCTGAACTTCCTCATCGGTGGAGGCAACCACCCGCACCAGCCCGGGACGGTGCTGGACCCGCCCGTTCCGGTGCCGGCGACGATGATCGCCGACTTCGAGGGCGGCAGCTACGGCGAGGGCTGGACGACCACCGGTGACGCGTTCGGCGCCGCACCCGCGACCGGCACCCTTCAAGGCCAGCAGGAGGTCACCGGCTTCGAGGGCGACGGACTGGTCAACACGTTCCTCAACCAGGACAGCTCGGTGGGCACCCTCACGTCCCCCGAGTTCGAGATCACCAACGACTACATCAACTTCCTCATCGGTGGCGGGCGTCACCCGATGTCGGAGGCCGATCCCACCGCGGTGAACCTCCTGGTCGGAGGCGAGGTCGTGCGCACGGCGACCGGCAGCGACGGAGAGCGCCTCACCTGGTCCTCCTGGGACGTCTCCGAGCTCCGCGGGCAGACCGCCCGGCTGCAGGTCGTCGACCAGAACACCGGCGGCTGGGGGCACATCAATCTCGACTCGGTGATGCTCTCCGACGCCCCGGCGCAGATCGCGTCCGACGAGACCACGGTCAACCTGATCGTGAACGGAGAGACCGTCGACAGCGAGACCGGGGCCGACAGCGAGCGGCTGGACTGGGCGTCCTTCGACCTGCGCCGCTACCAGGGCCAGCAGGCACAGGTGAAGGTCATCGACGCCAACAGCGGCGGCTGGGGCCACATCCTGGCCGACCACTTCACCTTCTCCGACCAGCCCACACCGTCGGTGGTCGAGCGCGCTGACTGGGTCGACTTCGGTAGCGACAACTACGCCGGGGTCTCTTGGAACAACGTGCCCGGTGGCAAGCGCTACCTGATCGGCTGGATGAGCAACTGGAACTATGCCGGTGCCACGCCGACCGCGCCGTGGCGCGGGGCGATGACCGCGCCACGCGAACTGGCCCTCGAGACCATCGACGGCGAGGTCCGGCTGACCCAGCGGCCCGTCACGTCGCTGCGGTCCCTCCGCGACGGCGAGGCGATCACCGCTCGGAACGTCACTGTCGGTGAAGGCTCGCTCCCGTTCGCCCGCGGTCGCGCGGACGGCAAGGCCCTCGAGATCGACGCGACCTTCTCCGTCGCCGACGCGGACCGGTTCGGCCTCAAGGTGGCCACCGGGCCAGGCCAGGAGACGGTGATCGGCTACGACGTCCTGACCCAGGAGCTGTACGTGGACCGCACCCGCTCGGGCGCGGTCGGGTTCAACCCCGGGTTCTCCGGCGTCAATCGCGCACCGTTGCCGGCCCGGGACCGCAAGGTGCGGATCAAGGTCCTGCTGGACTGGTCCTCGGTGGAGGTATTCGGCGCCGACGGCGAGGTCGTGCTCACCGACCAGGTCTTCCCCGACCCCGGCAGCGACGGCGTCGAGCTGTTCGCAGAGGGAGGCACCGGCAGGCTCGACCAGATCCGCGTCTGGAGGCTGGACTCGTACCACCACTGAGTCGCCAGCACAGCGACGCCGGTACCGCGGCCGCCTGAGCGGTCGCGATACCGGCGTGCTCGGCAGCGGCGCTCCAGGCGCGCGCCTTACACTCTGGTTCCGTGATGGCGGAGTCGGGCGGCCGGCTGCGGCGCCTGGCCCTCGGGGCCCCGCGCCAGCACCTGACGCTGACGGGGAGCGCGGCCGGCGCGGTGGTGTTGGCCGTGCTGGTCGCCGGCGGGTTCGACCCGCTCGAGAAGCCCGAGGCGGACGTCGCGCCTCTGGCCGTCGGCGAGGCCGCCGACATCGGCCCGTTCACCGTCACCGTCGACCGCATGCGGGTGGTCGACGAGCTGCCCGGCATCTCCGAGGGGGACGACGACACCCGGGTGCTGGCGCTGGTCGGGACGGTGACGGCGACCGGCACGACGACGCAGTACGGAGCCATGCTCTCGGAGAGCGTCGCGCTGGACGGCGTGCCCGGCGTGCCGGCGGAGGTGCTGCCCGGCGAGACCACCGACCCGGGCGAGCCGGTGCCCGCCGGCGACGTGTACGTCATGGCCGACGGCACCCGTCTCGACGCCGTGCAGCCGGGCCTGGAGTACGAGGTCGCGTTCGTGTGGGAGCAGGACGCGCGGGCCGACGTCCCCTCGGAGGCGCGGCTGGTGCTGATCGGGCGGACGCTGCGGCAGAGCTCGATCGACCACTCCGACGAGTGGCTCGACCCGCTGCCCGTCGTCGCCGGCGACATCGAGGTGACCGAGCCGTCAGCCGAGCCGACCGAACCGGCCGAGGAGGACTCCTGATGGGCGGCCGCCGGGTCGCGCGTCCGCCGGCGAGGCGGCTGAACGGGCTGCCGCGGCGGGCCGCGTTCGCCGTCCTGCTGGTCGCCGCGCTGGCGACCGGTCGCGCCGTCGAGGGCCTGATGCCGGTCGACGACGAGACGGTCGCGCCGTTCGAGCGGACCGGTGGCATCGGCGACCGGGTCGAGGCGCGCTGGGGCGACGTGCAGGTGACCTCCGTCGCCGGCTCCACCCGCATCGAGGACCCCTACGGCACGGTCCATGTGACCGGAGGCGTGTACGTCGTCGTCGACTGGACGTACACCGCGGCCGGCGAGCCGCAGGTCCCGGCGTACGTCGCACTCCGCGACACCGAGGGCCGGGTGTTCCGCACCAGCGTCGAGCGCAACCCGTACAGCTCCGGTGGCGCGGCCCAGCCCGGCATCCCGCGGCGGGTGGCGGCCGCCATCGAGGTGCCCGCCGACGCCGTCGCCGGGGCGCGGCTGGTGGTCACGCTGGAGACGAACCCCGAGGACCACCGCCGTGACGACATCGTCGTGGTCGACCTCGGGCTCACCCAGGACGACGCCGACGCGTGGGCGACGTCGGAGGAGCCGGTAGAGGTGGCGGAGCCCGCCGACGGACCCGGAGCTGCGTCGTGAGGCCACCTGGCTGGTGGCGGCGCAACCGCTGGGGTCTGGTCGCGCTGCCGGTGGCGCTGGCCGCGGCGCTGGCCGCCAGCTCGTACCGCGTCGAGGCCTACTGGTGGCTGGAGAAGCCGCGCGACCTCGTCGACGCCGAGCGGGGCGAGTGGGTGACGTTCTCCGCCAGCCAGTACGACCGCACCGGCGACGTCCCATTCACCGTGCGGGTCCGGCTGGACGGCGTGCGCCCGGCCGAGGCCCCGTTCGGTGAGGACGACGAGCTGGACCTCCCCGACGGCGTACAGGCCGTCGCCGTCGACCTCTCGCTGGCCGCCGCCCCCGACGTTCCGCTGACCAGCTGTGACCTCGTCGTCCGCGACGCCTCCGGCACCGAGTACGCCTACCAGTCCGCGTCGCCGTCGATCAGCCAGGCGACGTCGCCGTGCGTGCCTCCGGACGCGCGCGGGCCGGAGCTCGACCTGTTCGAGGGCATCGACCCCGACACCGGGCCGCGCCGCCCCGACGAGTGGACGGTCAGCCCGGTCGTGCTGCTCCCCGACGGCATCGAGGTCGCCGAGGTCCTGCTCAGCTGGGGTCCGCCGGAGGGGCTGCTGATCAGCGCAGAGTGACGGTCTGCCCGTCGCCGCGGGTGAGAACGCGGTCGATGGCCGCGCCCAGCAGGCACACCACCACGACAGTGCCGATGACGTGCGACACCATGCTGGTGTGCGGGGCGAACGCCAGGTAGGCGTCCAGCGGCAGCGGCCCCAGCAGATCGCGCCAGAACAGCTCGACGGCGTACTCCAGCCGCTGCGCGGCGACGAACGCGAGCGCGAACAGCAGCATCGGCGCCAGCCCGGCGACGGCGAGCCGGCGCAGCCCGCTGACCAGCGCGCCGAAGCGGTCGCCGAGGCCGCCGGTGAGCTCGTTGCCGACCTGGCGGGCCGGTGCGTGCATGCGGCGGACCAGCCCGCCGCGCGGCCGTCGGTGCGAGGCCTGACGGCGCCGCTCGGGCTCGCGCAGCTGCTGCCCGTAGACGACCGCGCCAACCGTCAGCCAGGCGACCGGGATCACCAGCAGCGCGTCTGCGTCGGCGAGCAGCTCGAACAGCCACCGGCTCCCCACGTCGACGGCATTGCCCACCGGGCCGAAGAACGCCAGCAGCGACTGCCACCCGTCGGCGATGGCCCGCGCGACCGCCCGCTCCTGGATCCACGCGACGGCGGCCTCCTGGTGGGTGGCGAGCATACGGGCGAGGGTGACCAGCCAGAGGACCTCGACGTAGGCGGCGGCCCACGGGACCCACTTCATCGGCCGGCGCCGGGCCAGGACGCCGAGACCGTACCGCAGCACGATCGCGATCGCCACCAGCGCCATCGCCAGCCAGCCGGTCGCCAGCGCCGTCCGGTCCTGGTCCACCTCGCCGGTGCCCAGCAGCAGGTCGGGGTTGTTGAGCAGCTCGTCGGTGACCGCGGTGTTCACGAACCGGAACACGTCCTCGGAGAGGTAGCCGTAGGAGGCGTAGATGGCGAGGAACGGGATCATCACGCTGCCGAGCACGGTGACGACGCTCGCGTGCCTGCGCGTTGCCGGGTCCTCGCCGGTCGCGGCCGCCTCGTCGGCGGACGCCTGCAGTGACGGCAGCGAGTGTCGCAGCGCGTACAGGGCCGCGATCAGCGCTGACACCGCCGCCAGCGGACCCAGTACCAGCACCAGCACACCCAGCGTCCCGCTGTAGTCGCTCAGCTCGACCGCCGCCCACAGTGCGGCGTACCGGCCGGCCTCGCCGGCGAACAGGATCGCCAGCAGCACCGGCCAATGCCGGGCCAGCAGCCGCCCCGCCCGTCCCACGACAGTGAACAGGTCGGCCACGGCGGAGCGCAGGGTCGCGCCCAGCCCGGGCCGGGTCGGTCTCTCGGTCAAGGTCATCGCAGGTCATCCTGGGTCGGAGCGGACGCCTCAGGATAATGGCTGGGCGAGCGTGGCGAGGAGCGGCAGATGGTCGGAGCCGGCGCGGTCGAGCAGCTCCGCCCGCACCGTCAGCGACGGCGACGCCACCACATAGTCGATCGGCTCGGCGGGCGATGCGGTCGGGTAGGACGCCTGCGCCGACTCCGGGCGCACCAGCACCGAGCCGTCCGCCGGGACCCACGACGCCGCCGGCGTGTTGAAGTCGCCGCACACGAGCCAGGGCGCGTCGAGGCCGCGGCTGAGCGACAGCAGGCGGTCCAGCGCGGCGGCACGGGCCGGGGCCGAGCGGCGGGGCAGGTGGGTGCTGCCGATCCAGAGGCCGCTTCCGCCGAGATCGAGCCGCACCAGCAGCACCGTCCGCGCCTCGGAAGACTCCGAGCCGTCGTACAAGCCTGGCGGCCAGCGCAACTGCCACTGCTGCACCGCCCGGATCGGCGCCTTGACCAGCAGCGCGTTGCCGTAGCCGCCGCGCGGGCCGGCGTCGTCGCCGTAGTGGACGGTGGGCGGGAAGACCCAGGCGAACCCGAGCCGGCCGGCCAGCTGGCCAAGCGTCGACGGGCCGCCCCACGGCTCGTCGACCTCGACCAGCGAGACGATCTGCGGGTCGGTCTCCTCGATCAGTGCGGCCACGGCGTCGGCGTTCGAGGCGTCGGCATCGTCGCACCAGGAGTGGATGTTCCAGTGCAGGATCCGGGTCTCCGGCATGGCTCGTCAGGCTAGACGATCCCCCGTCGCTCCGACGGGCAGGTCATCGGCCGGGGGTGCGGCGTTGGCCTCCCCCTGCCGCCCATTCTCTCTTGGCCGGGTGTCCACGTGGTGAGATTTCCCAGTGATCCGGAGGGCATCATGAGGTTGTCTCGAGCCTCAACACGCCTGCAATCGTGGTGAGGCTCGGGTAATCCTGGTGGTGTACGCGATCGTGGATGATCATCGCTGTCCACAGACAGCAGCGCCACACCGAACCACGGCTGCGCGGGGTCGAGGTGTGCCCAGACTCCCCCCGTCCCCTGATAGCTGCCCGTTCTTAGACCGCGCAGCCGCGGGTCAAGCGGTCCTCGCCGGCGCGAAGCGCCCAACAGTCCGCTTGAGGCGCGGTTGCGCGGCTAAGACAATGCGCAGCAGGGGGACGGTGGACGTGGCAACCCCCGGCCGACGCGGCATCCCCGGCGAGCCGAACGCGACCGACCCACGGATCGGGCAGAAGAGCCTCATTTTGAGCCTGTCATCTCAGGAGATGGCGCGGCTGGTGGTGGCACACGAGGGAAGGAACCAGCCCAGTCGCATCGTAGATTGGCGCTGTGACGCCCGACGGCCGCCTGATCCGCCTCGACGAGCTGCGCGAATGGGACGGCCCAGGCGAGCTGGTGGTGTTCCTCGGCGTGACGACGGCGGGCTCGCGCAGCCACGACGTGTTCCCCGGCTGGTCCGACGCACTGGGTCGGCCGGACTGGACGCTGCGCGGCACCGACCTGCCCCTGACCGCGCCGGACGCGGCCTACGCCGAGCTCGTCGCCGCCGTCGCCGCTAACCCGCGGGTGGCCGGGGCTGTCGTCACCAGCCACAAGCTGCGGCTCCACCGGGCCGGCGCGGCGCTGTTCCGCCGCGCGGACGTCCTCGCCGGGCTCACCCATGAGGTGAACACACTGGTCCGCATCCGGGACGGCGTCGACGCGCACGCACGCGACCCGCTCGCGCTCGCCGCCGTCCTCCGCGGGTTCGACGAGGCCGGGCGCGCGGACGTCGTCGTGTACGGGGCCGGCGGCGCCGGGACGGCGCTGCTGCTGGCGCTGACCCTCGACGTCGAGGCGACCCTCGCCGCCGGCCGCCCCGTCCCCGCGGAGGGTGGGCCGCGCACCGTCACCGTCCTCGACACCGACGACGGCGCGCTCGCCGCGCTGCAGGCCACGGCCGAGCGGGGCGGGGTTCTGGACGACCGTCTCCGGCTGCTCGACGCCCCCGGCCCGGCGCCGCTCCCGGACGGCGCGCTCGTCGTCAACGCGACCGGGCTCGGCAAGGACCGGCCCGGCTCGCCGCTCCCGTCCGGCACCGTCCTGCCCCCGGCGGCGACAGCCTGGGACTTCAACTACCGCGGCGACCTGACGTTCCTCTCCGACGCCCGCGCGCAGGGCGCCACCGCCGTCGACGGGTGGGACTACTTCGTCGCGGGGTGGGGTGCGGCGCTGACGGCCATCGCCGGCGTGCCGCTGACCGACGACCTGCTGGCCGGTCTGGCCGCGGCGGCCGCGGCCCATCGGCCCGGCCGACCTCGCTCCTGACCGCTGGAGCACAGCCGACACGTCCAGGACGGCCTGCCACTCCTGCCGCGCCGGGTCGGCCACGCCGAGCGCGAGCCGTGACGGCGTAGGGTGGAGGCGTCCCGGAATCGCGACATCCCAGCCTCGAGGTGCCTGCCCGAGCGGGCCCACCTGTCGCGGAAGGAATGTCATGGCCATCTTCCACCGCAATGGCAATGGCCCTGAGGAGTCACTCACGGAGTGGCCGGCACCGGTCGGAGCCGGTGCGGCGCGTGCGGCACCGGCGGGACGCGGTCGCGCCGCCTGGTTCGCCGGCTTCGTCGCGGCGCTAGCCCTCACGATCCTGGTCGTGTTCGTACTGCAGAACACCCGCGACGTCGACCTCGCCTTCCTCTGGCTGGATGGGCGCGTTCCGCTGGCCCTGGCCCTGCTCGTCGCGGCGGCCTGTTCGGCTGTCTTCGTGACGCTGATCAGACGCGGAACTGCGCGACCATCGGGCACCGGTAGGCATACCGGCCGCGCAACCCCACCCGGTTGAGATAACGGACGATCACGCGGTAGGCGCCGAAAAGGCTGGTCTCGGTGTAGCCGACCAGGTGCCGGGCGCAGTACTCCCGCACGATGGGCTGTGCCCGGCGAAGATTCGGCCGGGGCATGCTCGGGAACAGGTGGTGCTCGATCTGGTAGTTGAGCCCGCCCATGAAGAAGTGGATCAGCCGGCCGCCGCGGATGTTGCGCGACGTCAGCACCTGACGGCGGAGGAAATCGACTCTTTCGTCCGGCGCGACGATGGCCATGCCGATGTGATTCGGCGCGAAGGAGGCACCGAGGAGCAGCCCGAACAGGGCCATCTGGACGCCGAAGAAGGCCGCGGCCTTGCCCGGCGGCAGGACCAGCAGCAGCACGGTGATGTACCCGCCGAGACGAGCGGTGATGAACGCCGCTTCCCACCAGCGGTACTTGAGCGGTTGTCGCCGCACGATCGTCTGGATGCTCGCTACGTGCAGCGAGAGCCCTTCGAGCAGTAGCAGCGGGAAGAAGTAATAGCCCTGACGGGGCGTGAGTCGAGCGGCCAGGCCCCGCCGGGCCTGCGCGACGGCCGGGGTGAACGCCAGGACGCCGGGCCCGACGTCAGGGTCCGCGCCCTCCTTGTTCGGGTTCGCGTGGTGACGGCTGTGCTTGGACTGCCACCAGCCGTAGCTGAGCCCCGTGAACAACCCGGAGAAGACCCGCGAGGTCCAGTCGTTCCACCGGTGCGAGGCGAAGACCTGGCGGTGGGCGCTGTCGTGCCCCAGGAAGCCGAACTGGACCAGCACGACCGCGAGCGCGGCAGCGAGGAGCAACTGGAACCAGGAGTTGCCGAGGAACGCGAACGCCACCCAGATCCCCGCGAACGCCGTCACGGCCGCGGCGATCCTGGACCAGTAGTAGCCGTACCGCCGCCGCAGCAGTCCGGCGTCGCGGATCTGCCGCGCCAGCTCGGTGTACGTGCTGACGTGACGGGCACGCGCGGGGACGCGGGCCTCCACCGTGGCCGGCGGACCGGCTCCGTCCCGGGCCGGCGGACCGGCTCCGTCCCGGGCCGGCGGATCGGCTCGTCGTTGGCTGCGCAGTCGTTCAGTGGTCATGTCGGCTCCTTCTGCTCGTGTGGGCGGCACGGGGCCGCCGGGCCGCCAGGCACTGCCGCGGACCCTGTCCCGGTCGTCGGGGAGGAACGTGAACGCGGTGAGCGCCGGCGATCGTGCGGCGGTCGCGACGATTCAGGTCATGGTGTGATCGCCGCCCGTATTCCGGCCTCAGCGGCTCATCTGTCCTGCCGGCGCCGCTGGACCCCGACGGGATCCATACCGTGCACCGATCTACTGCGATTACCCGGCTCGCCCGGAAGGCATGCGCCCTCAGCTCCGGCCGGTGACGAACCAGCCGGTGAGCTGCGCGGCGAGCTCGGTGTCGTCGATGCCGTGCCAGCCGCCGGGGAGCTCGCGGTGCTCGCCGGCGGGCAGCCGCGACGCGACATCGCGGGCCGCGCCGCGCAGGTAGTCGTCGCTCCCGCTGCTGCTGAGCACGAGCACCGGCGTGTGCACCTCGGCGAGCAGTTCGGCCGTCATCGTCGCGGTGAGCTCGGCGTCGTAGAGCAGGGTGGGAGCCAGCGCCTCCAGGCCGGGCCAGGCCGGATGGGCGCGCAGCTGCTCGATCCACTCGTCCGGGACGCCGACGGCACGGTTGAAGAACTCGACGGCGGCGCCACGCTCGCCACGGCCGATCAGCTCCCGCAGTCGACCGGTGAACTCCTCGTCGGCCGGCCGGCCGACGATGAACGGCGGCTCGAGCAACGCCACCGTCCGGATCGGCAGCCCGGCGGCGGCCGCCCTCAGTGCCACGGCGGCGCCGGAGCTGAACCCGTAGACGTCCGCCTCGCCGCCGGCCAGCTCGATCACCGCTGCGAGGTCGTCGACCTCCCGCTCGGGCGCGTACGGCGCGGTGTCTCCGCTGTCGCCGCGGCCGCGCCGATCGTAGGTGTGGACGGCGAACCGCTCTGACAGCGCCGGGATCGCACCGGCCATTGGACGCAGCCCGTCGAACGCGCCCGCGGGGTCGATCATGACGAGCGCCGGACCCTTCCCCGAGCGGCTGACGGCGATCGGCGTCCCGTCGGCGGATCGAGCCTGCATGTCGATCATCCTCTCTGGATACTGAACTGTTCAGTACTCGCTCCAGTACTGTACAGTTCAGTTCATGGATCGGGCAAGAGGCCGTGGCACACCGAAGGAGCCACTCATCCTCGACGCCGCCCGGACGGTGTTCCTGCACCGGGGGTTCGGGGCGGCCGGCGTCGACGAGATCGCCGCGATCGCCGCCATCTCCAAGGTGACGTTGTACAAGTACTTCCCCAGCAAGGAGGCCTTGTTCGACGCCGTCATCCGGCGCGACATCCAGCGCGCCGAGCGGCTCTCCGACGACCACCTCGACACCCTCGCGGCGACCACGGACCTCCCCCGCGACCTCAAGGCGTTCGCGCGCGAGTTCGTCACCACCGTCACCGCGCCGGACCTGCTGCGGATGCGCCGCTTGGTCGCGGCCGAGGCCGAGCGGTTCCCCGACCTCGCCCGCACCTGGGACGAGCGCGGCCGGCGGCGCGGCCTCCAAACGCTGCGCCGGCTCTTCGGCGACCTCGCCGGGCGCGGACTGCTGGCCGGCGACATGGACGTCGCGGCCGAGCAGTTCCTCTGGCTGCTGCTGGCGGCGCCGTTCAACGAGTCGCTGTTCACCCCGGCGGCGACGCCCGCACCGCGCGACCTCGATGCCCACGCCGATACCGCCGTCGCGACGTTCCTCGCCGCATTCGGGCGGAAGTGACCGGTTCCTCCCCGATGTGGTGGATTCGCTGGCCAGCCGGGCCAGTTGTCACTTACGGTCGAAATGACGCTGCCCGATGACGAGAGGACGACGATGTCCGACCGCCACGCTCTGGCGCCGCTGCGCCGCTGGCTCATCGACTCCGGCACACCGGCCAAGCTCGCCGTCCTGCTGATCCTGGCCGTCCTGATGATCGCCACCTCGGTCGTTCTGCTCACCAGCACGACCGACGGCGGCGACTCCGGCCTGATCGAGATCGAGACCCCGGCCGGCTGACCGGCGTCGCCGCCGCACATGGTTGCGGCGGTCCCTCCTGGGTACGCGGTCCGTGGGAGGGATCTCGATGGAACGAGGCAGTGACAAGCACGGCCCGCGCGCCGACGACGAGCTGAAGCACCAGCTCGACGGCACGATCCGCGGCAACCGCTCGAGCCGGGCCGAGGAGTGGCACGACCCCGAACCGCCCGCCGATGACGATCCCGCCGCCACGGACCGCGCGGGCGTACCGACCGAAGTACCGGCCGAAGTGCCGGAGGACGAGACCGACACCGACCGCTGACCTACGTCAGCGCGGACCGGTTCTCGTGCCGGCCGGGCGCGAGCGCGACCGTGACGCCGTCCGGCAGCTCGAGGCTGCCGGTGGTGCCCACCGGCAGCTGCGTCGCCACGACCAGCGCGCCGGCCTCGACGCGCCACTCGATGGAGACCTCGCCGTACGGTGACCGGTGCCGGGCCCGCGCGAAGGTCAGCCCGCCGCCCGGCCGCGGCCGGAACCGCACGCGGCGGTAGCCCGGCTCGGCCGGCGCCAGCCCCGCCACCACACGGTGCAGCCAGTCGGCCACGGCGCCGAGCGCGTAGTGGTTGAACGACGTCATCGTCCCCGGGTTGACGGTGCCGTCGGGCAGCAGGCTGTCCCAGCGCTCCCAGATCGTCGTCGCGCCGTGCGTGACCGGGTACAGCCAGGACGGGCAGTCCCGCTGCAGCAACAGGTCGTACGCGGTGTCCAGCTCGCCGGCGTCCGTCAGCGCGTCGCTGACCAGCGGCGTCCCGACGAACCCGGTGGCGATGCGGTTGCCCTCGGCGCGGACCAGCTCGCCCACACGGCGACCGGCCGCGGCCCGCAGCTCGTCTGGGATCAGGTCGAATCGCAGCCCCAGCGCGTACGCCGTCTGCGCGTCGCTGGTCATCCGGCCGTCGGGCAGCACATAGGTAGCAGCGAACGCATCGCGGACGGCGTCGGCCAGCGCCGCGTAGTGCTTCCGCTCCACGTCACGGCCCAGGACGCCGGCCAGCCACGACAGCCGGCGTGCCGACGCCGCGAAGTACGCCGTCGCGACCAGATACCGGTCGGTACGCGCATCGGCCGGGTCCTGCGGCGGCGCGGCCGGGTCGAGCCAGTCGCCGAGCTGGAAGCCATCGTCCCAGAGGTGGTCGGGGCCGGCCAGCCGGTCGACGAGGTCGACCCAGCGGCGGGCGCTCTCGAACCGGTCCGCGACGACGCCGGCGTCGCCGTACCGCTCGTACAGCGTCCACGGCAGGAACGTCACGACGTCGCCCCACGCCGCGCCCGGCCGGATCGGCGTCCACGTCTTGTGCGCCGGGATCACCGGGACGTACCACGGCACCGTCCCATCGGGCAGCTGCTCGCGCTCGACGTCGCCCAGCCAGCCGGCCAGCATCCCCGCCACGTCGTAGAGGAAGCTCGCCGTCGGCCCGAACACCTGGATGTCGCCGGTCCAGCCGACCCGCTCGTCGCGCTGCGGGCAGTCGGTCGGGAGGTCGACCATGTTGCCGCGCATGCTCCACACGACGTTCTCGTGCAGCCGGTTCACCAGCGGGTCGGAGCACTCGAACCACCCGGTGCGCTCCAGGTCGGTGTGGTAGACGCGGGCGACGACGTCACCGGCGGCGACGGCGGCGTCGAGGTCGCCGGGCCAGCCGGTGACCTCGGCGTACCGGAACCCGTGGAAGGTGAACCGCGGCTCCCACTCCTCGCCGTCCGGGCGGCCGGCCAGTGTGTAGCTGTCGGCCGAGCGCGCGTCGCGCAGCGGGCGGGTGTAGAGCTCGCCGTCCTGCAGGACCTCGGCGGTGCGCAGCGTGACGGTGCTGCCCGCAGGCCCCGTGACGCGGAAGCGGACCCGGCCGACGAGGTTCTGCCCCAAGTCGAGGACGCGCTTGCCGCTGGGCGTCGTGAGCACCGCCACCGGCCGGACCTCCTCGGTGCAGCGGACCGGCGGGCCGGTGGGCGCGCGAAGGGTCGCGGGGTCGCGCTCGCCGACGGCGACCGGCGTCCACGCGGCGTCGTCGAAGCCGGGCTCGGACCATCCGGCGTGCTCCAAGCGCGCGTCGTAGTCCTCGCCGTCGTAGTTGCCGGTGCGGAGGATCGGGCTCGGCGCCGCCCGCCAGGCGCCGTCCGTCGCGACCGTCTGAACCCGGCCGTCGCCGTAGGTCAGCTCCATCTGCGCGAGGAACGACAGGTCGCTGCCGTACAGGTTGCGGAAGCCGCCGTACCAGCCGAGCCGGCCGCGGTACCAGCCGTCGCCGAGCCAGGCGCCGAGCACGTTCGGGCCCGGCCGGAGCAGCGGCGTGACGTCGTAGGTGTAGTAGCGCAGGTGCTTCGGGTAGACCGTCCAGCCCGGCGACAGCGCCTCGTCACCGACCCGCCGCCCGTTGACCTCCGCCTCGTACAGCCCGTGCGCCGTCGCGTACAGCCGGGCCGCGACGAGGTCGCCGCCGACGGTGAACTCACGACGCACCAGCGACGGCCGCCGGTCGTCGGACTCCGGGTCCTCGTCCCACGCGCCGCCCACCGGGACCGCCGACCAGTCGCCCGGCTCCAGCAGCCCGGCCTCGAGCACCGTCGGCTCGCTCCAGCCGGTGGTCGCGCCGTCGTCGCCGTGCAGCCGGACCCGGACGGTCACCCGCTCGCGCGACGTCAGCGGCTGCGCCGGCCACGGGACCAGCACCTGGTCCGCCGAGTCGATGGTGACGACCTCGGGCGCAGCGCCGGTGCGCGTCAGCTCGACGTCGTAACCGGTCTGCCGCCACGGCCGGTCCGCCGTCACCGTCCAGGACAGCCGCGGGCGGCGCTCACCGATGCCCAGCGGCTGTCGGCCGTTTGTAGCCGACCGCAAGGTCTGACGCCAGTCCCCGGATGAATAGTGCTCGACCCGTGGGGCGGACGGCGTGACGGTCATCGGCACTCCCTCGGCTGGCGGAACGGTGGCTGAGACGTTTCAAGGCGGCAGACTACCGGAATCTCCACAGTGATTGACACGATTCAACCTGCCGGTCACGATGGGGCCATGCGGATCGCGGTCACCGGCAGCTCCGGCCGGCTCGGTACGGCCACCGTCGAGCGGCTGCGGGCCGGCGGGCACGATGTCGTCGGGTTCGACCTCGCGGCCCCGGCCGGGCAGGGGTTCACCCGGGTCGACCTCGCCGACTACGGGCAGACGCTCGACGCACTACTCGGCGTGACGGCGCGGCACGACGGCGTCGACGCGCTCGTCCACCTGGCGGCGATCCCGGTGAACGGCCTGGTCCCCGACGTCACCACGTTCCACGCCAACCTGACGGCGTCGTTCAACACGGTCTTCGCCGCGCTCCGGGCCGGGGTGCGCGCCGTCGTCTGCGCGTCGAGCATCACCGCGATGGGTTTCCCGTTCGACGAGCCCCCGCCGTACCTCCCGCTCGACGAGGACTTCACCGCGGCGAACACCACCTACGGCCTGGTCAAGGTGCTCGAGGAGACGATGGCCGGCCAGCTGGTGCGGTGGGACCCAGGGCTGTCGGTCACGGCGCTGCGCTTCACCAACATCGTCACGCCGGACGACTACGGCACGTTCGCCCGTGCCGGCGACCCGGCCTACCGGCGCGACCTCCTCGGCTCGTACGTCGACGTGCGCGACGCGGCCGCCGCGGTCGAGCTGGCGCTGGCGGCTGCCCGCCCAGGGGCCGTGGTCTACGACATCGCGGCCGCCGACACCGGCCTGACCATCCCGTCGGCCGAGCTGGCCCGCCGCTGGTTCCCGGACGTGCCGCTCCGCCGTGAGCTCCGCGAGTTCGAGACGCTGATCTCGATCGACCGCGCCCGCGCGCGGCTCGGCTACGCGCCGGCGCACACCTGGCGCGAGGAGTACGCCGCGGGTCAGGCGGTGCCGCGGTGATGCGTCGCCGACCGCGTCGTGGTGCCGATCCGGTACAGGCTCGTGCTCGCCGCCACGAACAGCTCGGTGCCGTCGTCACCGCCGAAGCAGACGTTCGCGACCGGCTCCGGCACCGGCACGACGGCGACCCGCTCGCCGTCGGGCGTGAACACCTGCACGGAGTCCTCGCTCGACGACCACACCCGGCCCTCCTCGTCGACCCGGATGCCGTCGGCCGCGCCCGGGCGCACCGTCGCGAACACCCGGCCGTCGCCGCACCGGCCGTCCGCCACGTCGTACGCATGGATCGACCGCGCCTCGGGGTCGGCCTGCAGGTAGCCGGTGTCGGCGACGTACAGCACCGACTCGTCCGGCGAGAAGGCCAGGCCGTTGGGGTGGACCATGTCGGTGACGACGGCGCTCAGCTCGCCGCTCGCCTCGTCGTAGCGGAACACGTGGCAGCCGCCGTACTCCTGCTGCCCCGGGTGCCCCTCGCGGCCGCTCTCGTGGATGCCGTACGGCGGGTCGGTGAACCAGATCGAGCCGTCGCTCGCCACCACCACGTCGTTGGGCGAGTTGAACGGAAGGCCGCCGACGGCGTCGACGATCGGCGTGACGACGCCGTCGATGTCGCGCTCCACCCGGCGCCGCCCGTGCGAGCACTGGACGACGTGGCCGTCGAGGTCGAGCGTGCGGCCGTTGGTGAACTCGACGCCGGTGCCGTAGACCGTCGTCTCGCCGGTCGCGGCGTCCCACTCGAGGATGCGGTCGTTCGGGATGTCGCTCCAGCGCACCCGGCGGCTGCGGGGCAACCAGACGGGGCCCTCGGCCCACACGGTCCCGGTGTACAGCCGCTCCAGCGCGGCGCCGTCGGCCAGGGGGCTCGTCACGCGCTCAGGATGCCAGACCGACCCGCCGGCGCTCGTCGTCAGGGCGAGCACGCCGGCCCCGACCACACCGACACCAGGGAGAAGGCGTCTACTGCGGCCCGCCGCGTGGCGTCAGGGAGGCGACAATGAGCGAGAACCTGAGCATCGCCGTCATCGGCGCAGGCGGCAAGATGGGCATGCGAGTCTCGGACAACCTGCAGCGCACCGGCCACACCGTCCGTTACGCGGAGAACTCGCCGGCCGGTATCGAGCGGGTGACGGCGGCGGGGCGTCGTGTCACGCCCAGCGCCGAGGCCGTCGCCGGCGCGGACGTCGTCGTGCTGGCCGTGCCCGACCTCGCGCTCGCGGCCGTCTCCGCCGAGGTCGTCCCACTGCTGCAGCCCGGCGCCATCCTGCTGACGCTGGACCCGGCCGCCGCCTACGCCGGCCTGCTCGCCCGCCGCGACGACGTCGTGCAGGCGGTCGCGCATCCCTGCCACCCGTCGGTGTTCCTGGAGCGGACGACGCCCGAGGAGTACGCCGACACGTTCGGTGGCATCGCCGCGCCGCAGGACGTCGTGGCCGCCATCGAGGCACCGGCCGGCGACGTCGGCACCCGGACGACCGCCGAGACCGTCATCCGGACCATGTACGCGCCGGTGCTGGACGTGCACTGGGTGACGGTCAAGCAGCTGGCCCAGCTGGAGCCGACGCTGGTCGAGACGGTGGCGTGTATGGTCGGCGCGTTGCTGGCGGAGGCGCTGCAGGAGGCCGTCGGGACCATGGGCGTCCCGGAGCCGGCCGCCCGGGCGATGCTGCTCGGCCACACCCAGGTGGCGCTGGCCAACACGCTGCGCGGCTCGAACCCGTTCTCCGACGCCTGCCTCATCGCGATGGACTACGGCCGCGAGTCGATCGTCCGCGACGACTGGAAGAAGATCTTCCGCGACGACGAGCTGGACCGCGTCCTGGCCCGGATGCTGCACCTGGACCGGATCGTGCGGTGACGGCTCAGTAGACGCGGGCGCGGGTGGGCGTCACCCGGATCACGGTGGAGTAGTCGTCCAGCACGTCCTCCGGCCTGGCGCCGACCGGCTCGATGGTCGCGCGGTACTTGGCGATGTAGCGGTCGGCCTCGTCGCCGGTCAGCGGCCCCGGCTCGACGACGGACCGTGCTGATCCAGATCTCCGTCTCGTCGTCGAGCCGTCGCTGCGCGGTAGCGGTGGCGGTGTCGTCCAGACAGGAAAGCATCGTCGATCCTTCCGTCGAGTGATGCCCGTCACAGCACCGTCTCGGCGCAAGGTATTCTAGCGTGGTCCGTCTCACATTCTGACTGGAATCTGACCGGAATATGAGATCACACGACTTTCCGTTTGGAGACCACTGGTCCAATCGGGAAGATGGACGCATGTCTCGCGCATCGTCCGACACCGCCCGGATCGTGTCTACGGCCCTCGGCCGCGGCATGTCCATGTGTCCGATGCGAATGCGCCGCTGCCGCTGACGCCGTAGCCGCGTCACCGAGGCAGCAGCACCCCTCCCCAGCCCACCGGCACCGGCCGGCGACCCAGCCGCGCCCTCCGCGGGCTCCCCCGCGCCCATCCCGCGCACCCCGCACCGCACCTCACAAGGAGAGCAGCACGCCATGAACCGTCGCATCGTCCTGCCCCTCGCACTCGCCGGAGCCGCCGCAGTCCTGGCCGCGTGCGGCGGGGGCGACACCGAGACCGCGTCCGGCGAGTCCGGCGACCCGATCCGCATCGGCGTGGTCGGCGCCAGCGAGGACTACTGGCAGGCCTTCACCGAGCTCGCCGACGAGGAGGGCATCGACGTCGAGCTGGTGAACTTCACCGACTACACCCAGCCCAACCCGGCGCTCTCGCAGGGCCAGCTCGACCTCAACCAGTTCCAGCACCTGCAGTACCTGGCCGCGTACAACGTCGCGAACGACGACGACCTGACGCCGATCGGCGCGACCGCGATCTACCCGCTCGGCCTGTACTCGCAGAAGCACCAGTCGCTCGGGGACATCCCCGAGGGCGGCGAGGTCGCGATCCCGAACGACGAGACCAACCAGGCCCGCGCGCTGCTCGTCCTGCAGGACGCCGGCCTGATCACGCTCGAGGGCGGCGGCAGCTCGACATCGCTGCCGTCGGACGTCGTCGAGGAGGAGTCGCGGGTGACGGTGACGCCGGTGGCCGCCGAGCAGACGGCGACGGCCCTGAACAGCGTCGACGCGTCGGTGATCAACAACGACTTCGTGGCCGACGCCGGCCTGGAGCCGACCGACGCGCTGTACCAGGACCAGGCCGACAGCCCGGGCGCCCGCCCGTACATCAACGTGTGGGTCGCGCGGTCCGAGGACGTCGACAACGAGACGTTCCTGAGGCTGGTCGACCTGTACCACTCGCCGGAGGTCGAGGCGGCATCGGCGGAGGCGTCCGGCGGCACGGCCGTGTTCACGGACAACCCGGCCGACGAGCTGACCGAGATCCTCGACGGGATCCAGACGGACCTCGCCGCGCACTGATGGCACCCCTGATCAGCTTCCAGGACGTCAGCAAGGTCTTCGGGTCCGGCGACCGCGCCGTCCGCGCCGTCGACGGCGTGACGCTGGACATCGAGGCCGGCGAGATCTTCGGCGTCATCGGCTACTCCGGCGCCGGCAAAAGCACGCTGGTGCGGCTGGTCAACGCGCTGGAGACGGTGACGTCGGGGCGGCTCCGCGTGGACGGCCGTGACGTCACCGCCCTGCGCGAGGCCGAGCTGCGCTCCGTCCGGGCCGGCATCGGGATGGTGTTCCAGCAGTTCAACCTGCTCAACTCGCGCACCGTCGCCGGCAACGTCGCCTACCCGCTGAAGGTGGCCGGCTGGTCGCGCGAACGCCGCGCGGCGCGGGTCGCCGAGCTGCTCGACTACGTCGGCATCGCGGACAAGGCGAAGGCCTACCCGCGGCAGCTGTCCGGCGGGCAGAAGCAGCGCGTCGGCATCGCCCGCGCGCTCGCGACGTCGCCGCGGATCCTGCTCGCCGACGAGGCCACCAGCGCGCTCGACCCGGACACCACGCAGGACGTGCTGGCGCTGCTGCGCCGGGTCAACCGCGAGCTGGGCGTCACCGTCGTCGTCATCACCCACGAGATGGACGTCATCCGCTCGCTCGCGCACCGTGTCGCCGTCATGGAGGCCGGGAAGGTGATCGAGCACGGCCCGGTCTACGACGTGTTCGCCGCGCCGCGCGAGCGGGCCACCCGCCGGTTCGTCGCCACGACGCTGAAGGACCGGCCGACGCCCGAGGCGGTCGAGCGGCTGCGGCACCGGCACCCGGGCCGGATCATCACCGTCGGCATCCGCGAGGGGGCCGGCGGGAGCGTCGACGTCACCGCGGCGCTGCGGGCGCACGGCGTCGACGGGACCATCGTGTTCGGCGGCATCACCGAGATCGACGAGCGCCCGTTCGGCTCGCTGACGCTGGAGCTGACCGGCCCCGATGCGGCCATCGACGCGCTCGTCGCCGACCTCCGCGACCGTACCGACGTCGACGACCTCGGGATCGCGGGGGTGCCGGCATGAACCGCGACTGGTCCGAGCTGTCCCCGATCCTGTGGGATTCGGTGCGCGAGACGCTGTACATCGTCGGCGTGACGGTGGGCGTGGGCGGCGTGCTGGGGCTGGCGCTCGGCGTGCTGCTGTACGCGACCCGGCGCGGCAACCTGCTGGAGAACGTCTTCGTGTTCACCGTGCTGAACGTCGCGGTGAACGTCGTGCGGCCGATCCCGTTCATCATCTTCATCACCGCGGTCGGGCCGGTGACGCTGGCCGTCGTCGGCACCACGATCGGCAACGACGCGGTCATCTTCGCCATGTCGATCATGGCGACGTTCGTGACCGCCCGCATCGTCGAGCAGAACCTCGTCGCCACCGATCCGGGCGTCATCGAGGCGGCCCGGGCGATGGGCGCGTCGCGACTGCGGATCCTGGTGACGGTGCTGGTGCCGGAGGCGCTCGCGCCGCTGATCCTCGGCTACACGTTCCTGCTCATCGGCATCGTGGACATGTCCGCACTCGCCGGGTACGTGGGTGGCGGCGGGCTGGGCAACTTCGCCATCGTCTACGGCTACCAGCGGTTCAACTGGGAGGTCACGCTGGTCACCGTCCTGGTGATCATCGGCATGGTGCAGCTGGCGCAGCTGCTCGGGAACTGGCTGGCGCGTAAGGCCCTGCACCGCTGACTAGGCCGTCGCCGCCTCCTCCAGGTAGGGGCGCAGCTGCTCCAGGCCGTGCGGGATGGACAGCGGCGACGGCGTGTTCAGCCCGACGACGGTCGGATAGTCGAGCACGGCGACGGTGCCCGGCAGCTGGTCGAACCCCGGGACGTCCGCGAGGTCGCCCTCGTCGCCGCCGTTCACCAGGAACGCCAGCAGTTCGGCCTGCAACAGGTCGGATCGCTCGGTGCTGACGTTGATGCGGGCGTCGCCCGTGGCCTCGCCCTCCGCCTTGACCGGCCCGTACATCGTCATGCCCAGCTGCTGGAAGAACACGCTGGAGCCGTCCTGCTCGTCGGCCACGATGTACATCGAGTCGCCGACGATGTACTGCGCCAGCGAGAACGTCTTCCCCTGCAGCCCTGGCAGCGCCTCCGCCGCCGCGGCCACCTCGCCGTCGACCCTGGCGATGACCTCCTCGGAACGCTCAGGCTCGCCCAGCACCTCCCCCGCCGCGCGGACCAGGTCCTGCCACGGCGTCACCTCGTGCTCGTCCAGCCCCGGAATGGTCGGCGCGATGCCGGACAGCTGCTCGTACGTCGCCTCGTCGGCGATCGAGAAGGTGCCGACGATGAGGTCCGGCTCGAGCTCGGCGATCTGCTCGATCGGCGGGCCGTCGTCCACCGGTAGCGGCTCGGCGTCGGCGGGCAGCTCCTGCCATGGCACGCCCGACTCCGGCATGAACGAGTCGACCGAGTACCCGACCGGCTCGACCCCCATCGCCAGCATGACGTCGGTCCACTGCAGGTCGATGGTGACGATGCGCTCCGGCACCCCGGTGATCTCCGTGCTGCCGTACATGTGGTCGACGGTGATTGTCTCGGCGTCGGCGCCGGCCGAGCTCGCGGCCGGATCGGCGTCGTCGTCACCACCACAGGCGGCCAGGCCGGCCGCCAGCGTCAGGGCGAGCGCGACGGGCGCCGATCGAGACGAACGCGCGGAAAGGTTCATGCAGGCAACCCTAACTTAGGATCGACTAACCATATCCGCCTGGCCGCACGCGTCCCGGGAGCACGTCACCCTGCCCAGTGACCGTTTCGGGGACCAGATCGGCACGGCACGTGGCACCCCGGCGAGTGAAGTGTGCGCCAGGCGCGTCACGATGCGACCTCACCATGACGGCGGCACGAGCCCACAGAAGCAGCAGAAGAGCCTCATTCCTGCGGGGTACCGAGACGTTCGACGAGATGCACGCCGCCGCGGCGTCGGTGCTGGCCGCGATCCCCGGTAGCGTCAAGAAGGAGATGCCGGGCGCCGACCACACCTGGGAGACCGCCCCGATGGCGGCCGAGCTGGCGGCCTTCGTCCGGGCGGCGGCGGAACGCGGCTGAGCGCGGCCGACGGGAGGCACGATGCGGATCGGCGAGATGGACCTGCTGCCGATGTCCGACGGCACGTTCGTCGCCCGGCCCGCGTACCTCACCCCCGGCCCGGTCACCGATCCACCGCCCGCCCCGTTCGGCCCCGACGGCGTGGCCTGGCTGCCCATCGGCAGCTTCCTGGTGCGCACCGGCGACCGCGTCGTCCTGGTCGACGCCGGCCTCGGCCCGGCCCGGACCGAGCTGCCGCACGGCATGGCGCTGGTCGGCGGCCAGCTGCTGGTGGCGCTGCTGGCGGGCGGCACGCACCCCGAGGACGTCACCGACGTCGTGTGCACGCACCTTCACTCCGACCACGTCGGCTGGTTGTTCGACCGCGACTGCCGGCCGGTGTTCCCCGGGGCGACGGTGTGGTTCGGCGCGGCCGACGGCGCCCTCTTCGTCGACGGCGACGGCGAGATGGCCGACCACGTGCGCGCCGGCTTCCGCGGGCCGGCGGCCGACCTGCGGCCGGTCGACGGCGACCGCACCGTCGCTCCGGGCGTCGACGTCCTCGCCACGCCGGGGCACACGCCCGGGCATCTGGCTGTCGTCGTCTCCTCCGGCGACGACCGCGTGGTGCTGGCGGGCGACGCGATCACCGTCCCGGTCCAGCTCGCCGAGCCGGCGTGGCACTCGTTCGGCGACGTCGACCCGGAGCTGGCCGATCGCAGCCGAGAACGGCTCTGGGACGAACTCGCCCGGCCGCGCACCCTCGGCACCGGCGCGCACTTCCCGGAGCTGCGCTTCGGCCGCGTCGTCACCAAGCCCGACGGCCGCCGCACCTGGGCGGCCTGACGGCGCGGCGGCCTCAGGCCGGGCGGGTGGCCTCCTCCAGCAGCTCCAGCACATGGCGGTAGGGCCTGCCGGTGGCGCGGGTCATGCCCAGCTCGCAGGTGCGGTTGCAGGACGCGTACCCGTCCGCCTCACCCAGCGCGGCGACGGTGGCCGCCTCGGCCTCCGTCGCGCCCTGCGTGAGCTCGGGATGCAGTAGCCCGCGGTCGCCGGCGAACCCGCAGCAGCCCCAGCTGCTCGGCACCACGGCCTCGCGGGCGACGGCCGCGCCGAGGGCGGCGAGGTCGTCGACGTCGCCGAGGTGGACGCTGGCGCAGGTCGGGTGGAGCACGACGCGGTCCAGCATGCGCGCGTCGGCGATCGGCGGGAGCCGCTGCAGCACCGACGACCGCACGAAAGCCACAGCGTCGACCACCGTCACGCGCGACCACCGCTCGGCGTCGGGCGCGGGCAACTGCGCCGCCAACCCGGCCAGCCCGTGCGAGCAGGACGACGCGTCGGCCACCACCGGCAGCCGGCCGTCGGAGGTCAGCGGCCAGAGCGCGTCGAACACCTGCTGCGCCATGACCGCCGCGCCCGCTTTCAGCCCCTTCGACACCCATGGCGTCCCGCAGCACAGCGACGGCGTCCGCTCGGCGATCGCGACCGGCATGCCGGCCCGCGCGGCCAGCGCGAGGAACGCGGCGGTGACGCCGTCGCCGCCGCTCTCCGGTGCGAACAGCGCGCCGATGCAGGCCGGGAAGTACACCGCCTCGGCCGCGCCTGGAACGGGCCACGAGGACGACGGCCGGGGCCGGCCCGGACCGGGCAGCGAGCCGTCCGCCGCTGGGATCCACTCGGTCCCGAGCACGGCCCTGGCCAGTGACGACGCGCCTGACACGACCGGGCCGGGCAGCGCCGACGCGACCCGGAGGCCGGCCCGGGCCGCCGTCACGCCAGCGCCCCAGTGACGGGCCGCGGTCGTCCCGGCCCGCTGCGCGACGCGGCCGAGCGAGTCGGCTCGGCGCGCCTTCATCGCCTGCCCGGTGTCGATCTGCACCGGGCAGGCGGTGACGCACAGCGAGTCGGCGGCGCAGGTCTGCACGGCGTCGTAGCGGTAGTCCTTCTCCAGTTCGGCGCGCACCTCGGGCGTCGCGACGGCGATCTCGCGCAGCAGCGCGATCCGCTGCCGCGGCGTCGTCGTGACCCCGCGGGACGGGCAGACCGGCTCGCAGTAGCCGCAGTCGACGCAAATGTCGAGCGCCGGGTCGACCGGTGGCACGGTCTTGAGGTGGCGCAGGTGCGCCTGCGGGTCGTCGTCCAGCACGACGCCGGGCGCCAGCACGCCGCGCGGGTCGCACAGCGCCTTCACCTCGCGCATGACGGCGTACAGCTCGTCGCCGTACTGGCGGCGGACGTACGGCGCCATGATGCGGCCGGTACCGTGCTCGGCCTTGAGCGAGCCGTCGGCGCCGAGCACGAGGTCGACGAGGTCCTCGGTGAACGCGGCGTACGTGTCCAGATCGCGCGGGTCGTCCAGCCGCGGTGTGATCATGAAGTGCAGGTTCGCGTCGCGCGCGTGCCCGAAGATGACGGCGTCGCCGTATGCGTACCGGTCGAACAGCCCCTGCAGGTCGCGCACGGCCGGCCCGAGAGCCGGAGCCGGCACGACGATGTCCTCCAGCAGCGCCGTCGTCCCCTGCGGCCGCGCCCCGGCCACCGTCGCATACAGGCCCTTGCGGACGTGCCAGGCGGCGGCTCGCTGCCCCGGGTCCGTGGACAGCCCGCCGGGCACGCTCAGCGGCAGCCGGCGAACGACGGCGCCGACGTCACTGCCCAGCGCGACCAGCTCGGTCGCCGACTCCGCCGCGACCTCGACCAGCAGCGCCGTGTGCTGCTCCACCCGCAGCGACCGGAGCACCTCCGGCGCGCCCGGGTCCGCCCGCGCCACCCGCAGCGACGTCGCGTCCATCAGCTCGACGGCGCCCGCCCCGGCGCCGACCAGCGCGGGCAGCGCGCCGACGGCGGCGTCGAGCGTGCCGAACACCAGCAGCGTGGTCGCGACATGCGGCAGCACCGGCAGCGTGTCGAACGTCGCCGACGCCACGAACGCCAGCGTCCCCTCGGACCCGACCACCAGGTGAGCCAGGATGTCGGCCGGCGCGTCGTGGTCGAGGAACGCGTTGAGGCCGTAGCCCATGGTGTTCTTCATCGAGAACTGGTGCTCGATCCGCCCGCGCAGAACAACGTCGGCACGCAGCCGGTCGCGGATCCGGGCCAGCCCCGCATGCAGCTCCGGCTCCAGCGCCGCCAGCCGCGCGTCTGCCCCGGCCGCGGCGGTGTCGAGGTAGGTGCCGCTGGGCAGCACCAGCTCCAGGCCCGCCAGGGTGCGGTACGCCGTCGCCGTCGTCGAGCTGGTCATACCGGAGGAGTTGTTCGCGACCACGCCGCCGACGGTGCAGGCCGCCTCGCTGGCCGGGTCGGGTCCGAGCCGCCGCCCGTACGGCGCCAGCGCGGCGTTCACCCGGCGCACGACGGCGCCCGGCTCGGCCCGCACACGGGCACCGTCGTCGAGCACCGTCACGCCGCCGAAGTGCCGGCGCGTGTCGACCAGGACGCCGTCGGTCCCGGCCTGCCCGGACAGGCTGGTCCCGCCGGAGCGGAACGTCAGCGGCACGCCGTCGCGGTGCGCGGTCGCGAGCAGCGCGGCGACCTCGGGGACGGACCTCGGCGTCACCACCGCGGCTGGCGTCAGCAGGTAATGGGAGGCGTCGTGCGCCATCCGGGCACGGTCGGCGATCCGCTCGCTGACCTGGCCGGCGCCGACGGCTGCCCGCAACGCGTCGAGGTCGATGACGGGGCTCACGAAGCGAACCTATCGCTGAGGTAAGACCACTTGCGTCACCCCCTTGCCCGCTGTATCGTCGCTGCACGTACATGCGAAGTCGCATATCTATGCATCACTCGATGGAGGCAGCGTGAGCGGCAACGTCCTGGCGACCTACGAGATCGCGACCGCGCTTCCGCTGGAGAAGGCCGCCGCCGTCATCGCCGGCGAGCAGTCCAGCGGCACGTTCGTCGCCGTCGCCCGCGAGTCTGCCGAGCTGAAGGCCCGGCACGCGGCGACCGTCCGCTCCATCGACGAGCTGCCGCTCAGCGGCCGGCCGCCGCTGCCCGGCGCGATCGGCGACTGGGCGCAGGCGCGCCGCGCCCGCATCGTCGTCGAGTTCCCGGTGCACAACTTCGGCGCGTCGGTGCCGAACCTGCTGGCCGCCGTCGCCGGCAACCTGTTCGAACTGCGCGAGCTGGGCGAGCTGCGGCTGGTCGACCTCGAGCTGCCGGACGTGTTCGGCACCGCCTACCCGGGCCCCGCGCACGGCGTCGACGGCACCAGGGCGCTGGTCGGCAAGGCCGGAGCGACCGGGCCGCTGATCGGCACCATCGTCAAGCCGAGCGTCGGCCTAGGACCCGAGGAGCTGGCCGAGCTGGTCGAGGAGCTGGCGCTGGCCGGCATCGATTTCATCAAGGACGACGAGCTGCAGGGCAACCCGCCCGGCTTCCCGCTGGCCGATCGCGTGCACGTCGTCATGGACGTGCTCAAGCGCGCCGCCGACCGCACCGGCACGATGCCGATGTACGCGTTCAACATCACCGACGACATCTCCAAGCTCGCACACAACCACGACCTCGTCCGAGCCGCGGGCGGCACCTGCGTCATGGTGGTCGTCAACGCCGTGGGCTTCGCCGGGGTGCAGTACCTGCGTGAGCACGCCGACCTGCCGATCCACGGACACCGGGCGATGTTCGGCGCCTTCGCGCGATCGCCGCAGCTGGGCATCGCGTTCCGGGTGTTCCAGAAGCTGGCCCGGCTGGTCGGCGTCGACCACCTGCACACCAACGGCATCGCGAACAAGTTCTACGAGACCGACGAGGAAGTCGTGGCGTCCATCACCGACGTGCGCGCGCCGCTGCTCGGCGGCTACCACGTGGTCCCGGTGCTGTCGTCGGGCCAGACGCCGGCCATCGCCGACCGCACGTGCGCGCAAGTGGGCGATGCCGGCGACCTGCTGGTGCTGGCCGGCGGCGGCATCCACGCGCACCCCGGCGGCTCCGGCGCTGGTGTGAAGGCGATGCGAGACGCGTGGGACGCCGCGGTCGCCGGCGAGCCGCTCGCCACCCGGGCCGAGCGCTCGCCCGAGCTGGCCGCGTCGCTGGCGCAGTTCGGAGCCCGCTCATGATCGCGGCCGCCTTCTACGGTGACGACTTCACCGGCTCGGTCGACGCGCTCGTCCAGTTCCGCCGGGCCGGCTGCACGGGCGTGCTGGTGACGTCGCCGGACGGTGTCAAGGGCGCGCTCGGCGGCGACCCTGACGTCGTCGGCATCGCCGGCATCGCGCGGTCGCTGCCGGCGGACGAGCTCGACGCCGAGGTGCGGCCGGCGCTGGAGCTGCTGCGCGACCTGGACGTGCCGGTCGTGCAGTACAAGGCCTGCTCGACGGCGGACTCCTCCCCCGTCGTCGGCAGCCTGGGCCGGGTCATCGAGATCGGTCGCGACGTGTTCGGCCCGGCCGCCGTCCCGGTGCAGTTCGCCCAGCCAGACTTCGGCCGGTACACGTTCTTCGGCCACCACTTCGCCCGCGACGGCGAGGTCGTCTACCGGCTGGACCGCCAGCCGACGATGGCGCATCACCCGGTGACTCCGGCGACGGAGTCCGACCTCGCCCGGCACCTGGGCGCACAGACGGCGCAGCCGGTCGGAGCGCTGCACTGGACCGCGTACGACGGCGATGCGGACGCCGTCGTGCGAGCGTGGCGCGAGTCCGCCGCCGCGGCCGTCGTCTGCGACGGGTTCGCCGACGAACACCTCGACCTGATCGGCCGGGCGGTGCTCACCTCGGACGCCCAGCGGTTCGTGCTCGGCGCCGGCGGGCTGAGCCTGGGCATCGGCCGGGCGCTCGGCCGCACCGGCGGCGTCCCGCCGACGAGCGCCACGCCGGCGCCGGGGCCGACGCTGGTGCTCAGCGGCAGCGGCTCGCCGCGCACGGCGGCGCAGCTCGCGGCCGCCGAGCGGACCGGCTGGAGCACCGTCCACCTGCTCGTGCCCGGCGCCGCCGACGAGGCGATCGCCCGGCACGCCGCGGGCGCCGACGTCGTCGTGCACACCACGCGCCCGGGACCGTCCGCCACCAGCCGCGAGATCGAGGAGCGGCTGGCGCAGGTCGGCGCTGCCTGCCTGGCCCGCGACCCGCGCACGCGGCTGATCGTCTGCGGCGGCGACACCTCCGGCAACGTGCTGCGCCGGCTCGGCGTCGACACGCTCTCGGTGGCGGCGCTGCCGTGGGACAACGTCGCGCTCTGCCACGCGATGGGCGGCCCGTACGACCGGCCCGTCGAGGTCGTCCTCAAGGGCGGCCAGATGGGCCACGAGGACCTGTTCGACGACGTCCGGTCCGGCCGATCGAGAGGCAACGATGCTCACTGACACCAGCAGCAGCCCCTCCGCGGCGATGACCTCGCTGCCGCCGCGGTCGGCCGCGATCACCGGCGGAGGCCCGCTGGCTCGGCTGCGCGACCAGGCGATCGCCGTCACCATCCCGACGATGGGCGAGATCATGTTCGACGCGGACGTCGCCCATGCGTACGAGAACTTCCTCGTGGCCGCCGGCGAGGTCGAGGGCACCCACGTCGGGCCGCCGTTCATGGACGGCGACTTCTACAAGTGGCTCGAGGCGGCGGTCATCGTCGACGGCGAGGCCGGCGGCGAGTCGCCGTTCTCCGAGTGGATCGGCAAGGCGGCCGCGGCGATCGCGGCCGCCCAGCAGCCCGACGGCTACGTCCACACGAAGACCACCATCTCCGAGCGCTCCGGCGGCGACCTGCGGCCCCTGCGGCAGCGGACGGACTTCGAGACCTACAACTTCGGCCACCTGATGACGCTGGCCTGCGTCCACCACCGGATGACCGGCGACGACGCCTACCTGAGGCTGGCGACGAACGTGGCCGGCTACCTGCGGACCGTGGCCGATGAGTCGCCGGAGACGCTGGCCGACTGCAACATCTGCCCGTCCCACTACATGGGGCTGGTCGAGGTCTACCGCAGCACCGGCGACAAGCGGCACCTCGAGCTGGCCGGCCGGCTGCTCGACCTGCACGGCGGCAAGGGCCGTGCCGGCAGCGACGACAACCAGGACGTGCTGCCGGTGCGCGAGCAGCGCCGAGCCGCCGGGCACGCCGTCCGCGCCAACTACCTGTATGCCGGCATGGCCGACTATGTGCTGGAGACGGGCGACGAGGCCATGCGGACGGCGCTGGAGAGCATCTGGGCCGACCTGGTCGGCTCGAAGCTCTACGTGACGGGCGGCTGCGGCGCGCTCTACGACGGCGCCTCCCCCGACGCCGCTCAGGACTACTGGTCGGTCACCCGCGTCCACCAGGCCTACGGCCGGCCCTACCAGCTGCCGCAGACCACCGCCTACAACGAGTCGTGCGCGTCGCTGGGCCTGGTCATGTGGGCCTGGCGGATGCTGGCCATCAGCGGCGACGCGAAGTACGCCGACGAGATCGAGCGGGTGCTCTACAACGCCCTGCCGGCGATGATCGGGCTGGACGGCAAGACGTACTTCTACACCAACCCGCTGCGCCAGGTCCGCGCGCTGCCGTTCGCGCTGCGCCGGGCCGGCAACCCGACGGACAGCACGCCGCCGCCGTCGGAGGCCCGGGTCCGCCAGGAGTTCATGACGGCGTGCTTCTGCTGCCCGCCGAACGTCGCCCGGTTCATCGCCGAGCTGCCGTACCTCGTCGCCTCCCAAGGGCCGCGCGCACTCTGGGTGCACCAGTACGTCGCCGGCACCGTGACGGCCCGGCTCGACGGCGTCGACGTCACCGTCGAGCAGACCACCGCGTACCCCGCCGAGGGGACGGTGCGCCTGGACGTCCGGGCCGCGTCTCCGGTCAGCGGTGCGATCCGGGTGCGCATCCCCGGCTGGGCGCCCGGCGCCCGGGTCACCGTCGACTCCGAGCCGGTCGACGTGGTCGAGCAGGGCTATGCGGTCATCGACCAGACGTGGAGCAGCAACACCATCGTCGTCGAGCTGCCGATCGCGCCGCGGCTCGTCGTCGCCCACCACTTCGTCGAGGAGGCGACCAACCAGGTCGCCGTCATGCGCGGCCCGGTCGTGTACTGCGTCGAGAGCGCCGACCTGCCCGAGGACACCGGGATCGAGACGGTGTACCTGCCGCGGTCCATCGCCTTCACCGAGCGGCCGGGTACCGGCCAGTTCGCCGGGCACGTCCTGCTGGACGGCACGGCGGCGACGCTGCCGGCGCCGGTGCCCGACGGGCAGCTCTTCGCCGACCTCGACGATGCCGAGCCGCGACCGTTGGACGTCACGCTCGTCCCGTACGCCGTGTGGGGCAACCGCGGGCCCGGCGAGATGTCCGTCTGGATCCCGCTCCTGCACTGATCACCCCGGATCGGAGGAACCCACCATGACGCGCATCGCGTTCCTGCACACCGGGGCCGTGGTGATCCCGGTGTTCGCCGAGCTGGCGGCCACCCACCTGCCCGGCGTCGAGGTCCAGCACCTGCTGGACGACAAGATCGTCGCCGACCTCGGCACCGACCCCGACGGCCGCGACGTCGCCGGCCGGCTGGGCGCGCTCGGCCGGGCGGCGGTCGCGGCCGGTGCCGGGGCCCTGGTGTTCTCCTGCTCGTCGATCTCCGGGTACGCCGGCCGGCTGCAGGAGCAGCTGGGCATCCCGGTGCTGCGGATCGACGAGGCGATGGCCGACCGCGCGGTCGAGACCGGCCGGTCGATCGCCGTCATCGCGACGCTGCCGACCACGCTCGCCCCGACCGCGGCCCTCCTGCGCGAACGCGCCGCCCTCCATGGCGCGGACATCGCCCTCGACGAGGTGCTGGTCGAGGGCGCGTTCGCGGCTGTCAGCTCCGGGGACCGCGCGACCCATGACGCCCTCGTCGCCTCGGCCGTCCGCGACCAGAGCGCCAGCCACGACGTCATCATCCTCGCCCAGGCGTCCATGGCCGGCGCGGCCGCGGGCTCGGACACCGGCGTCCCCGTCCTGACCAGCCCGGAGCTCGGGGTCCGGCGGGTCGCCGAGACCCTGCTGCCGCGTCCCGCCGCCGGCGCCTGAGCCGCGCGCCTGCCGCCGTCACCGTCCCCCGTCCACGTCCGAGTCAAGGGAGACTCCCATGACCACCACCCACCTCTCGCGGCGGTCCTTCATCGGGGCCGGACTCGCCGGAACGCTCGGCCTCTACCTGAGCGGCTGCGGTTTCGGCCGCCAGGAACAGGCCGCCGAAGGCCAGACCACGCTGTCCATCTGGGACTCGTTCACGACCGATCCCGTCAACAAGTCCGTCGACGCGCTCAACGACGCGTTCGCGGGAGCCAACGACGGCGTCTCGATCGACCGCAACATCGTCCAGTACGACCAGCTCACGGCGCTGGCGAAGACCGCGATGGCCTCCGGCGACGGCCCGGACCTGGTCTACTACTCCGTCGGCAAGGGCAACGCCGGCATCCTGGTCGACGCCGGGCTGCTGGCGCCGCTGGACGACCTCGCCGAGGAGGCCGGCTGGACGTCGTCGATCGCGCCGTTCGCGCTGCGCGAGGCCACCTTCGACGGCGTCCTCTACGGCCTGCCGAACGAGTCGGAGATCAGCGGCTGGTGGTACAACAAGTCGCTGCTGGACCAGCACGGGCTGGCCGTCCCCGAGACCGCCGACGACCTGCTGACGCTGGCCGAGGCGGCGACGTCGCTCGGTATCGTGCCGGTCGCCTACGGGCAGGGCGACTTCTACACGTCGTTCTGGCTGTTCTCGCAGCTCGCCTGCAACATCATGCAGAGTGACGCACTCGGCAAGCTGGTGTACGAGAACGACGGTGTCTGGAACTCCCCCGAGATCGTCCAGGCCATCCAGACCGTCTTCGTCGACTGGCACCAGGCCGGGGTGTTCGGTGAGAACGTCAACGCGCTCAAGGCCCAGGACGCCTCCGACCTGTGGTCCGGAGAGCAGGCGTTCCTGCTGGTCAACGGCTCGTGGGCGACGGGCTCGCACGCCGAGGCGCTGCCGGACCGCGAGCTGGGCATGATGCCGCTGCCGTCGCTGGACGGCGAGCACCGGGTCTTCTCCGCCGGCAGCGGCGGCGCGTACTGGCTGTCGGCCAACGCGGGCGAGACGGACGCCGCGAAGGACTTCCTGAAGTTCGTGTTCAGCGACGACGCGCTGCCGATCTGGATCGAGCAGGCCCAGCTGGTGCCGCCGGTGCAGTTCGACCCGTCCAGCTACGAGACGAACGAGCTGCAGAACCGCATCGCCACCGCGGCCTCGGGCGACGGCGACCCCGAGAAGAACCTCGGCTACCAGGTCAACCACGGCCTGGCCGCGGCGCCGTTCCTCAACATGATGACCGAGGGCTTCCAGGCGATCATCGCCGGCGACAAGACGCCGCAGCAGCAGGCCGACGACCTCCAGGCGGCCTGGGAGGAGGGCTTGTGAGCAGGACCGCCGCGCCCGACCGGGCGTCGGCCGGCTCCCGGGTGGACGGGCCGGCCCCGCCGCCCCCGAGCCTGCCC
>NZ_SMLB01000055.1 GCF_004349105.1 Jiangella aurantiaca
GGGCGGGGTCAGCCGTCGTGCTTCAACAGGGCGCCGGCGTGCCGTCCGGCGGCGGCCGCCGCCAGGAAGTAGGCGGTGTCGTCCTCCAGGCCGCGGCCCATCGTGGTCAGCGCGACGGGCGCGGTGGCCAGCGCCTCCTCGAGCCCGTCGACGGGCACGGTGACGACGTGGTGGCGGCTCTCCAGCCGGGCCGCCTGGGAGCGGACCTTCTCGCCGAACTCGCCGGGCAGGTCCGGGACGACGATGTCGGCCGGCGCCAGCGCAACCCGGCCGTACGCCGTCAGGCTGTGGTGCGACACGCCGTGGTGCCGGGCCCGCGGGTCGGCGGAACTGACCCGCAGCGACCCCACCGGCCGCCCACCCAGGACCACCGCCGCGTTGACCGCCTCGCCGCAGGCGACGCCGGAGAACCCCCAGCGGGTCCCCGTGCCGAGGTTGCCCGGCCCTTGCGTGACGACCGCGACGTCGGCCTCCAGCACGTGCTTGGCGGCCAGCAGCCCGGTGTGCAGCGTCACGGCCTCCAGGTCGCCGCCGAACGCCTGCCCGACGGTGACCGTCCCGGCCAGCCATCCGGCCTCGCGCAGCGCCGCCGCGGTCTTGCTGAACCACAGCGGCAGCGCGCCGCCGTCCGTCATCACGTAGGCCACGCGCACCGAAGCGGGGAACGACGCGGACGTCGTCAGCCCGGCCAGGATCGCGGGCAGAGCCGAGTGCAGGTCCGCCGTCACGACCGGCAGTCCCTCCAGGTCGTCGGCCTCGCGCAGCAGTTCGTACCACTCCGAGTCCTGCTCGTCGACGCCGAGGACCGTTGCCTGCAGCGGCGTGTAGCGAGCCTTGACCAGGTGGCCGGGGCCGGGCGCGGGGTCCGGCGGCAGCTGGTTCGGCACCGCGACGACCAGCGCGTACCCGCCGGTGCCCAGGCCCATGGCCAGCGCCGTAGTGTTGAGCACGACGATCTCGCCCGGCCGCGGCCGCCCGACCAGGTGGTCGTAGGCCACGGCGCGCACCAGCTCCCCGTCGACCTCGACACGCAGCTGCGTGGCACCGGGCCAGGAGGCGTCTACTGTTTTGACAACACCGTTTCGCCAGCGGATCACGCCTTGAGACTAGCTATTGGCTAGTCTCGCGCTGGCAAGGGATTGGGGGTAGGCGTGTCGCAGGCGGCCAAGAGCGAGCGGCTGATGAACCTCGTCATCTGTCTGCTCGTCGCGCGCGGGTACGTGCCGAAGAGCCGGATCCGCGAGGTGGTCGGCGGGTACGGCGACCAGAGCGACGATGCCTTCGAGCGGATGTTCGAGCGCGACAAGGAAGAGCTGCGCGAGGTCGGCATCCCGATCGAGACCGGCTCGTTCGACCCGCTCGGCGACGAAGAGCCCGGCTACCGCATCCTGCGGCACGAGTTCGAGCTGCCGGAGATCCGCCTGGAGCCCGACGAGGCCGCCGTCGTCGGGCTGGCCGCGCGGGTCTGGCAGCACACGTACCTCTCCGAGGCGTCCAGCAACGCCGTTCTCAAGCTGCAGGCGGTCGGCGTCGAGGCCGACACCGGGTCGCTGGGCGCCGTCGAGCCGCGGGTCGGGGGAGAGGAGCCGGCGTTCTGGCCGCTCTGGGAGGCCGTCCGCGACCGCCGCCCGGTCGCCTTCCACCACCGCAAGAGCTCGACGTCGGAGCCGCTGCTGCGGCACCTCCAGCCGTGGAGCGTACTGTCCTGGCACGGCCGCTGGTACGTCGTCGGCTTCGACACCGTCCGCGAGGCGGCCCGGATGTTCCGCATGTCGCGCATCGTCGGCGACGTCCGGCCCGACGGCCACCCCGGCGGCTACGAGGTCCCGGCGCCTGAGACGGTCCGCGAGGCGGCCGCCAGCCTCGCACCGCCGGAGCGCTCGCCCGTCCTGCACGCGCTCGTCCGGGTCCGGCACGGCAGCGGGCACGGCATGCGCCGGCGCGCTACGTTCGTAGCTACGGACGCGACTACGGGATGGGACGAGGTGACAGTGCCCTACACCAGCAACCAGGCGCTGGCCGAAGAGCTGGTCAGCCACGGTGCCGACGTCGTCGCGCTGGAGCCGGTCGAGCTGCGCGACGCCGTCGTCGAGCGGCTGCGAGCCATGTTGGCGGTGCCCGCGTGACGTCGGAGAAGAAGCGGCCGGCGAAGAGGACCACCCGGAAACGGACGGCCGCGAAGACCACTGCGCCCGCCCGCCGCGCCGACAGCGCGCAGGCGCAGGTCACCCGGCTGCTGTCGATGCTGCCGTACCTGCGCTCGCACCCCAGCGCGAAGGTCTCCGAGGTCGCCGCGCTGTTCGGGGTCAGCGAGCGGCAGGTCATCCGCGACCTGCAGGTGCTGTGGTTCTCCGGCCTGCCCGGCCTGCAGATGGGCGACTACATCGAGGTCGACATGGAGGCGGTCGAGGGCGAGGGCATCATCAGCGTCTCGAACGCCGACTACCTCGCCCGGCCGCTGCGGCTGCGCACCGACGAGGCTGTCGCGCTCATCGTGGCGCTGCGGACGCTGGCGTCCGTGCCCGGCTCGTTCGAGCGGGGCGCCGTCGAGCGGGCCATCACGAAGCTCGAGAACGCCGCCGGCGAGGCCGCCCAGCAGGCGGCGGCCGTGCAGGTGCAGGTCGACGGCGACGCGGTCGCCGACGTCGCCGCGACGGTGCGCAGCGCACTGGACGCGAAGAACCGCCTGCACCTGTCCTACTGGGTGCCCGCGCGCGACGAGGCCACCGAGCGCGACGTCGACCCCATGCGCCTGGTCGTGGTCGACGGCCGGCTCTACCTGGAGGGCTGGTGCCACCGCGCCGAGTCGGTGCGGCTGTTCCGGCTCGACCGCGTGCTCGACGTCAAGGAGCTCGACGTCCCGGCGGAAGTGCCTAGCGAGGCGCGGCCGCGGAACCTCGACGGCGGCCTGTTCCAGCCGTCCCCAGATGACGAGTTGGTGACATTCGAGCTGACTCCGGCCGGCCGCTGGGTGGCCGACTACTACCCGTACGAGACCGCCGAGGAGCTGCCCGGAAGCGCGCTGCGACTGCAGCTGCGCGCCCGCGACCGCGCCTGGGTGCGACGGCTGGCGCTCCGGCTGGGCAGCACTGGCCGGGTGGTCGCGCCGGCCGACCTGTCCGCCGAGGTCACGGCGGCCGCCCGCGAGGCGCTGGCCGCGTACGAGGGGTAGTGTTCAGGGTCATGTCCGCACTCGCCGCCTGGCTGTTCGTCGCCCTCGCCGTGGCGTTCGTGCTCGCGATCGTCCTGGTCGTGCGGGCCGGGTGGGTGCTGCTGCGCAAGCTCGGCGTGCTCGGCCGGGAGATGAACGCTCTGCAAGACGACATTGACGAGACCGTAGGATCGAGGTTGAAGTAGTCCCCGGCACGACGGCGGGATGCCCGGCTTGTCGTGCATCACGGGTACCATTCGACGGGACGCCCCCGTAGGAAGAGGTCGACCATGGGCAACATCGGCACCTGGCAACTCATCATCGTCTTGGCCATCGTGCTCCTCCTTTTCGGGGCCAAGCGGCTGCCGGAGGCCGCGCGGGGGCTGGGTCGTTCGCTGAAGATCTTCAAGTCCGAGACCGAGGGCCTCATCAACAAGGACGACAAGGCCGGCGACGTCACCGGCGAGGGCGCTCCGCAGGCCCAGCAGCCCGCGCAGCGCGCCGTCGAGCCGACCGCCACGCCGCAGCAGCAGGCAACCCCGCAGCAGCCCGCGGCCCAGCAGCCGGGCGCGCCGGCCGACGACCAGACGCGCCGCGACGCCTGACGAAGCACGCAGTAGACCGACGTGGCGACAGTGATCGGCCGTCGGGGGAAGGGCTCCAAGCCGGAGCGTGACCCCGAGGGCCGCATGACCCTCACCGAACATTTGCGCGAGCTGCGCAACCGCGTCCTGAAGGCCGCGCTCGCGGTGGTGGCGTTCGGCGTCCTCGGGTTCGTCTTCCGCGACCAGATCTTCAACTTCCTGGTCGACCCGTTCATCGAGGCCACCGAGCAGACCGGCCGCGACGCCGACCTGAACTTCCGCGAGATGATGGACCCGCTCGTGGTCCCACTGCGCATCGCCATGCTCACGGGCCTCGTTCTCGGCGCCCCGGTCTGGATCTATCAGCTCTGGGCGTTCGTCACGCCGGCGCTGTACCGCAACGAGAAGAAGTGGGCGCTGGCCGTCGTGGGCGCCGCCGTGCCGATGTTCGGCCTGGGCGTGCTGCTGGCCATCTGGCTGATGCCGCGGGCGATGGTCTTCATGCAGAACTTCGCCCCCGACAACGCCAGCATGCTGGTCGACTTCAGCAGCTATCTCAGCTTCGCAATCCGGCTGGTGCTGGTCTTCGGTATCGGGTTCCTGCTGCCCATCTTCGTGATCCTGCTCAACGCCGTCGGCGTGCTGCGGCACGAGACGCTCGGCGCCGCACGGCGCTGGGTCATCGTCGGGATCTTCGCCTTCGGCGCCATCGCCACGCCGACCGGCGACCCGCTCTCGCTCATGGTGCTGGCCACCCCGATGTGGCTGCTGTTCGAGGTCGCCGTGCTCGTCTGCCGCTTCATGGACAAGCGCCGTGACCGGGTGGCGGGGGCTGGGCTGGCCGACGACGAGGCCACGCCGGACGACATGCTGGACCAGCTGGGCCGCGTCGACGACGATGACGACCGCCGGCGATGAGGTCGCGCTCCTGATCAACCCGTCGGCCGGCCGTGGGCGTGGCGCCCGGGCCGGCCGACGTGCCGCTCACCGGCTGGCCGCGGCCGGGCTGACGGTGCGCACCGTGGCCGGCCGCGACGTCCGCGAGGCCGCCGATCTGGCCCGCGAGAGCGTCGAGGACGGCGTCCGCGCGCTCGTCGTGGTCGGCGGCGACGGCATGGTCCACCTGGGTCTGCAGGCCGTGGCCGGCACCGGGATCCCGTTCGGCGTCGTCCCGGCCGGCACCGGCAACGACTTCGCCCGGGCGCTCGGCCTCCCGCTCCGCGACCCGGACGCCGCCGCCGACGTCGTCGCCGCAGGCCGGCTCCGCGAGGTCGACCTCGGCCGCACCGAGGGCCAGTGGTTCGCGGGCGTCGTCGCGGCCGGGTTCGACGCCAAGGTGAACGACCGCGTCAACCGCATGCGCTGGCCGAAGGGGCCGCGCCGCTACGACGTCGCCACCTTCGCCGAGCTGGGCGTCTTCAAACCCATCGCGTACCACCTCGAGCTCGACGGCGAGGTGCTCGACCTCGAGGCCATGCTGGTCGCCGTCGGCAACATCCCGTCCTACGGCGGCGGGCTGCGCATCACGCCCGGTGCCGAGCTGGACGACGGCATGTTCGACGTCGTCGTGGTGGCGCCGGTGAGCCGGGCGACGCTGGTCCGGGCGTTCCGCCGGGTCAAGCGGGGCACCCACACGGCGTACCCGTTCGTGACGGTGCATCGGGCCCGGCGGGTCAAACTGGACGCACCCGGCATCACCGCTTACGTCGACGGCGAACGGCTCGGCCCGCTGCCCCGCACGTTCGACGTCGTCCCGCGAGCCCAGCAGGTGTACGCACCGCCCGGCGGGTTACCGTAGCCTCATGAGTTCGCCGGCGGAACGCTACGCGGCAGCACATGAGCGGCAACGCGATCCGTCCCCCCGGCTGCGGGAGTTCCAGGCCGGGTACGGGTTCCGGCTCGACGAGTTCCAGCTGCGCGCCTGCCGCAGTGTCGAGGCCGGCCGCGGTGTGCTGGTAGCGGCGCCGACCGGGGCCGGCAAGACGCTGGTCGGCGAGTTCGCCGTGCACCTGGCCCTGGAAGAGGGCCGCAAGTGTTTCTACACCACGCCGATCAAGGCGCTGTCGAACCAGAAGTACCACGACCTCGTCGAGCGCCACGGCGAGGACAAGGTCGGCCTGCTGACCGGCGACAACACCGTCAACGGCGAGGCGCCCGTGGTCGTCATGACCACCGAGGTGCTGCGGAACATGCTCTACGCCGGCTCGACGACGCTGAACGGCCTGAGCTACGTCGTCATGGACGAGGTGCACTACCTCGCCGACCGGTTCCGCGGCGCCGTCTGGGAGGAAGTGATCATCAACCTCCAGGAGTCGGTGAGCGTCATCTCGCTGTCGGCCACCGTCTCCAACGCCGAGGAGTTCGGCGACTGGCTCACCACCGTCCGCGGCGACACCGACGTCGTCGTCGAGGAGAAGCGGCCGGTCCCGCTGTGGCAGCACGTCATGATCGGGTCGCGGCTGTACGACCTGTTCGGCCAGGGCGAGGCCGACGGCGACGGCCGCCGCGTGGTCAGCCCGGAGCTGGTCCGGGCCGGCCGCGACGACGTCCGCAACTCCCGGCCCGGCGGACGTACGGGCCGCGGCGGGCGACCGCCACGCCGTCCGCGCGGTACGTACACGCCGGGCCGGGTCGAGGTGCTGGAGAAGCTCGACGCCGCCGGGCTGCTGCCGGGCATCGTGTTCGTGTTCAGCCGGGCCGGCTGCGAGGCCGCCGTGCAGCAGTGCCTGAGCGCCGGCGTGCGGCTGACGTCGCCGGACGAGCGGCAGGAGATCCGGGCGCTGGTCGAGGAGCGCACCGCCGGCATCCCCGAGGGCGACCTGCACGTTCTCGGCTACCACGAGTGGGCCGAGGGCCTGGAGCGCGGCATCGCGGCCCACCACGCGGGCATGCTGCCGACGTTCAAGGAGGTCGTCGAGGAGCTGTTCGTCCGCGGGCTGATCCGGGCCGTCTTCGCCACCGAGACGCTGGCGCTGGGCATCAACATGCCGGCGCGCACCGTCGTGCTGGAGCGGCTGGTCAAGTGGAACGGCGAGACCCACGCCGACGTCACGCCGGGGGAGTACACCCAGCTCACCGGCCGGGCCGGGCGGCGCGGCATCGACATCGAGGGGCACGCCGTCGTGCTGTGGCAGCCCGGGTTCGACCCCACGGCGGTCGCCGGACTGGCCTCGACCCGCACGTTCCCGCTGCGCTCGTCCTTCCGGCCGTCGTACAACATGGCCGTCAACCTGGTCGGACGGGTCGGGCGCGGCTCCGCGCGGGAGATCTTGGAGTCGTCGTTCGCCCAGTTCCAGGCCGACCGCGCGGTCGTCGGCCTCGCCCGCCAGCTGCGCCGGGCCGAGGAGGCGCTCGATGGCTACCGCGAGGCGATGACCTGCGACCAGGGCGACTTCGAGGAGTACGCCCGGCTGCGCCAGGCGATCAAGGACCGTGAGACCCAGCTGGCCCGCGAGGGCACGGCGCAGCGCCGGGCGGCGTCCCAGGCGTCGCTGGAGAGGCTGCGGCCGGGCGACGTGATCCGGGTGCCGACCGGCAAGTTCGCCGGGCTGGCGGTCGTGCTCGATCCCGGCATGCCCGGCGGCGGGCCGCACGGCGGCGACGGCCCCCGCCCGACGGTGCTCACCGAGGGCCGGCAGGTGCGCCGGCTGTCGCTGATCGACTTCCCGAGCGCGGTCGAGCCGCTGGCGAAGGTGCGCATCCCGCGCTCGTTCAACCCGCGGGTCCCGGCGTCGCGGCGCGACCTCGCGGCGTCGCTGCGGGCGAAGGCGCCCGACGACGGCGGCCGCCAGTACCACGGCCGCCGGCGCGGCCGGTCCGCGGCGGCCGACGACGAGGAACTGGCCCGGCTGCGCCGGCAGCTGCGCGACCACCCGTGCCACCGCTGCCCGGACCGCGAGGAGCACGCCCGCTGGGCCGAGCGCTGGCTGCGGCTGCGGCGCGAGGCCGACCAGCTGCAGCGCCGCGTCGAGTCGCGCACCAACACCGTCGCCCGGCAGTTCGACCGCGTCTGCCGGGTGCTCGAGGATCTCGACTACCTGTCCGGCGACGACGTCACGCCGTCCGGCCGGCGGCTGGCCCGGCTCTACGGCGAGCTGGACCTGCTGGCCGCCGAGTGCATCCGCCGCGACGTGTGGGCCGGGTTGGACCCGGCCGAGCTGGCCGCCGCCGTCGCCGCGCTCACGTACGAGTCGCGGCAGCCCGACGACGCCGTCCCGCCGCGGCTGCCGCCGGGCCGGGTCCGCGACGTGCTGGCTGAGATGGTGCGGCTGTGGGGCGACCTCGACCACGTCGAGTCCACCCACCGGCTGGACTTCCTGCGCGAGCCCGACCTCGGGTTCACCCACGCCGCCTGGCGCTGGGCCAGCGGCCACCAGCTCGACTCCGTGCTGCGCGACGCCGACCTCGCCGCCGGCGACTTCGTCCGGGCCGTCCGGCAGCTGCTGGACCTGCTCGACCAGATCGCCGACGCCGCGTCCGGCACGCCGCTGCGCGAGACCGCGCGGCTGGCGGCGGGGGCGCTGCGGCGCGGCGTGGTGGCGTACGCGACGCTGTCGGCGTGACGTCTTCCGGGGGTGCTGCGGTGCGGCTGCTGGTACTCGGCGGGTCGGGGTTCCTGGGGCGCGCTGTCGTCGATGAGGCGGGGGCGCGCGGCTGGGCTGTGACGACGTTCAACCGCGGGCTGCGCGGTCCGGCGCCCGAGGGGGCCGAGACGCTGCACGGCGACCGGCTGGACCCGTCGTCGCTGGCCGTGCTGGGCAGCGGCCGCAAGTGGGACGCCGTCGTCGACACCTGGTCGGGCATCCCGCGGGCGGTCCGCGACAGCGCTCGCGTCCTGCGCGGGCGGGTGGGGACGTACGCGTACGTGTCCAGCCGGTCGGTGTACGCGCCGCCGGTGCCGCCGGACGCCGACGAGTCCGCGCCGGTGCTGGCCTCGTCGCCCGACGCCGAGGACGGCGACTACGGCGAGCAGAAGGCCGGCGGCGAGCTGGCCGCGGTGCGCGCGTTCGGTGACGATGCGCTGATCGCCAGGGCCGGGCTGATCCTCGGCCCGCACGAGGACGTCGGCCGGCTGCCGTGGTGGCTGACCCGGGCCGCGCGCGGCGGGCCGATGCTGGCGCCTGGGCCGGCCGACCTGCCGATCCAGTACATCGACGCGCGCGACCTCGCCGCCTGGCTGGTGTCGTGTGTCGCGGCCGGGACGGGCGGCGTGTTCAACGCGGTCAGCCGGCCGGGCCACGCGTCGATGGGGGCGCTGCTGGATGCGGTCGTGGCGGTGACCGGCGGGGCGGCGTCGCTGCGCTGGGTGGACCCGGCGCCGATCCTGGCCGCGGGCGTCGTGCCGTGGACCGACCTGCCGGTCTGGATCCCGCCGGAGCACGAGTTCGAGACGTTCGGCCTGCACTCTGCCGACGCGTCGAAGGCCGAGGCGGCGGGACTGCGGCCGCGGCCCGTCGAGGAGACGGTCGGCGACACGTGGGCCTGGCTGCGCTCGATCGGCGGCTCCGTGCCCCAGCGGCCCGATCGCCCCGCCGTCGGCCTCGACCCGGCCATCGAGGCGGCGATTCTCGCGTCCGCGGGCTCACCGTCCCCCTGACGGTCCCACCGCGCCCGCACCAGCGCCCGACCCGGGTTGATCTTGGAGTTGTTCGGCGATTGCTGGGCGATTCGTCCGTTTGATACCCGAAGAACTCCAAGATCAACGTTCGCGGCGACCCTGGCATCGCTCAGCTCTGGCTGAAGTAGACCCGGGTGACGGTGTCGTCCGGGCCGAAATCGACCACCAGCAGCTCGAAGTCGATCATGGTCGGCCGCGCCTCGGCGGCAGCCGAACACCAGGCGTCCGCGTGGAGACCGCCCGGCGTCATCAGGCCGGTGCCGGGCTGAACGCGTTGAGCACCCGGTTCAGCGACGAGTCCAGGCCCCAGCGGTTAGCCAGCTCGACCAGCGCCTCTGGGTCGGCCGGCGCCGAGGGCAGGGTGTCGTCGTAGTCGGGCAGCGGCACGTCGTGGCGCACCTCGACGACGTCTGGCGCGACGAGGAGGTATTCGCGCGCGTCGGCGAGCTTGCGGCGCAGCGTGGGCGACAGGTCCGCCGCCGGGTCGTCGACCGCCGCCAGCAGCCCGTCGATGCTGCCGAACCGGGTGATCAGCGTGCCGGCGGTCTTGTCGCCGACACCGGCGACGCCGGGCAGGCCGTCACTGGGGTCGCCGCGCAGCGTCGCGAAGTCGGCGTACGAGCGGCCCGGGATGCCGTACTTCGCGGCGACCACGGTCTCGTCGACCACCTCGTGCCGGCCGACGCCGCGGGCGGTGTAGAGGATGCGGACGCCCCGGGCGTCGTCGACCAGCTGGAACAGGTCGCGGTCGCCGGTGACGACGTCGACGGGGCCCGGGTCGCCGGTCGCGAGCGTGCCGATGACGTCGTCGGCCTCGAAGCCCGGCACGCCGATGTGCGCGATGCCCAGTGCCGTCAGGACCTCGAGGATGACCGGGATCTGCGCCTCGAGCGCCGCCGGGACCTCTTCGATGTTGCGGGCGGCGTTGGCCAGCCGGTGCGCCTTGTACGACGGCAGCAGCGCCACCCGGAACGCCGGCCGCCAGTCGGCGTCTAGGCAAGCGACCAGCCGGGCCGGCCGCCGGTCGGTGGTCAGCCGGGCGATGAAGTCCAGCAGCCCCCGCACAGCGTTCACCGGCGTGCCGTCGGGGGCCTTGATGGACTCCGGCACCCCGAAGAAGGCGCGGAAGTACAGCGAGGCGGTGTCGAGGAGCATCAGGCGGTTCTCGGTGCCGGGCATGCCGATCAGCCTACTGAGCCGTCGTCGCCCTCAGGTCGTTGACAGGCCCGGATGCCGGTCCTACGTTCGCAGGAAGACGCCGGGGGGCGACGATGGCGGAATCAACGGGGTTGGAGCGGCTCGGGCGGGGGTGCGCCCGGCACCCGTGGCCGGTCGTCGTGGTGTGGCTGGTGGTCCTGGCCGGCACCGTGGTCGCCGACCGAGTCTGGGGCGGCACGTACAGCGACGACTTCACCCTGCCGGGCACCGAGTCCGGGCAAGGCAGCGACCTGCTGGTCGAGCACGAGGTCGCTGCCAGCGCGTACTCGGCGCGGCTGGTGTTCCAGGACGACGCCGGCCTGGCGGCGCAGTCCGGCGCCGTGGACGAATCAGTGGCGAACGTCGAGTCGGTCGAGCACGTGCTGACGGTGTCCGACCTGGTCCCGGCGCCCGGACGGCTCCGTCGGCTACGTCACCGTCCAGTTCGACGGCAACCCCGGCGCGTTCGGATCGACGTTCGTCGATTCCATGGATACCGCCACCGACCCGGCGCGCGAGGCCGGCGTCGATGTCGAATACACCGGCGCGCTGGGCCAGGCGGCGGAGCCGGCGCCGGACGACCGGCGCTCCGAGGGCATCGGGATCGCGGTGGCGCTCGTCGTGCTGCTGGTGGCGTTCGGCAGCGTCGTGGCCGCGGTCCTGCCGATCGCGTCGTCGGTGGTCGGCGTGGTGGCGGCGCTGAGCCTGCTCGGGCTGCTCGCCGCCGGGGTCGACTTCGCGACGGCGTCGCCGACGCTCGCCGTCATGCTCGGGCTGGGCGTCGGCATCGACTACGCGCTGTTCCTGACGACGCGGCACCGGCAGGGGCTGCTGGACGGCGCCGACCCGGTTGCGGCCGCCGGGCGGACCGTCGCGAGCAGCGGCCGTTCGGTGCTGATCGCCGCCTGTACGGTCGTCATCGCGCTGGCCGGGCTGTGGGCCACGCGCATCGGCTTCATCGGCAAGCTCGGGCTGGCCGCCGCGGTGGCCGTCGTCGTCGCCGGGATCGCCGCGGTCACGCTGGTGCCGGCCCTGCTCGGCGCGGCGGGACGGCGGATCGACCGGCTGCGGGTCCGGACACCGGTGGCGGAGGAGTCCGGCGACGGTGCCGCGTCGGGCTGGCGGCGGTACGCGCTGGCGCTGGACCGGCACCCGTGGCGCTACCTCGTCGCCGGCGTGCTGGTCGCCGGTATCCTCGCGGTGCCGACGCTCTCGCTGCGGCTCGGGCACGTCGACGATGGCGCGTCGGCGCCGGGCAGCACCACCCGGGCGGCCTACGACGCTATCTCGACCGGCTTCGGCCAGGGCGTGAACGGCCAGTTCACGCTCGCCGTCGACGTCGGTGACGGCGACGACGGCGCGACCATCGCGTCGGAGCTGCAGTCCGCCATCGCCGGCACGTCCGGCGTCGCCGCCGTCACCGACTTCGCCCCCAGCCAGGACGGTGCCCTGCTGGTCGCGACGGTGACGCCGTCAACGCGGCCACAGGACGCCGCGACCGACGACTTGCTGCACACGCTGCGGGACGACACCATCGCCCCGCTGCTGGCGGGGTCGAACACGTCGGCCTATGTCACCGGCCTGACGGCGGCCCAGCTGGACTTCCGCGACCTGGTGGCCGACCGGCTGCCGGAGATCATCGCGATCGTCGTCGGCGCGGCGTTCGTCGTGCTGCTGCTGTCGTTCCGCAGCCCGGTGCTCGCGCTCAAGGCGGCGCTGCTCAACCTGCTCTCGATCGCCGCCGCCTACGGCGTCGTCGTCGCCGTGTTCCAATGGGGCTGGGGGTCGTCGCTGCTTGGCGTGGACCAGCCGGTGCCGATCGAGTCCTACGTCCCGATGATCATGTTCGCGATCGTCTTCGGGCTGTCGATGGACTACGAGGTGTTCCTGCTGTCACGAGTCCGGGAGGCGTGGCTGGCGACGGGGGAGAACCACGGCAGCGTCGCGACCGGGCTGGCGGTGACGGCGCGGGTCATCTCGTCGGCGGCGCTGATCATGATGACCGTCTTCTTCGCGTTCGTGGTCGCCGACGACGTCGTCATCAAGATGCTGGCGGTCGGACTGGGGTTCAGCGTGTTGATCGACGCCACCGTGATCAGGCTGCTGGTGGTGCCGGCGGCGATGTTCCTGCTCGGGGACCGGTGCTGGTGGCTGCCTCGCTGGCTGGACCGGGCGCTGCCGCACCTGGAGCCGGAGGCGGACCTCACCCGCTCGGGCCGCTGACCAGCGTGCCGGTGGCGTACATGCGGTGCGACGAGCCGAACCGCGGCCAGCACGTGGTGAGCGTGATGCGCTGCTCGGTCGGCTCGGTGTCGCGTGGCTCGCCGGGCACGGGGTCGACCACCCAGACGTCGCTGATGTCGATGCGGTTGCCGTCGCTGTCGCCGTCGGGGGCGTCGTCGAGCTGGTAGACGTAGGTGCCGTCGGCCATCTCGATCTCGATGGTGTCCCCGACGCGGAGCTGGGGGAAGTCGGCGAACGGCTCGGCGTGCCCGGAGCGGTGCGCGGCGATGCCGACGTTGCCCAGCTCGCCGGGGTTGGCCGTGTTCGGGTAGTGGCCGGGGCCGCGGGCGAGGTCGTCGGGCTGCACGCCCTGGACGATGGTGAACTCCCAGTCGTCGCCGAAGCGGGGGATGCGCAGGATGCCGTACGCGTCGCCCTCTGCCAGCGCGTCGGGGTCAGGCGCCGGCGCATCCGGCGCGAGCTGCTCCCACTGGGTCCCGAGCTCGTCCTCGAGCGCGTCCTGCGCCCGCGCCGTCTGGATGCCGGTGCCCCAGAGGATGTAGACGACGAAGAGCAGGACCAGCGCGCCCGCGGTGAGCAGCAGCTCGCCGATGCCTCCGATGACGACGGCCCAGGCACTGCGGCGGGGCCGGGTGCTGACGCGCTGCTGCGCGTGTCGTGGCATACCCACGACCCTAATAGGGCGGCGGCTGGAGTCGAAGGCGTGTTGATCGCCGAAGATCTTCTCCTGCTCGCGTACGACGACGAAACGGGCACACCGGTCCAGGCGGCGGTGACGGGTGCCATCGTGGTCGCCAGCTCCGCCGCGGCGGCCGGCGGCAGCTGAGCGGCGGCTGGCTAGAGTGCGACAGTGACCGCCGACCTCGACGACCGCCTGGTCCGGGCCCGCGCCGCGGCTGCCACCGCGGGCCTCGACGCCCTGCTCATCACGCCCGGCGCCGGGCTGCGCTACCTCACTGGCTACGACGCGAAGCCGCTGGAGCGGCTGACCTGTCTGGTGCTGCCGGTCGACGGCCCGGCGACGCTGCTGGTGCCCGCGCTGGAGCAGCCCGCGGCACTCGCGTCCGGTGCGGGCGAGCTCGCCCTCGAGGTGTGGTCGTGGCAGGAGACCGACGACGCCGTCGCGCTCGCCGCGGCGTTGCTGCCCGGCGCGCGCAGGGTGGGGCTGGACGACCAGATGTGGGCCGAGAAGACGCTGCGGTTCCGGGCCGCGATGCCTGGTGTCGAGCAGGTCGCCGCCGGTGCCGTCCTGTCCGAGCTGCGGATGCGCAAGTCCCCGACCGAGGTCGAGCTGCTGCGCGAGGCCGCGGCCGCCATCGACCGCGTGCACGCCCGGATGGGCGAGTGGCTGCGGGCCGGCCGCACGGAGGCCGAGGTGGGCCGCGACATCGCCGCGGCGATCCTCGCCGAGGGGCACGTGAGCGTCGACTTCGTCATCGTCGCGTCCGGGCCGAACGGCGCCAGCCCGCATCACGAGACCAGCGACCGCGTCATCGCGGCCGGCGACCCCGTCGTCGTCGACATCGGCGGCACGACGGCGGCCGGGTACTGCTCCGACTCCACCCGCACGTACGCCGTCGGCGAGCCGCCGGAGGAGTACCGGACGGCGTACGAGGCGCTGTGGCGGGCCCAGGAGGCCGCGGTCGCGCACGTCCGGCCGGGCGTGACGGCGGAGTCGGTCGACGCGGCTGCTCGGGACCTGCTCACCGATGCCGGGCTGGGGGAGTACTTCATCCACCGCACCGGCCACGGCATCGGGCTCGAGACGCACGAGGATCCGTACATCGTCGCCGGCAACGCCACGCCGCTGGAGCCGGGCATGGCGTTCTCCGTCGAGCCGGGGTTCTACCTGGCCGGCCGCTACGGGGCGCGCATCGAGGACATCGTCGTGGCGACCGCGGACGGGGTGGAGGCGCTGAACCGTCGGCCGCGCGACCTGGTGATCCTGGATACGTGACATCGCGGACATAGCGCCGAAACCGTTCCGCGCGAGCGTGTCAGTGCACATCCACCGTCCTGACACCCTCGAGGAGCGACATGGCGCCCACCCCACCGACCGACGCCGAGCTCGACGTCATGATCCGGGCCCGGCTCGCCGCCGTCGGCATCGACCTGGACCAGCTGCCGCCGGGCACGGCCGCTGACCCGGAGACCGGCGCACCCGGCCGGGCCGCCGTCCTGGCTTCGCTGCGCTCGTTCGCGCGGTCGTCGCTGGCCGAGATCAGCGCTTGGGTGCCGCCGGCGCCGACCGGCACGCCCGCCACGCAGGCCGTCGAGCTGTCGCAGCAGGCCGCGCCGATGCTGTACCCGTCCATCAGCACGGCCTGGAGGGACTCGTGACGGGGGTGCCGGAGCTGGAGACCGGCGACCCGCAGGATGTGCACGTCGACCGGCGCTCGTTCCTCGCCCGGATGGCCGTGCTGTCCGCGGGCGCAGCGGTGGCCGGCACCGTCGGGCTGCCGCAGGTGGCCTTCGCCGGGCCGGCCGCGCCGCGGTCCCGGACCGGCCCGCACACGGACGCATCCACGTCGCCGCGGCCGGAGGCGGTGGCCGACCCGACCGAGCTGACCATCGCCGAGGCGGCGTACCTGCTGCGCGCTGGGACGCTGCGGGCGGAGACGCTGCTCGAGGCGTACCTGGAGCGCATCGCGGCGTACGACGACGTCTACCAGGCGTTCAACCTGGTGCTCACCGAGCAGGCCGCGGCGGCGGCCCGGGCGCTGCGGCGCGGCCACTACCGCGGCCCGCTGCACGGGATCCCACTGGCGATCAAGGACAACTACTACACGGCGGGCGTGCGGACGACGGCGAACTCGTACGTCTTCGCCGACTTCGTCCCGCCGTTCGACGCCACCAGCGTCGCCAAGCTGACGGCGGCGGGCGGCATCGTGCTCGGCAAGACCCAGATGGGTCCGCTGGCGACGACCCGCGCGACCACGCCCGACGGCATGGTCACGACGGTGAACGCCTGGACGCCGGAGAACCCGTCGACGAACCCGGGCGGCTCCTCGACCGGGACCGCGACCGCGGTGGCCGGCCGCCTGGCGACGTCGGGCATCGGGACGCAGACCGGCGGCTCGATCACGGCGCCGTCGAACGCGCAGAACCTCACCGGGCTGAAGCCGACGATGGGCCGGGTGTCGCTGTACGGGATCGTCCCGCTGACGTACTCGCGCGACCACCCGGGCCCGCTGGCCCGCGACGCCAGGGACGCGGCGATCATGCTGTCGGCGATGGCCGGCGAGGACGCCAACGATCCGCGCACCCAAGGGCTGCCGCCGGTGCCTGACCTCGTCGCCGCGGCGACGCCGGTGTACCGGGGCAAGCGGCTGAAGCTGCGCTGGCCCACCCGGATCGGCGTCATCCCGGGGTTCGTCTCGGGGACCAGCCCGACGGCGGCCGCTCGGCGCGCGTTCCTCGACACGCTGGCCGGTGTCGAGGGCGTCAGGGTGGTCGACGTGACGCTGCCGGACGAGTGGGACCTGCTCACCGGTCGCTTCAACGACGTCCGCCTGCCCGAGCGGGCCGAGCCGTTCGTGCCGTACCTGCGCCAGGACCTGCGGCTGTTCGGTGTGTCGCTCACCAGCTGGCTGCAAGGCGCGCTCATGGGCGCCGACGAGTACCTGACCGGCCAGCGGGCCAAACTGGTGCTGCTGGAGCGGGTGCTGGACGACCTGTTCGCCCAGTGCGACGTCGTGGTGCAGACCTCACCGGTGCCGTTCGACATCATCGGGCTGCCGGAGCTGGCGCTGCCGATCGGCTTCTCCGGCGGGTTGCCGATCGGGACCATCCTGGGCGGCCGCCCTTACGCCGAGGACCGGCTGCTCGCGGTGGCGGCGGCCTACCAGGCCCTGACCGACTGGCACTGGCGCCGTCCGGCCGACCCGGTCGCGGCGGGCGCGGCGGCCGGGGCACGGTCGCTGGCGAGCGCGGCGGCGGCCCGGCCCCGGCTGACGGCGGCGGAGGCGGCCGAGCAGTCGCAGTAGGAGGCGGAGTGAAGGGAACGGAGGCCGGCATCACCAGGATTTCTGGACCATCGACACGATTGCAGACGTAGTGCGACACGGGATCTCGTGCTGAACGTGATCGTTTGGCCCGAGCCAACCGATCCCACCCGCGCCGACCCCCCACGGAGGTCGGCGCGGCGGCGTGTCCCCTTCGACTGCTCCGCCTCAGCTCGCCGGCGGGATGTTGTGGGTGTACTGGAACACGTTGTCCGGGTCCCAGGTGCGCTTGACCTCCTGCAGCCGCTGGTAGGCGCCCTCGGAGAAGACCGACTTCACGACGTCGGGCGTCGAGCCGGGGGAGAGGAAGTTGAATGCGCCGACCGGTCGCGTGTGCCCGGCGAGGCCGGCGAACCCCTCGTCGAGCCGCTGCCGCACGGCGGTCAGCTGCTCCGGCGTGGCGGCCAGCGCGTTCGCCGCCGCGATGTACGGGGTGTCGCGGTGGGAGAGCGGGCCGTCCTGGTCCTTCGCCGCCGCACCGCCGAGGTGGCGGATGTCGACGCCGGGAACCGGCGACCCCGGCGCGGCCAGCTCGAGCAGCGCATCGATGGCGGCGTCGGTCAGCCCGCCCAGGCCGGTGCTGCGGCCGGCCGCCGGCATCGGGTCGGTGGGCTCGTTGCCGGACAGCGCCGCCTCGAGGTACGTCGACGTGCGGAAGCCGTCCATCAGCGGCTCACCCAGCGCCGCGCGCAGCGGCTCGAGCGCGGACCCGTCGTCGCCGGCGATGGTGGCCCGGAGCATGGCGACGTGCTGGCCGCGCAACGGCTCGGGCACGGCCGGGATGGGCGGGAACGACATGACCATGACGGCGGACGTGACGTCGTCGGAGACCTGGCCGGTCCAGTCGGCCCATGCGCGCAGCACCTCCGCCGCCCGGGCGCCCGGGTACATCATCGTGCCGTTGTGCACCGACGGCACGTCGTACAGCCGCACCTCGAGCGAGGTGACGACGCCGAAGTTGCCGCCGCCGCCCTTGAGCGCCCACAGCAGGTCGGGGTTCTCGTCGCGGCTGGCGTGCACCAGCGAGCCGTCGGCGGTGACGACGTCGGCGGCGAGCACGCTGTCGGCGGCGAAGCCGAACCGGCGCAGCAACAGGCCGATGCCGCCGCCGAGGGTGTAGCCTACGGCGCCGACCGTCGGCGCGGTGCCGGACAGCCCGGCCAGCTGGTGCGGCGCGGCGGCTTCGAGGACGCTGCGCCAGCGGACACCGGCGTCGATGCGGGCCACCTTGCGCTCGGCGTCGACGTCGACCCCGGTGAGCCGGGTGACGTTGAGCACCACGCCGTCGTCGTTGGGCCGCACGGCGCCGTGGCCGGACGACTGCACGGAGAACGGCACGCCGTTCTCGCGCGCCAGCCGGACCGCCGCCTGGACGTCGGCGGCGGACTCGGCCACGACGACGACCGCGGGGTGCTGGTCGATGAGCAGGTTCCACGGCCGCCGTAGGTCGTCGTAGCCGTCGTCGCCGGGTGCGTAGGCCCGGCCGGTGAGCGTCGAGCGGAAGCCGTCGAGGTGGATCATGAGACTCTCCATCCGGGTGCGTGATCATGGTGCCCGAACCAGTCTGCCGGTCGGGTCCGACAACGGGACGGACCGAAGCTCGAAAGTGTGACAGTCAGCTGGTCAGGGCCGCGACGGCCAGGTCGGCGTCCGCCTCGGAGGAGTACAGGTGGAACGACACCCGCAGCTGGCCGCCGCGCACCGCGGCCCGGACGCCGGCCGCGGCCAGCCGCTCCTGCGCGCCCGGCACGTCCACCGAGACGATGGCGGAGTCGCCCGGCGGCAGCCCGAGTCCGGCCCGGAACCGGTTCGCCAGCCCGACGTTCCAGTCGTGCACCGCCTCGACCGTCACCGCCTCCAGCAGCTCGAGCGCCGGCGCCGCGCCCACCCACGAGAACCACGCCGGCGACAGGTCCAGCCGGCGGGCGTCCGAGGCCAGCCGCAACGGCGGCCCGTAGTACGAGGCGTGCGGGTCGTCGCCCGCCCACCAGCCCGCTTGCGAGGGCACCACGCGCGCCCGCAGGTCCGCCGTCGTCACGAGGAACGCCGTCCCGCGCGGCGACAGCTGCCACTTGTATCCGCCGGCCACCATCGCGTCGAACCGGCGCGCGTCGACCGGCAGCCAGCCCGCCGCCTGGGTCGCGTCGGCGACGGTGATCGCTCCGGCCGCCCGCGCCGCGGCCGTGACGCCGTCGACGTCGGCGATCACGCCGCTGGCCGACTGGACGACGCTGAACGCGACGACGTCGACGTCGGGCGTGATCCGCGCGGCGAGCTCCGCCGCCGGCACCGTCCGCACCTCGACGCCGCGGTGCGCCTGCGCCAGCCACGGGAACAGCAGCGACGTGAAGTCCTCCTCCGGCGCCAGCACCACGGTCCCGTCCGGCACCGACGCCGCGAGCAGCCCGACCAGCTGCGACACCTGGGCGCCGGTCGTCACGTCCTGCTCGTCGGCGTGCACGAGCCGGGCGAACGCCGACCGCGCCCGCGCCGTCGACGCACCCCAGCCCTCCCACGACACCCGCCCGTGCCGCCATTCGTCCAGCGCCTCCTGCAGCGCCGTCCACGCCGTCGACGGGGGCAGTCCGTAGCTCGCGGTGTTCAGCCAGCCAGGTTGAGGGTCGAACAGCGAGCGCGCTGCGGCAAGTTCCATGCCGTCATCGTGCCAGCGTGGCGTGGACGGGGTGTGGGCCGGGCCGCCAGTAGAGTGCACCCGTGGAGGACATCGACAGGAAGATCGTGGCGTTGCTTATGCGGGACGGCCGGATGAGCTACACCGATCTCGGCAAGTCCACCGGCCTGTCCACGTCGGCCGTGCACCAGCGGGTCCGCCGGCTCGAGGAGCGCGGCGTCATTCGCGGCTACGCCGCCGTCGTCGACCACGAGGCGGTCGGGCTGCCGCTGACGGCGTTCATCTCCATCAAGCCGATCGATCCCAGCCAGCCCGACGACTCCCCGGACCGGCTGGCCGGCATCCCGGAGATCGAGGCCTGCTACTCCGTCGCCGGCGACGAGAACTACATCCTCAAGGTGCGGGTGGGCCGCCCGGCCGACCTCGAGAACCTGCTGGCCCGCATCCGGTCGTCGGCGAACGTGTCCACCCGCACCACCATCGTGCTGTCGACGGCGTACGAGAACCGGCCGATGACGGCGTGAGGCGCGGCCCGGTGCCGGCTCGGCAGCAGGTTGCGGGAGGGTCCGCCGATCTGGTGACCGACGGGCCCTCACCTCACCTGGCCGCCGCCCGGCGCGGGATGATCCGCATGATCGCTGTGCCAATGGCCAGTAGGGCGAAGCCTGCCAGGATCGCCCAGACCGGGCTCGTCCCCGTCTGAGCCAGGCACCCGGCACCGCCGGCGCCCCCGGCGCCCACCACGCACTTGTCGTACATCGTCACCATTTCCTCTCGCGGTTCAGGATCACATCGGCGTAGGCCTTGGCGTGTACGAGCTGGAGGAAGATGTCATACACCAGCTCGAACATCGTGGCGGCCGCCACCATGTGCCGCCAGCCTCGGTCGCTGACGGTGACGACGCGCTCCAGGATGAAGACGCCCGTGACCGCCATCCAGACCGGCTGGAGGCTCACACCCCCGTCGACTGCGATGGCGACGGCGATGGAAGTCAGGTAGATGAACGTGACCGCGACACCGGCCATCGTCAGGAGTTGCCGGCCCCAGTAGCGCCACGTCACCGGGGTCACGCCGTACTGGAAGCAGTTCTCCACCGCGCCGCGCTTCCAGCGCAGCCGCTGTTTCCACAGGTCACGCCACGTCGGCATGACCTCGGTCACGAGAGTGCATTCCTTCGGGCTGAGCACCTCATAGCCCAGGTGGAGAAGTGCGAACGTGAGCTCGTTGTCTTCGGTCAGGACGGTGGTGTCATAGATGCCACCCCGCCCGTCACCGGCCGGCACCGTGCGATCGAGCCTCGCCCGGGAGAGGTGCTTGAGCGTGCCGGCCCGCATCATCGCGGCGGTACCGGTCACGACCAGGCACTTCCCGCCCAGGCGGCGCACGTCCCTTGCGTACCTGGCGTACTCGTTGCGCTGGAGGTACCCGACCAGCCCGGCACCAGGCTCGCCCTGGAAGACACCACCGACGGCACCGAGCTTGGGACGTGCGTCCATGTACTCGAGCGCCGCCTCGATGAAGTGCTCACCGAGCTGGCTGTCAGCATCCTGGACGAGCACGAGGTCCTGATCGCGCAGCCTCGGCAGGATGTCCGCGAGAATCTGGTTGAGTGCGCCGGCCTTCTTGTCGGTGTTCCCCTCTGTCACGGCGACCTCGGCACGCCACGCGGCCGCGACCTTCGCGGTGTCGTCGGTGCAGTTGTCGGCGATGACGATGACGCTGTCCGGTCGACGGGTCTGGCGGCTGAGCGCGGCCAATGCCGCACCGATGCCTGCTTCCTCGTTGTGTGCCGGAATGAGCACGGTGATCCGTACGTCCGGCACACCGGCATAGCGCAGGGCATTGCCCACGGCGATGAATTCCCCCCGAGAATGCGGGCCGGATGCCGTGCTGGAATGCACGGCATCTCGGCCCGTTGCCCCCCTTCGCCGCCGGCATTTCCCGGCGGCCGAACTTGCTCTTTGAGGTTAACCCCGCCGGGCGCCGCGCGCATCTCGAAAGTATGTCCGCCAATGGCGCCACGCCTGGTCAAACCCACTTGATCGTCACCATGCGTGACGGCGGGACCGGTCGGAGCCCCGAAATCTCGTCACCATGGGTGACGACAATGGAGAAAATGTGTCCGGCATCTCATTGGTCACGAACTCGGCCGCCCAGCGCAATTCGGACAATACGCCCACTCTCGCAGCGGAAATTATCGCGTTGAGCAGGCGTCCTCCCGCTTCCAGGCATGCATTCCTGGGAAGCGGCATGGGCCCACTCAACGTGATCATTTCCGGCCCGCGCCGACGGAGCGGAACGCGTCAGTTGAAGGCGTTCTGTCCCGTGAGGGCCTGGCCGATGACGAGCTGGTGCACCTCGCTGGTGCCCTCGTAGGTCAGCACCGACTCCAGGTTGTTGGCGTGCCGCAGCACCGGGTACTCCAGCGTGATTCCGTTGGCGCCGAGGATGGTGCGGCACTCGCGGGCGATCGCCAGGGCCTCGCGGACGTTGTTCAGCTTGCCCAGGCTGACCTGCTCCGGCCGCAGCTCACCCGCGTCCTTGAGCCGGCCCAGGTGCAGGGCGAGCAGGTAGCCCTTCTGCAGCTCCAGCGCCATGTCGGCGAGCTTGGCCTGGGTGAGCTGGAACGACGCCAGCGGCCGGTCGAACACGTCGCGCGTCTGCGCGTAGGAGATCGCCGTGGCCAGGCAGTCGCGGGCCGCGCCGAGCGCGCCGAACACGATGCCGAACCGGGCCTCGTTGAGGCAGGACAGCGGCCCGCGCAGGCTCGACACCTCCGGCAGGACGGCGTCGGCCGGCAGCCGGACGCCCTCCAGCACGAGCTCGCTGGTCACCGACGCCCGCAGCGACAGTTTCTTCCCGATCTTGGGTGCGGAGAACCCGGGTGTCCCCGCCGGGACGAGGAAGCCGCGCACCGTCCCGTCGTCGACGCATCGGGCCCAGACGACGGCGACGTCGCCGACCGCGCCGTTGGTGATCCACATCTTGGTGCCGTCGAGCACCCAGTCGTCGCCGTCGCGGCGGGCGCGGGTGCGCATGCCGGCCGGGTTGGAGCCGAAGTCGGGCTCGGTCAGCCCGAAGCAGCCGATCAGCTCGCCCGCCGCCATGCCGGGTAGCCAGCGCTGCTTCTGCTCCTCCGACCCGAACTTCCAGATCGCGAACATCGCCAGCGACCCCTGCACCGACACCAGCGAGCGGACGCCGGAGTCGCCGGCCTCCAGCTCCATGCAGGCCAGGCCGTAGGAGACGGCGTTCGTCCCGGCGCAGCCGTACCCGGTGAGGTGCATGCCGAGCAGGCCCAGCTTGCCGGCCTCCAGCGCCAGCTCCCGCACGGCATTTTCAGACAGCCCGTCCTCGTACCAGTCGGCGATCGACGGGCGGACGCGGTCGTCGACGAAGTGGGCGACGGCGTCGCGCAGGTCGCGCTCCTCCTCGCTGAGCAGGTGCTCGACGGTCAGCAACTCCAGGGGCGAGGTCATGTCACTCCTTCTCGGCCAGCTCGACGGCGGCCTTCTCGATCTGCTGCTCGCCGAGCAGCACGTGGCTCGCGGCGGTGCCCAGGGGCACGAAGCTGTCGTGGCTGGCGACACGGGCGATGCGGCCGTCGTACCCGGACTCCACCAACGCGGTGACGACGCCCTCGCCGACGCCGCCGGAGTGCCGGGTCTCATCGGCCACCAGCACCCGGCCGGTGAGGTTCGCCTCGCGGACGATGTCCTCGACCGGCAGCGGCGCCAGCCAGCGCAGGTCCAGCACCTGGGCGCTGATGCGCCGCTCGGCCAGCCGTTCGGCCACCCGCAGGCTCATCGGCACGCCGTTGCCGAACGTGACGATGGTGAGGTCGGCCACGGCGCCGTGCACCCGGGCCCGGCCGATCGGCGCGTGCTCGCCCGTGTCGGGAGCAAGCCAGCCGCCGTCGCCGTCCCGGTGCAGGTCACGGGTGTGGTAGAGCGCGATCGGCTCGAGGAACGCCGACACCGTCCCGTCGACGGCGGCCGCGGCCAGGCAGGTGCGGAGCATGGCGGCGGCGTCGTCGCCGCGCGACGGGCAGGCGACCACCAGGCCGGGGATGTCGCGCAGCACGGCGACGCCGTTGTCGTTGTGGAAATGCCCGCCGAAGCCGCGCTGGTAGGCCAGTCCGGCGATGCGGACGACCAGCGGGTTGCGGTACTGCCCGGTGGAGAAGAACGAGAGCGACGCGGCCTCGCCACGCAGCTGGTCCTCGGCGTTGTGCAGGTAGGCGAGGTACTGGATCTCCGGGACGGGGAGCAGCCCGGCCAGGCCGGCGCCCAGCCCGAGGCCGAGGATGGACTGCTCGTCCAGCAGCGTGTCGAACACGCGGGCCCGGCCGTGCCTGCGGGCCAGGCCGCGGGTGACGCCGTAGACGCCGCCCTTGCGCCCGACGTCCTCGCCGAACACGACGACGCGGCGGTCGCGCTCGAGCGCGGCGGAGAGCGTCGCGTTGATCGACTCGGCCAGCGTGGCCGGCTGCTCGCCGCGGGACTCGTCGTACAGACCGGCTGCGGCCCGGGCGACGGCGTCCGGCGTGCGCGGGGCGAGCGGGGCGACGATCTCCGTCGCGGAGCCGAGCGTGCGGGCGTCGCGCAGCGACTCGGCGACGGCGTCGACCTCGGCCCGCAGCTCGCGGTATCGGCCGATCAGCTCGGTGGGGGTGGCGGCGTCGGTCGTGACCAGCGCGCGGGCGGTACCGAGGATCGGGTCGCGGGCGTGGTCGGCGGCGATCTCGGCCGGCGTGCGATAGCCGATCTCGGCGTCGCTGCCGGCGTGCCCGAGGTAGCGGACGGTGCGCAGGTGCAGGAACGCCGGCTTGCGCTGCTGGCGGACGTAGCCGGCGGCGCGCCGGGCCGCGGTGAGCGCCGTCGCGGTGTCCGACCCGTCGGCATGGATGTACGTGAGGCCGGGCCGCGACCCGTACACCGTCTCGATCCAGCCGGCCGGCGTCGGGACGGAGATGCCGAGGCCGTTGTCCTCGCAGACGAACAGCACCGGCACCGGCAGCCCTTGGAACGCCGTGTTCAGCGCGGTGTTGATCGCGCCGACGGCGGTCGAGTGGTTGGCCGAGGCGTCACCGAACGAGCAGACGACGACGGCGTCGGCCGGCCAGGTTTCCTTTCCTTCGTGGGACTCGCCGCCGCCTGGGACTTCGCGGTCGGCTTGGGGGCTGGCGTCGACGCCGAGCCGGTGGGCCCGGTGCAGCGCGACGGCCAGCCCGACCGCCCGCGGCAGGTGCGAGGCGATCGTCGACGTCTGCGGGACGATCGACAGCGCCGCGTTGCCGAACACCTTGTGCCGGCCGCCGGCGATCGGCTCGTCCGCGGCGCCCATGAGGCTCTGCAGCACGTCGCGGATGGGCGTCGAGCCGGGCACCTGCGCGGCGCGCGCCGCGTAGAACGCGCCGGAGCGGTAGTGCAGCAGCGCCGGGTCGCTCGGGCGCAGCGCCGTCGCGACCACGGCGTTCGACTCGTGCCCGGCCGACCCGATGGTGTAGAAGCCGCGCCCGGCCGCCTGCAGCTCCCGCGCGACGACGTCCAGGTGCCGGCTGGTCACCTGGGCGTCGAAGATGCCGCGCAGCACCTCGGGCGAGCCGGCCGCTGACCCCGTCGACGCCTGGCCCGGCAGCGACGAGATGGCGTCCAGCAGGGCCTGTTCGAGGGCGGCCGGAGTGCTCACGGCTGGTCGTCGAGCCGGAAGCCGAGGTCGGCGTCCAGGTCGGCGACGTCCATCTGCGCCTTCTGCAGCCGGCCGGAGTAGTCCCAGTTGACGGACTGCCAGCGGGTGAACTGGTCGAGCACCCACATGCCGGACTGCCGGGAGCCGTTGCCGGACTTGCCGTTGCCGCCGAACGGCAGGTGCGCCTCGGCGCCCGACGTGGAGTTGTTGATGCTCACCATGCCGGCGGAGATGCCGCGCCGGTACGCGAACGCGTCGGCCGGGTTCGTCGTGTAGATGCTGCTGGACAGGCCGTAGCCGGGCGCGTTGGCGAGGTCGATGGCCTCCTCGAGCGTCGAGTAGGAGGTGACGCCGACGATCGGGCCGAACGTCTCTTGGTCGAACAGCTCGTCGCCCGGACGGACGCCGTCGACCACGACCGGGTGGTAGAAGAGGCCCTTCGCGGGGTCGCCGACGAAGCCGTCGCGCGGGTTGCCGCTGGTGATGCGGCCGGTCCGGCCGAGCACGGTGTGCTGCGGCTGGACCCAGCCGAGGAACTTCTCGTACCGCTCGGCGAACTTGGCGTCGAGCAGCGGGCCCATGAGGACGTCCTGGGTCGGGTCGCCGACGGCGGCGGCGTCGACCGCCGCGGTGAACCGGCGGAGGAACTCGTCGTGCAGCGACTCGTGCACGATGACGGTGCCCAGCGACGTGCAGCGCTGGCCGGCGGTGCCGAAGCCGGAGAACAGCGCGCCCTCGACGGCGAGGTCGAGATCGGCGCTCGGCGTGACGACCAGCGGGTTCTTGCCGCCCAGCTCGAGGCACGCGGTCTGCAGGTGCCGGCCGGTGAGCGCGCCGATCTCGCGGCCGACCTCCGACGAGCCGGTGAAGCCGACCTTGTCGATGTAGCCCAGCTCCAGCGACTCCTGCAGGCCGGCGTAGGTCTCGGCGCCGTCGGCGTGCACCAGGTTGAACACGCCGTCGGGCAGCCCGCCGCCCTTGACGAACAGGTCATAGAGAGCACTGGAGGCGTTGGCCGCATATTCGGCCGGCTTCCACACGATGGTGTTGCCGGTGAGCAGCGCCGGGACGATGTACCAGGACGGCACCGCGACCGGGAAGTTGCCGGCGGTGATGACGGCGACCGTGCCGACCGGGTTGCGGAACGTGAACAGCTGCTTGTCGGGCATCTCGCTGGGGACGGTCTGCCCGTACAGCCGGCGGCCCTCGCCCAGGAAGAAGTCGCAGGTGTCGACGATCTCGCGGACCTCGCCGAGCGCCTCGGCGTACGGCTTGCCGATCTCTCTAGTGACCAGCGACGCAAGTCGTTCAGAGTTTTCCTCGACCACCCGCCCGATGTGCGCGATGGCCCGGCCGCGGACCGGCGCCGGGACGTCGGCCCAGGCGCGCTGGGCGTTGCGGGCGACGACGGCGGCGGCGGTGAAGATGCGCCCGGGAGCGAGGCTCACCTCGCCGACGACCTCGTCGAGGTCGGCCGGGTTGAGGCTGGCGACGGTGCGGTCGCCGGGGACGGCCTGGCCGTCGACGACCGAGGTGACGGTGCGGGTCACGGTGGTTGTGCTCCTCGGGATGCTCAGTTGACGCGGGCGAACTGACGGGCGACGGCGCGGCCGAACGCCGCGACGGCGAGGTCGATCTCATCATCGGTCACCGACAGCGCTGGGCGGAAGCGGATCGCCCGCTCGCCGCTGGGCAGCGCGATGACCTGCTCGTTCTCTCGGAGGTCGGTGAGGACGGCGGTGCGGACCGCGCCGTCGGGCAGGTCGGCGGCGACCATGAGGCCGCGGCCGCGCACGTTGCTGACGGCGCCGCCGGTCTCGGCCGCGACGACGTGCAGGCCGGCGAGGAACCGCTCGCCCTTGGCGGCGGCCGCCTCGATGAGGCCGTCCTGCTCGATGAGCTCCAGCAGCCGGCGCGACCGGACCATGTCGGCCAGCCCGCCGCCCCAGGTGGAGTTGATACGGCCGGAGACGGTGAACACGTTGTCGGCGACCTCGTCCACGCGGCCGCCGGCCATGATGCCGCCGATCTGCACCTTCTTCGAGAACGCGACGACGTCGGGCTGCAGGCCGAGCTGCTGGTAGGCCCACGCCGTGCCCGTCGTGCCGGTGCCGGTCTGCACCTCGTCGACGATGAGCAGCGCGTCGTGCTCGTGCACGAGACGCTGCATGGCCTGCAGGAACTCCGGACGCATGTGGTTGTCGCCGCCCTCGCCCTGGATCGGCTCGCAGATGAACGCGGCGATGTCGTGCGGGTGGTCGGCGAAGGCCTGGCGCGCTTGCGCGAGGGCGTGCTCTTCGGCGCGCTGAACGTCGTCGAGGTGGTCCTCGAGCGGGAACGTGACGGCCGGGACGTCGATGCGCGGCCAGTCGAACTGCGGGAACCGGGCGGTCTTGTTCGGCTCGGTGTTCGTCAGTGACATGGTGTAGCCGCTCCGGCCGTGGAACGCCTTGGTGAGGTGCATGATGCGGGTGCCGAGGCGGGGGTCGCGGCCGTGCGCCTCGTTGTGCCGGCTCTTCCAGTCGAACGCGACCTTGAGCGCGTTCTCGACGGCCAGCGCGCCACCCTCGACGAAGAACAGGTGCGGCAGCCGGGGGTCGCCCAGGACGCGGACGAACGTCTCGGTGAACTCGGCGAGGTGGACGGAGTAGATGTCCGGGTTGGCCGGCTTGTTGGCCGCGACCCGGCCGAGCAGATCCATGAACGCGGGGTCGTCGACGAGTCCCGGCGGGTTGCAGCCCAGCGGCGCGGAGGCGAAGAAGGTGTACATGTCCAGGTACCGCCTGCCGTCGCGCGCGTCGACCAGCCAGCTGCCCTGGCTGGCGTCGGTGTCGAGGACCAGCTTGAAGCCGTCGGTGAGCAGGTGCTTGCCGAGAACCGCGTGCACCTCGCCCGCGGTGATGGTGAGCTGTTCGGCCACGATCGGTGAACCTCCTCGAACCCGGGTACGCTGACAGAAGACGTCCCTCGTGAGGCTCGCCTTGGCGTAATTCTTGCGCTCATTCGCCACCAGAGCAAGAAGACATCCCGCCGGCCGCGCGGCGTCCACGTGGTGAGATTCCACCGTGATCCTGGGCGCGTCACCACGTTCTCTGGAGCATCATCACGCCTGCAATCGTGGTGAGGCTGCAGAAATCCTGGTGATGTAGGCGATCCTTGATGATCATGGCTGGGCGAGTGGCATCTCACACGGCGCGCTGGAGCAGGACGGTGTCGAGCCAGCGGCCGTGCTTGTGGCCGACGGCGGTGAGCCGGCCCGCCTCGGCGAAGCCCAGCGCACGGTGTAAGACGAGCGACGGGTTCGGGCCGGCGCCGTCGTCGACGACGACGGCGATGAGGCGGCGCACGCCGGCGTCCGCGCAGGCGTCGATCAGCACCGTCATCAGCGTCCGGCCCAGGCCGCGGCCGGTGTGCGCGGGGGAGAGGTAGACGGTGTTCTCGGCGGTGTGCCGGTAGGCGGGCTTGGGTCGCCATGGTGCGGCGTACGCGTAGCCGGCGATCGTGGCGCCCGACTCCGCTACGAGGAAGGGCAGGCTGCGGTCGCGGAGATCGGCGAGCTTGCCCGCCCAATCGGCGACCGACGGCGGGGCCTCCTCGAAGGTGACGACGCTGGTCTCGACGTAGTGCGCGAAGATCGCGGCGATGGCGGGCAGGTCCGCCGTGTCCGCGGGCCGGACCGTGGTCGTCGTCAGCATGTACTCTCCAGGACATTCGCTATAGAGAACGATACCTCATTATAGTGAACGGCATGGACCTCGTCGCGCTCGGCCACCGCATCACCGACGCCCGCATGCAGCGGTCGTTGCCGATGACGGCGCTGGCGGAAAGGGCCGGCGTGAGCGCCAGCATGCTGTGGTCGGTCGAGCGCGGCCGCAAGGCGCCCACCGTCGTCGTGCTGGACCGGATCGCCCGGGCGCTCGGCACGCCCATGTCGGCGCTCCTGGACCCCGGCGACGTCCCGCGGGTGATCGTGCGCCGCGCCGCCGACCAGGACGTCGCCGTCGCCCCGGACGGCTGGCGGCGCACGATCCTGACGCCGGTGGTGCCTGGGGTGAACTTCGAGTGGGTCCGGACCGAGCTGCCGCCCGCGACCGCGGCCGTCGAGTATCCGCCGTACGCCGCCGGGTCGCACGAGTACATCGTGGTCGAGACCGGCCGCCTCCGCCTCAGCCTCGGCGACGACGCGCACGACCTCGCCGCCGGTGACTCGATCTACTTCGCCGCCGACGTGCCGCACGCCTACGCCAACCCGTGGGACGAGCTGTGCACGTACCACGTCGCCGCGATGATCATGCGGCCGCGCCGCTGACGGCCGGCGCCGCCTCACTCCGGCGGCAGCACCCGCACGTCGGCGCCGTCGGGCGAGTCCGGTGAGAGGGCGAACGCCAGCAGGTCGCGTCCCTCCGCCTCGACGGCCGACGTCTCGGCCGCCGACAGCAGCCGGAACGGCGTCACCGTCAGCACGCCGGCCTCGAGACGCCACCACCCGGCCACCTCGCCGTCGACCAGGAGGGCGTGTGGGACCACGCCGTTGCGGCGGTTCATCCGCTTGCGGTTGATGTCGTCGATGACGCGGGTGCGATCGGCATGCGAACGGAGCACGTTGTCGAAGTCAGGCAGGAAGCGGACCGGCGCCGGCACGTCCGCGCCGGGCCGGGGCGCGTCGGGCAGGTCGAACAGCTCGCGGCCGGCCTCGTCGCGGAACACCCGCAGCTCCGGCCGCAGCGAGTCGACCACGCCGCGCAGCCGGGTCAGCCCGCACCACGTCTGCAGGTCGGCGACCGAGGCCGGTCCGAACGCGCCGAGGTAGCGCCGGACGTACTCGGCCGGCGCCGGTGCGGGGTCGAGTGGCCGGCCGACCCAGCGCTCGACCGTCGTCAGCCGGGTCTGCCCGCTCTGGCCCCACAGGGCCCTCGGCGGCACCTGGACCAGCGCCAGCAGGTTCCGGGCCACGTGCGCCAGGTGTGCGGGCCCCACGGACGGCCACGACGGCGCCAGCAGCGCGCCCAGCTCGGCCATCGTCCGCGGTTCGTCCTCGAGCAGCGGCCGGGAGGCGGCGGCGACGGCGTCCAGGTCGACGCCGACGAGCGCCTTCGCGTGCTCGGTGTTGCTGCGCAGGTCGGTGACGTAGAGCGGCTGGATCCACGGCCGCATGGCCAGCGCGTCGGGCACCGACAGCAGATGAATGGTGCCGCGCTGCACCGCGATGCGCACCACCGTCCGGTCCAATAGCAGCCGAGCGAGGTCGTCGGGCCGGAACCCGCGCAGCCGGGACCACAGCTGGTAGTACGGCGAGAACGGCTGCTGGGCCTGCAGACCGCCCAGGTGCTCGACGGTCTCGAGCACCTGGCGGTCGGCACGGTCCAGCAGCAGCTGGCGGGCCAGCGTGGCGCGGTTCAGCTCGCGCCGGGTCAGCACGTCGGGCATGGCCTCACCGTAGCCCGCGGAAAAGCTCGCGCAGGTCCGGACCAGCAGGTCCGGCACCTGGCGCACCGAGTAGCGCCCGCCCCGGCCGACGTGATGCGCGGGCGGATCCCGGTTGCCGCCAGGTCGGTGACGCCCGACGGCCTGAGCTGGCCGAGTACGTCGCCGAGCTGGGCTGCCGGTACACCCGGGCCGGCGCCGGATCGGCGTCGGGGAGAATCGGCGGGTGACGACGACGCTCTACCGCAACGGCCGCATCCACAGTCCCGCCGACCCGTTCGCGACCGCGATGCTGGTGGTGGACGACACCGTCGCCTGGGTGGGCGCCGAGGGCGCCGCGCAGACCCACCTCGACGCGGCCGACGAAGTGGTCGACCTGGAGGACGCGCTGGTCGCGCCCACGTTCGTCGACGCGCACGTGCACCTGACGGAGACCGGGCTGGCCCGCGACGGCCTCGACCTGGCGGGCGTGGCGAGCCGGACCGCGCTGCTCGACCTCGTCGCCGAACGGGCCCGGTCGCGGCCCGGCGAGGCGATCCTGGGGTTCGGCTGGGAGGAGGACGGCTGGCCCGACGGCGGCGCGCCGACGCCGGACGAGCTGGACCGCGCGGCCGGTGGCGTCGCCGTCTACCTCGCCCGCCGCGACGTCCACACCGCCGCCGTGTCCGGCGCGCTGCTCGCCGCCGACCGCTCCATCGCCCGCGCCGACGGCTACGACGAGGGCCTGGTCCGCCGCGACGCCCACCACCGCGCCCGCCAGGTCGCCCGGTCCGCCGTCCCCGCCAGCCGGCTGGCTCGGCTGCGCGAGGAGGCGCTGCGGCACGCCGCGTCGGTCGGTATCGGCGCCGTGCACGAGATCGGCGCGCCGCACATCAGCGACCCCGCGGACTTCACGGCCGTCCTTGCGCTCGGTGCGTCGCCGGACCTGCCGGACGTCATCGGGTACTGGGGCGCGACAGCGGTCGGCGAGGCGCAGGCACTCGGCGCGGCCGGGGCGGCCGGCGACCTCAACGTCGACGGCTCGATCGGTTCGCGCAGCGCCCGGCTGTCCGCCCCGTACGCCGACGACCCCGGTGAGCGTGGCCGGCTCTACCTGGACCTCGACGCCGCCACCGAGCACGTCGTCGCCTGCACCCGGGCCGGGATCCAGGCCGGCTTCCACTGCATCGGCGACGAGGCGGTCCGGATCGCCGTCGAGGCCATCGCGGCCGCCGCCGAGGTGTGCGGCCTGGCCGCGGTCGTCGGGTCGCGGCACCGGCTGGAGCACGTGGAGATGATCGACGACCTGCTGATCGCAGAGCTGGCCCGGCTGGGCGTCGCGGCGAGCATGCAGCCGGCCTTCGACGCGCTGTGGGGCGGACCGGACGGGCTGTACGTCGAGCGGCTGGGGCCGGCGCGCGGGGTGGCGCTGAACCCGTTCGCCGCGATGGCCCGGGCCGGCGTCCTGCTGGCCTTCGGGTCCGACTCGCCCGTGACGCCGCTGGCCGGCTGGGAGACGGTGCGCGCGGCGTCGCAGCACCGGACGCCGGCGCAGCGGATCAGCGCCCGGGCGGCCTTCTCGGCCGCGACGAGGGGCGGCTGGCGGGCCGCGCGGGTCGAGGACGCCGGCGTGCTGGCGCCCGGGATGCGCGCGTCGTTCGCGGTGTGGGAGGTGCCGTACGAGCTGGTCGTCCAGGCGCCGGACGAGCGGGTCGCGGCGTGGTCGACGGACCCGCGGGCGGGCGTGCCGGGCCTGCCCGACCTGTCGCCGGACGTGCCGCTGCCGAGGTGCCTGCGGACGGTGGTGCGCGGCCGGACCGTCTACACGGTGCGCTGACGCCCTGGAGTCCTACCCTGTCCAGTACCGGAACAGGGAGGGATCAATGCAGATCGACAACCAGTTCACGGTCGGCGTCCCGGTCGAGCGCGCCTGGGAGGTCCTCACCGACCTCGAGGACATCGCGCCCTGCATGCCGGGCGCCCAGCTCACCGGCGTCGAGGGTGACGTCTACTCGGGCCGGATCAAGGTCAAGGTCGGGCCGGTCGTGTCCGAGTACGCCGGCACCGCCGCGTTCGTCGAGAAGGACGACGCCGGCCACCGCGCCGTCATCAGCGCGTCCGGCCGCGACTCTCGCGGCGCCGGCAACGCGTCGGCCCGGATCGTCGCACAGCTGCGGCCCGAGGGCGACCGCACCGTCGTCACCGTCGACACCGAGCTGCGCATCACCGGCCGCATCGCGCAGCTCGGCCGCGGCATGATCAAGGAGGTGTCGACGAAGCTGCTCGGCCAGTTCGTCGACTGCCTCGAGAGCAAGCTCGGCGCGCCCGCGGAGGCTCCTCCCGCGCCGGCGACGGAGGTGCCCGAGGTCGCCGCGACGACGCCGGACGTCCCGATCCGTCCCCGGGACGAATCCGCCGGGCAGCTGCCGCCCGTCGCGGGGGAGCCCGCCGGAACGCCGTATGCCGCCGAACCCGAGCCGCTGGACATCATGGGGGTCTCCGGCGGGTCGATCGTCAGGCGGGCGATCCCGCTCGTTCTCGTCCTCGTGGTGCTGGTCGGCCTGGTGATCTACCTCGCGACCCGTTGACGATCGGTATCGGCAGTGTGGTATTTGCCCGACTCCGCATGACGACACGCCGTGCGGAAGCAACGTTTCTCGATCGACTTCTGTGTATCCAGTCGTTCGTGACCAGCGGCGCACGGGCGTTTGCGCAGGTCGACCGGCAGCTTGACACCCTGCCGATGCATCCAGCAAAGTCACGAGAGTCCACCAGCGGACGAAACCGTTCGGGCCGGCGGTCCGGACGGGCGTTGCGAGGAGGGTCGAGGGGCGGTTCCTGTGTCACACAGGGGCCGGGCATCCTTCGTGAGCCAGGCCCTCGCTCGCATGACCCGTCTGTACGTCGCCCGCAACGGCACGGGGTGAGACGAGGTCGGGCCCGGCCCGCCCAGTAGACAACGGTCCGCGAGCCGCATCCAGCGGCGTCCGCGGCCCGGTCCGAAGGGCGGGGCCGGGCTGCGTCCTCGTCACAGATCGCTGGGCCAGCACGGCCCCCGGGCACTCTCGGCCGGGGGTGCACGTTGTACCGTCGCGCGATCGGCAGCACACTTGTCGGGGCCGGGTCGCGACCCGGGGAAGGCCCCACGCCAGCCGCTGGACGTCGGACGGAGCAGGAACAACGTGACTCATCTGTGGCGATACGCAGGAGCCGCGCTCCTCGGCGTGTCCCTGATCGCCGCATTCCCGCCATACGACCTCTGGTTCGTCGCCGTCCTCGTGCCCGGCGCGTTCGCGCTGCTGGTGCGCGACCAGCCGCTGAAGCGGTCGGCGCTGCTGGGGTACCTGTTCGGCGCCGGCTTCTTCCTGCCGCTGCTCGACTGGACCGGCATGGAGGTCGGGCCGATCCCGTGGGTCATCCTGGCCCTGTTCGAGGCGCTGTTCTTCATCCCGCTGGCGCTCGGCCTGACGCTCGTCCAGCGGCTGCCCGGCTGGCCCGTCTGGACTGCCGCGGTCTGGGTGGCCGACGAGGCCATCCGCGGCCGCCTCCCGTACGGCGGCTTCACCTGGGGGAAGCTGGCGTTCTCGCAGGCCGACAGCCCGATGCTGGGCCTCGTGTCATGGTCCGGCACACCGGGGCTGTCGTTCGCCGTCGCGCTGGTCGGCGGGCTGCTCGCGTGGGTCGTCGTCGAGCGACGGCTCTGGGTGCGCGCCGCGGCCGCCGCGGCTGCCGTCGCGATCGTCGTCGCGCCGCTGCTCATCGAGCCGATGCGGGGTGACGGCGACACCGTCACCGTCGCGGTCGTGCAGGGCAACGTGCCGGCCGAGGGGCTGGCGTACAACGACGAGAAGCGCGCCATCACCCGCAACCACGTCGAGGCGACGGAACGGCTGGCCGCCGACGTCGAGGCCGGCCGGGTCGAGCGGCCCGACGTCGTGCTGTGGCCGGAGAACTCCTCCGACATCAGCCCGTTCCACGACGCCGACACGTACCGCGCCATCGACGACGCGGTGCAGGGCATCGGGGTGCCGACGTTGATCAGCGCGATCGTCCCGACCGACGACGGCCGCAACGTCCGCAACACGTCGATCATGTGGGACCCGGCCACCGGGCCCGGCGACACCTACGTCAAGCGGCACCCGATGCCGTTCGGCGAGTACATCCCGTTCCGGTCCATCGCCGAGCGCATCACCGACGCCGTCAGCCAGCAGCCGCGCGACCACCTGCCCGGCGACCGCGTCGGCATCTTCCAGGTGGGCGACACCACCATCGGCGACGTCATCTGCTTCGAGGTCGCCTTCGACGGCATCGTCCGCGACGCCGTCATCGACGGCGGCCAGTTCCTCGCGGTGCAGACCAACAACGCGACGTTCGGGCGCACGGAGATGACGGAGCAGCAGCTGGCGCAGTCGCGGGTGCGGGCGTTCGAGCACGGCCGGACGGTGCTGGTGTCGGCACTGGCGGGCGTGAGCGCCGTCGTCGCGCCGGACGGGTCGGTCCAGGACCGCGCCGAGCTGTTCACGCAGGACGTCCTCGTCGCCGACGTCCCGCTGGCCGACGGCCTCACGCTGGCCACCCGCATCGGCGCCTGGCCCGAGTGGGTGCTCACCGCGCTGGGCCTCGGCGCCGTCACGATCGTCGTCGTCAACGCCCGCCGCACGCGGCGCGCCGGCGCTCCCGTCGCCGACGAGCCGCGGCCGCCCGTGGAGGCAGGAGTGCCGTGACATCCGTCCTGGTGGTCATTCCGACCTACAACGAGGCCCTCACCATCGGCAAGGCGATCGACCGCACCCGCACGTCGGTGCCCGACGCCCACATCCTGGTGGTCGACGACGCCTCGCCGGACGGCACCGGCGCCATCGCCGACGAGCTGGCCGAACTCGACGATCACGTGCACGTGCTGCATCGCGGCGGCAAGGAGGGACTCGGCGCGGCGTACGTGGCCGGCTTCGGCTGGGGGCTGTCCCGCGACTACGCCATCCTCGTCGAGATGGACGCGGACGGCTCGCACCAGCCGGAGGAACTGCCCCGGCTGCTGCACGCCGCCGAGAACGCCGACCTCGTCATCGGGTCGCGCTACGTGCCCGGCGGGCGAACGGTGAACTGGCCGTACAAGCGGCAGGCCATCTCGCGCATCGGCAACACCTACACGCGGCTGGCGCTGGGGACGGCGCTGCGCGACGCTACCGGCGGGTTCCGGGCGTTCCGGGCGTCCGCCCTGCGCGAACTGGACATCGAGAGCGTGGCGTCGCAAGGTTATTGCTTCCAGGTCGACCTGGCGTGGCGGGCGGTCCGGGGCGGCCTTCGGGTCATCGAGGTCCCCATCACGTTCGTCGAGCGGGAGCAGGGAGAGTCGAAGATGGACGGCAGGATCGTGCGTGAGGCGCTCTGGCGGGTCACCCACTGGGGCGCGGTCCACCGTGCTCGCCAGCTGCGCGCGCTGCTCGGAGGGAGCCGGCGGTGAGACGTTTCGGCCCGTTCGCCCTCGGCGTGATCGAGCTGATCACGCTGGTCATGGTGGCCAACTGGGTCGGACTCGGCTGGGCCCTGCTGCTCCTGCTCGGCACCAGCATCCTCGGCGTCGCCCTGCTGCGCATCGAAGGACTGCGGGCCTGGCAGGAGCTGCGCGCGGCCGCAGCCGACGGCCGGTTCCCGCAGGACGAGCCCGAGTCGGTGCCGGCGTCGTCGGCGCGCATGGCCGACACCGGCGCGCGGATCCTCTCCGGCGTCCTGCTGACGTTCCCCGGTTTCGTCACCGACCTCATGGGGCTGGTGCTGCTGATCCCGCCGATCCGCCGTGGCGTGGGCCGGCGGCTGGCGGCGTCGGCGTTCCGGACGTTCCCCGGCCGCCGCGGTCACGGCATGGGCGGGCTCGGCCGGCCCGGCGGGCCGGGTTCTGCCGGCGGCCCGGGCGGTATCCACCACGGCGTCGTCATCGAGGGCGAGGTCGTCGAGAACGACCCGCCCCGCGACCAGCACAAATGAGGCCCTTCTGCCCGATCCGTGGGTCGGTACACCACCACGATCACCCGAGCCTCAACACGATTGCAGGCGTGTTGAGGCTCGAGAAACCCTCATGATGGCCCGCACCCCGGCCAACGCACGCCTAGGCCAGTGGGGCGCGACCGGCCCGGACACGAAACCGCGCCTGCCCCCGGGTGGCTCCCGGGGGCAGGCGCGGTTCAGCGGACGAGACGGACGATCAGGCGGTCTTCTTGCGGCGCGTGCCGCGGTCGGCCAGGTGAGCGGCGCCGGGGATGAGGCCGGAGCGCAGCAGCTCGAGCCGCTCGTCGAGCAGCGCCTCGAGGTCCTCGATGGACCTGCGCTCGAGCAGCATGTCCCAGTGGGTGCGGGCCGGCTTGCCGGGCGCCTCCTCGGGGCGGTCGGTGGCGACACGCAGCGACTCGGATCCGCAGCGAGGGCAGTCCCACAGGGCGGGCACCTCGGCCTCGGTCGAGAAGGTCATCTCGAAGCGGTGGCCGGCGGTGCAGCTGTAGGCGACCGTCTGGCGCTCGGCGAACTCGACGCCGCGCTCGTCCTCGTAGCTCGTCGCGCCGAGGCGGGAGCCGCGCAGGGTGGAACGCTCAGACATGTGTGAAACCCTTCCGGGGCGGTGGCCCCTGGGACGAGACGTCGGTCCATTACCTCGCCGTCGTGGTCAGGTCGCGATCACAACGACATGGTGACAACGGACAGCCGAAGAGTAATGTTCCGGGTTCCTTGTGATAATGCAATCTGAGCGACGTGATGTTCCTCACCGGTAACGTGCGACCGAACGGGGTACCCGGTTGCCCGCCGCGACGATGCCGGTCCTCAGATCCACCCTCGACAGCAGCGCCAGCCCGGCGATGAAGAACGTCACCAGCACCAGCACTGACCACCGGTACGAGCCCGTCAGCTGGAACGCCAGCCCGAACGCCAGTGTTCCGAACCAGCTCGTGCCGCGCTCGGCGGCCTGGTAGAGGCTGAAGTACTCCGCCTCCTTGCCCTTGGGGACGAGCAGGCTGAACAGCGAGCGCGACAGCGCCTGGCTGCCGCCGAGCACGAACCCGATGGCCACGGCGAGGATCAGGAACGGCACGACCTGCTCGACCGGCAGGAAGAACGCGGCCCCGACGACGACCGTCCACAGCACCAGGCTGGACATGACGACGTTCTTGGCGCCGAACCGGTTGGCCAGCCGGCCCAGCGCGAGCGCGCCGCCGAACGCGACGAACTGCACCATGAGGATCGCGATGATGAGGACGTCCTCGCCCAGCCCCAGCTCCCGGTTGCCGTAGATCGACGATGCGGAGATGACGGTCTGGACGCCGTCGTTGTAGAGCATGTACGCGATCAGGAACAGCAACGTCTGCGGGTAGCCGCGGGCGTGCCGCAGCGTCTGGCGCAGCTGGCCGAACGCCTGCCGCGTCGCGCTGCCGCCGACCCGCTCGACGCCGGTGGGCGGCCGGTTGCGGATGCCGCGGTACGGGATGATCGTCCACGCCGCCCACCACAACCCGGCCGACAGCAGGCTGATCCGGACGGTGTCGGACCGGCTCAGCCCGAACGGCTCCAGCGTCACCAGGGCCAGGTTCAACACCAGCAGCAGGCCGCCGCCGAGGTAGCCGAACGCCCAGCCGCGTGACGAGACGCGGTCGCGGTCGTCCTCGTGCGCGATCTGCACGAGGATCGCGTCGTACACCACCATCGACGAGCCCAGGCAGATCGCGGCGACGACCAGGAGGGCCGAGCCCAGCTGCCAGTTCGCCCCGGCGACGAAGAACATCGACGCGGCCGCCGCGGATCCCGTCCACGCGAACCCGGCCATCAGGTGCCGCTTCTTCGCCGTCCGGTCGGCGATCGCCCCGACGATCGGCAGCAGGATCGCGGACAGGATCGTCGCGAACGTGACGGTGTACGCGGCGACCGACCCGGCGGCGACCGGGATGCCCAGCACGGACAGGTCGCCGTGACACGGATCGTCGGTGGTGCCGGCCTCGCCGCACGCGGCCGTCTCGGCGACCGCCGTCAGGTACGGACCGAACAGCACGGTGGCCGTCGTGGTGACGAAGGCCGAGTTCGCCCAGTCGTAGAAGTACCATGCTCGGTGCTCCCTGGCCCGCTCGACGGGGTCGGCCAGGGGGCCGGGCGGGGCGAGAACGTCGGTCACGCACGGACGGTATCGGGTACGGGCGGTCGTGGCCAGACGACACGATGTCGCCGCGGTGAACGAGTGACGAGGAGACGACGACGGTGACGGTGCGGGAGATCCGGCTCTACGGCGACCCGGTGTTGCGGACGGTGGCCGACCCGGTGACGGAGTTCGGCGAGGCGAGCCGCGCGCTGGCCCAGGACCTGCTGGACACCCTGGACCTGCCGGGACGTGCCGGCGTCGCGGCGCCGCAGATCGGGGTGCCGGTGCGGGCGTTCTCGTACGACCTCGAAGGGAAGCGCGGCGTCGTGTTCAACCCCGTCCTCGTCGCGACCGAGGGGGAGCAGAGCGGCGAGGAGGGCTGCCTGTCGGTGCCGAATCTCTGGTTCCCGACGCCGCGCGCGGCCTGGGCCGCCGTCGAGGGCTTCGACGCCGACGGCGAGCCGGTCCGCGTCGAGGGCGACGGCGAGTTGGCCCGTTGTCTGCAGCACGAGACCGACCACGTGAACGGCATCGTGTACATCCAGCGGCTGGAGCCGTCGACCCGGCGAGGCGCGATGCGCGAGATCCGGCGGAGCGCCTGGTTCGCCGCCTGATGGCCGGCGGGCCCCGGCATCGAATGGTTCGCCGACGTGCTGGCCGACCTGGACCGCGGCTGACGGGAGCGGCATCCGTAACCTCTCAGCCGCCGGTGCCGTGCCAGGCCGACCGGGCGACCAGCACGTCGCGGAGCAGGTCGGCGCGGTCCGTGATGAGGCCGTCCACGCCGAGGTCGAGCAGCCGGCGCATCTGCGCGGGCTCGTTGACCGTCCACACGTGCACCTGCTTGCCCGCGGCGTGCGCGGCCGCCACCGTCGCCGGCGTCACCACGGCCCGGCCGCGGAACGTCGCGGGCACCTGCAGGCAGTCGACGCCGCGCAGGGCGGTGGCGGCGAACCGCCGAGCGCCCGGTGTGGACGCGGCCGCGACGAACGCCGCGATCAGCGTCTGACCGGCCGACGTCGCGACCGGGGCGGCGACGCGGCGCAGCACGGCTCGCCGTCGGGCGTCGGAGAACGAGGCGACACAGACGCGGTCGTGGGCCCGGGTGCGGTCGAGCACGCGGGCCAGCGGCGCGACGGCGCTGGGCGACTTCACGTCGATGTTCACCCGCAGCTCCGGCCAGCTGCCCAGCACGTCCTCGAGCGCCGGCACCGGCTCGACGCCGCCGATCAGCGCCCGCTTGACCTCGGACCAGGGGAGGGTGGCGACCGCGCCGGTACGGTCGGTGACGCGGTCGAGCGTGGCGTCGTGCAGGGCGACGGCGATGCCGTCGGCCGTCGCGTGCACGTCCGTCTCGACGTACTCGTAGCCCAGCTCCACGGCCGCGGCGAAGGCCGCCATGCTGTTCTCCAGGCCGTCGAGGGAGAATCCACGGTGGGCCAGCGCGAGCGGGCCGGGACGGTCGAGGTAGGGATGGATGCCGGCCACGAGGCCAGGCTAGCCGCAGCCTCGAGGCCGACCGCGAGGTCCCGGGCGGCAGCGAGTGCCACGAGGGCAAGGCGGATCGGGAGGCGACGTGGGTGACGACGGCAACCTGCGCGAGCTGCTGCTGCGCTGGCAGGCCGGGTGGGTGACGGCGCGCGACTACCGGTCCGCCGTCGACGGCGACGTCGTCACCGTCGACATCGGGCTGCCCGACCGCATGTCCGAGACCATCGTGCTGTCGATCGACCCGGACCTGTACGCGCTGATCGCCCAGCGGGTCGCCGAGCCGGGCCACTGGCTCACCGCGCCGACGGCCGACCGCGCACGGACGGAGGCCGCGGCGGCCGCCGCCGGGTTCACCCTCCTCGCGCCGGAGTGGCTGATGTCGCGGGCGCTGGACGGCCATCCCCGTCACGAACCGCCGGACGGGTACGAGACCTGGCTCAGCGGCCAAGAGCCCATGGTCGTCGCCGAGATCGTCACGGCCGGCGGCGAGGCGCGCGCGCTGGCGGCGAAGGGCCACCTGGCGCTCAGCGGCGAGGGCGACGCCGACGCCGTCGCCGACCGCATCTTCACGGTCCCCGAGCACCGGCGGCGCGGGCTCGGCACCGTCGTGATGGGGGCGCTGACGGCGGCCGCGCGCGAGCGCGGTGCCCGGAACGGACTGCTGGTCGCGTCGCAGGAGGGCCGCAAGCTCTACGAACGGCTGGGCTGGCGGGTCGAGGCGGAGATGGCGTCGGCGCGCTGGTCCGGTCACGGGTCGCCCGCGGTGACCCGTGACCCGTTAGAGTGATGCCGTCGCGACTGGCGCAGCGGCCCGGGCGACCGGGCCCGGGGTGGAACCGACCACCGGGGAGCGGACGGCCGTGGCACCGCGCGCCTGGGTGCCCCGGGACACACCGACACATCGAGAGGATGTGGCTCTCGCCATGACCACGAACGCTCGCGCCGCGCTGCAGTCCGCCGACCCCGAGGTGGCCGCGCTCATCACCGCCGAGGAGGAGCGGCAGCAGCAGACGCTGAAGCTGATCCCGTCCGAGAACTATGTGTCCGCGGCGGTCCTCGAGGCCACCGGCACCGTGCTGACGAACAAGTACTCCGAGGGATACCCCGGCCGCCGCTACTACGAGGGCCAGCAGGTCATCGACCAGCTCGAGACCCTCGCAGTCGAGCGGGCCAAGGCGCTGTTCGGCGCCGACCACGCCAACGTGCAGCCGTACTCCGGCTCGCCGGCCAACCTCGCCGCCTACCTCGCCGTGGCCAGCGCCGGCGACACCGTCATGGGCATGTCGCTGCCGATGGGCGGGCACCTGACGCACGGCTGGAAGGTCTCGGCGACGGGCACCTGGTTCCGCGCGGTCCAGTACGACGTGCGCCGCGACACCGGCCGCATCGACCTCGACCAGGTCCGTGAGCTGGCGCTGGCCGAGCGGCCGAAGCTGATCTTCTGCGGCGGCACCGCCATCCCGCGCACCATCGACTTCGCCGGCTTCGCGGCCGTCGCCCAGGAGGTCGGCGCCGTCCTCGTCGCCGACATCGCGCACATCGCCGGCCTGGTCGTCGGCGGCGCGCACCCGACGCCGATCGGCCACGCCGACATCGTCACGACGACGACGCACAAGACCCTGCGCGGCCCGCGCGGCGCGATGATCCTCACCACCGAGGAGTACGCCAAGCCGATCGACAAGGCGGTCTTCCCCGGCCTGCAGGGCGGCCCGCACAACCACACGACGGCCGGCATCGCGGTGGCGCTCGGCGAGGCGGCCCAGCCGGAGTTCAAGGACTACGCGCACCAAGTGGTCGCGAACGCCGCTGTTCTTGCCGACGAGCTGCTGGCCCGCGGGTTCGACCTGGTGTCGGGCGGGACGGACAACCACCTGATCCTCATCGACCTCACCTCGAAGGGCGTCGCCGGCAAGCCCGCCGCCAAGGCCCTCGACCTCGCCGGGCTGGAGACCAACTACAACACCGTCCCGTACGACCCCCGCAAGCCGTTCGACCCGTCGGGCCTGCGCCTCGGCACCCCCGCCCTGACCAGCCGCGGCATGGGCGAGCCGGAGATGCGCGAGGTCGGCCGCTGGCTGGACGAGGTCGTCGCCGCGGCTGCGGGCTCCGACTCCGACGAGTTGGACGCGGTGGTCGCCCGGGTCCGTGGCGAGGTCACCGAGCTGACCGGCCGCTTCCCGACGCCCGGCGTGGACGGCTGACCCCGGCATCGGTCCACACACGACGCCTTCCGTTGATCATGGAGAACGTCCCCTTTCGAGGCGCTGGAAAGGGACGTTTCTCCATGATCAACGCGATGCGCGCGACGCGACGCCACGTCAGTTCCGCCGAGGGTCGAACCGCGCCGACGAGCCAGCCCCGCCAGCCAACTCCGCACCGCGCGTCTGCCTTAAGTGCGCCGGAGCGCCCGGCCGGCCGACTTCACCAGCGCGAGCTCCGGACCGCCGTCGAGCCGGAACCCGACCCCACGCGTGGCGCGGATCGTGACCGACGCGCCGGCCGAGCGCAGCTTGCCCCGTAACCGCTTGATGACCGACTGCACCGCCGCCGGCCCGACGAAGTAGGTGCCGCCCCAGGCGCGTTCGTGCAGCTGTTGGTACGTCCACACCTGTCCGGGACGCCCGGCGAGGCAGCTGAGCACCTTGAACTCATACGGCGTCAGCGGCACCACGCGACCCCGCCAGGTCGCCTCGTGGCGGGGAAGGTCGAGCGCCAGTCCGCCGACCCGGACGATCTCGTCGGCGGCGGGCACCGCCGACTGCCGCACCGGTAGAGCGGCCGCCGCCCCGCCAGCGGTACCAGCC
>NZ_SMLB01000056.1 GCF_004349105.1 Jiangella aurantiaca
TCATCGACCTCGCCGGCCCCATCATGTTCGCCGTCGACGCTCCCGGCCTTCGGTCGCTGGCCGCCGGCTGGCGCCCGCTCGGCCCCTGGCCCGGCGTCGAGGAGGCCGAGCCCACGGTCAGGGCCGCCGCCGCTGCTGCCCGCTCGGAAGGTCGGGGCGGGGGAGCGGCCCGCGTCCGCCGCACCGGCGGCCGCGTCTGGCGAGGCGTTCGCCGCCGCGTCCGTCGCGCCCTCATCGGCTGACGCCCCGGCCCGGTGCCGGGGATCCGGGAGCCGTCACCAGGATCACCCGAGCCTCAACACGCCTGCAATCGTGTTGAGGCTCCCGTAATCCTGGTGATGTGCCCGGCCCACTGCCGACTAGGAGTAGACCGGCCCGGTGTACTTCTCGCCGGGGCCCTGGCCCACCGCATCGGGAATCGTGGACGCCTCCCGGAAGGCCAACTGGAGGGTCTTCAACCCGTCCCGCAACGGCCCCGCATGGTGCGTCCCCAGCGACGGCGCGGCCGCGGTGATAAGTCCCGCCAACGCCTCGATCAACGACCGCGCCTCGTCCAGATCGCGATGTTCCGGCAGGTCCTCGGCCAGTCCGAGGTGGACGGCGGCGGCGCTCATGAGGTGGACGGCCGCGGTGGAGATGACCTCGACGGCGGGGACCTCGGCGATGTCGCGACCGGCCTGGGCCGCGATGTGATCCGGCGTGCTCATTCATGCTAGGCTCTCACACCGACCGGACCGCCTGATCCGAGCCCTCGGGTGAGGCGGCCAGCAAGCGGAGACCTCTCCCACCCGCAACGATCGCACAGATCGTCGGGTTCCCTGGTCAAGGCGTCCACCCGGGCGTCTGAGTGGTCGCGACGCAGGAATGCGGCGCGGCACCGATGGGTTGGCCTCTGCGTGCACGTTCGCGGAGGCCTTTTGGCATTTCCGCGGCGTGGTCGAGGCACCACCCCGTCGATTTCAGGAGGAAGGCATCAGCGCAGAGCCCCGCATCAACGACCGGATCCGCGTTTCGGAGGTCCGGCTCGTCGGCCCCAACGGTGAGCAGGTCGGCATCGTCCGTATCGAGGACGCGCTCCGGCTTGCGGCGGAGGCCGATCTCGACCTGGTCGAGGTCGCTCCCGGCGCCCGGCCGCCGGTGGCCAAGCTCATGGACTACGGCAAGTTCAAGTACGAGTCCGCCATGAAGGAGCGCGCGGCTCGCCGGAACCAGTCGCACGTCCTGATCAAGGAGCAGAAGCTCCGACCCAAGATCGACAAGCACGACTACGAGACCAAGAAGCGGGCTGTCGAGCGCTTCCTGGCCGAGGGTGACAAGGTCAAGGTCACCATCATGTTCCGCGGCCGTGAGCAGTCGCGGCCGGAGCTCGGCTTCCGGCTGCTGCAGCGGCTGGCCGAGGACGTCAACGAGCTTGGCTTCGTCGAGTCGTCGCCGAAGCAGGACGGCCGCAACATGATCATGGTGTTGGGGCCGCACCGCAAGAAGGCCGACGCCAAGGCCGAGCGCGAGGCGGCGAAGGTCGAGCGGCAGCAGCAGCGCCGCGCCGACGAAGAGGCCGAGCGGGCCGAGCGGACGGCGAGCCGGAAGGCGGCCGAGGCCGAGAAGGCTCAGCGGGGCGAGGTCGACCGGCCGACCCCCGACAACGAAGACTGACGAGGAGACAGACGGCGCCATGCCGAAGAACAAGACGCACAGCGGCACGAGCAAGCGGTTCCGGATCACCGGGAGCGGGAAGGTGCTGCGCCAGAAGGCGAACCGCCGCCACTACCTGGAGCACAAGCCGTCCACGCTGACGCGGAAGCTCGCCGGCACCACCGAGGTGGCCAAGCCGGACCAGAGCCGCATCAAGAAGCTGCTCGGCAAGTAAGCGGCGACCGTCCAGTTCACCCTTCGGCCCGATCGGCCGAATCCAGCAAGGAGTACCAGTGGCACGCGTGAAGCGGGCGGCCAACGCCCACAAGAAGCGCCGTGAGACCCTCGAGCGGGCCAGCGGCTACCGGGGTCAGCGCTCCCGGATGTACCGGAAGGCGAAGGAGCAGGTCACACACTCGCTCGTTTACGCCTACCGCGACCGTAAGCAGCGCAAGGGCGACTTCCGGCAGCTCTGGATCACCCGGATCAACGCGGCCTCCCGGGCCGAGGGCCTGACGTACAACCGCTTCATCCAGGGGCTGCGGCTGGCCGAGGTCGAGGTCGACCGCAAGATGCTGGCCGACCTCGCGGTGAACGACCCGGGCGCGTTCAAGGCCCTGGTCGAGGTCGCGCGCGCGGCGCTGCCGGCCGATCGCAACGCGCCGGCGGCTCCGGCGGCCTGAGCGGCGTCTGTTCGTCCGTCGAGACCGGGCCTGCGTCGGCAGGCCCGGTCTTCGTGTGTCCGGTGATGATGTCCTCTGGCGGTCGCAGGGTGACCGCCAGGGATCATGATCACCGGAAAATCCTGGAGACCCGATGCTGACCGAACGGTCCGGGCGGGTGCGTGAGGCGCACAAGCTGCTGCGCCGTGGCGCCCGCGAGAAGGCGGGGCTGTTCCTCGCCGAGGGCCCGCAGGCGGTCCGCGAGGCGGTCGCCGCCGGGGCCGGCCGGGTGGTCGAGCTGTTCGCGACGACGACGGCGGCGGCGCGGTGGGCACCCATCGTGGCGGCCGCCGAGGACGCCGGCGTGCCGGTATCCATCGCCGCCGACGCCGCCCTCGCCGCGCTGTCGGAGACGGTGACACCCCAGGGCCTGGTAGCGGTGTGCCGGTCGCTGACGGTGGAGCTCACGGCCGCCCTGGCCGGCGAGCCGCGGCTGGTCGCCGTCCTCGCCGAGGCCCGCGACCCGGGCAACGCCGGCACGGTCATCCGCTGCGCCGACGCGGCCGGCGCGGACGCCGTCGTGCTCACCCACGGGTCGGCCGATCCGCAAGGTGGCAAGGCCGTGCGGGCGTCGGCCGGCAGCGTCTTCCACCTGCCGGTCGTGTCCGGTGTCCCGACTGCGGACGCGGTGGCCGCGTTGCGGGAGCGCGGGCTGACGGTGCTGGCCGCCGACGGCGCCGGCGACCTCGATCTCGACCGGGCCGAGGACGACGGCCTGCTGGCCGGCCCGGTCGCGTGGCTGTTCGGCAACGAGGCGTGGGGACTGCCGGCCGAGGTCGGCGCGCTGGCCGACCACGTCGTCCGGGTCCCGATCTACGGCCGCGCCGAGAGCCTCAACCTCGCCACCGCGGCCGCCGTCTGCCTGTACGGCTCGGCCCGGGCCCGCCGCCGCGCCGCCCGCTGACCGCTGACCGCTGACCGCGAGGTGTATCCTTGGTGTATGACGCGCACCAACATCGATCTCGACGACCAGCTCGTCGACGAGGTCATGCGGCGATACGGAGTCTCGACCAAACGTGAGGCGGTCGATCTCGCTCTGCGCCGGCTCGTCGGCGTGCCGTTGACGAAGGACTTCCTTCTCGGGCTGCGCGGCGTCGGCTGGGGTGCGGACCTTGACGAACTGCGGTCGGCCGACTCCGCCGCGGCCGGATGATCCTCGTCGACACGTCGGCCTGGATCGACTACCTCCGTGCGGCCGATACGCCGGTGGCCAGGGAGCTGACGGCTCTGATCAGGCGAGGGGCCGAGGTGGGGATCACGGAGCCGGTGATCATGGAGTTGCTCGCCGGTGCCGACACGCCGACGCGTGCCGATGCGCTGGAGAGGCTCACGAACGGGCTGCCGCTGTTGAGCGTCGATCCGGTGCTGGACTTCAGGCAGGCATCGGCCGTCTACCTCGCCGTGCGCCGTCAGGGCCGGACCGTGCGCAGCCTCGTCGACTGCCTGATAGCGGCCGTCGCCCTGCGGCACGACGTCGCGCTGCTGCACAAGGACGCCGACTACGACGCCATCGCCGACTGCCTGCCGCTGCGCGGGCACCCGGTGTGATCGGGGTGCCCGCGTAGGGCGGCAGCAAGCCGGACATCACCACCGCGCCGCCCGTCGAGCCGCGTCGTCACCTGAACGCGGCGGCGAACTCCGCCATCCGCTCGCCGAAGCCCTCGTGGTCACCGAACCAGACGGCGACGGAGTCAGCGGCGGCCGCGGCGAGCCCGTGCACGGACTCCACGGCGGCGGCCAGCTCGGCCCGCCCGCCGGGCCACTCGATGCGCGTGCCCGCGCGCAGCGGCTGCCCGGCCAGCGGCCCGTCCTCGCGCAGCGTCCGCAACCGGGCCAGCCGCGACGCGAACCCGTCGGCGTCGAGCGCGAAGGCGTGCCACTCGTCGGCCAGCGCGGCCGCCCGGCGCAGCGCGGCGTCGGTGGTGCCGCCCACCGCGATCGGCAACGGCGTCAGCGGCAGCGGCTCGAACACCCCGCGCTGGAAGCCGAACCGGGGGCCGTCGTATGAGGTGGCCCCGGAGAACAGCGCCCGCAGCAGCCGCAGCGCGTCCTCGACGTAGGCGCCGCGGCCGGCGTAGTCGGCGCCGACGGCGTCGAACTCGTTACGCTCCCATCCGGCGCCGGCGGTGAGCACCAGCCGCCCGCCGGACAACCGGTGCACCGTCGCGGCCTGCTTGGCGACGAGGAACGGCTCGCGCAGCGGCAGCACCAGCACAGACATGCCCAGCTGGATCCGCTCCGTCGCGGCCGCGAGGTACGCCAGCGTGGTCAGCGGCTCGTAGACGCCGCCGTACGTCGGGCCGTACGGCTCCGGCGGCAACAGGTGGTCGGGCAGCAGGACGGCGCGGTAGCCGAGCCGCTCGGCGAGGACGGCGAGGTCGGTCAGGCGGCCGGGTTCCATCTCGGGCGACTCGTTGGGCAGGACGACCCGCAGTTCGGTGTCGGGCAGGGTGAGCATGCGTCGACACTACGCAGTCCTCTTAAGGTGGCCTCATGCCGAACATCGCCACGAACACCACCGTGGATCTCGCCGGGCTGCTCGACTTCGTCCGGCCGCGCCACCACGGCATCGTCATCACCACCCGCGCCGACGGCGGCCCGCAGGCCTCGCCGGTCACCTGCGGCGTCGACGACTCCGGCCGCATCGTCGTCTCGACGTACCCCGACCGCGCGAAGGCCAACAACGTCCGGCACCGCCCGCACGCCAGCATCGTCGTGCTCTCCGACGACTTCAACGGCGCCTGGGTGCAAGTGGACGGGCCGGCCGAGATCATCGACCTGCCCGACTCCATCGAGCCGTTGGTCGAGTACTACCGCAACGTCGCCGGCGAGCACGAGGACTGGGACGGCTACCGCGAGGCCATGCACCGGCAGGGCAAGTCGCTGCTGCGCATCACGCCGCAGCGCTGGGGCCCCATCGCGACCGGCGGGTTTCCGGCCCGGCTCTTCCCCGACGAGGATCAGGGCCACGACCACGGTCACGGCCACGACGACGGCCACGGTCACGGTCACGGGCACTGATGTCCGAGGTCGCCGCCGTCAGCTCGAACCCGCGGTACCCGATCAGCGCCCCGTGGGTCGTAGACTCGCGGGGTTGTGACCACGCGTGAGTAGACGAGGAAGATGTCCGCGCCCAACAGCGACTACGACCCAGTCCAGGTGACCCCGCTCGACCCCGATCAGGTCGCGGCGATGGTGTCCGACGCCCTCGCCGCGTTCGCCGCGGCCGGCGACCTCGACGCGCTCAAGGAGGCCCGGCTCGCGCACACCGGCGACCGGTCGCCGCTGGCGCTGGCCAACCGCGAGATCGGCGCGCTGCCGCCGGCGGCGCGCAAGGAGGCCGGCCAGCGCGTCGGCACCGCCCGCCGCGACGTCGCCGCAGCGCTCGCCGAGCGCCAGGCCGTCCTCGAGGCCGAGCGCGACGAGCGGGTGCTGGTCGAGGAGGCCGTCGACGTCACGCTGCCGTGGGACCGCGCGCCGCAGGGCGCCCGGCACCCGCTGACCACCATCCAGGAGCGGGTCGCCGACGTCTTCGTCGCGATGGGCTGGGAGGTCGCCGAGGGCCCCGAGGTCGAGGCCGAGTGGCTGAACTTCGACGCGCTCAACATCGGCCCGGACCACCCGGCCCGCACCATGCAAGATACGTTCTGGGTCGAGGCTGGAGGTTCCGGGGACTCCGGGCTGGTGCTGCGCACGCACACGTCGCCGGTGCAGGCGCGCAGCATGCTCACCCGGAAGCCGCCCATCTACGTCATCTGTCCCGGCCGGACATTCCGCACCGACGAGCTCGACGCCACCCACACGCCGGTGTTCAGCCAGGTCGAGGGGCTGGCGGTCGACGAGGGCCTGACGATGGCGCACCTCAAGGGCACCCTCGACCACTTCGCGTCCTCCATGTTCGGCGCCGGCCTCACCACCCGGCTGCGCCCGTCGTACTTCCCGTTCACCGAGCCCAGCGCCGAGATGGACCTGCAGTGCTTCGTCTGCCGCGGCGCGTCCGTCGGCGACCCCGACAACCCTTGTCGCACCTGCGGGTCCGAGGGCTGGATCGAGTGGGGCGGCTGCGGCATGGTCAACCCGCGGGTGCTGATCGCCTGCGGCATCGACCCGGAGCGGTACACCGGCTTCGCGTTCGGCATGGGCCTGGAGCGCACGCTGATGTTCCGGCACGGCGTCGAGGACATGCACGACATGGTCGAGGGCGACGTCCGGTTCGCCACGGCCTTCGGGATGGAGATCTGATGCGCGTCCCCCTGAGCTGGCTGCGCGAGTACGCGGCGCTGCCCGGCGACGTCAGCCCGCGCGACGTCGCGACCCGGCTGATCCGGGCCGGCCTCGAGGTCGAGACCGTCCACGAGGCGGGCGCAGAGCTCGCCGGCCCGCTGGTCGTCGGCCGGGTGCTGGAGTTCACCGACGAGCCGCAGAAGAACGGCAAGACCATCCGCTGGTGCTCGGTCGACGTCGGCGAGGCGGAGCCACGCGGCATCGTCTGCGGCGCGCACAACTTCGCCGCCGGCGACCTCGTCGTCGTGTCGCTGCCCGGGGCCGTGCTGCCCGGCGGGTTCGCGATCTCCGCGCGCAAGACGTACGGGCACGTGTCCGACGGCATGATCTGCTCCGCGCGCGAGCTGGGGCTGGGTGACGACCACGCCGGCATCATCGTGCTGCAGCCGGACGAGGCGGCGCCCGGCGACGACGCGATCGAGCTGCTGCGGCTGCGCGACGACGTCCTCGACATCGCCGTCACACCCGACCGCGGCTACTGCCTGTCCGTCCGCGGCGTCGCCCGCGAGGCGGCGACCGCATTCGGTGTGCCGTACAGCGACCCCGGTGTCCGGCCGGGGCTCGACATGGCCGGTGACGACGGCTACCCGGTGCAGGTCGAGGACGCGCAGCGCTGCCCGGTGTTCGCCGCCCGCACGGTGACCGGCTTCGACCCGTCCGCGCCGAGCCCGCGCTGGCTGCAGCGGCGGGTCCAGCTGGCCGGCATGCGGCCCATCTCGCTGGCCGTCGACATCACCAACTACGTCATGCTCGAGCTGGGCCAGCCGATCCACGGCTACGACCGCGACGCGCTGCGCGGGCCCATCGTCGTCCGCCGGGCCGTGGCGGGGGAGAAGATCACGACGCTGGACGGCGTGGCCCGGGAGCTGGACACCGACGACCTGCTGATCACCGACGACTCCGGGCCCATCGGCCTGGCCGGCGTCATGGGTGGCGGTTCGACGGAGCTCAGCGACGCCACGACGGCGATCGTGGTCGAGGCGGCGCACTTCGAGCCCACCGGCATCGCCCGTACGGCGCGCCGGCACAAGGTGCCCAGCGAGGCGTCCAAGCGGTTCGAGCGCGGCGTCGACCCCGCGCTGCCCGCGGTGGCGGCGCAGCGGGTGGTCGACCTGCTGGTCGAGCTCGGTGGCGCGACGCAGGAGCCGGGCCTGACGGTGGCCGGGTCGGTCCCGGCGCCCGAGGTCATCGAGATCCCGGTCGGCCTGCCGGCCCGGGTCGTGGGCGTGGACTACCCGGCCGACGAGGTGACGTCGCTGCTCACGGCCGTGGGCGCGCAGGTCTCGCCGGTGGGTGCCGACCGCATCTCCGTCCAGCCGCCCACCTGGCGTTCCGACCTCACCGACCCGTACGACCTGGTCGAGGAGGTCGCCCGGCTGCATGGGTACGACGCGGTGCCGTCGGTGCTGCCGGTCGCCCCGGCCGGGCGCGGCATCACGCCCGCGCAGCGGCTGCGCCGGCGGGTCGAGCGCGCCGTCGCCGCGGCGGGTTTCGTCGAGGCGCCGTCGTATCCGTTCGTGGGCGAGGCCGACTTCGACGCGCTCGGCATCCCGGCCGACGACGCGCGGCGGGTCGCGCTGCGGCTGGCCAACCCGATCTCCGAGGAGCAGCCGCTGCTGCGCACGACACTGCTGCCCGGCCTGCTGGCGACGCTGCGCCGCAACGTCGGCCGCGGCGCCACTGACGTCGCCGTCTACGAGGCCGGGCTGGTGTACCGGCCGGAGCCGGGGCCGCTGCCTGTCCCGCCGCGGCTGCCGGTCGACCGCCGGCCCACCGACGACGAGCTGGCCGCGCTGCTCGCCGCCGTGCCGGCGCAGCCGCGCCGCGTCGCCGTCGCGCTGGCCGGCGACCGCGAACCGGCCGGCTGGTGGGGCCCGGCTCGCCCGGCGACCTGGGCCGACGCCGTCGAGGCCGCGCGGGTCGTCGCCCGGGCCGCCGGTGTGGCACTGCGTGTCGTGAACGACGAGCACGCGCCCTGGCACCCCGGTCGCTGTGCCGCGCTGTACGTCGGCGACACCCTGGTCGGACATGCCGGCGAGCTGCACCCGCGGGTCGTCGCGGCGCTGGGGCTGCCGTCGCGGACGAGTGCGATGGAGCTGGAGCTGGACCGGTTCTTCCCCGGCGGCGTGAGCGACGAGCCGGTGCGTGCCCCGTCGGTCTCGACGTTCCCGGTCGCGACGCAGGACGTCGCGCTGGTCGTCGACCTCTCGGTGCCGGCCGCCGACGTCGAGGACGCGCTGCGTTCCGGCGCGGGCGCGCTGCTGGAGTCGGTGCGGCTGTTCGACGTGTTCACCGGCCCGCAGCTCGGCGAGGGGAAGAAGTCGCTGGCCTACGCGCTGCGCTTCCGCGCGCCCGACCGCACGCTCACCGTCGAGGAGACCACCGCCGCCCGCGACGCCGCCGTGGCCGCGGCCGCCGAGCGGACCGGCGCGGTCCTGCGCGGCGCATGACGGCCGCCGCGGTACCGGCGGGGCGGACCGCCCTGATCACGGGCGCCAGCCGCGGCATCGGCCGGGCGCTGGCACTCGGCCTCGCCGACCGCGGCGTCGCGGTGGGGCTGGTCGCGCGCCGGCGGGAGACGCTCGACCCCGTCGTCGAGGAGTGCCGCCGGCGCGGCGTCGCCGCCGTGGGTGTGACGGCGGACGTCGCGGATCGCGCCGAGGTCGTCGAGGCGGTGGAGGCGGTCGCCGGCAGCCTCGACCGGATCGACCTGCTGGTCAACAACGCCGGCGCCATCGAGCCGGTCGAGCGGCGGTTCCTCGACACCGACGTCGAGGACAGCTGGCGGGTCCTCGAGGTGAACCTGCGCGGCCCGATGCTCGTCACCCGCGCCGCGCTGCCGGTCATGCTGGCCGGTGGCGGCGGCCGCATCGTCGGCATCAACAGCGGCATGGCGTACCGCGCCCTGGACGCGTACACCGCGTACGGGGTCAGCAAGGGCGCGCTGGCGCGGTTCAACGCCAGCCTCGCCGTTCAGTACGGCGCTCAGGGAGTGCGGGCCTTCGAGGTGGCGCCCGGCAACGTCCGCACCGCGATGTCGGAGCCGCTGCCGATGTTCGAGGGGCGCACGGAGTGGACGTCGCCTGACGCGGTCGTCGAGCTGGTGTCGGCCATCAACGACGGCGTGCTCGACGAGTTGTCGGGCCGGTTCTTCCGCGCTGCCGCCGACACCGTCGAGTCGCTGCTGGCGGCGCGCGAGCGGATCCTCGACGGCGACGCACGGGTGGTCCGGCTGGTTCCCTACGGCCCCGACGACCCGCTCCGGTGAGTTATCCACAGCCCTGTGGACAGCGATTCGCGGCCGCCGCCTCCGCGCGGCAACATTGGCGGTCGTGACGAACTGGAGGCAGCATGGTGGTCATGACCGTTCCGCGCAGCGACGAGCTGCCGCCGCTCAACCCCGGGCCCATCACCCGGGCCGAGCTGGACGCGATGCCCGATGACGGGCGCCGGCACGAACTTCTCGACGGGGTGCTCCTCGTGACGCCGGCACCGGCTCCGATGCACCAGGTCGCCGTGACACGTCTGCTCCTGATGCTCGACCGTGCCTGTCCGACCGGTCTGGAGGTCCTTCCCGCGCCCCTCGACGTGGCGCTGAGCGACGACACCGTGCTCGAGCCGGACGTGCTCGTCGCCCGGTTCGAGGACTTCACCGAGCGTGATCTGCCGAAGGCGCCGCTGCTGGCGGTCGAAGTGCTGTCGCCGTCGACGCGTCGCTACGACCTGTTGCTCAAGCGATCCCGCTACGAGGCCGCCGGCACGCCGTCCTACTGGGTGGTCGACCCCGACGAGCCGTCGATCACCGCCTGGGAGCTGCGCGAGGGCGTCTACGCCGAGGCCGGCCGGGCCACTGGCGACGAGGCACTCGAGCTCACTCTGCCGTACCCCGTCCGCATCGTCCCGGCCGACCTGGTCGCGCCCCGCTGAGTCGGCGCGCCGTCAGGCCCAGCCGGTGCGGCGGCGGACCCATGCGAGGGTCGTCGCGTGCTGGGCCAGCTGGAACGCCCGCAGCGTCGGCAGGCCGGGCGGCGCCGGCCGGCGGCCGTACTCGCGGAAGAACCCGGCCATCCCGGCCAGGAACGCCGTCACGTACCACGGGTCCACGCCGGCCAGCAGCGGGTGACCGTCGAGGTAGGGCTCCGGGTCGCGCCCGTGGAACACGGCGTTCTTCACCAGCATGACGGAGTCGATCCACGCCGCCCCGCGGAACGCCCACGGCCAGTCCACGAACCACACGCGCGACCCGTCGAGCAGCACGTTGTCCGCCCGCAGGTCGAAGTGGACCAGCGTGTCGCCGTCGACGACATCGAGCGCAGACGCGGCCAGGTCGGCCAGCCGGTCGAGGTGCCGGCGCTCCCAGGGGTCGAGATCGGCCGGCGGGTCGGCGGCGAGCGTCCGGTAGCAGAGCATCTGCTCGCGCAGCGCGTCGAGCGCCGGCCGCGGTGACGGCACCGGGCACGGCGTCAGCGACCGCGACAGCTCCGTCACCGCGGCGGCCACCAGGCGCAGCTCGTCCGGCCGCCACGGGTCGTGTGGCATCCGGCCGTCGACCTCGTCGAAGACCAGCGCGACCCAGTCGCCGTCGTCGTAGCATCCACGCAGCCGCGGGACCGGCACGCCGGCCGGCAGCGCCGCCGCCACTACCGCCTCGCGCCGGTGGATGCCCGGCGACTCCGGGTTGAGCGGCGTGCCGACCGCCTTGACGAACGCCCGGCCGCCGTCGGCGCAGCGCACCCGCGCGGCCAGGCCGGGGGAGAACCCGCCGGACTGGTTGACGGCGGCGACGATCGGCGAGCTGAGCACGTCCTCGACGCCGGCCCGCACGGCGGCGGGCAGCGACTCCCAGGTAGCGCGGACTCCGGAGGCGGTGACGGGCGGCATCCCGCCATGCTCGCCGACCGCCGCGATCGGGCGCACGCGATTTAGCGTGACCGGAACCACGTTGCATGAAATTGCGGAACTCTGCATACTCATTCGCATGGGAGCGACTGTGGCGATCGCGGGAGCGAGCGGCTATGCGGGCGGCGAGCTGCTGCGCTTGCTGCTCGCGCACCCCGAACTCGGCGTGGGAACGGTGACGGCGCACTCGAAGGCGGGCGACCGCCTCATCACCCACCACCCGCAGCTGATCGGGCTGGCCGACCGGACCCTGGAGCCGACGACGGCCGAGGCGCTGGCCGGGCACGACGTAGTGATCCTGGCGCTGCCGCACGGCGCGTCCGCGCAGATCGCCGCGCAGCTGCCCGACGACGTGCTGGTGCTGGACTGCGGCGCCGACCACCGGCTCACCGACGCCGCGGCGTGGCAGAAGTTCTACGGCACCGAGCACGCCGGCAGCTGGCCGTACGGCCTGCCGGAGCTCGTCCATGCCGACGGGCACAAGCAGCGCGACGCACTGCCCGGCGCGAAGCGGATCGCCGTCCCCGGCTGCAACGTCACCGCGGTCACGCTCGCGCTGGCGCCCGGCCTGGCCGCCGGCGTCGTCGCCCCCGACGACATCGTCGCCGTGCTGGCCTGCGGCACGTCGGGCGCCGGCAAGTCGCTGAAGCCGCACCTGCTGGCCAGCGAGATCATGGGCGCGGCCAGCCCGTACGCCGTCGGCGGCGTGCACCGGCACATCCCGGAGATCCAGCAGAACCTCCAGCTCGCGAGCGGCGGTGCGCCGGTGACGCTCTCGTTCACGCCGACGCTGGTCCCGATGAGCCGGGGCATCCTCGCGACGGTGACGGCCAAGCTCACAGGCGCGGCGGACGGCGCCGGCGTGCGGGCCGCGTGGGAGGCGGCCTACGCCGACGAGCCGTTCGTCCACCTGCTGCCGCAGGGCCAGTGGCCCACCACCGCCGCCGTCCTCGGCGCGAACACCGCGCACGTCCAGGTGACGGTCGACGAGGCGGCCGGCCGGCTGGTCGCGGTCGCCGCCATCGACAACCTCACCAAGGGGACCGCGGGCGCGGCGATCCAGTCGGCCAACCTCGCGCTCGCGCTGCCTGAGACTCTCGGCCTGCCGACGACGGGGGTGGCGCCGTGAGCGTCACCGCAGCGGCCGGCTTCCGGGCCGCCGGCGTCGTCGCGGGCCTGAAGCCCAGCGGCAAGTCCGACGTCGCGCTCGTCGTCAACGAGGGCCCGCAGCACAGCGCCGCAGCCGTGTTCACGTCGAACCGGTGCAAGGCCAATCCCGTGCTGTGGAGCGAGCGGACCATCGTCGACGGCACCCTGACCGCCGTCGTGCTCAACTCCGGCGGTGCCAACTGCTACAACGGCCCCGAGGGCTTCCAGACCACGCATGCCAGCGCCGAGCTGGTCGCGGAGCTGACCGGCGGCCAGGCGTTCGACGTCGCCGTCTGCTCCACCGGGCTGATCGGCCAGCCGCTGGACCGGCCGATCCTCGAGGCCGGCATCCGCGCCGCGCACGCCCAGCTGTCGCCCGACGGCGGCCCGGCCGCGGCCGAGGCGATCATGACGACGGACACCGTCGCGAAGCAGGCCGTGGTGCAGGGCGGTGCGGGCAGTCGTGGCCCCGCTGGCGAGGCGGAGGAGAGGAGCGGGGCGCCTGGGGTGGCCGGGGAACCAGGAAAGAACTGGGTCGTGGGCGGCATGGCCAAGGGCGCCGGCATGCTCGCACCCGCGCTGGCCACCATGCTGGTCGTCATCACCACCGACGCGGCCGCCGACGCAGCGACGCTCGACGCCGCGCTGCGGGCGGCGACGAAGACCACGTTCGACCGGCTCGACACCGACGGCTGCATGTCCACCAACGACACCGTCGTACTGATGGCCAGCGGCGCGTCCGGTATCACGCCGGCGCAGGACGAGCTGACCGCCGCGGTCACCACCGTCTGTGCCGACCTCGCCGAGCAGCTCTGGCACGACGCCGAGGGCGCGCACCACGACATCGCCATCGAGATCACCGGCGCGGCCAGTGAGGACGACGCCGTCGAGGTCGCCCGCGCCGTCGCCCGCAGCAACCTGTTCAAGGCCGCCGTCTTCGGCAACGACCCGAACTGGGGCCGGGTGCTGGCCGCCGTCGGCACCACGCAGGCGGCGTTCGAGCCGGAGAAGATCGACATCTCGATGAACGGGGTGAAGGTCTGCCGGGCCGGCGGGACGCGGTTCGGCGAGCCGTCGACGTCGGTCGACCTGACCGGCCGCGACGTCCACGTGCTGGTGGAGCTGAACGCCGGCTCGTCCGCCGCGACGATCCTGACCAGCGACCTCACGCACGACTACGTGCACGAGAACTCGGCGTACTCGACATGACGGGGATCCAGAACGGCGCGCTGGCCAAGGCCGGGGTCCTCGTGGAGGCGCTGCCGTGGCTGAAGCGGTTCCACGACAAGATCGTCGTGGTGAAGTACGGCGGCAACGCGATGATCGACGACGACCTCAAGCGGGCGTTCGCCGACGACATCGTCTTCCTCCGGCTGGCAGGGCTGAAGCCGGTGATCGTGCACGGCGGCGGGCCGCAGATCACCGCGATGCTCGACCGCCTCGGCATCGAGAGCGAGTTCCGCGGCGGGCTGCGAGTCACCACGCCCGAGGCCATGGACGTCGTCCGGATGGTGCTGGTCGGCCAGGTCGGCCGCGAGATCGTCGGGCTGATGAACAGCCACGGGCCGCTCGCGGTCGGGCTGTCCGGTGAGGACGCCGGCCTGTTCACGGCGCAGCGGCAGTCCGCTGTCGTCGACGGCGAGCCGGTCGACGTCGGCCTGGTCGGCGACGTGGCTGAGGTCGACGCCGGCGCGGTTCTTGATCTCATCGACGCCGGGCGCATCCCGGTGGTGTCGTCGGTCGCGCCCGACGCGGACGGCGTCGTGCACAACGTCAATGCCGACACCGCCGCCGCCGCACTGGCGGTCGAGTTGGGGGCGGAGAAGCTGGTCGTGCTGACCGACGTCGAGGGGCTGTACCGGAACTTTCCGGCGGACACCGAGATCGTGCAGGAGATCACCGCCGGCGAGCTGACGGCGCTGCTGCCGTCGCTGTCGTCGGGCATGATCCCGAAGATGCAGGCGTGCCTGCGCGCGGTCGAGGGCGGGGTGCCGGAGGCGACGATCATCGACGGACGGGTACCGAACTCGCTGCTGCTGGAAGTGTTCACCGATGAAGGCGTGGGAACGATGGTGATCCCGACATGACGTACCAAGCAGAAGCCTCCGCACTGGTGCCCGGGCTGGGTGAGGACGCGCTGGCGGCCAGCAACAATGCCGCCTGGACGGCGCGCTACGGCCAGGCGCTGATGAACACGTTCGGCAGCCCGCAGCGGGTGCTGGTGCGCGGCGAGGGCTGCTACGTGTGGGACGCCGACGGACGGCGCTACCTCGACCTGCTCGGCGGACTGGCGGTGAACTCGCTCGGCCACGCCCACCCGCTGCTGGTGTCCACCGTGACAGCGCAGCTGGCCACGCTCGGGCACGTGTCGAACTTCTTCGCCAGCGCACCGCAGATCGCGCTGGCCGAGCGGCTGCTCGACCTGGTGGGGGCGCCCGGCCGAGGTACGCTTTCCAGCCGAGGACGTGGATCGAATGGCCGGGTGTTCTTCACGAACTCCGGCACCGAAGCCAACGAGGCGGCGTTCAAGATCGCCCGGCGGACCGGCCGGCCGAACGTCGTCGCCACCGAGGGCGGGTTCCACGGCCGGACGATGGGCGCGCTGGCGCTCACCGGCAAGCCGGCCATCCGCCAGCCGTTCGAGCCGCTGCCCGCCGGCGTGACGTTCGTGCCGTACGGCGACGTCGAAGCGCTGGAGAAGGCGGTCGACGGCGACACCGCGGCGGTGTTCCTCGAGCCCGTGCAGGGCGAGGGCGGCGTCGTCCCGGCGCCGGCCGGTTACCTGGCGGCCGCCCGCGAGATCACCGAGCGGGCAGGGACGCTGCTGGTCCTCGACGAGATCCAGACCGGCATCGGCCGCTGCGGCGACTGGTTCGCCCACACCGCCGAGGGCATCGTGCCCGACGTCGTCACCGTCGCGAAGGGCCTCGGCGGCGGCTTCCCGATCGGCGCCTGCATCGGCCTGGGCCGGGCCGCCGACCTGCTCGGACCCGGCGCGCACGGCACCACGTTCGGCGGCAACCCGGTCGCGGCCGCCGCCGGGCTGGCCGTGCTGCACGCCATCGAGCGCGACGGCCTGCTCGAGAACGTCCGCACCGTCGGCGCCCACCTACGTGCCGGGGTGCTGGCGCTGGGCCACCCGCTGGTCCGCGGTGTGCGGGGAAGAGGGCTGCTGCTCGGCATCGAGCTGGCGGCGCCGCGTGCCGCGGAGGTGCTCGGCGCGGCGCTCGGCGCGGGGTTCATCGTCAACGCCGTCAGGCCCGATACGATCCGGCTCGCGCCGCCGCTGATCCTCGACACCGCGCAGGCCGACGAGTTCCTGGCGGCGCTGCCGGCGGTGCTGGACGCCGTCGGGACCGCCCCGAAGGAGACGCGATGACCCGGCATTTCCTCCGCGACGACGACCTGTCGCCGGCCGAGTACCTCGAGGTGCTCGACATGGCCGACGAGCTCAAGGCGGACCGGTTCGCCTACCGGCCGCTGGACGGCCCGCGCGCCGTCGCGGTGATCTTCGACAAGCACTCCACCCGCACGCGCGTCTCGTTCAGCGTCGGCATCGCCGAGCTGGGCGGGTATCCGCTGGTCATCGACGCGCAGACGTCGCAGCTGGGCCGCGGCGAGCCGATCGCGGACACCGCGCGGGTGCTGGACCGTCAGTGTGCCGCGATCGTCTGGCGGACGTTCGCGCAGCAGCGCGTCGAGGACATGGCCGCGGCTGCCGCCGTCCCCGTCGTCAACGCGCTCACCGACGACTTCCATCCGTGCCAGCTGCTGGCCGACCTGCAGACGGTCCGCGAGCGCAAGGGCACACTGACCGGGCTGACGCTGACCTACGCCGGCGACGGCGCCAACAACATGGCGCACTCGTACCTGCTGGCCGGCGCGACCGCCGGCATGCACGTGCGGATCGCGGCGCCGGCGGGCTACGCGCCGTCGGCCGCGGTGCTGGAGCGGGCGGCGGCCATCGCGGCGCGGACCGGCGGCTCGGTCGCGCATGTCACCGACCCCGCCGACGGGTTCTCCGGCGCCGACGTGCTGGCCACCGACACCTGGGTGTCGATGGGGATGGAAGCAGAGGGTCCGAGTCGTGAAGCGCCGTTCGTCCCGTTCGCGCTCACGCAGGACGCGGTGAAGGCGGCCGCGCCGGACGCGATCGTGCTGCACTGCCTGCCCGCCTACCGGGGCAAGGAGATCGCCGCAGAGGTGATCGACGGCCCGGCCAGCGCCGTGTGGGACGAGGCCGAGAACCGGCTGCACGCGCAGAAGGCGCTGCTGACCTGGCTGCTCGCGCAGGAGGCGACGGCATGACGCAGCCGGCCACCCGCGCGGCCCGGCATGGCCGGATCGCCGAGATCCTGGCGCAGACGCCGGTCCGTTCGCAGACGGAGCTGGCCGAGCGGCTGGCCGAGAACGGCATCGAGGTCACCCAGGGGACGCTCTCGCGCGACCTCGACGAGCTGGGTGCGATGAAGATCCGTAACGCCGACGGCTGGCTGGTCTACGCGCTGCCCGGCGAGGGCGGTGACTCCCGCCCGCTGGCCGCCTCGAAGTCCGCCGTCGACGCCCGGCTGATCCGGGTGTGCGAGGAGATCCTGATCTCGGCGCGGTCGTCGGCCAACCTGGTGGTGCTGCGGACCCCGCCCGGGGCCGCGCAGTACCTGGCGTCGGCGATCGACCACGCGGTCCGTGCGGACATCCTGGGCACCATCGCCGGTGACGACACCGTCCTCGTCATCTCGACCGACCCGGAGGGTGGAGCCGACGTCGCCGCCTGGTTCCTCGCCCTCGCCGAGGGCAACGTGCCCGCGCCGCCGTCATGACGCCCTACGACGCTGATGCCGGCGCCGTCACCATCACGTTCGACGCCGGCCGCCCGGTCGCCGTGGACGGCGAGACCGTCACCGTGGCCGAGGCGCTGCTGCTGACCGGGCAGTTGGCCCGTGCGCACGGCCTCGTCGACGACGGCGCCTCGGTCCTGGCCGCCGGTGCCGCCGTCGTGAGCGCGGCCCGCCGGGAACTGGCAGCTGACACCGGGGCCGTGCGGGTGACCTTGCGCCTCGGCCTGAATCGGCAACAACGAGTCGCATGACGGAGGACGAGTGAGCAGCAGTGCATTGTGGGGTGGCCGGTTCGAGGGCGGTCCCTCGGCGGCGTTGGCAGCGTTGTCGAAGTCGACGCACTTCGACTGGCGCCTGGCGCCCCACGACATCGCCGGGTCGAAGGCGCACGCCGCGGTCCTGCACCACGCCGGCCTGCTGACGTCTGACGAGCTGGCCGCGATGCGGGAGGGGCTGGACCGGCTGGCCGCCGACGTCGCGTCGGGCGAGTTCGTCCCCGCGGAGGCGGACGAGGACGTGCACACCGCGCTGGAACGCGGCCTGATCGACCGGGTCGGGCCGGAGCTGGGCGGGAAGTTGCGGGCCGGCCGGTCCCGCAACGACCAGGTGGCCACGCTGTTCCGGATGTACCTGCGCGAGTCGGCGCGGGCGGTGTCCGGGCTGGTGCTCGATCTGGTGGACGCGCTGGTGGCGCAGTCTGATACGCAGTTCGGTGTCGCCATGCCGGGCCGGACGCACCTGCAGCACGCCCAGCCCGTCCTGCTGTCGCACCACCTGCTGGCGCACGCGTGGGCGCTGCTGCGCGACGTCGACCGGCTGCGCGACTGGGACCGGCGCACGGACGAGTCGCCGTACGGGTCGGGGGCGCTGGCCGGCTCGTCGCTGGGCCTGGACCCCTCGTTCGTCGCGCATGAGCTGGGCTTCTCGGCGTCGGTCGAGAACTCGATCGACGGAACGGCGGCGCGCGACTTCGTCGCCGAGGCGGCCTTCGTCTTCGCGATGATCGGCGTCGACGTGTCGCGGATCGCCGAAGAGGTCGTCCTGTGGGCAACCAAGGAGTTCTCGTTCGTCACCCTCGACGACGCCTGGTCCACCGGCTCGTCGATCATGCCGCAGAAGAAGAACCCCGACATCGCCGAGCTGGCCCGCGGCAAGGCCGGCCGGCTGGTCGGCAACCTCGCCGGGCTGCTGACGACGCTCAAGGCGCTGCCGCTCGCGTACAACCGCGACCTGCAGGAGGACAAGGAGCCGGTGTTCGACTCCGTCGACACGCTGACCGTCCTGCTGCCCGCGTTCACCGGCATGGTGGCGACGCTGCGCTTCAACGCGCCGCGGCTGGAGGAGCTTGCTCCGCAGGGGTTCTCGCTGGCCACCGACGTGGCGGAGTGGCTGGTCCGCGAGGGCGTGCCGTTCCGGTCGGCGCACGAGATCGCGGGGGCGTGTGTGCGGGAGTGCGAGTCGCGGAGCATCGAGCTGTGGGACCTGTCCGATTCGGACCTGGCGGCGATCTCGCCGGCGCTGACGCCGGCCGTGCGGTCGGTGCTGTCGGTGCCGGGCTCGCTGGCGTCGCGGTCGGCCCGCGGCGGGACGGCGCCGGACCGGGTGCGCGAGCAGCTGGACGCCGTCCGGGCCGCGGTGGCGGCGGGGCGCGCGTGGGGCTGACGGGTACCGTGGCGGCATGGCTCGGGTCGAGGTGGTCCAGGGCGACATCACCCGCGAGGACGTCGACGCGATCGTCAACGCCGCGAACTCGTCGCTGCGGGGCGGTGGCGGGGTCGACGGCGCCATCCACCGGGCCGCGGGGCCACGCCTGAAGGAGGCCGGGGCCGCACTGGCGCCGTGCCCGCCCGGCGAGGCGGTGGCGACGCCCGCGTTCGACCTCGACCCGCCCGTGCGCCACGTCATCCACACGGTCGGGCCGGTCTGGAAGGGCGGCACGCGCGACGAGGCGTCGCTGCTGGCGTCGTGCTACCGCCGGTCAGTGGAGGTGGCGGACTCGCTGGGAGCGCGGTCGGTGGCGTTCCCGGCCATCTCGACGGGTATCTACGGATATCCGCCCGACCAGGCCGCCCGCATCGCCGTCGACACCGTCCGCTCGGTGCCGACCCGGGTGGAACTGATCCGGCTGGTCGCCTTCGACCGCGTGACGTACGACCTGCTCACCGCCGCTCTGGACTGACGGCCCGCCACCACACCCAAGTTGATCTTGGAGTTATGCGGGTATCTATTGGACAAATGGGACCGTAATGGCGGCTTTACTCCAAGATCAACAATAGCGGTGGCGGACGGCCAGGAGGGAGAACGCGTTGGGCAGCCGTCCGCGCCAGGCGGCGGCGTCGACGTCGCCGGGGCGCCAGAACGGGTCGGGGTACTCGGCGAGGTGGCGCAGCTCCAGCCCGGCTTCCAAGACCGCGGTGACGATCTCGCCGAGAGTCGCCTGCCGCTCCACCGCGCCGCGGGCCGGGAAGGTGTCGTTGACGTGGCTGCGCTCGAAGTAGCCGCGGTCGGCGCGGATCCGCGGCTCGTCGGCGTCCCACGTCCACAGCGGCACGGCGGGATGCGCCTCGTAGACGAACAGCGTCCCGCCCGGCCGCAGCATCCGGGCCACGTCGCGGGCCCAGACGCGCAGGTCGGGCAGCCAGATCAGCGCACCCTTGCCGGTGTAGACGAGGTCGGCGCATCCGTCGCGCAGCGGCGCGCCCGGCAGCTGCCCGACGACGTACCGGCAGGGCAGGCCCAGCTCGTTCGCCCGCCGCTGCGCCGCCGCGACGGCGACCGCGCCGAAATCCACCCCGACGACGGACCGCGCGCCGGCCCGCACCAGCGCGGCGTCGTCGAGGCCGTGGCCGCTCTGCAGGTGCACGATCTCGGGCGCCGTCGCCAGCACCGGCCCGAGCAGCTGGCGCTCCGCCGGCAGCAGCGCCGTGCCCGCCCGCGCCTCGGCCAGCAGCTCGTCGTATTCGTGGACGTGCTTGAGCGACGCGTCGTCCCAGGCGTCGCGGTTCGCGCGGACGACGTCGCTCATGCCGGCCGGTGGTCGCTCAGCCAGGCAGTCACCCGGGCGCGGGAGGCGCGGGCCAGCCAGGCGTCCTGGATCTGCTCGGCCAGCTCGGCGCGGGTCAGCTCGCCCAGCCGGCTGGCGCGCACCAGCACCGAGCGGTGTCCGTTGAAGTGCGGCGTGGTGAAGTACGGCGTGCGCGGGTCCTGCACCAGCGCCTCCTTCTCCGCCTCGGACTCCACCCACAGCACGATGACGTCGTCGTAGCGCTCGCCCGTCTCCGGGTCGACGGCGTCGGGGCGCGGGTTGCGGAAGAACACGAACGACTTGCCGCCGACCTGGTAGACAGGCTTGTCCTCGGTGCGCGGGTAGACGGCGACGTGCGGCATCGCCAGCGCCAGCTCGTGCACGTCCTCGACCGTGGCCGGCCGGCTGCCGTCGTCCGCCATGGATTCAGCGTAGTGTGGAGGTCCTCGGAGCTGATCAGGCTCCCTACCAGGGAGCACCCATGGCCGACAAGTCACCCCGGCAGCACCTGTCCAAAAAGTCGGGCAAGTCGGTCAAGCAGAAGCGCGCGGACAAGGAGGCCAAGGCGGCAGCAAAGGACACCGCCGCGATCGTGCCGCCGGTGAGGAAGCGCTGACCGACCGAAACCTAGTCCTCGCGAGGCGGTGGCATGACGGCGACAGCGGTGTTGCGTGTCAAGTTCGTCGGCGGCGCGCACATGGACGTCACCATCGAAGGGACCGATGTCGATGAGGACGAGCTGGTCGACCATGCCATCTCGGCGCTCGCCACGAGCTCGGGGATGCTGCGCGCCCGGCACGGCGACCGGCTCGTCGTGGTGTTCGCCCGCGGCGTGGCCGCCGTCGAGGTCGCTCCGCGTGGCGCCGTCCTGTGACGCGATCGTCGGCGCCGCCGCCGACCGCGGTCAGCCCGTCGTGACGACGGCGAACCCGCCGGGGCGCAGGGTGACAGTGGTCGGCTCGGTCACCGCGCGCGAGCCGACCAGCGAGCCCGTCGCGTCGTAGACCCGCACCGTGCCTGGTCCGGTGACGGTCACCCGCCGCGGCGTGGTGGCAGCCGAGTGCAGCAGCTCCGCTCGCGCCCCGTCGCCGCCGGTCAGCGTCAGCCGGGAAACCTCGGGCCGGATCAGCAGCGCGTCGAGGTCGACTGTGCCGCGCTTCACCTCGACGGACACGGCCGAGGCGCCGGACGGGACCGGCCTGGGCAGGAGCTGGGGGAGCAGCGCACCCGGGACGGCCGTGAGGCCCTGGTCGCCGACGCGGTGCCGCAGCTCGGCCAGCGCCCGGCCGTCCGCCGTCCACACCGACACAGCAGAACCCGCGAGCGGCAGCCAGGACACCGGCTCGACCCGCCGGGCGCCGTCGGACGGGCCCAGGTCGAACGTCGCGGTCTGGCCGGCGGCCAGCGACAGCAGCGACCCGCTCCACAGCGACTCGCCCGTCCACGCGGACTCAGGCGCCCGCACCGTCCCAGTCGTCGACGTCGCCGCCTCGGCCTCCACCAGCCGCAGTCCGTCACGAGCGGCCACCGTCGTCAGCGCCGTCGCCCGGTCCCGCACCGACGGGTTCGCGTCCAGCGCGAGCATCGACAGCTGGCCGTGGATGGTGCTCTCGGCGCCGCTGTTGCGGTTGATCACGCCATCGGCATTGACGCCGTCGAACGTCACGCCGGTCGCGGGGTCGTACATCGGCTCGCCGGCCGGGTTGGCGCCGAAGTACCAGCTCGCCGTCAGCGCCGCCAGCTCGTCGAATGCCGGCCGGTCCGCCGCCGCCCCGACCGCCAGCAGCGACTGGAGCCGCGAGTCGACGCCGTAGGCGATCTGGACCCGCTCGGTGGGCGTGGGCAGCCAGCCGTTGTCCGCGCCGCCCGCCGTCAGCAGCACCGGGACGAACCGCGCCGAGTCGGTGACCGCCGGCTGCACCAGGTCGGGCCGGCCGAGCACCGACGACGCCGCGGCCAGCGACGCCGGCATCTGCGAGCCCCACGCGTGCCACATCGACCGCGACTGCGCCCACGGCAGGATCGCGCCATACGGCCACCCGGCCGGGTCGCCGCCGCCCATCGCCGCGACGCCCTCGGCCAGCTTGCGCAGCGCCTCGCGCGCCGCGACGTCCGACGGTGCCGCCGTCACGTACGCCGACAGCCCGAGCACCGCCTCGGCCGTCGCGTCCGCGCCGTCGACGATCAGCCACGCCGGGACCCGCAGACCGTCGGCGACGGCGTACTCGCCGTATCGGTCCAGCACCTGCCGGTCGACAGCGTCGACGGCGAGGTGCAGCCGGTCCCGCAGGAAGGCCGCGAACTCCGGGTCGTCGCCGGCGAAGGCCGCGTACCCCTCGCCGAACGCCCAGATCGTCCGCGCCAGCCAGTAGCTGGGCCCGGAGTCCGACGGGTCGGGCAGCTCGACCGGCTCGGCGCTCGGGTTCAGCGTGCCGTCGGCCTGGATCCACAGCAGGACGTTGCCGGCGTTCGGGCCGCTCGACGTCTGCAGGTAGGCCAGCGACCGCAGCAGCTCGTACGCCTTCTCCCGGCTGGCCTCTGACCCGGTCTGCCGCCAGTGCCGCAGGTAGACGACGGCCGCGCGGGACACGTCGTCGGCGTTGTAGGCGCCTTGCGAGTAGTGGCCGGTCTCCGGGTCGAGCGGCCCGCCGCCGATCCGCTCGAACGTTCCACCGGGCCGCGCGTCGGCGTACGTCCACGGGAACGTCAGCGCCGGCTCCTCTGCCAGCCGGTAGGTCGTGTGCCCCTCGACCGGCGCGGGGGAGGCCTGGTCGAGCAGGAAGTCCAGGTGCGCGGTGTTGGCCAGGGGCCCGACGGCGCCAGCTTGCGGCTCGGCCGGGTCGGCCTTCGGCGCCGCCGGGGCGGCCGCCGCCACCAGCGTCCCCGTCGTCAGCAGTGTGGCGGCCAGGGCCGCCGTCCATCCGATCCGCGGTCTCCTCATCGAGACGGCTCCTCTCGGGGTCAGGTGATCGTGCGGTCCAGCCGGGCGACGCCGATCTTGCTGTCGGCCATGCCGTAGAAGACGTAGTGGACGCCGTTGATCTCTTCGATCGCCGTCGGGAAGACGACGTTCGGGACGATGCCGCTGCGCTCGTCGTCGGTCTCCGGCGCCAGCAGCGGCTCCTGGGTGCGGGCGAGCACGACGGACGGGTCGGCGGCGTCGAGCAACAGCGCGCCGGCGGCGTAGTTGACCTGCTGCTGCTGGGCGACCCCCGACGCGAGCACGCCGGTGACGCCGTGGTGCAGCAGCAGCCAGCCCTCGGGAACACGCAGCGGCGCCGGCCCGCCGCCGATCTTCAGCTCCTCGAACGGGTACTCCGGCCCGGCGAGGAACCGGTGCTCGCGCCAGTGCACGAGGTTGCGCACGTCCGCCAGCACGTCGGCCAGCGGGACGTAGCCGATCCAGATGCTGTGCCGCTCGTCGGTGATCCCGCGCGGCAGCACGACGCCCTGACCGGGCCGGATCTCGCCGAGGTCCCACATCGGCCGGTGCAGCACGGCCAGGCTCTCGGTCCCGGACGGCGACGTCACCGGCGTCGGAAAGAAGACGGTGTCCTTGTTGTGGAAGAGGTTGAGGTCGACGCCGAGGTCGTCGTCGTAGCCGAACAGCGCCGGGCCGAGCCGCCGCCACGACCGCAGGTCCTCCGACACGGCCAGCGCCGTGCGCGGACCGAGCGGCCCGTACGCGACGTACGTCATGACGTGCAGCCCGAGCGCCGGGACGAACGTCACGCGCGGGTCCTCGACGCCGCCGTGCGCCGCGCCGCGCTCCCACGCTCGATCGGGTTCGAGGACCGCGCGTTCCCGCGCCACGCCGACCGGCACGCCGGCGTCGTCGATCACCACGCGGGCGAGGCCCACCCGCGACACGTTGCCCGCCGCGACCAGCCGGGGGAGCAGGTACAGCACGCCGTCCGGGTCGCGGCCGGACGCCGGGTTGAGCACCCCCTCGGCCTCGAGTGGATTACCGTCCTCGGGCGCCATGACGACACCCAGCCGGGTCAGCGTGTACGGGATCGCGGTGGAGACGGTCATGCCTAGCCTTTCACGCCGGAGCCGATGTTCGTGGAGGTGAAGTAGCGCTGGAAGAGGAGGAACAGGACGACGGCGGGTGCCGCCAGCACGACGGCGCCGGCCAGCATCGCGCCGAACGGGTTGGCCGCCGACGCCGCGACGTTGCTGATGTAGTTGGCCAGCGAGACCGCGAGGGGCTGCATCGACTGTTCCTTGGTGATGAGGAACGGCCACAGGAACTCGTTCCACGGCCCGATGAACGTGATCAGCACGACGGTCAGCAGCACTGGCCGGACCAGCGGCAGCGCGACGCTCCACAGTGTGCGCAGATCGCCGGCCCCGTCGACGGCCGCCGCATCGAACAGCTCGCGGGGGAGCTGCAGGAAGTACTGCCGGAACACGATGACCGCGGTGGAGTTGATGGCGAACGGCAGGATCATCCCGAGGTAGCTGTCGGCCAGTCCGTAGTCGCGGGCGATCAGCACGTACAGCGGGATCATCAGCAGCTGGAACGGCACCACCTGCACCAGTACGGCCAGCGCGAACGTCATGCCGCGGCCGCGCCATTGCAGCACCGCCAGCGCGTACCCGGCCAGCACACCGAACACGACCGTCCCGAGGATCACGCCGCCGGTGAAGATGCCGGAGTTCACCAGCCCCTGGAACAGGTCGATGCGGTCGTCGATGGCGGCGTAGTTGTCCAGCGTCAGGTTCGACGGGTCCGGGAACGCGCCCGCCGGTGTCCGGTCCGGTTCGGGCTGCAGCGAGCCGATCACCATGTAGTAGAAGGGGAACAGGAACGCCAGCGCCCCGATCCCCAGGACGACGTAGCGCAGCACCGACACACGGCGGGTCACGACTCACCACCCCCGACGAAGCGGCGCTGCAGCCATGCGACCAGCAGCACGAGGACGACCAGGATGACGCCGATCGCCGCGGCCACGCCCGGCGTGCCCTGCTCGATGCCCCGCTGGTACATGATCAGCACGGGCGACGCCGACGCGCCGTTCGGCCCGCCGCCGCCGGTCAGCAGGTACGGCTCGGTGAACAGGTTCGCGCCGATGATCGTCGACAGCAGCACCACCAGCACCGTCGCCGGTCGCACGGCTGGCACGGTCACGGACCAGAACGTCCGCAGCCGGCCCGCGCCGTCGGTCGCGGCGGCCTCGTACAGCTCCCGCGGCACGTTCTGCAGCGCCGCCAGGTACAGCAGGATGTAGAAGCCCAGCTGCTTCCAGGTGACGAAGAACGCGATCGACGGCATCGCCCAGAACGAGTTGATCAGCCACGGCGGATCCGGCGCCAGCGGCCCCAGCACCTCGTTGACCAGCCCGTCGCCGCTGAACAGGAACAGCCACACGCTGACGATCGCCACCGACGCCGTCACGTACGGGACGTAGAAGCTGACCCGCAGGAACACGCGCCCGCGGACCACCTGATTGAGCAGGGTCGCCAGCACGAGCGACAGCACGACCGTCAACGGCACGTTGATGATCAGGAAGATGCCGATGTTGAGGAACGAGCGCCGCACGTCCGGGTCGGAGAGGACGTTCGTGTAGTTGTCCAGCCCGACGAACGGTCGGTCGACGTCGGCGCCTGGAGCGGCGAAGAAGTAGTCGTGGAACGAGATCCACACCGCGAAGCCCAGCGGGAACGCGAACACGACCGCGACGAAGGCCAGGTACGGAGCGCTGAACAGCAGCCCGGACGGATTCCGGCCGAGGATGCCGCTCCAGCGGGACGAGCGCCCCCGCCGAGCCGGGGACGGATCCGCGTCCCCGGCCCGGGGTTCGGCATGAACGACCGTCATGTCGGTCGCCCGTCAGGACTGGCCCGCCAGGCCGTCGATCTCGTCGGCGGCACCCTGCAGCGACTCCTGGAGGTCGCCCTCACCGAAGATCACCGACTGCGACCACGCGTCGCGGAACGCCTGCCAGATGGCCACCGAGTTGTTCACGTTGGGCACCTCGACGGTGCGGCCGGCCTGGTCGCCGAACACTTCATAGGCCGGGTTGGCGGCGAAGTAGTCCGGGTAGGTGCCGGGGAGGTCCTGCCGGATCGGCATCTGGCCGGTCATCTCCAGCAGCAGGCCGTCCTGCTCCTCGCTGGTGGCGAACTTCAGCACGTCCCACGCCGTGGCCTGGTTCTCGCAGGACGTGTAGAGGCCGATGTTCTTGGCGTCGCTGAACGTGTAGGTCTCCTCGGCCGGTGTGCCGGCGGACGTCGGGACCGGGACGGCGCCCCAGTTGACGTTCTCGCCGTAGACGGCGATGGCCCACGGTCCGACGATGGCCATCGCGGCCTGCCCGTCGGCGAACGAGTCCCCCTGGTAGGCCTCGCGGCTGGCCAGGCCCTCGTCGTAGAGCGTCTTCCAGAACTCCGCGACGCCGGTGCCGGCGTCGTCGGCGAACGTGGCCTCGCCCTCCTCGATGAGCGGGGTGCCGCCGGTCTCGGCCGCGTAGAGCGGGTAGAAGTCGAACCAGCTCTGGAAGAACTCGCTGGTCGGCGCCGGCCAGATGGCCTGCGGCGCCGCGCCGGACGACACGAGCGTGCGCGCGGTCTCGAGAAACTCGTCGTACGTGCTCAGCGGCGGGTTCTCGGGGTCGAGTCCGGCCGCGGCGAACATGTCCTTGTTGTAGAAGATCATGACCGGATTCGACTTCCAGGGCAGCTGGAAGTACTCGCCGTTCTCGGACTGGTACTGCTCTGCGACGTCGCCACTGCGCTCCTGGATGTAGCTGTCGCCGTCGTCGAAGCTGGACAGCGACACCAGGCCGCCCTGCCGCTCGAAGTCGGGCACCGCGACGGGCGCGGTGTTGAAGATGAGGCAGGGGGCGTTGCCGGCGGTGATGGCGGCGCCGATGACCTCCTCGCTGCTGGCCCCGGCCGGGATCTCCTGGGCCTCGATCTGCTCGTCGGGGTGCTCGGCGTTCCAGGCCTCGACCATCTGCTCGCCCCACGCGACCTCGGCCTCGTTGTTCGAGTACCAGATGGTGATATCGCCGCGGCCGCCGTCGGCGCCTTCGCCTCCGCCGGTGGACGGGTCGTCGTCGCCACCACACGCCGTGACGGCGAGCAGGCCGGCCGCGGTCAGGGCGCCGGCTATGACTCGGGTGCGTCGTTGCACGGTCGTCTCCTTCTGTGGGTCCGGGCGGTCAGACGTCCGCCCGGGGGGTTGGTTCGGGGCTTCGCGTGGTCGACTCCCTGGGCACGAACCGCGCGGGCGGCAGGTCGGTGTCGCCGGGCTGCTCGCCGGCGATGGACCGCAGCAGCACCCGCGCGGCGACGGAGCCCCAGCTCACCGCGTCGGAGACCACGGTGCTGAGCGCGGGGAAGATGTGCTCACCCACGTCGCTGCCGTCGAAGCCGGTGATCGAGAGCTCGTCCGGCACCCGCAGCCCGGCCCGCTGCGCCACGCCGAGCCCGGCGATCGCCATCGGGTCGTTCGCGTAGACGATGGCCGTCGGGTAGTCGGGGCGGGCGAGCAGGTCGCGGGTCGCGCGGACGCCGTCGGCGGCGCGGAAGTCCGTCTCGACGACCATGCCGGCGCGCAGGCCGGCACGCGTCATGGCCTCCTCGAAGGCGCGCCTGCGGCGGCTGCCGTGGAGCATGCGGGCCGGTCCGGCGACGTGCGCGATGCGCCGGTGGCCGAGCCCGACCAGGTGGTCGACGGCGGCCTCGATGCCGGCGCGGTCGTCCATCGACACTGCGGGGAACGGCGACGGCGTCTCCGGGTGGCCGAGCGTGACGGCGGGGACGTTCAGCTCGCGGGCCAGTTCGATGCGGGCGTCGTCGTGGCGCAGGTCGGTGATGAAGACGCCGTCCACCCTGCGGCCGGCGACCAGTTTGCGGTAGGCGGCCAGCTCGGCGTCCTCGTCCGGGACGACGCTCAGCACCAGCGCCTGCCCGGCCGGCGCGAGTTCGCGCTCCACCCCGGCGATGAACGACGGGTAGAACGGGTCGCCGGTGACGATCTCGGGGTCGCGGGTGATGACCAGGCCCAGCGCGAACGCCCGGTTCACCGAGAGCGCCCGGGCACGCAGGCTCGGCTGCCAGCCCAGCTCGCGGGCGGCCTCGAGGATGCGGTCGCGGGTCTGCGCCGACACGCCCGGCCTGCCGTTCAGCGCGAACGACACCAGGCCCTTGCTGACGCCCGCCCGCTGCGCGACGTCGGCGATGGTCGGACGTTCGGCGGGCATCGGTGGCGCCTCCAGAGCGGTCTAAACCGGTTTAGAGTCAGAGCCTATACCGGTTTAGGCGCTGCCACAAGAGGTGGTCCGGATCGCCGGCCCGGCGGCGTGGCGTGCCCTTGAACGGTGCGCCGTGGTCGTCCCGCCCGGACCCACCGGCCTGAAGTGTCGGCCCGTTCCGTGGGCGGTCGCGTCCGGCTCGCCGAGGATGCAGCGTTGGCCGGGGATGCGGCGTGGGCCGTCCCCTGCTGCCCGGGGGCTTCACGAGGATTACTGGAGCCTCAACATGCCTGCAATCGTGGTGAGGCTCCGGTAATCCTGGTGATGTACGCGATCGTGGATGATCAGCAGGGGGACGGCCAACGGTACGAACCCCGGCCAACGCGGCACACCGAGCCGACCCAGGCCCACGAACCGGGTCGAAGAGTTGATCACGTTGAGCAGGCATGCTCCCGCTTCCCCAGGAATGCATGCCCGGGGACCGGGAGAACGCCTATGCCGACGGCCGTCAGCCGCCGGTGGCCTGCCAGAGGCCCATGACGTTGCCCTCGCTGTCGCGGAAGTAGGCTGCGAAGCCCATCCCCATGACGTCGGTCTTCGGCAGGACGACCGCACCGCCGAGCTGCTCGACCGTGCCCAGCGCGGCGTCCACGTCGTCGACGTCGATCGTCACGATCGGCCCGGGCCGGTCGGCGTCGCGGGTGAACATGCCGCCGTTGATCGCGCCCGGCTCCTTCGGCCTGCCACTCTCGTCCGACGGCGTCGTCGAGACGATGGTGTAATCGACCTCCGGCATCGGCATCAGCTCCCAGCCGAACGCCGCCCGGTAGAACGCACGGGCCCGCTCCAGGTCGTCAGCGGGGATCTCGAAGTGCACGACTCGTCCGGTCATGATGACTGCCCCCTCAGTGTGCTCCTACGGCGAGCGTAGACCCGTTCCGGGCGGCCGAAGCTGACGTAGATTCGAAGCAGCCGACGTGAGCCGATGAAGGAGCCGACCATGGCGCACAGTCCCAGGACCATCCAGCCGGGCGACGTCCAGGACGAGCGGGTGGCCCGGCTGCCGCTGACCGCCGCCTACACCTGGGCCTACCTGCCCGTCGTCCTCGACGACGACGGCCGTGCGGTCGACAACGCCGCCGTGGTCAACGGGCGGCTGTGGCCGCTGCGGTTCGACGAGCATCCCACCACCGCCATGGCCGACGACCTCGACGCGCTGGCCGACGAGGGCCTCGTCTGCCGTTACGTCGTCGACGGCCAGGCGTACCTGCACGATCCCGCGTGGCGACGGCGGCAGCGGCTGATCCGCCCGGTGAGGTCGGCGCTGCCGCGCTGCCCGGTCCACGACTCCGGCATCCGCGAGTTCGTCGACGACACCATCACGTCGGTGCAGGACCAGGTCAGCTCCATCCTCGGCGGCGCCGCCACCAGCGCCGGCACGACGAAGGTCCGCGACACCGTGGCCCGCATCGTCGAGGACGTCACGTTCCCCGTCGACCCCTCCAAGGCGGCGGCGTACGGCCAGCGCATCCGCGACTTCCTCGGCGGCACGCCCACCCGCCACGACGACCACCCCGACGACGCCGCGCGCTTCCCGGTCGCCGGCACGGCCGACACCGCGCCCGAGGTCGAATACGACGCCCATGGTGCCGCCGTCACGAAGGACAGCGGTCCCGCCGACGGCGAGCCGGACACCGACACCGCGTCGGCCGGGGACGCACCGACCAGTGAGGTTCCGGCGGGCGAGGCTCCGGCCGACGAGCCGCGGCCGGACGAGCCGCCGGCCGGCACCGAGCGCCTGGCGCCGGGCGACGTCTGGCGGGCCGCGACCGACGATCCCACCTCCGACACCGGCCGCTGAGCCGCCCGGCCGGGCCGGAGACCGCGGAGCCGATCCGCCCGCCGTCCCGCAGGTTGTCGGCGCGGCCGGACACAATGGCGCTGTGTCCCGCTGGGTCCTGCACGTCGACCTCGACCAGTTCATCGCTGCCGTCGAGGTTCTGCGCCGTCCCGAGCTGGCCGGCAAGCCGGTAGTCGTCGGCGGCGACGGCGACCCGACCAAGCGGGGTGTCGTCGCCACCGCCTCCTACGAGGCGCGCGCGTTCGGCGTCCACTCCGGGCTGCCCATGCGCACCGCCGCGCGCCGCTGCCCTGAGGCCGTCTTCCTCCCGGTCGACAAGCCCGCCTACGAGGCGGTGTCCGAAGACGTCATGACGACGCTGCGCGAGTTCGGCACCGTCGAGGTGCTCGGCTGGGACGAGGCCTTCGTCGACGCCGGCGAGACCGGCGACGACGACCCCGAGGGCACCGCCCGGCGCATCCAGCGGCGCGTCCGCGAAGCCACCGAGCTCGACTGCACCGTCGGCATCGGCGAGAACAAGCTGCAGGCCAAGCTGGCCACCGGGTTCGGCAAGCCGGCCGGCGTCGCCACGCTCACCTACGACGACTGGTTCGACGTGCTCGGCGATCGCCCCACCGACGCACTGTGGGGCGTCGGCGCGAAGACGGCGAAGAAGCTCGCCGAGATGGACATCCACACCGTCCGCGACCTCGCCACCACGCAGCCCGACACCGTGGCCGCGCGGTTCGGGCCCACCATCGGGCCGTGGCTGGTGCGCGTCGCCCGCGGCGTCGCGTCGGCGCGGGTCACCGGCGAGCCCTGGCTGGCCCGGTCGCGCGGCAAGGAGTTCACGTACCAGCAGAACCTCGAGAACTGGGACGAGGTCGAAGGTGAGGTGGTCCGGCTGGCGCACGAGGTGGCCCGTGAGGTCGTCGCCGAGCAGCGGCCCGCCGTCCGCGTCGTCGTCAAGGTGCGGTACGCCCCGTTCTTCACCTCCACGCACGGCCATAAGCTGACCCAGCCGACGAGCGACGGAGACGCGCTCGCCGCGGCCGCGCTGGTGGCGCTCGGCCGGTTCACCGACCGCCGGCCCGTCCGGCTCCTGGGCGTTCGCGCTGAGTTCGGCGGTTGAGCGACCCGACATCCCGAATGCTCTGGACTCGGCGCCCTCGGGGGAGGACTATGTGCGCCAGGGTGGGAGGGGCGCGCCTGCAGGCGCGACGCGGGGAAACGGGGTGGACCGATGGGGATCGTGTCTCCGGGGTTCCGGAGGAAGCGGCGCGACGAGGACGTCGAGCTGCCGCCGGGGCAGTACCTGACCGAGGACTTCCCGGTGCTGTCCGCCGGGCCGACGCCGAACATCCCGCTGGACCGGTGGCAGTTCACCATCTCCAGCGAGATCGGCCAGGAGTACCGGTGGACGTGGGACGAGCTGCTGGAGCTGCCGGCCGAGGAGCCGACGGTCGACATCCACTGCGTCACCAAGTGGTCCAAGCTGGGCACCACGTGGCGCGGGGTGTCGCTCGACCTGCTCATGGAGGACGTCGAGACGACGGCCGACTACGCCCTCGTGCACAGCTACGGCGGCTACACGACGAACCTGCCGCTCGAGGACCTGCTCGACGGCAAGGCGTGGGTCGTCTACGAGTTCGAGGGCTCCGAGCTGGCGCCACAGCACGGCGGACCGGCGCGGCTGCTGGTGCCGCACCTGTACTTCTGGAAGTCGGCGAAGTGGGTGCGCGGCATCCAGCTGCAGGAGTTCGACGAGCCGGGCTTCTGGGAGAGCGTCGGCTACAACAACTACGGCGACCCGTGGCGCGAGCAGCGCTACGCGGGCGATTGAGCGCCCGGCTCGAGTGGCGCGTCGCGAAACTCGCCGGAGTCCATCACGAGACCGCGACCGCCCGGACGCTTCAGCTGGACGTGCCCGGCTGGCCCGGCCATGTGCCCGGCCAGCACGTCGACGTCCGGCTCACCGACGAGGACGGCTACAGCACCCAGCGCAGCTACTCGCTGGCCGCACCGGCTGACAGTGACCGCGTCGAGCTGACCGTCCAGCGGGTGAAGGACGGCGAGGTGTCGGAGTACCTGACCGACACGTTCTCCGTCGGCGACCCCCTCGAGTTGCGCGGACCGGTCGGCGGCTGGTTCGTCTGGCACCCGTCGCGTACGGGGCCGGTCCTGCTGGTGGCGGGCGGGTCGGGCATCGTCCCGTTGATGGCGATGGTCCGCGCGCGACGGCAGGCACGCAGCCGCGCGCCGTTCCGGCTCATCCACTCCGTCCGCTCGCCCTCCGACCAGTTCTACGCGTCCGAGCTGCGCCGCGTCGCCCGCGACGACGGCGGCCTGGACGTCGCCACCCTTTACACGCGGTCGGCACCCACGGGTGTCCCGCGCCCACCTCGCCGCGTCGGCGCCGCCGACCTGGAGCAGTACGGCTGGCCGCCGCAGTTCGAACCCACCTGCTACGTCTGCGGCCCGACCGGGTTCGTCGAGAAGGTGGCCAACACGCTGGTCGGCTTGGGCCACGACCCGCGTCGCATCCGCACCGAGCGCTTCGGCCCGACAGGAGGCTGACCATGACCCAGGACTACCAGGACGGCAACGCCCTGGCGGGCCCGCTCGCCGAGCTGTTCGCCGTCGACGTCACCGCCGCCAGCGGCCGCTGTGTCAGCTGCGGCCACACCGGCCGGGTCGCCGACCTCCGCGTCTACGCCCAGGCGCCGGGCTGGGTGGCCCGCTGCCCGGGCTGCGAGCACGTCATGCTCCGGCTGGTCCGGTCGCCCGACGCGGCGTGGCTCGACCTCCAGGGGACGCTGAGCCTGCGCGTCCCGCTGCCGCCGTCCTGACGCGGTCGCCCCGACCTCCCGTGAGCCGCAAAAGTCGATGATCGCGGGAGGGTTGGGGGATCACGAGGATCACCGAAGCCTCATCACGATCGCCGTCGTGGTGCGACACGAGATCTCCTCGTGAACGCGATCGTTCGGGGCTCTCCGACCCGATCCGTTGGTCCGGGGGACGGGCCGCGTCCCGGGCCTGAGAACGGGCAGCTATCAGGGGGACGGGGCGAGCTTGGGCACCACTCGATGTGCACGGGCGTGGCCAAGTCGCACCGACTGTCGTGATCATGTCCCTTCGCGGTCGCCTGACGCGCCGCCACAGCACATGATCAAGCACACCGCGGTGCCAACCCCCGGCGCACGGTCGGCCGTCGTTGCGGCCGCTGCCGCGCGGGCGCCATGGGCGACCGTCGGCAGGTGAGAACCGTGCTCAGGGGCGGTCTACTGCTGCTCTGGCGGACACCAGATCGCCCATGAACACGGCTCTCACCTCACGTCCCCAGGCGTTCTCCCACTTCACCAGGCATGGATGGGTGGCAGAGCGGGAGGACGCCTTGTGACGTCAGCCATCGTTGATGATCACGGCCGTCCACAGCACCAACGCCGGCCGGCGAGGTTCAGTTCGAGCCGAGAGGTGGCTCAGTCAGCCGCACCCCTGTCGACTCGCGGAGCATGAGCCACGCCGGCACCGTCTCCACTCCGCCCTCGACCGGCGTCCCGGCGATCATGTCGAGCAGCCGCGTCGCCGCGACCCGGCCCACCTCGCGCAGGTTCGGGTCGACAGTCGTCAGCGGAGGGCGGCATCCCGCGGCCATCGGCTCCCAGTTGTCGAACCCGACCACCGCGATGTCCCCCGGCACACGGAGCCGCCGGTCGCGCAGGGTCTCGACCACGCCGCGTGCGAGCTGGTCGGACCCGCAGAAGATCGCGTCGGTGTCGGGGGCGGCGTGCAGCAGCATCTCGGCGGCTCGCCGGCCCCAGTCCTCGCTCCATTCGCCGTAGAAGACCTGCCCGCCGGCGAGCGACAGGCCCGCCTCGTCGAGCACCTGCTGCAGGCCGGCGGCGCGCTCGCGGGGGTCGGCGAAGCGTTCGGGGCCGGTGATGTGGCCGATGCGGGTACGTCCGGCAGCCAGCAGGTGCCGCCCGGCGAGCACGCCGCCGCCGACGTCGTCGGTGGTGACGCAGAAGTCGGACGGGTCGCTGGACCGCGCGATGACGTAGACCACCGGAACCCCTGACGCCACCGCTAGAGGCGCCCGGGTCTGCTTGCGGCGGCCGGCGACGATGATGCCGTCGACGCGGCGCTCGTCGAGGGTCTGCGCGTGGTGGTACTCGCGGATGGGGTCGTCGCGGGTGTCGCAAAGGAACACGGAGACGCGGTCGGCGCCGAGAGCGTCCTCGACGCCGAGCATGAGCGGGTTGCCGAACCGGCCGAACCGGTCGGTGGTGATGACGGCGACGGTGTAGGTGCGGCCGGACTGCAGGCTCTGCGCCAACGTGTTCGGCCGGAACCCCAGTTCGCGGGCCGCGGCGACGACCCGGGCCCGGGTCTCATCGCGCAGCTGGCCACGGTTGTTCAGCGCCTTCGACACCGTGCCGACCGACACGCCGGCCCGTGCGGCGACGTCGCGGACGGTTGGCACCCGTTGCGACACCGTTCGATCACCCCTTCCACCCCGGCGGATCATGCCGCCGCGTCGATCCGTTCATTGTGCCGCGCTTGACGAGCCTGGCGAGGCGCACTAGCGTGCCGAAAGAAAACCTATTCCGAATGTTCACTATACGGCATAGTGAAGTGCAGGAAAACAGTTTCCGAAAGTGAGCGCCCATGACGCACTCGAGACCAGCGGGGCCCACGGCGCCGTCGGGCGCGGCCGGCGTGGCGCTCCGCCCGCTGGGCGTCGACCAGGCCCGCATCACCGGTGGGTTGGCCGCGCACGGCCCGGACGACGAACTGCGGACCACCGCAGACCACTGCATCCGGCTCACGGTCGCGACGGCCGTCGACGTCGCGGCCTGTCCTACGGCGCCGCTCACGCGGCCGCGACCCTGATGATTGGAGACCCGACGATGCCGCTCTCCACGACCCGACGCCGGCCGGCCCGGCGCCGCCTGGCCCTTGCGTTGGCCGCGGCTGCTGCCACGCTCGCCGTCACCGCGTGCGGTGGCGGCGACGACACCGACGGGGGCGCCGGCGGCGAGTCGTCCGAGCCGCTGACCTTCTGGACGCTCGAGTCCGAGCCGAACCGCGTCGCCCGCACGGAGGCGAACCTCGAGCGGTTCACCGAGCAGACCGGCATCGAGGTCGATCTGGTCACGGTCGAGGAGACTGCCGTCCCGCAGCAGATGATCACGAACGCCGCGTCCGGCACCCTGCCCGACGTCGTCGACCACCCGATGGTCATGACCAGCCGGTGGCTGGGCGACGGGTTGCTCGACGGCGAGGCGGCGCAGGAGGTCGTCGACGAGCTCGACCCGGCCACGTTCCGCGAGGCGGGGCTGGAGTTCGCCGCCGTCGACGGAGAGGTCGCGGCCGTCCCCACCTCGGGCTGGGGGCTGATCATGCATTACCGCAAGGACTGGTTCGACGCCGCGGGCCTGGAGCCGCCGACGTCGTTCGAGAACATCCTGGCCGCGGCGCAGGCCCTGCACGACCCCGAGAACGACAGGTACGGCATCGTGCTCGGCAACGACCCGGGCCATCAGGTGACCCAGCAGATCTTCGAGCACTTCGCGCTGGGCAACGGCTGCCAGCTCATCGGGGAGGACGACCGGCTCGCGCTCGAGGACGAACGGTGCGTCGAGACGTTCGAGTTCTACGACGAGCTGCTGAAGAACCACTCGCCGGCCGGCACCTTCAACAGCGTCGACCAGCGCGCCGTCTATCTGGCCGGGCAGGCCGCCATGATGCCGCAGGGCCCGTTCACGCTGCACCGCCTCGCCGGGCTCGAGGACGCCGAGCTGGCCAACTGCCCGGAGTGCACCGCCGAACCTGGCTACCTCGCCGCCAACACCGGCCTGGTGTCGCAGATCGAGGGCTACCACGGCGACACCGCGCAGTACGGCCGCATCAGCAACCTCGGCATCACCGTCGACGCCGACACCGAGAACGCGCAGGAGCTGGTGAAGTACCTGCTCGGGGACGGCTACACCGAGTGGCTCGCCCAGGTGCCCAACGGCATGATCCCGATGCGCACCGGCACCCCCGAGGAGCCGGAGATGTTCGTCGACGCCTGGCAAGAGCTGAACATGGGCGTCGACCGCGAGGGCACGCTGGTGGAGTACTACGGCGAGGACACAGTCGCAGCCCTGGTCGACGGTGCGCAGAACTTCGACGCGTGGGGCATCCAGCAAGGGTTCGGCGAGCTGGTCGGTGTCCTGTACGAGCTCACGACCATCCCTGCCGCCGTCGGTGAGGTCCAGAACGGCGTGCTGACGCCCGAAGAGGCAGCCGCCGACGTCCAGCAGAAGCTGTCCGACGAGCTCGAGCTCATCGAGTCCGCCGGCTGATCCCGTCAGCGAACCCGATGACCACCACCACGCAGGCGCCGCCGGGATCGGACCACCCCGGCGGCGCCCCGCCCCGCCACGCCCGCCGGCCGGCATCCCCGTCGCGCCGGCGGGAGGCGCGCTTCGCGTACCTGCTCCTGCTCCCGGCGATCCTCGCCACCGTCGTCCTGGTGCTGCTGCCGCTGCTGTGGAACGTCACGATCAGCCTGCAGAGCCTGCGGCTGATCGAGCTGCGCAACTTCACGCCCTTCGGGTTCCTGCAGGCTGAACTCGGGTTCGACAACTTCCGGCTGGTGACGGGGCAGCGCGAGTTCTGGTCGACGGTCGGCCGCACCGTCGTCTACGCGCTGGCCGGGACGGTGCTGTCGCTGCTGCTCGGCGTGTGGGCGGCGCTGGCGATGCGGCGGCCGTTCCGCGGCCGGGGCGCGGTGAAGGCGCTGCTGCTGGTTCCGTACGTGCTGCCGGTCGTGGCCGCGGCGTTCGTGTGGCGCACGATGCTGTCGCCGCAGTACGGCATCGTGAACGCTTGGGGCCAGGACTGGTTCGGCTGGTCGCGGGTGGACTTCTTCGGCCAGCAGACCATCGACCTGCCGCTGGTGGGCAGCGTGCCGCTGGCATTCAGCACGGTCATCGCGTTCGAGGCGTGGCGGTACTTCCCGTTCGCGTTCATCTTCGTGTACGCCCGGCTGCAGGCGATCCCGCGTCACCTGTACGAGGCGGCGACCATCGACGGCGCCACCATCAGCCAGCAGTTCCGGTACGTCACGTTCCCGGCGCTGCGCGGTGTGCTGGCGGTGCTGTTCCTGTTGCGGTTCATCTGGAACTTCAACGACTTCACCAACATCTACCTGCTCACCGGCGGCGGCGCCGGTACACGGGTCATCTCGATCGAGATCTACGAGTGGCTCATCGGGCGGAGCAATCCCGGCGCCGCGGCGGCGCTGTCGCTGATCCTCGCCGCGGTGATGCTCGTCGTCCTGACGGTGTACGTCCGCTGGCAGGCGAGGAGGGACCAGGCATGAGCCGGCACGCGTTCGAGGAACGGTTCTTCCGCATCGCCCGCTGGGCCAGCATCGCGTTCTTCGTCGCCATCACGGCGTTCCCGCTGCTGGTCATGCTCGGGCTGTCGTTCCGGCCGGTGTCGTCGCTGCTCAACGAGCCGGGCCGGCTGCTGCCGCGGCCGTCCGAAATCGACCTCGACGGCTACACGCGCATCCTGTCCAGCCGCGACGACGGCGGCTTCGGGTTCGCCGGCTTCATCGGAAACAGCGCCTACATCGCCGGCGTCACCGTCGTCCTGTCGCTGTCGTTCGGCATCCTGGCCGCGTACGCCGCCACGCGGCTGCGCTACCGGGGCGCGTCGTTCATCAACGCCGCCATCGTGCTGGTGTACCTGTTCCCGCCCCTGGTGTTCGCCGTGCCGCTGTTCGTCATGTTCACGCGCCTGGGCATGCGGCCGTCGTTCACCGCGGTGATCATCATCTACTTCGCGTACACGCTGCCGCTGGCGCTGTACATGCTGCGCAACTACTTCAGCAGCGTCCCCGTCGACATCGAGGAGGCCGCCCGCATCGACGGCGCCTCCCGGATCGGCGTGATCCGCCACGTCGTCGTCCCGCTGTCGGCGCCGGCCATCGCCACCGTCGGCATCTACGTGTTCATGTCGGCGTGGGACGAGTTCCTGTTCGCGCTGCTCTTCCTGGTCGAGGACCGCGACTCGTGGACCGTCGCCCTGGGCATCAACCAGCTGGAGGCGAACGTCGGGACACCGACGACGGTGCTCATGGCCGGGTGCGTAGTGATCACCATCCCGGTGGTCGTGGCGTTCTCGCTGGCCCAGCGCTTCCTCACCGAAGGACTCACATCCGGCTCGGTGAAGGACTGACCCCGTTCGAGAGACACAGTGGAGAAGACACCGTGATCGTGACCGATGTTCGTCCCCTCCTGCTCGACCGCTACCTGCTGGTCGAGGTTCGGACCGACACCGGCCTGACCGGGCTCGGCGAGTCCGGTGCGTGGGGGTTCCTCGAGGCGTCGGCGGGGGCGGTCGAGGCGTTCGGCCGCTACCTCATCGGCAAGGACCCGCTGCTCATCGAGCACCACTGGCAGTACATGTACCGCTCCAGCCACTTCGGCGGCTCGGCGGTCATGGGCGCGTTGAGCGCCATCGACATCGCGCTGTGGGACATCAAGGGCCAGCACCACGAGACGCCGGTGTACGAGCTGCTCGGCGGCCGGGTCCGATCGAAGGCGCGGGCGTACCGGCACGTCTTCGGCTCCACGCGGTCGGAGTTGGTCGACGGGGTCATCGCCGCCAAGGAGGCCGGGTTCACCGCGGTCGGGCACCTGACGCCGTTCCTCGACGAGCCGTTCTCCGAGCCGTACTTCGAGACGCACGCGCAGAAGGTCCGCGGCGCCGTCGACGCCGTCCGGCAGTACCGTGAGGCCGTCGGCGACTCCGTCGACCTGTGCATCGAGATCCACCGCCGGCTCACCCCGGCCGAGGCCGTGCAGATCGCCCTGGGCATCGAGCAGTTCCACCCGATGTTCATCGAGGACCCGGTCCTGCCCGACAACGTCGACGAGATGGCCTACGTCGCAGACAAGATCAACATCCCGATCGCGACGGGTGAGCGGCTCACCAGCATCTGGGAGTTCGACATGCTGCTGCGCCGCGACGCGGTCCAGTATGTCCGCCCCGATGTCTGCCTGGTCGGCGGCATCACGGGTGCCAAGAAGGTCGCCGCGCTGGCCGAGGCCCGGCACGTCGGCGTCATCCCGCACAACCCGCTGAGCCCGGTGTCGACGGCGGCCTGCCTGCAGATCGCCGCCAGTGTGCCGAACTTCGTGCTGCAGGAGTACCCGCTGGGCGAGGACGAGTACCCGAAGAAGGACATCGTCGAGCCTGCCTACGGCTACGACGGCGCCGGCTTCCTCACCATCCCGGACGTCCCGGGGATCGGCGTGACGCTGCGCGAGGGTGCTGTCGAGGCGGCGCCGCCGAGGCCGTGGGAGATCCAGACGCGGCTGCACATGGACGGCTCCGTGATCGACCAGTGAGGCGGTCGCCGGCGCGGGGCGCGCGGGCGGGGACCGGACACCGTCGTCGATGAGAGGCCGTCGTCGTTGATACTGCTTCGGTGGAGACGGCGACGATCGACCGCGAGTTCCTGGCCCGGCCGGGCCTCGACGTGGGCCCCGACCTGCTCGGCAGCGTGCTGCGGCACACGACGGCCGAGGGGACGGTGGCGGTGCGGCTGACCGAGGTCGAGGCGTACCAGGGCGCCGACGACCCCGGCTCGCACGCGTTCCGCGGCCGCACTCCGCGTAACGACATCATGTTCGGGCCGGCCGGCCACCTGTACGTCTACTTCACCTACGGCATGCACTTCTGCGCGAACGTGGTGTGCGACGTCGACGGGACGGCGACGGCGGTGCTGCTGCGGGCCGGCGAGGTGATCGAGGGGTCTGCGCTGGCGGCCGCGCGGCGGCTGTCTGCGCGCTCGCCGCGCGAGTACGCCCGCGGCCCGGCTCGCCTGACGACGGCGCTCGGCCTGGGCCGGGCCGACAACGGCGTCGACCTGTGTGCTCCCGGGTCGCCGACGCAGCTGCTGCCGGGCGACGACGTCGACCCGGCGCGGGTCCGGTCAGGGCCGCGCGTCGGCGTCAGCGGGGCCGGTGGCGACGGCGCCGCGTTCCCGTGGCGGTTCTGGCTGGACGGGGAGCCGACGGTGTCCACGTACCGTCCGCACGTGCCCAAGCGCCGGAAGTGATTCGCGCGGGGCGGGAGCCGTGCGGGATCATGGGGACGTTCGTGCTCACATCCCTTCACGAGGAGACCGAGGACCGACCGTGACCGACATTTTGGACGAGCTGCACTGGCGCGGACTCATCGCGCTGTCCACTGACGAGCAGGCGCTGCGCTCTGCTCTGGCAGCCGGTCCGGTCACCTATTACTGCGGCTTCGACCCCACGGCGCCGAGTCTGCACATCGGCAACCTCGTGCAGATCCTGACGATGCGACGCCTCCAGCAGGCCGGCAACGACCCGCTGGCGCTGGTCGGCGGGGCGACGGGGCTGATCGGCGACCCCAAGATGACCAGCGAGCGCGCGCTGAACGACCGCGACACCGTCGCCGGCTGGGTCGAGCGTATCCGCAAGCAGATCGAGCCGCTGCTCGACTTCGACGGACCCCACCCGGCGCGCATGGTGAACAACCTCGACTGGACGGCGCCGCTGTCGGCCATCGACTTCCTGCGCGACGTTGGCAAGCACTTCCGGCTCGGCAAGATGCTGGCGAAAGAGACGGTGAGCGCCCGGCTCAACAGCGACCAGGGCATCAGCTTCACCGAGTTCAGCTATCAGATCCTGCAGGGCATGGACTACCTCGAGCTGTACCGCCGGTACGGCTGCGTCCTGCAGTCCGGTGGCAGCGATCAGTGGGGCAACCTCACCAGCGGCGTCGACCTCATCCACCGGGTCGAGCGGCAGTCGGTGCACGCGCTGGCCACGCCACTCGTCACGAAGGCCGACGGCACCAAGTTCGGCAAGACCGAGAGCGGCACCGTCTGGCTCGACGCCGAGATGACCAGCCCGTACGCGTTCTTCCAGTTCTGGGTGAACGCCGACGACCGCGACGTCATCGGCTACCTCAAGGTGTTCAGCTTCCGGTCTCGCGACGAGATCGCGGAGCTGGAGCGCGAGGTGACGGAGAAACCGGCGGCCAGGTCGGCGCAGCGCGCGCTGGCCTCCGACGTCACATCCCTGGTCCACGGGCCGGAGGAGACCGCGAAGGTCATCGCGGCGTCCCGGGCGCTGTTCGGCATGGGCGCGCTCGAGGAGCTCGACGCCGGCACGCTCAAGGCCGCGCTCGACGAAGCCGGCGCGCCGGCGGTTGAGGCGGGCGAGGAGCTGCCCTCGTACGTCGACCTGTTCGTCCAGTCGGGGCTCGTCGACTCCCGGTCCGCGGCCCGCCGGGCCATCTCCGACGGCGGGGCGTACGTCAACAATGTCCGGCTCGATCCGGGCCTCTCACCGGAGGACCGGCCCGGCCGCGATGATCTTCTGCACGGCCGGTACCTGGTGCTGCGCCGGGGCAAGCGCACCGTGGGCGGCGTCGAGCTCGCGTGATCTCGTCGCCGTAGGGCTCTGACCTGCGGAAACGTGGGTGAGACGGCCGTCACAGCGATTGGCTGGGCCAGGATTTGACTCCCGCTCCCCGGGGCCGTAGGTTTCTCTTCGGCTCACGGGGAGCGGGACGCCGGAAACGGCGGCCGGCCTGCAGAGTCACCACCACCTCAGCTCGCTGAGCAGACCCATGTCTGGGTCCGGTCAGAGCGGGTGGCGGGAGCTGCGAACGGGTTTGTCTCGGCGAACCAGACGCAGTAGGCTTAAGGAACTGCTTCGGGCAGGGGCTCTGATTCCAGAGCCGTCCGCCAGGCCAACCGCCTGGCGTTGACCGAAGAAGATCCACAACCGGATCGAAGCGTCCCACGCTGACGCCCTTGCGGGTGGCTTGTGGGTGCGTCCGATTTTTGAGAACTCAACAGTGTGCCTGATGATGTTTGGTTGATGCCAATTGTTTGTGTCCTCGGGCTGATCCTCTTTTTTGGGGGTTGGTTTTGGGGTTCCTTTGGTGACGCGACAGCTTCTTACCGGGGGTTGTTGTGTTGCTGGGGTTGAGTTTCTTCTGATGATGGTTGATGGCCCTGCCTTTTGGGTGGGGTGGTCGGAATAT
>NZ_SMLB01000057.1 GCF_004349105.1 Jiangella aurantiaca
GGGCGTCGCCGGACGTGGGGTGCGTGATCCGGGGGCCTGCGTGGCCGGCAGGGCTGCTCGCGCGGCCGGTCGTGCGGCTGGCGGTGGCTTGGTCGGCTGCGTGGCAGGTCGGGCCGGTGGCGGTGTCGGTGCAGGCGGTGAGGAAGGCCCAGCCCAGGTCGGCGAGCGCGTCCGTGCGGCGCTGGTCCTGCGTGCGGGCCGGGCGGCCGGCCGCGGCGTCGGCGCGCTTGGCATCCGCCGCGGCGGCGTTCAACGCGGTGTTCAGGGCGATCGCGTCTTCGGCCGGCAGCGACGCCTCCAGATGCGTCATGCCATCCGACGCCGGCGTCACCGCGACGTAGCGGCGGTCGCGAGCGTTCTCGTGCCGTTCCGCGGTCTGCACCGGGGCGAGTTCGTGCAGCAGCAGTTTGATCAGTTTGCGTAGTGCGACCGAGTCCAGGAACGGCGCCTTCGGCAGCACCGCCGCCTCCACCCGCACCCGAACATCGGGGTCCTGCCCACCCAGCTCGTCGGTGATCACGCGCGCCCGCCGCAGATCGATCACCCCAGAGGCGAGCGCGGCGTGAGTGTCGGGGAAGTCCTCCACCAACTGCACCGCATGGCCGACCTGGTTCTCCGCCTGCCGGGTGGTCAGTTGGCAGCGTCCGGCGATCTCGACGGCAGTGTTGGTGACCGGGTTCACCGACCGATACCCCGTGTGATCGGGGCGCATCTGCGGCCGCGACGCGAGCTCGGCCGACGCGGCCGCCTCACCCGCGGCGGCCCACGCGGCTAGCCGGGCCCAGCCCCCGATCGTCTCCACCAGATCAGGCGCGTCCGCCGCCGACGGGTCCACAAGCGCCAGCCGCGCGGCCAGTTCCGGGCCGGCCGGCACCTCGCCGATGTCGGTGATCGTGGGGCGGGTTCGCCGGTGCACAGCTCCCGCAGCAGCACCGGGTCGACGTCGTCGACCGAGTCATACGGCCACGCCACCGTCCACTCCGCCAGCGGGTCGACACCCGGTGACGGAGCAGTCAGCAGCGCTTCTTCGAACATGCGGCCAACTCTAACCGGCCCCACCGACAGCGTCGGTTCGACGAGCGTGAACCGCAGCGGGACGCACGCTGAGCGGCGTGGTTGATCTAGCCTGGTCGCTGTGACGGAGGAACGGCCGGCGCGACTCGACGTCGGTGTCGTCGGCACCGGGCGGGTGGGCGCGGCGCTCGGCGCGGCGCTGGCGCGGGCCGGCCACCACGTGGTCGCCGGGTACGGCGTCTCGCTCACCAGCCGCACCCGAGCCGGCGCGCTGCTGCCCGACGTGCCGCTGGTCGAGGTGCCGCAGGTGTTCGCCCGCGCCGGGCTGGTGCTGCTCGCCGTCCCCGACGATGCGTTGCCCGCGCTGGTCGAGGGGCTGGCCGCCACCGGCACCATCCGGCCTGGGCAGCTCGTGGCGCACACCAGCGGCCGGTACGGCGTGGGCGTGCTCGACCCCGCGACGAAGGCGGGTGCGCTGCCGCTGGCGCTGCACCCGGCGATGACGTTCACCGGCACGTCGGTGGACCTCCAGCGGCTGTCCGGCGCGACGTTCGGCATCACGGCGCCTGAGCCGCTCTGGCCGGTCGCCGAGGCGCTCGTCGTCGAGATGGGCGCCGAGCCGATCCGCATCGCCGAGCAGCACCGCGCGCTCTACCACGCGGCGCTGACGCACGGGGCGAACCATTTGGTCACGCTGGTCAACGAGGCGATGGACCTGCTGCGCTCCACCGGCGTGGCCGAGCCCGACAAGGTGCTGGCGCCGCTGCTCTCCGCGGCCCTGGACAACAGCCTGCGTCAGGGCGACGACGCGCTCACCGGGCCGGTCTCGCGCGGCGACGCCGGCACCGTCGCCAGTCACCTCGCCGAGATCGCCGCTGCCCGCCCCGAGTCGGTGAGCACCTACGTGGCGCTGGCCCGGCGCACCGCCGGGCGGGCGCTGGCCGCCGGACGGCTCAAGGCCGGCGACGCCGAGGCGCTGCTCGACGTGCTCGCGGAGCCGCCGGCGCCGTGATCACGGCACGCGGCCGTCGCCGGTGACCTGGGCCAAGTAGAGGCGGCGCACGACGTCCTCGATGTCGGGCTCCTCGATGGCGAGGTCGCGCACCTGGCCGTGGCGGCCGACCGCCTCCAGGATCGCGCCCGCCGTCGTCCGCTCCGGGGTGAACGCCAGCCGGTGCCGCAGCCCGTCCGACTCGACGGCGACGCGGCGGGTTCCGTCGATGGCACCGAGGTCGGGCACCGGTTCGACCAGGTCGACGACCATGACGCGTTCCGCGCCGACCTGTGCGCTCAGGCCGGGCAGCGTCCCGTCGTAGACGAGCCGGCCGTGGTCGACCACCAGGATGCGGTTGGTGAGCCGCTGCACGTCGTCCATGTCGTGCGTCGTGAGCAGCAAGGTCGTGCCGTGCAGCGTGCGTTGCTCGGCGAGGAAGACCCGCAGCCGCTCCTTGCTCAGCACGTCCAGCCCGATGGTCGGCTCGTCGAGGATCAGCAGCCGGGGCGAGTGCAGCAGCGCGGCCGCGATCTCGCCCCGGATCCGCTGGCCGAGCGAGAGCTGCCGCACCGGCGTCGCCAGGAACGCGCCGAGGTCCAGCCGGTCGACCAGCTCGTCGCGGCGGGCCGGCCAGGTCGCGTCCGGCAGCCGGTGGATGGCCGCGAGCGCGCGGAACGACTCGGCCAGTGGCAGGTCCCACCAGAGCTGGCTGCGCTGGCCGAACACGACGCCGATCTGCCGGGCCAGCTCGCGGCGCCGGCGCACCGGGTCCAGCCCGCAGGTGCGCACCGTCCCCGCCGTCGGGACCAGGATCCCGGTGAGCATCTTGATGGTCGTGGACTTCCCGGCCCCGTTCGCCCCGATGTACCCGACGGCGGCGCCCTCGGCGAGGTCGAAGGTCAGGCCGTCGACAGCGGCGACGACGGTGCGCGCGCGGCGCAGCCGGCCGGCCGGGCTGCGGACGACGAACTCGCGGCGCAGGTCGCGTACCTGGATGATCGGCTCGGTCATGATCCCGTCCCGGTGTAGTGGCGAAGGCCGGCCCGCCAGCCGGTCAGGGCGACGGCCCAGATGACGACGGCGGCCAGCGGCGCGCACCAGCCCAGCCACTGCGGCGTGCCCGCCGGACCCGGCAGGTCCAGCAGCACGAGCACCGGCAGGTAGGCGGTGAACGCGGCCGGCACGACGAACGTGAACAGCAGCCGCATCGGCAGGCTGAAGATGCTGGCCGGATAGTTCGCCGCGTAGGAGCCGCCGTAGGTGAACGAGCTGGTGAACTCCGCGCCCTCGACCAGCCAGAACTGCACGGCCGCCGCGCAGACGAACAGCGCGGCGAAGACGGCGGTCGCGGTCAGCGGCGTGAGCACGAGCAGCGCGACCTTGCCAGCCGTCCAGTCGATGTCGTTGAGCGGCAGCGCCACGACGAGCACCGCGACGGCGACGGCGACCCGGCCGAGCCGGCGGAGCGAGACATCGCTGGTGATCAGCTGCGCCAACACGGGCAGCGGGCGGAGCAGGAACGCGTCCAGCGTCCCCTCGCGCAGGTACACCGGCAGGTGGTCGGCGTGCCCGACGAGCAGGTCGGCCACGCTGAAGCCGAGGTTGGCCAGCGCGAACAGCAGCGCGGCGGCGGCGAAGTCCAGCTCGCCGAGCACGTCGACGTTGGCGAACAGGATGTACACCTCGGCGAACTCCACCAGCCCGATGCCGACACTGCCCAGCACGTCGGACACGAACGAGCGCCGGTAGGCCGTCTGCGAGCGCATCCGCGAACCGAGTAGGACCCGGTACGGCCGCCAGCGGCCGGCCGATCGATCAGCCACCCTGCACCACCAGCTTCCGGGCGCCGCGCGCGAACACCAGCCGGCCCAGCAGCAGGACGCCGGCCAGCCACGCCGCCTGGACGGCCAGCACGCCGAGCGCCGCCGTACCTTCGGCCCGCCCGGTGATGACGTCGACCGGCGCCTGCAGGATCGACGGGAACGGCGTCAGCGCGGCCAGCGTGGCCAGCCGGTCCGGGAACCAATGCACCGGGATCACCAGGCCGGACAGAACGCTCATACCGACGATGTGCAGGGTGAGCAGCCCGCGCAGCTCGATCAGCCAGAACGCCGCCAGGTTCACCAGCCACCAGCTCGCGAACGACACCGAGACCCCCAGCACGACGCTCACCAGTCCGAGGAGGTACGGCAGGGGCGTCGTCGGCAGCGCCAGCCCGGTGACCAGCGCGCCGGCCAGCAGTGGCGGTGCGCCACGCGGAATGAACTGGTGGATGGCCCGGCCGAGGAACCCGGCGAGGTAGGCGAACTGCGGGTCGAGCGGACGGGCGAGGTCGACGGCGATGTCGCCGTCGCGGATGCGCAGCGCCAGCTCGTTCCACTGGAACACGTTCACCGGGGCGACCAGAGCCTGCACGACCCACGCGTAGGTGGCGCCGGCGAGCGCGTCGTAGCCGGCCAGCGTGCCGCCCGCCGCGCCGATCGCGCCGACGGTGATGGACGCCTTGATCAGTCCGAAGACGGTGTTCGTGAAGGCGCCGGCCGCGGTCGCCAGCCGGTACGTCGACCACCGGCGGAACCCGAGAATGACGAGGGTGGCGAACAGGCGCACAGTCGCCGTACGGTACTCGGCCCCCGTACCGCTGTCACGGGATTTTGTGTTACCTTGCGCCCGGGCACACGCAAACCGTCCGTATCCGGTCCGCGAGGAGCGATAGCGCGTGCTTGCCCATCCACCGCGACGCTTCCGCGCGACCCTTCTGACGCTCTGCGCCGGCGTGCTGACGCTCGCCGGGTGCGGTGAGAGCGGCGGCGAGGAGCCCACCGGCCTCGACGAGGCGACCACCTCCGCCACGACCACGCCCACTGCGACGGACGAGGCGACGGCGACCGACGAGCCGACCGAGGCCGGCCCGACCGAGCACGCCTTCCCCGAGGCGGGTGTCACCATCGTCACGCCGCCGCCGTCCGGACCTGCCGAGGCGGCCGCGCTGGCCACGTACGTCGAGTTCGCCCGCGAGTGGCGGTGGTCACTGGGCGAGGTGCGGCTCAGCGAGCAGCTCGCCGGGCTGGCCGCCGCGCCGGTCGTCGACGGTGTCGAGAGCTCGCTGGAGTACCAGGTCGACAACGGCATCCGCTACGGCGGCCAGATGGTCATCACGCCTGTCGTCGAGGAGAGCAGCGACACCCTGGTGGTGCTCGGCGGATGCGTCGACGGCTCCGAGGTCGTGCTGATCGATGACGGCGAGGAGCGGGCTCCCGACGGCGTCGACCAGCACCCGGTCATCCCCATGCACGCCGTGCTGGCCAACGACGGCGGCGGCTGGCGAGTCAACGAGAACACACTCGACGAGGACGAATCATGCTGAACCGACTCCCGATGGTCCGGCGCGCCGCTCTCGGCCTGGCGCCCGCCCTGCTCATTGCGACCGGCCTGACGGCGGCCGCGGTCCCGCCGGCGGCGGCCGACCCGGCGCCGCGGTGCGGCATCGGCAGCTGCGACGACGAGGACGGCGGCTCGACGCCCGGCGCCGAGGACGGCGCCATCAACATCACCGTCTGGGGGTCGGGGACCACCTCCGGCGACGAGGGCTACGAGATCCCGGCCGAAACGGTCACCGTGCTGCCGCCGTGCCGCTACATCCAGGGTCAGACCGGCAAGGAGTACTACGAGTGGATCCAGAAGTACGGCAACGGGCGCGACCCCGACGGCAACCCGATCCCGCCGTACCCCAACTACGAGCAGTACAAGGACGACACCGAGGGCCGCTGGTGGGGCGGCATGTGCTCCAGCGAGGACTACGACGGTGACATCAGCGAGTTCATCGAGTACTCCGACGAGTGGTTCGACGAGCACCCGGGCGTCTACGTCCGGCCGGGTGAGCCGGTCCCCGTCCCGCCGATCCCGCCGCGGCTGCTCATGGAGGTCGCCTACGACGAGCTGACGCTGCCCGACCCGCAGATCGGCTGGAACCCGCGGCGCGACGGCGACGGCGCCACCGTCGTCAATGTGCCCACCTGGCTGTGGCTGGACGACGGCCCGGTGGAGCTGGAGGTGCACGCCGCGGCCGGCGACAACGAGGCCCGCGTCGACGCGACGCTGAGCGGGATGAACTTCTCCGCCAGCAACGCCGCGCCGGTCGCCTGCGACGGCCACGGCGTCGCCTGGACATCCGGCGCGACCTCCGATTGCGCGCTGACGTTCACCCGGTCCAGCGCCCACCTCGCCGGCGGTGTCTCGACCGTGCTGGCGGAGAGCCGGTGGAGCATCGAGTGGTTCGCCAACGGCGAGCCGCAGGGCCCGCTCGACCCGCAGACCACGTCGGCCACGTTCGACCTGCCGGTCGCGGAGGTGCAGACGATCGTCACCCGGTGAGGCCGGTGTGACGAGAGCGGCACGCTGCAAACTGGCGCATGCACGGCCCGACACGTCAGAGTGTGACCGTGACCGACCCGATCGTCGCCCGCACCCGCGACGAGCTCGCCGAGGCGCTGTCGCGCGGAGAGAACGAGAGCGCCGTCGTCATGACGATGGGCGCGTTGCACGAGGGACACCGCGCCCTCATGCGCGCGGCCCGCGACGAGGTCGGCACCGGCGGCACGGTGATCGTGACGGTCTTCGTGAACCCGCTGCAGTTCGGCCCCGGCGAGGACTTCGACCGCTACCCGCGCACGTTCGACGCCGACCGCGCCATGTGCGCCGACGAAGGTGTGGACGTCGTGTTCGCGCCGGCCACGGACGAGCTGTACCCGCACGGCGAGCCGCAGGTCACTGTCGCGCCCGGGCCGCTGGGCGCCGAGCTCGAGGGCGCGGTGCGGCCGGGCCACTTCTCCGGCGTACTGACTGTGGTCGCGAAGCTGCTCAACCTCACCGTGCCCAGCTACGCGCTGTTCGGCGAGAAGGACTACCAGCAGCTCACTCTGGTCCGCCGCATGGTGGCCGACCTGGAGCTGCCGTACGAGATCGTCGGCGTGCCCACGGTGCGCGAGGCGGACGGGCTGGCGCTGTCCAGCCGCAACCGCTACCTCTCGGCCGGCGAGCGGACGGCGGCGCTGGTGCTCTCGCGGGCGCTGCTGGCGGGCGCGGACGCCGCAGCGGGCGGGCCCGACGCCGTCCTCGCCGCCGCCCGGGCCGAGCTCGACCGCGAGCCGGACGCCGTCGCCGTCGACTACCTGGAGCTGCGCGCCGCCGACCTCGCACCCGACCCGCGGCACGGCCCGGCCCGGCTGCTGGTCGCCGCCCGCGCCGGCGCCACCCGGCTGATCGACAACATCGCCGTCGACCTGCCCTGACGCACCCGGGGCGTAGGCTCTTGCGGCGTGACCGGAGTACGCATCCCCCGCCGACTGCGCACCGAGGACCCCGGCTGGACGGTGTCCGCCGACGTCGTCGTGGTCGGCAGCGGCATCGCCGGGCTGACCACGGCGCTCGAGGCCCGCAAGGCCGGCCGGGTCCTGCTGGTGACCAAGACCCGGCTGTCCGACAGCGCCACCGCGTGGGCCCAGGGCGGCATCGCCGCGGCGCTCGACCCAGAGGACAGCCCCGAGCAGCATCTGCGCGACACTCTCGTCGCCGGTGTCGGCCTGTGCGACGAGGACGCCGTCCGCACGCTGGTCACCGAGGGACCACGGCGGGTCCGCGAGCTGGTCGAGCTGGGTGCGGAGTTCGAGCTGGCCGCCGACGGCTCCATCGCGCTGACCCGCGAGGGTGGCCACCGCCGCGACCGCATCGCGCACTCCGGCGGCGACCAGACCGGCAAGGAGATCTCGCGGGCGCTGCTCGACGCGCTGGCCGCGGTCCGCGAGGACCCGCAGATCGAGGTCGTCGAGCACGCGCTGGTCACCGACGTCCTCACCGACGCCACGGGTCACGCCTGCGGCGTCGTGCTGCACGTCATCGGCGCCGGCAGCACCAGCGGCGTCGGCGCGGCGCTCGGCCGGGCGGTCGTGCTGGCCACCGGCGGGCTCGGCCAGGTCTACGCGTCCACCACCAACCCGCCGGTCTCCACCGGCGACGGCGTCGCGGCGGCGCTGCGGGCCGGCGCGCAGGTGGCCGACCTCGAGTTCGTCCAGTTCCACCCGACGGTGCTGTGGCTCGGCCGGTCGGCGAAGGGGCAGCAGCCGCTCATCTCCGAGGCGGTCCGCGGCGAGGGCGCCGTCCTTCGCGACGTCGAGGGCCGCCGGTTCATGAAGGGCCGGCACGAGCTGGCCGAGCTGGCCCCGCGCGACGTCGTCGCCAAGGGCGTCATGACGGCGATGGCCGAGACCGGCGCCGAGCACGTCTGGCTGGACGCCCGGCACCTCGGCGGGGCGTTCCTGGAAGAGCGGTTCCCCACCATCGTCGCCCGCTGCCGCTCGTACGGCATCGACCCGGCCACCGACCTCGTGCCCGTCGCGCCGGCCCAGCACTACGCCAGCGGCGGCGTGCGCACCGACCGTCGCGGCCGCACCAGCGTTCCCGGTCTGTACGCGTGCGGCGAGGCCTCCTGCACCGGCGTGCACGGCGCCAACCGGCTCGCGTCGAACTCGCTGCTCGAAGGGCTCGTCTGGGGGCATCGCATCGCCGAGGACCTCGCGGCGTCGCTGGGCGACGCGCGCCCCGGCGACCCGGTCGAGCGCAGCGGGCCGGTCGGCTTGCTCGACGCCGACGCGCGCCCGTTCGTCCAGTCCGCGATGACGGCCGGCGCCGGTGTGCTGCGCTCGGAGTCGTCGTTGACGACGCTCGCGGCCCGGCTCGCGAGTCTCGCCGCCGAGCCCGTTGCGGACGGAATGACACCGGATTCGTGGGAGACGACCAATCTGCACACCGTGGCCGTTACGCTCGGTCGGCATGCCGCCATGCGGGAAGAGACGCGTGGCGGTCATTGGCGTGAGGACTTCCCGGACCGGGACGACGCTCGCTGGCGCGGCCACCTGGTCAGCGTCGTGGACCCGGACGGCGTCCTCATGACGACATATGAGCCCATGAAGGAGTAACGATGAGTTTGCCCGAGCCCGTGACACTCGCGCTGAGCGAGGCGGGTCTCGATCCCCGATACGTCGAGGACTTGGTCCGGGCCACCCTGGAGGAGGACCTCGGTGGCGGCGAAGACGTCACCACCGCCGCGACGGTGCCCGCCGACCAGCGGGCCGCCGCCGTGCTCGGAGTCCGCGAGGCCGGCGTGCTCGCCGGGCTCCCGGTGGCCGAGGCGGTCTTCGCGGCCACCGACGCCGGCGTCGAGATCGAGCGGCACACCGCCGACGGCGCCGAGGTCCAGGCTGGCGCGAAGGTGCTGACGGTGCACGGCCGCACGCGCCAGCTGCTGCTGGCCGAGCGGACCGCGCTGAACCTCGCCAGCCGGCTGTCCGGCATCGCCACGGCCACCCGGGCCTGGGTCGACGCGCTGGCCGGCACGTCCGCCGCCGTTCGCGACACCCGCAAGACCACGCCGCTGCTCCGCCCGCTGGAGAAGTACGCGGTGCGGGTGGGCGGCGGGGTCAACCACCGGTCGACGCTGTCCGAGTCGGCGCTGATCAAGGACAACCACATCGCCGCGGCCGGCGGCATCACCGCGGCGTTCCAGGCGGTCCGGCGGGCCTATCCGGACATCCCGGTCGAGATCGAGGTCGACGACGTCGACGGCGCCCGCGAGGCGGTCGAGGCCGGTGCCGATCTGGTGCTGCTGGACAACTTCGGCGTCGACGACGTGCTCGAGGCCGTGAAGGTGGTGGACGGACGGGCCCGGCTCGAGGTCAGTGGCGGGCTGACGCTGGCGCAAGCCGGCGCGTACGCCGCCACCGGCGTCGACTACCTGTCCACCGGCGCCCTGACCCACTCCGTCCAGGCGCTGGACCTCGGCCTCGACGTGGTCGCCGTCGAGGCGGAGTAGACCCAAGGCCGACCGCAAGGTCCCGGGCGACGGCCAGTCCCACAAGGGAAAGGCAATGAGGCACAATGCTGCTGGCGATCGACGTCGGTAACACCGAGACCGTCATCGGGCTGCTCGACGGTCTCGAGGTGCGGCACCACTGGCGCGTGGCCACCGTCGCCACGCGCACCACCGACGAGATCATGGCGCTGCTGCGCGGACTGTTCGCGGGGACCGACGAGCCGGTCGACGGTGTCGCCATCTGCTCGACGGTCCCCGTGGTGCAGCGCGAGATGCGATGGCTCACGCAGCGCTACTACGCCGACGTGCCGTCACTGCTGGTGGAACCCGGCGTGAAGACCGGCGTGCCGATCCTGATGGACAACCCGCGCGAGGTCGGCACCGACCGCATCGTCAACGCCCTTGCCGCCATGCACCGGTACGGCACCGGACGGCCGTGCATCATCGTCGACTTCGGCACCGCCACGACGTTCGACGTGGTCTCGGCGCGGGGCGAGTACATCGGCGGCGCGATCGCCCCCGGCATCGACGTGTCGCTGGAGGCGCTGCGCAACGCCGCGGCCCAGCTGCGCCGGGTCGAGCTGGTCCGGCCCCGGTCGGTCATCGCCAAGAACACGGTCGAGGCGCTGCAGTCCGGCGCACTGTACGGCTTCAGCGCCCAGGTCGACGGCGTCGTCACCCGCATGGCGACGGAGCTGGGGGTGGGGCTCGACGGTGTCACGGTGATCGGGACGGGTGGGCTGGCGCCGCTGGTGCTCGACGAGTCGACCACGATCCAGCACCACGAGCCCTGGCTGACGCTGATGGGCCTGCGGCTGGTGTTCGACCGCAACCACCCCGCCGCCTGACGTGGATGGCCCCGGCACACGGGCCTCATCGGCTGCCGAGCAGCGCGTTGAGGTCGCCGACCGGGCCCAGGTGGTGCAGCTTGTCGGGGTTGATCTGGTTATGCACGCCGACGACCCGGCCGTCGGCGATGGTCAGCGACAGCACGCCCAGCACGGCGCCGTCGGCGGCGGAGACGCGGGCACCGCGCTGGCCGTTCACCGTCACCGGCTCCATGACGACGCCCAGCTGGGCGCCGGTGCGGCCCAGATTGGCCAGGAAACGGGCCACCTGCAGCGTGCCGGTCAGCGGCCTCCGCACCGCCGCGGTCTTGCCGCCGCCGTCGCCGTGGAACACGACCTCCTCGGCGAGCAGGTGCTCCAACGCGGCGACGTCGCCGTCGCGCACGGCGGCGAAGAACGCGCGGGCCAGCGCGTCGCGGCGGTCGCGCGACGCCTCGAACCGGGGCCGCCGCTCCTCGATGTGCTTGCGGGCGCGGGTCATCAGCTGCCGGCAGTTGGCCTCGGTGCGCTCCACGATCGCGGCGATCTCGTCGTAGCCGTAGCCGAACACCTCGCGCAGCAGGAACACCGCCCGCTCCACCGGCGAAAGCGTCTCGAGCACCACGAGGAACGCCGTCGACAGCGTCTCGGTCTCCTCGACCCGCCGGGCGGGGTCGTCATCGCTGGTCAGCAGCGGCTCCGGCAACCACGGCCCGACGTACTGCTCGCGCCGGTGCCGGGCCGAGCGCAGCGCGTCGATGGCCAGCCGGGTGGTGACGGTGGTGGCGTACGCCTCGGGGGAGTCCGCGCGGGTGCCCGACTCGGCCGCGCGGTGCATGCGCAGGAACGCCTCCTGCACGACGTCCTCGGCCTCACTGACGCTGCCCAGCATGCGGTAGGCCACCGAGAACATCAGCGGCCGCAGGTCGTCGTGGGCGACCGCGAGATCGGTCACGCGCCGATCCTGTCACAGGACGGCGGGTGTCCACGTCGGAGGGGGCAGGACACGAGACGAGGAGAAGGACATGCGAGTCTTCCTGGCCGGCGCCACCGGCGCCGTGGGACGGTCACTGGTCCCGATGCTGGTCGAGACCGGACACGAGGTGACCGGCAGCACCCGGTCGGAGTCCAAGCTGGCCGAGCTGCGCGCCGCCGGCGCCGAGGGCGTGGTGATGGACGGTCTCGACGCCGGCAGCGTCATGGCTGCCGTCCGCGCGGCCCGCCCGGACGTCGTCGTCCACCAGCAGACCGCGCTGAGCGCGGGCATGGGTGACATGAGGCGGTTCGACGAGGGATTCGCGGTCACCAACCGGCTGCGCACCGAGGGCACCGACCACCTGATGGCCGCGGCCCTGGCCGCCGGGGCGACCCGGTTCGTGGCGCAGAGCTTCACGGGCTGGCCGAACGCGCGCAGCGGCGGATCCGTGAAGACCGAGGACGACCCGCTGGAACCGAACCCGCCGGCCGCGTGCCGCGAGTCGCTGCGAGCCATCCAGTACGTGGAGCGGGTCACGACCACCACGCCCGGCATCGACGGGCTGGCCCTGCGTTACGGCGGCTTCTACGGCCGCGGCACCGGGCTGACCGGCGACGAGGTCCCCGGCCTGCTGCGCAAGCGGCGCTTCCCGATCGTCGGCGGCGGCACCGCGGTGTGGTCGGTCATCCACATCGACGACGCCGCGCGCGCCACGCTCGCGGCGATCGAGGGCGGCGCGCCCGGCGTCTACAACATCGTCGACGACGACCCCGCGCCGGCCGCGGAGGTCATCACGACGCTGGCCGCCGCGCTCGGCGCGAAGCCGCCACGGCGGATCCCCGTGTGGCTGGCCCGGCCGCTCATCGGCGAGTTCGGCGTGACGTTCATGACCACGCTGCGCGGCGCGTCCAATGCCAAGGCCAGGCGCGAGCTCGGCTGGAGGCCCGACCACCCGAGCTGGCGGCAGGGCTTCTCCGAGCGCTGACGGTTCGTCAGCCGGGCTTCGGCGGGCTGTGCTCGACGAACGACCAGCCGTTCGCCTCGATCGCCCGGTGCGCCGGCCCGCTGACGGCGGCGAACGACACCTGGAACCCCGCCGACTGACCGCGCGACGACAGCTCGCGCAGGAACTCGATGGCGGCGTCGGTCATGCCGGTGACCCGGTGCATGTCGACGACCACGTGGTCGAGCGCGTTCAGCTGCTCCAGGCGGTCGACCTCGTCGATGGCCGGGCCGAAGGCGTCGTCGGGATCGGTGCCGACCTCGCCGGAGAGGAATACGACGATCTCACGGGCGCCACGGTCGACGACTTCCACTGTGCTCATCGACCTCACCTCCACACCCAGCGTGACAGTCCGCGGTATCGGCGGCAACCAATCCGTGCCTGCCCGCCTGGCCGCGAACGGCCGGGACGGCGCACCGCGTGGTTTCCCTTCCCTCGTGGGACTCGCCGCCGCCTGCGACCTGGCGGTCCGCCTCTGGCTGAGTTTCCTTTCCCTCGTGGGACTCGCCGCCGCCTGCGACCTGGCGGTCCGCCTCTGGCTAGGCTTGGCCCTCATGAGTGGACTGCCGCCGACCGACGATCAGGATTTGCCCGAACAGATGCGCATCCGGCGCGAGAAGCGCGCCGAGTTGCTGGCGTCGGGCGAGCCGCCGTATCGTCTCGGATTCCCGCGCAGCCACACCTTCGCCGCGCTCCGGGCGGCTTATCCCGACTTGCCCGCCGGTACCGAAACCGGCGACCGCGCATCCGTCGCCGGCCGGGTGATCTTCCTGCGCAACACCGGCAAACTCTGCTTTGCCCGGCTGCGCGAAGGCGACGGCACCGAACTGCAGGTCATGCTCTCGCTCGACCGCGTCGGCGAGGAGAACCTGGCCTCGTGGAAGCACTTGGTCGACATCGGCGATCACGTCGGCGTCGAAGGTGAGGTCATCGTCAGTAAGCGCGGCGAGCTGTCGGTGACGGCCGACCGCTGGACCATGCTTTCCAAGGCGCTGCGCCCGCTGCCGGTGGCGCACAAGGATTTGAATGAGGAAACCCGGGTCCGGCAGCGTTACGTCGACCTCATCGTCAATCCGGACGCGCGGACCATGGTGCGAACTCGCGCCACCGTCACGCGGTCGGTGCGAGAAACGTTGCATCGGCACGGCTACATCGAGGTCGAGACGCCGGTTCTGCAGCTGATCCACGGCGGCGCGGCGGCGCGTCCATTCCAGACGCACCTGAATGCGTTCGACATTCCGATGACGTTGCGCATCGCCCTGGAGCTGTACCTCAAGCGGGCCATCGTCGGTGGCGTCGACAAGGTCTACGAGATCGGTCGCATTTTTCGAAACGAGGGTATCGATTCCACACACAGCCCCGAGTTCACGATGCTCGAGGCCTACGCGGCGTACGGTGACTATGACACGATGGCCGAGCTCACCCGCGATCTGGTGGTCGACGCCGCGCGCGCCATCGGTACCACCGTCGTGCCCGACGGCCGTGGCGGCGAGATCGACCTCGAGGCGCCCTGGCGGCACGTCACCCTGCACGGGGCCGTCTCACAGGCCGTCGGCGAGCACGTCACCATCGACACTCCGGTCGAGCGGTTGCGCGAGCTGGCCGAGAAGCACGAGGTCGGGCTGGATCCGACGTGGGGCCATGGCGAGGTCGTGCTCGAGCTGTTCGAGAAGCTGGCCGAGCACACGTTCCTGATGCCCACGTTCATCCGCGACTATCCAGAGGAGGTCCGGCCGCTGGCCCGGCCGCACCGCGACGACCCGCGGCTCACCGAGGCGTGGGACCTCGTCATCCGCGGCGTCGAGATGGGCGTGGCGTACTCCGAGTTGGTCGACCCCGTGGTGCAGCGGGAGCGGCTGACGGCGCAGTCGCTCAAGGCCGCCGCCGGCGATCCCGAGGCCATGCAACTGGACGAGGACTTCCTGCGGGCCCTCGAATACGGCATGCCGCCCACCGGTGGCATGGGACTGGGAATCGACCGGCTGATGATCCTGCTCACCGACTCGGGCATTCGTGAGACGATCTTGTTCCCGCTGGTGAAGCCGGAATGACGCCACCGGCCGATATCGAGCCGGATCAGAGCTTTCGGGTGCGGCGGGCGCGTACCGCCGATGTACGGCACATCCGTGGCCTGCTCGACGGATACGCGGCACAGCGGATCCTGCTATCCAAAGAGACTGTCACCCTCTATGAGGACATCCAGGAGTTCTGGGTGGCCGAAACGGTTTCGGACGGTGTGCCGGGCACTGTAGTCGGTTGTGGTGCGTTGCACGTCATGTGGGAGGATCTGGCGGAGGTCCGTACCCTCGCCGTCGCACCGGAATGGCGCCGGCATGGTGTCGGGCACGCGCTGCTCTCCCGTTTGCTGCGGGTGGCCGAAGAACTCGGCGTCGTACGGGTGTTCTGCCTCACGTTCGAGGTCGACTTCTTCGCCGGGCATGGATTCGAGCGAGTGGAAGGCACGCCGGTAGACACCGACGTCTACGCACAGTTGTTGCGCTCGGCCGACGAAGGAGTTGCCGAGTTCCTCGACCTCGACCGGGTCAAGCCGAATACTCTGGGTAACGTGCGGATGCTTCGTCGAATGAGCAGCACCTCACAAAACGACCGCGACGACTCGCGGCAGACGAATTGAAAATCAGTGTTCCGGGGCGTAACAATAGTGATGTCACACTAATCTTCGAGTGCACCCCCCGCAGGAAGGACCAACGATGGCGCAAAAGGTTCAGGTGATTCTGCTCGACGATCTCGATGGCGGTGAAGCCACCGAGACCGTGAGCTTCGCCTTGGACGGAGCCACGTACGAGATCGATCTGTCGGCCAAGAACGCCGGCAAGCTCCGCGACGCCCTGGCACCGTATGTCGCCTCGGCTCGCCGGGCGTCGGCCCGGCGGGGGCGCGGACGAGCCGCGAACACCGGCGGGCGGGCCAGCCGCACCGACACGACGGCCATCCGTGAATGGGCTCGCGACCAGGGGCTGAAGGTATCCGACCGGGGTCGCATCCCGTCCGACATCCTGGCGAAGTACGAGTCCGCTCACGGGTGATGACAAAGTCGTCAACGCATCACCGCGGAGATGTGCACGGCGGATTGACGCGGGAAGGGGCCGGCGCCTGGTTCAGGCGACCGGCCCCTCGCGTGTCCGGGGAACGGGAGAAAGGTCAGGCGTCGGCGAAGACCTGGCGCTGCCGGCCGAGCCCGTCGATCTCCAACTCCACGACGTCGCCGGCCCGCAGGTAGGGCTGGCCGGGCATGCCCATCGCCACACCGGCCGGGGTGCCGGTGTTCACCAGGTCGCCCGGCTCGAGCACCATGAACTGGCTCAGGTACCAGACGACGTACCCGATGCCGAAGATCAGGTCGGCCGTGGTGCCGTCCTGCCGCTTCTCGCCGTTCACCCACAGCCGCAGTCCCAGCTTGCCGGGGTCGTCGACCTCGTCGGCCGGCACCAGCCACGGGCCCAGTGGGTTGAACGTCTCACACGACTTGCCCTTGTCCCACTGTCCGCCGCGCTCGAGTTGGAACTCGCGCTCGGAGACGTCGTTGGAGATGACGTAGCCGGCGACGACGTCGAGCGCGTCCTCGGGGGAGTCCAGGTACCGCGCCTCCTTGCCGATGACGACGCCCAGCTCGACCTCCCAGTCGGTCTTCACGCTGCCGCGCGGTACCAGCACGGTGTCGTTCGGCCCGACGACGGTGTTCGGCGCCTTCATGAAGATGATCGGCTCCGGCGGGATCGCCGCGCCGGTCTCCGCGGCATGGTCGCGGTAGTTCAGCCCGATGCACACGACCTTGCCCGGCCGGGCGATCGGCGCGCCGATGCGTCCATCCTCGCCCGGCAGCTGCGGCAGGCCGCCCTCGGCCAGCGCTGCGCGGGCCCGCGCGAGCCCATCGCCGGCCAGGAACGCGCCGTCGATGTCGCCGGTGACCGAGCTCAGGTCGTACACGGTGCCGTCGTCGCCGCGGACGGCGGGTCGCTCTGCGCCCCGGTCACCGATGCGCATCAGTTGCATGTCGTCTCCTCGCGATGAAGTGGTGTGCGGTCAGGGGAGCCGGACGTGGCTGGGGTTCAGCTCGTCCACGGTACGGGCTCCGAGCAGCTGCATGGTGCGCCGGACCTCGGTGGTCAGGATCTGTGCGGCCCGGGCCACGCCTCGTTCGCCGCCGGCCATCAGCCCGTACAGGTACGCGCGTCCGACCAGGCAGGCGTCGGCGCCCAGCGCCTTCGCCGCCACGATGTCCGCTCCGCTGGTGATGCCGGTGTCGAGGTAGATCTCGGTGCGGTCGCCGACTGCCGCGGCGACCTCGGGCAGGATCCGCAGCGGAACCGGCGCGCGGTCCAACTGGCGGCCGCCGTGGTTGGACAGCACGATCGCGTCGGCCCCGGCGTCGACCACCCGCTGGGCGTCCTCGACGGTCTGGATGCCCTTGACGATGAGCGGGCCGGACCAGATCGAGCGCAGCCACGCGAGGTCGTCGATGGTCATCGTCGGGTCGAAGAGCAGGTTCAGCAGCTCGGCGATGGTGCCCTTCCACGACGTCAGCGAGGCGAACTGCAGCGGCTTCGTGGTCAGCAGGTTCAGCCACCACGCCGGGTGCGCGGCGGCGTCGAGCACCGTCTTCGCCGTCAGCGTCGGCGGGATGGTGAAGCCGTTGCGCACGTCGCGCAGCCGGGCGCCGGCCACCGGCACGTCGACGGTGAGCATGAGGGCCTCGTAGCCGGCGTTCGCGGCCCGCTTCACCAGGTCCTCGCCGGCCGAGCGGTCCTTCCACACGTACAGCTGGAACCACTTGCGCGCCCGCGGCGCCGCGGCGGCGACGTCCTCGATGGACGTGGTGCCCATCGTCGAGAGCGAATATGGGATACCGACCCGTTCGGCGACCCGGGCCACGGCGCTCTCGCCCTCGTGGTTCATCATCCGAGTGAAGCCGGTCGGCGCGAACGCGAACGGCTGCGCGGACGGCTGTCCCAGCATGGTCGTCGTGGTGTCGACGTCGGAAACGTCGTGCAGCACCGACGGCCGGAACTCCAGGTTCGCGAACAGCGACCGCGCCCGGCGCAGGCTGATCTCGGCCTCCGCCGCGCCGTCGGTGTAGTCGAAGACCGATCGCGGCGTGCGCATCCGCGCGATGCGGCGCAGATCGGCGATGGTCAGCGCACTCGCCAGCCGGCGGTCCGTCGGGTTCAGCGTAGGCCGTTTCGTGCGCAGCAGCGGCTTGAGCTCGGACCAGCGGGGGAGTTGTCGGTCGGTCATGGAGCGGCTCCGTGGACGTCTGCCATGTGTGGTCAGACCACACGGTATCAGTAGGGTTCAATCTCGTGAGGACCCATGAGCTCGTGCTGCGCCAGGTGGAGGCCGACCTGGCGGCCGGGAAGCTGCGCGTGGGCGACCGCCTGCCCGGCGAACGGGCGCTGGCCGGGCAGCTGGGCGTCAGCCGGCCGTCGGTCCGCGAGGCGATCCGCGTCCTCGAGGCCATGGGCGTCGTCCGGACCGCGGTCGGTTCCGGCCCCGACGCCGGCGCCGTCATCGTCGCCGAGCCCGCGTCGCCGCTGACCGCGACGCTGCGGCTGCACCTGGCCACCAGCCACCTGCCCATGGGCGACATCGTCCAGACCCGGGTGCTGCTGGAGTCGTGGGCGGTGCGCGAGGCGGCCGGCCGCGCGGAACCGGTCCAGCTGGCCGCCGCCGGGCTGTTGCTCGACGCGATGGACGATCCCGGGCTGCCGCGCGAGCGGTTCCACCTGCTCGACGCGGAGTTCCACGTGGCGCTGGCCGCGCTGGCCGGCAACGTGCTGGTCTCGACCATCATGGCGTCGCTGCGCGAGGCGATCCACGGCTACGTCATGGCCGCCGCGCCGAACCTGCCCGACTGGGACGCCGCCGCGGCCGGGTTGCGAGCCGAGCACCGCGCGGTGCTCGCGGCGGTGGCCGACGGTGACGGCGACGACGCTGCGCGGATGGTGGCCGAGCACATCGAGGGCTTCTACCGCGCCACCCGGATCGCCTGACCGTCCGACAGAGCGGCACGATGCGGACGGTTCCAGCCGCGATCATTGCCACCCGCGTTCCACGCAACGTACTGTGCCGGACAGATCCGGCGAACCCTCATGTGCTGAAGGCGCGCAGCGTCCATTGGAACGATTCATAGAGGAGTCCGACCATGGCCGACCGACACGACGACTCGACGAACGACCGCCCGATCATCGGCGGACGGCCATTGAGCCGCCGGACGTTCCTGGGCTCGGCGGCCGTTGGCGCCGGCGCCGTCACCTGGGGTCTGGATCGCGCCCCGTCGGCGTCGGCCGCACCGGTCGCGAACGCCGGCCCGCTCCGCTGCACCGGGCTGACCACGGAATACGCGCCGACGCTGCTCGGCACTGATGTCGTGCGGCCGCGGCTGTCGTGGATCCCGGCGGCGAGCGGGCACGCCGCCACCCAGACGGCGTACCAGGTGCTGGTGGCGTCGTCGCCGGATCTGCTCACGCCTGAGCGAGCCGACGTTTGGGACTCCGGCAAGGTGGACGACTCGGCGTCTGTCGGCATCGAGTACGGCGGCCCGGAGCTGGCGCCGCGCACCCGGTATCACTGGCGGGCCCGGCTGTGGGACGGGTCCGGCCGCGGCGCCCGCTGGAGCGAGCCGGCCTGGTTCGAGACCGGCCTGCGGGAGGAAGGGTTCGGCGGCGCTCGCTGGATCGGCGCGGAGCCGGAGCCGGCGCAGGAGCCCCGCGATGTCGCCGGAGCGTCGTGGATCTGGCTGCCTGGTGCGACAGCGAACGGCGCACCCGCCGGCCCCGGCTGGTTCCGTGGTCGGCTCGCCCTGCCCGCCGGCCTCGACGTCGCGTCGGCCCACCTGGTGATGACCGCCGACGACGACTACACCGCCTACCTCGGCGGCGTGCCCGTTCTGTCGTCTCCGGTGCAGACGGACGGCTGGAAGACGGCCGAGACGGCGGACGTCACGGCGCTGGTCCGGGACGCCGTCGGGGCGGACCTCGTCGTCGCCGCGGCCGCGCACAACCGCGGCTCGGGCTCCGTCAACCCCGGCGGCCTGCTGGCCAAACTGGTCGTGACGACGGTGAGTGGCGACCGGCTGGTCCTGGTCACCGACGGTTCCTGGCGCAGCGCAAGCTCCGAGCGGAACGGCTGGGCGCAGCCCGGCCACGACGACACCGGCTGGGACGCGGTGACCGTGCTCGCCCCGTACGGCCAGGGCCCCTGGGGCAGCCAGGTCACCGTGCCGCAGCGCCAGACGCTCGACCTGCTCGGCGCGTCGTGGGTGTGGGGCCTGGGCGCGACGACATCGGACGCGCCCGAGGGCAGCCAGTGGTTCCGCGGCCGCTTCGCGCTGCCGCCCGACGTCGGCGTCCTCTCCGCCGAACTCGTGATGACCGCCGACGACGACTACACCGCATACCTCGACGGGGAGGTCGTCCTGTCCGCGCCGCAGCAGGTGGACGGGTGGCGCTCGGCGGAGATCGCGGACGTGACGCCAGTCGTGGCCGGAGCCGTCGGCGGCGAGCTCGTGTTCGCCGCCCGTGCGACGAACCGGCCCGGCCCGTCGGTCAACCCGGCCGGGTTGATCGCCAAGCTGCTGGTCCGCACGGCCGACCAGGAAGACATGGTCTTCGTCACCAACGGCTCCTGGCGCAGCTCCGGCACCGAGGCGCCCGGCTGGGAGCAGCCCGGTCACGACGACTCCGCATGGGACGCCGTCACCGTGCTCGCCCCGTACGGCCAGGGGCCGTGGGGCAACAGTGTCGTCATCGCCCGGCCGGAGAAGCCGGCTCCGCTGCTGCGCCGTTCGTTCGACCTGACGAAACCCGTCAGGCGAGCCCGTCTCTACGCCAGCGGCGTCGCCTACCACGACCTTCACCTCAACGGCGCCCGCGTGGGCGACTCCGTGCTGGACCCTGGGTTCACCGACTACGAAGAGACTGTCCTCTACGTCACACACGACATCACCGACCTGCTGCGGCAGGGCGAAAACACTCTCGCCGCAGAACTCGGCCGCGGCTTCTACGGAATGACCACCGACAACGTGTGGCGGTGGCACCAGACGCCGTGGCACGGCGAACCCCGGCTGATCGCTCGCCTCGTCGTCGAGCACGCCGACGGGAGTGTCACCGAGATCACCACCGACCAGGACTGGCGGGTCACCGGCGGGCCAACGGTGTCGAACTCCCTCTACGCCGGGGAGAGCTTCGATGCCCGGCTGGTTCCCGACGGCTGGACCGAGCCCGGCTTCGACGCCTCCGCCTGGTCCGCGGCGGCCGTTCTCCCGGCGCCGTCCGGAACGCTCCGAGCCCAGGAGAACGAGCCGATCCGCGTGGTCGAGGACGTCGCGCCGGTCCGGCTGACCGAGCCTGTCCCGGGCAGCTGGGTCGCTGACTTCGGCCGCACCGCGGCCGGCTGGACCCGGCTGCGCGTCACTGCGCCGGCCGGCACCACGATCCGGCTGCGGCACGGCGAGACCGTCGCCGCGAACGGCACCGTCCAGGCCTCGACAGGGCACGTCCCGGGCCGGTTCCAGCTCGACGAGTACACGACGCGCGGCGACGGCGAGGAGGTGTGGGAGGCGAAGTTCTCGTACAAGGGCTTCCGGTACGTCCAGCTCGACGGACTGCCCGCGGCGCCGACGGCTGACACCGTCACCATGCGGGTCGTGCACTCGGACGTCGTCGAGGTCGCCACGTTCGACTGCGACCAGCCGATGTACGTTCAGCTGGAGCGGATGATGCGGCGGACGATCCTGAACAACCTGCACAGCATCCCGACCGATACCCCGATGTTCGAGAAGAACGGCTGGACCGGCGACGCCCAGGTCGGCGCGCCCACCATGGCCGGGACGCTCGGGATGGCCCGGTTCTTCACCAAGTGGCTGGGCGATCTGCGCGACAGTCAGATCGGCTCCGGGCAGGTCCCGGTGATCGTGCCCAGCGGCGGCTGGGGCTACCAGGAGCTGGCACCCGCGCCGGAGTGGACCACCGTCTACCCGTTCGTGCTGCGCGAGATGCACCGCTGGTACGGCGACGAGCGCATCCTCGCCGAGCACTGGGAGCCCGTGCTGACCTACCTCGACTGGGAGCTCGGCCGGCTGCAGAGCGGCCTGGCGGTCACGGCGCTCGGCGACTACCTCTCGCCCGGCACCGGCGGCAACCCGCCCGAGGACACCCGGCTGACCGCGACGGCATACCTGTACCGCGCACTGATCTCGACTGCCGAGGTCGGCGACCTGCTGGGGCACGACGCCGATGCGGCTCGGCTGCGGGCCGCGGCCGACGGACTGAAGGCCCGGCTGAACGAGACCTTCCTCGACATCGCGCGAGGCCTCTACCGGACCGCCCGCGACCCCGGGTACCGGCAGACGTCCAACGCGGTTCCGCTGGCGTTCGGGCTCGTGCCTCCGGAGCACGTACAGGCCGTGGTCGACAACCTCGTCGCCGACGTCGAGGCGCGCGACTGGCACCTCAACACCGGCTGCCTCGGCACCAGCGTCCTGCTGCCGGTCCTCACCGTGTACGGTCACGCCGACGCCGCCGCCAAGATCGCGCTGCAGCGCAGCCAGCCGAGCTGGGGGCACTGGATCGACAACGGCGCCGACACCATGTGGGAGATGTGGCAGGTCGACACCCGCTCGCGCGATCACTACTTCCACGGCACCGTGGCTCAGTGGCTGCTCGAGCACGTCGCCGGCCTGGTGAATCTGGCCGGCGGGTGGCGGGAGTTCCGGGTCCGGCCGGACGCGCGCAGCCAGGTCGGCTCTGCGTCGCTGACCATCGAATCAGTGCGCGGCCGCGTGGGGTCGTCATGGACCCAGACCGGCCGGTTGCTCCGGCTGACCGTCGTGGTCCCGGTCGGCTCGACGGCGGAGGTGTGGGTACCCGGGGCATCCGCGGGCGAGGTCACCGCTGCACCGTCTCGCCTCGTCACCAGCATGCGCGAGGAACCGGGCTGGGTCGTCTACACCGTCGGCGCCGGAGAGTGGCGGTTCGACAGCCGCTCCGCCCCTCTCCTCTGATCATCAACCGCTGGCGCGGGGCGACCCCTGGCCTGAACATCAGATGACATGCACGCTTTCGCCGGACAGGGTTGACCTTTGCCACGGCCAGGCCTAAAGTCCACGCAAGATCATGAAACGATTCAGTCATCTGGAGGACACTGTTGTCCGCTATGGGGAGTGCGCCCGAGCCCCCACAGCTCCGGCCGGTCGTGTCGCTGGACGGGGTGACCAAGGCGTTCGGCTCGGTGGTGGCCCTTCGCGACGCCCGTCTCGAGCTCTTCCCCGGCGAGGCGCACGCTCTGGTCGGTGAGAACGGCGCCGGAAAGTCGACGCTGATCAAGATCCTTGCCGGGGTGCACCGGCCCGACACCGGGATCGTCACGGTGAACGGCGAGACGGTCGAGTTCACGAACACCGCCGCCGCCAAGGACGCCGGCATCGCCGTCATCTATCAGGAGCCCACGCTCTTCCCCGACCTGTCGGTCGCCGAGAACATCTTCGTCGGCCGCCAGCCGCGGGCGCGGCTCGGCCTGATCGATCGGGCCGTGATGAACCGCGAGGCCGCAGCATTGTTCGCCCGACTGGGCGTGCCCCTGGACCCGGAGCGGCCGGCGAAGGGGCTGTCCATCGCCGACCAGCAGATCGTCGAGATCGCCAAGGCCATCTCCGTCGATGCGACTGTGCTGATCATGGATGAGCCGACGGCGGCGTTGTCAGGTGTCGAGGTCGAGCGGCTGTTCGCCGTCGTGCGAGGGCTGCGCGACGCCGGGGCGGCGGTGCTGTTCATCTCGCACCGGTTCGACGAGGTCGAAGCGTTGTGTCAGCGGGTGACGGTGATGCGTGACGGTGCGCACGTATCGACCGACCTGATGGCTGAGATGACGATCGATCAGATCGTGCGGCGGATGGTCGGCCGTGAGCTGGGTGCGCTCTTCCCCAAGCAGGACGTCGTTCCGGGCGCGGTCGTGCTCGAGGTCGAAGCTCTGAGCCGCGCCGGTCTCTTCCGCGACGTCTCGTTCCAGGTCCGTGCCGGTGAGATCGTGGCGCTGGCGGGCCTGGTCGGTTCGGGCCGGTCCGAGGTGGTGCAGGCAGTGTTCGGGATCGACCCGCGCGACGCCGGCACCGTCCGGGTCGCCGGCCGAACGCTTCCGGCCGGCAACTCGAAGGCGGCTATGCGGGCCGGGGTGGCACTGGTTCCCGAGGACCGGCGGCAGCAGGGGCTGATCCTCGACCTGTCGATCATGCGCAACGCCACCTTGGTCCGGCGCAACCGGTTGTCCCGGTTCGGCTTCCTCACCGGCGGTGCCGAACGGCGCGAAGCGGCCGAGTGGACTCGGCGCCTGCAGACCCGCTACGGCCGGCTGACCGACCCGGCCGGCACCCTGTCCGGCGGCAACCAGCAGAAGGTTGCGCTGGCCAAGTGGCTGGCCACCGACCCGAAGGTGCTCATCGTCGACGAGCCCACCCGTGGCATCGATGTCGGCACCAAGGCCGAGGTGCACCGGCTGATGTCGCAGCTGGCCGCCGACGGAGTCGCCATCGTCATGGTCTCGTCGGAGCTGCCCGAGGTGCTCGGCATGGCCGATCGAGTCCTGGTGATCCGGGAAGGCCGGCTGGCCGGCGAGCTGAGCCGCGCCGAGGCCACCGAGGAGTCCGTGATGTTCCTCGCGACCGGTCGGGGGGCGGCGGCATGACCCTTGTCGCACGTCCGACCGACTCCGCGCCCACGACGAGGACCGGCTCGACGTTGCTCGACGCCGTGCTGCGGTTCCGCGCGCTGGGCCTGTTGATCGCGCTGGTCGCGATGGTCGCGGCGACGGCGGCGGTCAACTCCCGGTTCGTCAGCCAGCAGAGCATCCGTGACATCCTTCTCGGCGCGGCCATCACCATCCTGTTGGCCGTCGGCATGACCGTGGTCGTGCTGACCCGCGGCATCGACCTCTCGGTGGGCTCCGTGCTCGGGCTCTCTGCGTACGTGACGGCCGACTTCCTGCAGGTCAACCCGGGTACCCCGGTGCCGGTGGCGATGCTGCTCGGGCTGGCCATCGGGGCCGGCTGCGGCCTGGTCAACGGCGCGGTGATCCACTTCGGCAAGGTCCCGGCGCTGGTGGCCACGCTCGGCACCCTCTACGTCTTCCGCGGCATCGTCTATTTCGTGGCGGGCGGCTCGCGCATCAACGCTTCGGACATGCCGCGCGGCTTTCTCGACTTCGGCACCGACCGGGTGCTCGGCATTCCGTATCTGATCATCGTGTCGCTGGTGGTCGTGGTGCTGGCCGGGGTGTTTCTGTCCCGGTACCGAGCCGGCCGGGACATGTACGCGCTCGGCTCCAGCCCCGAGGCGGCGAAGCTGGCCGGCATCCCGGCCGGCCGGCGGCTGCTGACCGCCTACGTGCTGTGCGGCGCGTTGGCCGGTCTCGGCGGGGTGCTGCATGCGGCCCGGTTCGGGACGGTGGACGCCTCCGCGGGCTCGGGCATGGAGTTGAACGTGGTCGCCGCCGTTGTCGTGGGCGGTGTGGCCATCTTCGGCGGCAGCGGGACGGTGTTCGGCGCCGCGCTCGGCGCGCTGCTGCTCACGGTCATCAGCAACGCGCTGCCGGTGCTCAGCGTCGACCAGTTCTGGCAGCAGGCCATCGTCGGCGCTCTGATTCTCGGCGCCATCGGCCTGGACCGGTTCGTGGGGCTGCGGGTGTCCGCGTCCTTGCGGAGGAAGGACTCTCATGTCGACTGAGACCGCGCCGGACCGCGTCGCCGATCGGCCACAGTCCGGCCGGCTCCGGTCCAGCCGCATGGTCGGCTGGGATGGCGCCGTCGTGGTGGTCACGGCGCTGTTCATCGTGATCGCTGCGCTGACAGTCGAGCACTTCGGCACGTCGCGCAACGCCGGCTTCCTGATCCTGGATCTGGCGCCGGTGCTGCTACTGGCGCTGCCGATGACGCTGATCATCGTCACTGGCGAGATCGACCTGTCGGTCGCCAGCACCGTCGGGCTGACCAGCTCGGCGATGGGTGTGATGTGGAACAACGGACTGCCGCTGGAGACGATCATGCCGCTCTGCGTCGTCATCGGTGCGGTCCTCGGCGCGGTCAACGGCATCTTCGTCACCGCGCTCGGCCTGCCGTCCCTCGCCGTGACCATCGGTACCTTGGCGCTGTACCGTGGCCTGGCGTTCGTGCTGCTGGGCGACACGGCCGTGGCCGACTTCCCGCGCGACTTCACCGGCTGGACCATTGGCGACCTCGGGGCGTCGTCGATCCCCAACGTGCTGATCCCGATGCTCGTGATCGCAGGTCTCTTCGCCGCTGTGTTGCATGCGACACCCACTGGCCGGGCCATCGTCGCCACCGGCGCCAACGCCACTGCCGCCTCGTTCGCGGGCATCCCGGTCGGCCGGGTCAAGTTCTGGCTCTACGTCACTTCTGGTGCCGTCGCGGGGTTGGTCGGTGTCTTCTGGACGCTGCGCTACTCCAGCGCCCGCGCCGACAACGCCGCCGGGCTCGAGCTGACGGTGGTGGCGGCCGTGCTGCTGGGCGGTGTCTCCATCTTCGGTGGCAAGGGCACGCTGCCGGGCGTCCTGGCCGGGGTGGTGTTGTTGACGTCGCTGCAGAACGCATTGCGGCTGGCCGACGTGTCCACCGAGGCGCTGACCGTGGTGACCGGCTCGCTGCTGATCGTGTCGGTCCTCGCCCCCAATGTCGTCACCGCGGTGCGGACGACCCTGTCCCGTCGCCGTGCACGTCTGCGCATGACTCCGACGTCGTAGCAACAGGTGAGAAAGGAACCCTCATGTCTGCCAGCCGAACCCGCCGGGTGAGAGCGTTCACGTCAGCCGCCTTGGGCCTGTCCCTGGCACTCACGGTCGCCGCCTGTGGAGGCACCACCCAAGACAGCAACGAGGACGAGGGCGGCGGCGGTGACGAGCCGGCGGCGACGGCCGATGCCGGCGGGGAGTTCGAGACCGGCCTGAGCATCGCGATGCTGCCGAAGTCGGTGAACAACCCCTACTTCGACGCGTCGAGCGAGGGCGCCGAGGCCGCCGTCGGCGAGCTCGAGGGCGAGTACGAGTACACCGGCCCGTCCGACACCGCGGCGTCGTCCCAGGTGAGCTACATCAACACGCTGAGCCAGCAGGCGGCCGACGTCATCCTGTTGTCGGCGAACGACCCGAACGCGCTGTGCTCGTCGCTGGAGCAGGCCCGCGCCGCCGGCACCTCGGTCGTGACCTTCGACTCCGACGTCGACCCGAGCTGCCGCGACGCGTTCGTCAGTCAGGTCGACGGCGCCGAGGTCGGCCGCACGCTGATCGAGATGATGTCCGAGCAGATCGGCGGCGAGGGCCAGATCGCGATTCTGTCGGCCACCGCGAACGCGACGAACCAGAACGCCTGGATCGCGGTCATCGAGGAGGAGCTGGCGAACAACCCCGACTACGCGAACGTCGAACTGGTCGCAACCGTCTACGGCGACGACGAGGACGAGAAGTCGTTCCAGGAGACCCAGGGTCTGCTGCAGGCCAACCCCGAGCTCAAGGGCATCATCTCGCCCACCACGGTGGGCATCGCCGCGGCGGCGCGCTACCTGCAGGGCTCGGAGTACAAGGGGCAGATCGCGCTGACCGGTCTGGGCACGCCGAACCAGATGCGCGAGTTCGTCAAGGACGGCACCGTCACCGAGTTCGCGCTGTGGGACCCGACCGCACTCGGCGAGCTGGCCGCCTACGCCGGCGCCGCCGTCGCGTCGGGCATCATCACCGGCGCCGAGGGCGACACCTTCACCGCCGGCGAGCTGGGGGAGTACACCGTCGGCGCCGACGGTGTGATCATCCTGGGTCCGCCGACCCGGTTCAACGCCGACAACATCGACGACTTCGACTTCTGACCGCGAGCCCGCCCTCGACGGCGAGCAGCACTGGTGATCGACGAGGAGCCAGACCCCATGGGGTAGCCGGTCCCTGGTGATCAACGCGCTGCTCCTCCGTGTCCGCTGGTGTTGCGAGAGCCCAGGGAGTTCAGATGAACCGTTCCAGTTCGCTTCGTCGCTCAGCCGTCTACGGGGCGGCAGCCGTTGGCTCGATGGTCCTGGCCGCCGGCCTGATCGGTCCCGCTGAAGCCGCCGGCCGGCCGCCGCTCGCACCGGCCGGCCTCACGGTCGGCGACCGGGTGCATCCGCTGAACGTCGAGGGGTCGCCGTCGTTCGGCTGGCTGCCGCAGGACCGCGACCCGGGCGAGATCCAGACCGCCTACCAGATCACCGTCGAGGACCACGGCGGTGATCACGTCTGGGACAGCGGCAAGGTCGCGTCCGCCGCACAGTCCTACGTCCCGTACTCGGGCCCGGCTTTGGAGCCGGGCGCCGCCTACACATGGACCGTGCGGACGTGGGACCGCGATGGCCAGCGGTCGCCATGGGCGCCCGAGGCGACGTTCGAGACCGGCATCCCCGACGACGCCTGGGACGGCGCGCGATGGATCCAGCGCCCACCGGGCGGCCGCAGCCCGCTGGAGATCATCGATGGCCGGGTCCGGGTGACCGGCGGCGACATCACACTCGCGGACATGGACCGGACCCTGACCGACTACACCTTCGAGCTGACCGTCCGGCCGCACACCCGGGGTGCGGGCTGGGTGTTCCGCAGCCCCGACCGGCGCAACGGCTACCTCTGGCAGCTGGTGCCGGGTCAGGGGCTGAACCCGCACGTGCACCAGAACGGCTCCTCCACCCGGCTCGCGACGGTGCCGCTGACCGTCATGGCCGGCACCGACTACCGGGTTCGGATGGAGCTCCAGGGTTCGACCATCCGCACGTACGTCGACGGCGTGCTGGTCGACGAGCGGCAGGACACGAGCTTCGCGGCCGGCGGAGTCGGCCTGCGCGAGGCGTCGAACGAGATCGGCGAGTTCGACGACGTCGTCGTGACCACGCCCGACGGCACCGTAGCCTTCGCCGACGACTTCAGCGGCGACCTGTCGACGTGGGTCACGGCGCCGCCGGCACGTCAGCCGGACGAGTGGACGCTGGCCCGCACCGAGGTGGTGCTGCGCGACCAGCCGGTCACCCGGGCCCGCGCCTACGTCGCCGGCAGCCACACCTACGAGCTCCGGATCGACGGCGAGCGGGCCGACCGGGGTCAGTCGTTCGGCTACGGCGGTGAGAACTACTACCAGGCCAGCGACGTCACCGAGTTCGTCGATGGCAAGGACGAGATCGCGCTCGGCGCGATCCTGCACTGGTACGGGGGCGGGCAGGGCCGTCCGGCGGGCGTCCCGGGACTGCTCGTCCGGATGGTGATCGACTACGCGGACGGCAGCCGGCAGGTGGTGGTCAGCGACGGCTCGTGGAAGGTCAGCGCCGGACCGTACGCCGCCACGTCGCGGCGCAACGGCGAGGGCGACTACGTCGAGCACCTCGACGCCCGGCTGGTCCCCGCGGGCTGGGACCGCACCGGCTTCGACGATGCAGGGTGGGGCGACGCCGTCGTGCTCGGACCGCACCCCACCGCGCCGTTCACCCACCTGACCGGCCAGGAGACCCGGCTGACCGAGACCATCGTGGAGCCGGTCGCGCTGCTGACGGCCGACGACGGCACGCCCGTCGTCGATTTCGGCGTGGTCGTCCCGGCCCGGCCCGTCGTGCGATTCGACCACGGAGTCGCCGGTCGGACGGTGCCGATGAGAGCCGGTTACAACCTGACCGACACCGGACGGGTGGCCACGTCGACGCTCTTGTCGCAGGGCACCAATATGAGCTTCCCGTACACGCAGGTCGACGGCGCACAGGAGTTCCGCGCCTTCACCCACCTGGGCTTCCGGTACCTGGAGCTGCCCGACGCCGGCGAGGATATCGACCTCGCCGACGTCGAGGCCACGGTGGTGCACACCGACACCCCTCCCGGCCGGGAAGCCAGGTTCGACAGCTCCGACGCCACGCTCGACGAGGTCTGGGACCTCATGGTCCGGTCGGCGATCTACTCGGTGCAGGAGGCCTTCGTCGACACCCCGACGCGCGAGAAGGGCCAGTTCCTCGGCGACGCGGTCAACATCTCCTACGCCACCATGGGCGCCTTCGCCGAACGTGACGCCACCCAGCAGGCGATCCGCGAGTTCGTGAACTCCGCGCGCCGGTTCTGGTTCACCGGCAACGACGTCGGCCGGTACAACGCGGTCTACCCGAACGGCGACGGCAAGCGCGACATCCCGGACTACTCGCTGATGTTCGTCGACTGGGTGTGGCGCTATTACCAGGAGACCGGCGACCGGCAGTTGCTCGAGGAGGCGTACCCGTTCGTCCTCGGGACCGCCGACTACGTGCGCCGGCACATCCCGGCCGACGGGCCGACGGCGGGCCTGGTGACCAGGCTTTCGGGCGGCAGTGGGGCGTATCAGTACGGCATCGTCGACTGGCCCGAGCCGGGCCGGTTCGGCTACGACATGAGTGCCGCCGCCCGCACCACCATCAACGCGCAGAGCGTAGCCGTGCTGCGTGACGTCGCGGCGATGGGCGCGGAGCTCGGCCGTCCCGACGAGGAGGTCGACGCTCTCCGCGAGCGGGCCGACCAGCTCGTCGAGCGGATGAACGCCACGCTGCGCCGGCCGGACGGTGTGTACGTCGACGGCCTCCACGCAGATGGCACCCAGAGCACGCACGCCGGACAGCACTCCACGACGTACGCCATCGCACACGGCGTGGCGCCGGAGAGCGACCTGGCGGCGCTCGCCGAGTATGTCGCCGGCATGGGGATGAAGCAGGGCCCGATGACGGCGCACTGGATCCTGCAGGCGCTCGCCGACGCCGACCGGCCCGACGCTGTGCTGGACCTGCTGACGAACGAGGACGATCTGGGCTGGGCGAACATCCTGGCGCAGGACGGCACGTTCACCTGGGAGGCGTGGACGCTCGACCCTGGGTCCAACTTCAGCCAGTCGCACGGCTGGGGCGCGCAGGCCGTCGTCGACATCCAGCAGACCCTGCTCGGCGTGCGGACGACCACACCCGGCGCGGCCACCGTCGAGATCGCGCCGCCGGCGTCCGGCCTGGCGCAGGCGTCCGGGATGGTGCCGACCCAGCGCGGCGACGTGAGCGTCGAATGGCGGCGCATCGGCGACGGGGTCCGGCTCGAGCTGGATGTGCCGGTCAACGTGACGGCCCGCGTCGCGCTGCCCGTCACCGAAGGGCTGGCGTACCGGGCCGCCGGCCGCAGCCCGGCCAGGTACATCGGCGAGGAGGACGGCCGGTCGATCTTCGAGGTCGGCTCCGGCACCTCCACCTACACGCCGGTGCGGGCGGACCGGCCGTGAACCGGCTGTCGCGGCGGCCCTGCCCTCGTCCGCGCATGCGGCGGGCTCGGGCGGGGGATCCTTCCGGCAGGCGTTCGACGCACCACCCCGTTCGGCACAGGCGAAGTTCCGGTAGTGGTGGCCACACGGCCGGGTCGACCGGCGTCCATCACAGCGTGTCCGAGCCCTTCGTCGCGTCGTCGGTGTGCAGCTTCACGACCGGATTCACCTTCGACCTCACCGGCGGCCGGGCCGCCTACTGAGCCGCAAAAACGGACGATTCGGATCTAGCGAGTTACGGCGGGATGCCGCTAGTGTTTCTCCAACATCGGGGCGGCTTTCAACAGCTCCCGTAGAAAGTCGGCCGCAGCCCGGGCTCCGATGCCGCATGCGATCTCGAGCACGGTCACCCACTTTCGACGGAGCGAGGAGACGACCATGGCTCAGGAACACAGGTTGAGCCGGCGCCGGCTGCTGACCATCAGCGCCGGCACGCTGGCGGTGGCGGCCATCGCGCCCGCCACGCCGGCGCTGGCCGACCAGCTGGTGCAGAACGTGCCCAACCCGCTGCTCCCGCCGGGCAAGCGCGGCACGATCCTGTACACGCAGCGCGACGCCACCGCGCGGCGCGGCATCTGGAACAACCCGGCCCCGACCATGGGCTACCTGGGCGGCCCGAACTTCCCGGCCGACCCGAACGACCTCGGACCGCTGGCCCCGCTGCCCGGCGGCTTCCGCGAGGTGTTCCTGTTCCTGGCGAACGCCGGCTTCAAGCAGGTCGAGTTCGCCGGCTACGGCCAGCACGCCGAGAACCAGGGCGGGCCGGTGCCACCGCTGACCCAGAGCGGGCGGCTGCTGCGCGAGAACTTCCCGGCCTACCTCGACTACGCGCGGACGCTGCGCGGCTTCCTCGACGAGGCCGGGCTGGAGGCCATCGGCAACCACGGGTTCATCCCGAACAGCTGGCCGGGCGGCCCGAACGGCGGCATGACGGCCGACGACTACGACCGCTTCCAGATCGAGCTCGAGTTCGCCTCGATCCTCGGCCTGCCGTACATGGGCACCGGCGGCGACCCGACCGGCAGCTCGGCGAAGGAGGCCTGGGACCTCGCCGCGCAGAAGTGGGAGGCGATCAACGACCTCGCCACCCCGTGGCGCATCTCGATCTACCCGCACAACCACGCCGACGCCTACGGCTTCCTGCAGGACGGCCCGATGGTCGAGGTGACGGTCGACCGAGTGACCGGTGCACCGCTCCCGCAGCCACAGATGGTGCGCGGCGAGTCCGGCATCCGCAAGATGCAGTACTACTTGGACATCACGCCCAGCACGAAGTGCTACTGCGAGATCGACATCTACTGGGCGCACTCGGCGCAGCACCGGTTCCGCTGGTACTACGACTGGGAGGGCCAGCGTCGCGAGAGCATCTTCAGCCCGATCGACCAGATCGCCGCACAGCCGCTGCGCTACCCGCTCTACCACGCCAAGGACGGCGAGCGGCGCGACGAGCAGCCGGTCGGGGTCGGTGAGGGCTACCGGATGATCCCGTTCGGTGACCCGCGCAGCGACATCGACTACGACGCGATCTTCCGGCGGCACCGCCCGCGCGGCTACCACAACCCGAACTACGAGGACGACACCGCTCCTGGCGGCGCGGCCGACCCCGGCCGGTCGCTGCGGCACGCGGTGATCAGCGGCACCAACATGGCCAACATGGCCCGCTGAGACTCCCCGGCCGGCCGGGTGGCCCCCGGCCGGCCGGGTGAATCAGCTCGCCTCAGCTCGCCCGGCTCAGCACGCGGGCGACGTAGTGGGGCGCGGGCTCGTCGGTGGCGATGCGCCCGTCGGCCACCTCGACGACGCGGTCGACCCAGTGCAGCGACTGCGGCCGGTGGGTGACGACGATGGTGGTCCGGCCGGCCGACGCCACCCGCATCGCCTGGTTCACCTTCCGTTCGCTGGCGAGGTCGAGGTTGGACGTCGCCTCGTCGAGGATGAGGATCGACGGGTCGCCGAGCAGCGCCCGGGCCAGGCACACCAGCTGCCGTTGCCCGGCCGACAGCGACCGGCCCCGCTCGGCCACCACGTGGTGGTAGCCGCCGGGCAGCCGGGTGACGAACTCGTGCGCCCCGACGGCGCGGGCGGCCGCCTCGACCTCGGCGTCGCTGGCTTCCGGCCGCGCGTAGGCGATGTTGTCGCGGATGGTGCGCGAGAACAGGAACGGCTCCTGCGGCACGTACCCCAGGTGCCGCCGGTAGCTGGTGACGTCGAGCCCGTCGAGCGGGCGGCCGTCGACCAGCACCCGGCCGTCGGTGGGGTCGTAGAACCGGGCGACCAGCTTCGACAGCGTCGACTTGCCGGCGCCAGTACGTCCGACGAACGCGACCCGCTGGCCGGCCGGCACGTGCAGGTCGACGTCGCGGACGGCGTCGGCGGCGGCGCCGGCGTAGCGCAGCCGGACCCGATCGAACCGCAGATCGCCGGCGATCGCGTCGACCGGGACGGCGTCCGGCCGCACCGGTGTCGACGTCTCCAGCGCCAGCAGCGCGCGGACCCGGACCAACCCCGTACGGGCCCGCTGATACACGTCGAACACCGACGACAGCTGCTGCACCGGCGCGAAGACCTGGGCGAGGTACAGCAGGAACGCGATCAGCGTGCCGAGCGCCAGCGTGCCGGCCCCGATGCGTTGCGCGCCGACCCAGAGCACCGCCGCGATGGCCAGCACCGAGAGCAGCTCGATCGCGGCGACGTACACCGCCGTCGCGTACAGCCCGCGCAGGCTGGCCGCGACGTACTGGCGGCCCAGCCCGGCGAAACGCTCGAGGTTGACCGCCTCGCGCCGGAACGCGTGCGTGACCCGGATGCCGGCCATGCTCTCCTGCACGTCGGCATTGATCGTCGACAACAGCTCGCGGGCATCGTCGTAGGCGACCGAGGCGCGCCGCCGGTACCACCAGGTGACGGCCCCGGCGAACGGCACGACCCCCAGCACGACCAGCGCCAGCATCGGATCCAGCGCGACGACCACCATCGTCATGCCGGCGAACGTGGCCACGCTGACGACGGCGTTGATCAGCCCGACCTGGAACAGCTGGGCGATCGCGTCGACGTCGGAGGTCATCCGGGTCATCACCCGGCCCGCCTGGGTGCGGTCGTAGAAGTCGATGCCCAGCCGCTGCAGCTGGCCGAAGATGCGCACCCGCATCGCCAGCAGCAGCCGCTCCGTACTGCGCGTCGTCCACAGGTAGCCGGTGCGCTGGTCCAGCCAGAGCAGCCCGACCAGCACCGTCGCCGCGAGGCACACCCACAGCAGCACGCTGGTCGAGCCCGCGCGCATGCCGTCGTCGACCGCCCGCTGCACCAGCATCGGGTTGACCAGCGTGATGGCCGCCTCCAGGACGACCAGCACGAGCCCGACCAGCAGGCCGCCGACGTACGGGCGCAGGAACGACGGCAGCCGCAGCGGGCCGCGGGTGCCACCCTCGCGATCGAGGTCGACGTTCGGCGGGTCCTTCGGCGGTGGCAATGCGGCGATCCGCTCGGCCACCGCGGGCGGCACCGCGAGTTGCAGGCTGGGCAGCGAGCCGGTGGCGTCCTGCCGCGACTCCCACGCCGACGCCGTCGCCTCGAATCGGCCGGACCGTGCGTGCGACATGAGGTCGTCGGGATGGTCGTCGGTGCCGGGACCGTCGCCGAACAGGTCGCGGTACAGCGCGTTGCGCTCCAGCAGCTCGGCGTGCCCGCCCTCGTCGACCACCCGGCCGTCGTCGACCAGCACGACGCGGTCGGCCAGCCGCAGCGTGGATTCCCGGTACGCGACCAGTAGCACTGTGCGGCCGGCGAGGAACGGCTCGAGATTGGCGTGGATGCGCTCCTCGACCTTGACGTCGACCGACGAGGTGGCGTCGTCGAGCAGCAGGATGTCGGGTTCGGCCAGCAGCGCCCGGGCCAGCGCGACCCGCTGCCGCTGCCCGCCGGACAGCGTGATGCCCTGCTCGCCGACCACGGTGTCGTAGCCGTCAGGCAGCGCCTCGACGAACTCGTCGGCCAGCGCCGCGCGGGCGGCCGAGCGGATCTCGTCCATGCTGGCGTCGGGCCGGCCGTAGGCGATGTTCGCCGCGATGGTGTCGGAGAACAGGAAGCTGTTCTCGAACACCACCCCGATGCGGCGGCGCAGCTCCGGCAGCGACCAGCGGCGCACGTCGATGTCGTCGACGGTGATGGTGCCGGCGTCGGCGTCGAAGAACCGCGGCAGCATCGACAGCGCCGTCGACTTCCCGCAGCCTGACGGCCCGACCAGCGCGACCGTCTCGCCGGGCCGGACCTCGAGGCTGAAGTGGCGCAGCACCCGGTGGCCGTCGCCGTCGGCGTAAGCGAACCGGACCCGGTGGAACGAGACCGCGCCGCCACGCTCCTCGGCGGGAACCGGGCGCAGCGGCTCGGTGATCTCCGCCTGCAGGTCGAGCAGCTCGCCGACCCGCTCCGTGGCCGCCTTGCACAGCGGGGCGTTGGTGAGCACCATGCCGGCCACCCGCGCCGCGCCGATCAGCTCGGCGAGGTAGCCGATGCAGGCCAGGAACACACCGATGGTGAGCTGCCCCTGGATCACGAGCAGGCCGCCGGCCAGCAGCACCAGCACCTGGCCGAACAGCGGGGCGCCCTGCAGCGACGCCATGAACGGCGCCCGCAGCCGGACCGCCCGGACCCGGGCCTGGAACATGTCGAGCAGGGCGCCGTGCAGCCGCGCGGTCTCGGCCGGCTGCTGGCCGAACGCGCGGACCACCCGGACGCCGGTGACGGCCTCCTCGACCCGGGAGGTCATGTCCGCCTCCCGGTCCTGGGCGTCCCAACCGGCCGCGTACACCTGGCGGCGCTGCCGGTTGGTGACCGCGAAGACCACCACGATGACGGCGACCACGAGCGCGGCGATCAGCGGCGACAACGTGAACATGACGACCACCGCGAGCAGCGACGACAGCAGCGTCGCCGCCACCTGCGGGATCCAGCTCAGCAGCATGTGCACGTAGCGCAGGTCGCCGCTGATGCGCGACACCAGCTGGCCGCTCTGCAGCTGCGCGTGGCCGGTGAAGTCGAGGCGCTGCAGCGTGTCGTACACGTCGCGGCGCAGGTCGTCCTGGATGCGGAACGCGGTGGTGCCACCGACGTAGCGCCACCAGCCGGACAGGATGAAACGGGCCGCCGCCAGACCGATGAGCAGCGCGATCATCGGCAGCAGCGGCGCGGACCGGGCGACGATCGCGTCATCGACCACCCGGCCCTGGGTGACGGGGACGGCGGCGACGGTGACCGCCCAGGCCAAGGCCACGACGACGGAGACGATCAGGGTGCCGCGGTGGCGGAGGAGGTAGGGAGCGAGCCGGCGGAACGTGCCGGGCGGCTGTGAGGGTTCGGCTGACGCGACGGTCAGCGAGGGCGTTGACGGCTGTGCGGTCTGGGCTGAGGGACGGGCGGACGCGGTGCGGCTGGGCACAGGGATCTCCCGGAGCAGCGGTCGGATGGTGATCGCCCCGACTGGGGCCGCCGACGATCCTACGCCGGGCCGGCCGCGTGGATCAACGGTCCGGAGCCGGCTCCGCGACGTCGATGTCGACCCGGAACGGCGCCCCGATCGCACGCCTGATCGCCGGTGTTCTCCAGGTGGATCACGACAATCCGGTTCATATAGTCGGTTTCGGGTATACACTCCCGCCGAAGACGCACCAGGCACCGCTTTTCGCCTGATGGTCAGGAACCGCGAGCCTGACCTGCCTGGCGATCATGGCTCGGCGTTGCCCTGCCATGGGGCCGGCGCGCAGGTCTGTGCGACACCTCGGGGGGAGGCGTCGGCGATGCGCGACACCGTCTCGACCCTGCCTGCATTGCCGCGGGACCTCGCCGACCTGCGCCTTCCCATCCCGGTACCGCCGCGGCCGCCGCGGCCCCGCCCGGTGCGCGCCTGGTTCCGCCGGCACGGGCCGGACTTCGCCTGGCTGGCCCCTCTGCTGACCCTGGCCGGCTTCGTCCACGCCGCCGGGATGACCCGCTCGCCCGCGTTCAGCGAGGCCGAGGGCCGCACGGTGACGCGGATCGCCGACGGCGCCTGGTCGCTGCACGCCGACCTCGGCCTGGCGCAGCTGGCCGCATGGATCGGCCCGGCCGGCGCGCTGGACCGGGCCACGCATGCCGTCGCCGGCGGCCGCGAGGCGCTGCTGCTCGTGCTCTTGCTGGGTGTCGTCCTGCTGTGGACGCTGGCCCGCCGTCTGGGCGTGCCCCGGCCGGCCGCCGCGGTCGCCGTCGTCGTCTTCGCCGTCTCGCCGCTGGCCCTGTACCTGCATCGGATGGTGCTGGTCGAGAACGTCGCCGTGCTGTGGACGCTGCTCGCGTTCGCGCTGGCGACGGCGCGCCGACGGCAGCCGGTCGCGTTCCCGGCCGCCGGGGTCGCGGTACTGCTGGCCGTGCTGACGCAGACCACGTTCCTCGTGATCGCGCCGTTCGTGGTGTGGACGATGTGGCAGCAGGTGACGGCGCCGGTGTGGCGGCGGGTGCTCGCCGGGGTGGCCGCCGCGACGACTGCCGGTGGCTACGCGTACGTGCTGTTCTCGCTGGCCGGCCCGGTTTCCGGCGGCGAGACGCCCGAACGACTCTGGGCGCTGGATCCGGTGCTGGTGGTCGTCGGACCGGCCGCGGCGGGCACGGCGTTGCTGTTCCGGCCGCTGCGCCCGGTGGCCGCGACGTTGCTGACCCTGGTGCTGCTGATCGTAGTGCCCGGCGGCCCGGCGCCGGCCGCCCTGCCGATCGCGGCGGTGCCGCTGGCGGCGCTGCTGGTGCCGGCCACCGCGCACGGGCTGGCCGTCCGGCTGCTGTCGGTACGCGGCCGGCCGGAGGCGATGCCGCTGGCCATCATGGCGACGACCGCGGCCGCCGCGTTGGTCGTCGCGGTGACGGCGACCTGGCCGGGTGAGCTGCGTCCCCTGCTGCGCGGCGACGCGGTCGCGCCGGTCGACCAGGCCGAGCGCTGGCTCGAGGCCAACGTGCCCCGCGACAGCCGGCTGGTGGTCGACCACACGATCCGCGAGGATCTGCTGCGATCCGGGTTCTCCGCCGGCGGGGTGGTGCCGTTCGCCAGCCTCCCCGCCGCCGAAGAGCCGGGGGAGCTGCTGCCGCTCGACCCCGCCGTCGCGCCGCGCCGGACGTTCGAGCCGCGGCCGCCGCGCTGGACCCACTACGACTTCATCGTGTCGACGGCGGCGCTGCGCTCCGACGACACCGACCGGCCCGACGTCCGGTCCGCGCTGGCCGAGTCGACCGTCGTCGCGGAGTTCGGCAGCGGCGACGGGCGCGTGGAGATCCGGTCGATCCACCCGCTGGGCCGCGAGGTCGCCGAGGCCGTGGCCGCCGACGAACGGCGCACGATCCGCTACGCGACCGGCCAGCTGCTGCGCAACGACGCCCTGACCTTCGACGCCGCCGCGCGCGCCGTCGCGGGCGCCGGGCGGATCGACCCGCGGCTGGTGCTCGTCCTCGGCAAGCTCTCCGGCACCCACGAGCTGGACGTGTCGCTGCCGGCGCTGCCGGGCGAGGGGGACGGGGTGCGCCGGCGGCTGGTTCTCGGCGGGCTGTCGACGGAGGACGAGGCGGCCCGGCTGGCGCTCTGGCTGCTCGGCCAACCGGCGCCGTTCACGCCGACGCAGGTCGACACCGACGGGACCACCGTCATCGCCACCTATTCGCTGGCCGCGCCGCGCGGTCTGCTCCCCGCTCCACCGTTGGACGACACCCCAGAGGAGAACGCATGAATCGCATCGTCATGTCCCTGGCCACGGCCGTGGGAGTGATCGCCCTGGCCGCCGGCACCGCAACCGGCGCCCAGGGGACCGAGGAGCCGGCGGCCGCGGGCTGGGCCCGGCTGGCGCACCTGTCGCCGGACACCCCGGAGGTCGACGTCAGCCTCACCGGCCTCGACGGCCAGTCCGTACTGGAGCTGCAGGACGTCGGCTACGGCGACGTGTCGAACTACGCGCGGCTGCCCGTCGGGACGTACACCGCCGCGATGCGCCCGGCCGGCGCGCCGGCCGACTCCGAGCCGGTGATCACGGCGGCGGTCGAGATCCAGGACGGCGTCGCGATCACCGTGGCAGCGGTCGGCCTGAACGCCGACCTGTCCGGCCGGATCCTCGTCGACGACCTGACGGCGCCGGCGGCCGGCAACGCGCGCGTCCGGCTGATCTCGGCCGCCGTCTCGTCACCGTCCGTCGACGTCAGCACCGACACCGGGACGGTGCTGGCCGCCGACGCCGCGTTCGGCACGGCGACGGACTACACCGAGCTGGCCGGCGGTCGCTGGACCCTTGAGATCAGCAGCGACGCGGGCACCGGCAGTACCGACGTCGACCTCGCCGCAGGCAGCGTCAATACGCTCTTCGTCCTCGACATCGACGGTGAGCTGAACGTCATCGGCGTGGTCGACAGCACCGGCACGCCGGAGGCCCCGGCGGGCGGGATGCAGACCGGCGGCCGCGGGCTCGCTGAGGAACGGTCCGCCGCGGTGCCGGCGGCGACGCTCGGACTCGCCGTGCTCCTGCTGGCCGGCGCCGGCGCCTGGATGCGCCGCCGGGCGGCATGAGACGGACCGCGACGGCGCTGGCGGTCGCGGCCATCCTGGTCGCGGCCGCCGGCGCCTGCGGCGCTGGCGACGGAACGGTCTCGGCGGCCGGAGCCGGCGCGGCCGCGCCTACCCCGTCGGGCGCGGCCGCGCCCCCGACGCCGTCCGACCCGGCAACCGACCTGGCGACCGGCGCGGGGCGCGGCCCGGCGGCCGGCCCGCGGCCGATCCCCGTCGCCGACACCGTGCCGGTGCGAGTGCGGATCCCGGCGATCGGGGTCGACAGCGCGATGGAGACCCTGCACCGCGAGGACGACGGCCGGCTGGCCGCGCCGGAGGACTGGCAGTCGGCCGGCTGGTTCGCCGGCGGCCCGGTGCCCGGCATGCCCGGCCCGGCCGTGCTCGCCGGGCACGTGGACTCGCCGGACGGCCCCGCTGTCTTCGCCGACCTGGCCAGGCTCCGGCCCGGAGACCGGATCGAGGTCGAGCTCAGCGACGGCACTGTCGCGGTGTTCGAGGTCGATGGCAGCCGCACGGTGCCGCAGGCCGACTTTCCGACCGAGGAGGTCTACGGCCCGGTGCCCGACCGGCAGCTCCGGCTGATCACCTGCCAGACGTTCGACGAGGCCGCCGGGCACTACGTCGACAACCTGGTGGTGTTCGCGACGGCGACCGGCTAGGGCCGGCCGCCGCCCCCACGCGTCAGGACCAGTAGACGATGACGTCGTCGCCGACCCGCACCTGGTCGAACAGCGACTCGATGCCGTCGCGGTCGCGGACGTTCACGCACCCGTGCGACCCGCCGTTGTAGCCATTGGCCGCGAAGTCGGGCGAGTAGTGCACCGCCTGGCCGCGGCTGAAGAACATCGCGAACGGCATCGGGGTGTCGTAGAGCGACGACACGTGGTCGCGCGACTTCCAGTACACCTCGAACTCGCCCTCGCGGGTCGGCGTCAGCTCGGTGCCGAACCGGACGTCCAGGGTCATGCGCACCTCGCCGTCGATGACCCAGCGCAGGGAGTTCGACGACTTGTCGATGCACAGCACCCGGCCGGTGAGGCAGCGCGGGTCGAGGCCGTCGGCGCTGCCGCCGTTGTTTCCGGGCTCGCGGTTGTGCAGCTCGTCGTCGGTGGGGTTGCGGGTCATCTCGACCAGCTTGTCCCAGGTGCGCTGGTCGACCTCGCCGGTGACGGGGAAGCCGCGCTTGTCCTGGAAGCCCTTGACCGACGCGGTGGTGGTGTCGCCGTAGGTGTCGGTGACGTCGCCGTCGAACCAGTCGATCTGCTTGAGCCGGGCCTGCAGCTCGCGGACCTGGTCGCCGGTGTCGCCTGGGCCGAGGATGGTCGGGCCGGGGGTCAGCCGGTTGTGCAGCTCGTCGTCAGTAGGCGTGCGGGTCATCCCGACGAGGGTGTCCCAGGTCGCCTGGTCGACGGCGCCGGTGGCCGGCAGCTCACGCTTCTCCTGGAACCCGGAGACCGCGGCGACGGTGACGTCGTCGAACTCGCCGGTGATGTCGGGCTCGTACCACTGCAGCTGCTTGAGCCGGGCCTGCAGCTCGCGGACCTGGTCGCCGCTTGCGCCGGCGGCCATCAGCGCCTCCGGCGTGGGTGTCGTGGTGGGAGTCGGCGTCGGGGTGGGGG
>NZ_SMLB01000058.1 GCF_004349105.1 Jiangella aurantiaca
CGCCCCACCCAGCCCGTTGATCATGGAGAAATCGGGGTTCCGCCTGCGCGGGAACCCCGATTTCTCCGTGATCAACTCATCCGGGCGGGCGAGGCGTGTCACGGGGTCGCCGGCGTCTCCTCCGGCCCGGACGGGGTCTCTCCCGGCACGGCGGCGACGGCAGCGGCCACCCGCGGGTCGTCGGCGGGCACCGGGCCGACAGTGACGGCCACGTCCAGCGGATCCAGCCCTTCGGCGACGGTGAGCGACGCGATCGCACCGGGCGCCGGGGACCACACCACGCGGTCCGTGCCCCGCAGCACGGCCGGCCGCCCGTCGACGTCGACGATCCGATCGCCGACCAGCCCCCAGCCGTAGATGCCGCCCGACCCCGTCTGGACGCTGAGCGACCCCTGTGGGCCCGCGACCTCCCAGGAGTACCAGGTCGAACGCGCGGGCCCGGACTCGCCCACGTACTCCAGTCCCATCTCCGCCGGCCAGCCGCCCAGGTCGACGGCGCCGTCAGTCAGGGTGGCCGCGGCCGCCAGAGCCTCCAGCTCCGCGGGGGTGAATCCGTCCGCGTCGATCCGCAGCTGCTGGCCGTCCGGCAGCAGCCATGCGACGTCACGCCGACCCGCCTCGTGGTCCTCCGGCCCGGGCACCAGCGTGCCGGGCGCGGTCCCGGCCGGCACCACGTCGGCCGGCGCCGGCCCGAACACGACGGCCAGCCGTTCGATGACGCCGTCGTCGTCCACACCGGCCAGGCTCAGCTCGCCGCTGCACGCACCCGTCTCCATCCGCGGCCAGGCTTCGTCGACGTCCATTCGCCCGTCGTCCGGCCACAGCAGCCTGAGCTCGTCAGGCAACTCCGCCGGGGTGATCTGGTAGCCGTAGCCGGGCAGGTCCTCGCAGCCCTCGTCGACCCCGGTCGGCAGCTCAGCCGGCACTGGCGCGGCGGGCTGGGGCGTCGTCGTCTCCGGGCCGCCGAGCAGCGGCACCACGCCAGAGACCACGGCCGCCGCCGTCAGGACCGAGGCCGCTCCCACCTGGACACGGTGCCTGCGCAGCCGTCGGCGGCCGCCGTCGCGGGCGCGGCGCACCACATCCGGCGCGGGGTCCACGGAAACCGACGCAGCCGTCAGGGCAGCGCGTAGAGCGTTCTCGTCGCGGGTCATGAGCGTGCCTCCGGGGTGAGGTGGGTGTCATCGACGGCGGGCAGCACCGTGCGCAGCCTGGCCAGTGCGCGCGCCGTCTGGCTCTTCACGGTGCCGACGGAGCAGCCCAGCGCCGCCGCGGTGTCAGCCTCGGAGAGATCGGCGAAGAACCGCAGCACCACGACTGCACGCTGGCGCGCCGGTAGGTTCCGCAGCGCGGCGACCACGACGGCGCGTTCGGTGTACGCCGCGGCGGCGTCGGGCCGGTGGTCCGGCCGGTCGTGCTCGATGCCGTACGCCGACTCCGCGGGCCGCCGCGACCGCATCCGCCACCGGTTCATCGCTTGCCGGGTGAGCGCCCGGTGGGCGTAGGCCGCCGGGTCGACTACCCGCGGCCAGGCCACGTACAGCCGCTCGTAGACGTCCTGCACGAGGTCCTCGGCCAGGCCGCGGTCCCCCGTCAGCAGGTACGCCGAGCGGAGCAGCCGGGCGGACCACCCGGCCACGAACTCATCGAATCCGTCGTTGCGCACACCCTTCCAGACACCGCCGCCGCCGGAAAGGTTGCCCCCGGAACGCGCGAACTCCCGTCACCCGGGCGAGGTGACGGGAGTTTCAACGGCGCTCGGCCGCTACTTGACGGCGAGCAGGTCGATCACGAAGATCAGCGTCTTGCCGGACAGCCGGTGACCGCCGCCGGCCGGGCCATAGGCCTGGTCGGGCGGGACGACCAGCTGACGACGCCCGCCCACGCGCATGCCGGGGATGCCGTCCTGCCAGCCCTTGATCAGGCCGCGCAGCGGGAACTCGATCGGCGCACCGCGGTTCCAGGATGCGTCGAACTCCTCGCCGGTCTCGAACTCCACGCCCACGTAGTGGACGAGGACGGTCGCGCCCGGCGTGGCCTCGTCGCCGTCGCCGACGGTGAGGTCGGTGATCTGCAGGTCCGCCGGCGCCTCGCCGCCGACGAAGTCGATCTCGGGCCGTTCCATCAGTAGCTCCCGATGACGTCGATGACGAGCACCAGCGGTGTGCCCGCCTCGCCGGTCTCCGGGTTGGCGTTGTCGGTGGCCGAGATGCGGCTGACGACGCGGCTGCCGACGGTGGCGCCGGTGAGCGCCTCGGCCAGGCCGGGGATGCCGGCCAGCTGCTCGGCGGCCAGGGTGAGCGGCGCCTGGCCCTCGTCCCACGTCGTGATGACGTCGGCGCCGTCGGGATAGGACGCTTGCACCATGTTGACCACGAGGTTTGCGCCCAGCTCCTCGCCGTCGCCGTTGACGACCAGCGTGGAGTCGGAGGTCTCCGGCGGCGTCGCGCCTTCGAAGCTCAGGGTCGGAGCGGCGCCGTCTTCGCCGTCGGTGACGGTGGGCAGGCCCTCGGGGACGTCGGTGACGGGCTCACCGGACGCGTGCGCGGTGGGGTCGATCGAGTCGACGATCTCGACCACGAACACCAGCGTGTCGTTCTGCAGGTCGTGGCCGTCCTGGTCGCCGTAGCCCTGGTCGGGCGGGATCGACAGCAGGACGCGGGAGCCGACCATCTGGCCCGTCAGACCGTCCTTCCAGCCCGGGATGACCTGGTTCAGCGAGAAGCTGGCAGCGCTGCCGCGGTCGTAGGAGTTGTCGAAGACATACGGCTCGGCCTCGCCGGAGCCGGAGTCGGCCGACGGGTCGGCGCTGGCCTCGCCCTCGGGCGTGGTGGCGCCGCCGACATCGCCCTCGGCCGGGGTCTCCGCGGGCGTCTCGGCGGGCGTCTCGGCGGGGGTCTCCGCGGCCGGCGGCCGCGGCTCCCAGGTCTGGCCCAGGTAGTTCGCGACGACGACGTCGTTCTCGCCGACCTCGCGGCCGTCGCCCTCGTCGAGGACCTCGATCTGCAGGTCCTCCGGCGGGTCTTCGTCGGGGATGGTGAGGGTCGGCTTCTCGCCCGGCGCGCCGGAGACCTCGACGCCCAGGTCCGTGGTGGCGGTCGAGTCGCCGTCGCCGCCGTCGTCGCTCCCACACGCCGAGAGTGCGAGGGCGGATGACACGATCAGAGCGGCCAGAGCCTGTCGTCTGCGCACGGTGAACTAGTCCTTCATCTATTCGCGGGCTGTGTTGAGTTCCGGTCGAAACGGCAACCCTATGCGCTGCACCTGAGAAGTACCTGAACGGGCTGCGGCAGGCAGCTTACGCTCACATGCCCTCGATGAGGCGGGCGACCCTCTCGTCGACGGACCGGAACGGGTCCTTGCACAACACCGTACGTTGCGCCTGGTCGTTGAGCTTCAGGTGTACCCAGTCGACGGTGAAGTCGCGGCGGCGCTCCTGGGCCCGCTTGATGAACTCGCCGCGCAGCTTCGCCCGGGTGGTCTGCGGCGGCACCGACTTGGCTTCGAAGATCTCGACGTCGCGAGCCACTCGCTGCACCTGGCCGCGCTTCTCGAGCAGGTAGTACAGGCCGCGGCCGCGGTGGATGTCGTGGTAGGCGAGGTCGAGCTGCGCGACCCGCGGGTGGGTCAGCGTCATGTTGTGCTTGGCGCGGTAGCGCTCGATGAGGCGGTACTTCGTCACCCAGTCGATCTCGTTCTCGACCAGCGAGAGGTCAGCGGAGTCGATGGCCTTGATGGTCCGCTCCCACAGCTCCAGCACCCGCTGGATGGCCGGCGTGGCCAGCTCGCGCCGCTCGACGAAGTCGCGGGCCTTGGTGAAGTACTCCTCCTGGATCTCCAGCGCCGACGCCTCGCGGCCGCCCGCCAGCCGGACCTTGCGCCGGCCGGTGAGGTCGTGGCTGATCTCGCGGATGGCCCGGATGGGGTTCTCCAGGGTCATGTCGCGCAGCCCGACGCCGGCCTCGATCATGCGCAGCACGAGGTCAGTGGCGCCGACCTTGAGGAGGGTGGTGCACTCGTTCATGTTGGAGTCGCCGACGATGACGTGCAGCCGGCGGTAGCGCTCGGCGTCGGCGTGCGGCTCGTCGCGGGTGTTGATGATGGGCCGGCTGCGGGTGGTGGCGCTGGAGACGCCCTCCCAGATGTGCTCGGCCCGCTGGCTGACGGCGAACACCGCGCCCCGCGGCGTCTGCAGCACCTTGCCGGCGCCGCAGATGATCTGCCGGGTGACCAGGAACGGGATCAGGATGTCGGCCAGCCGGGAGAACTCGCCGTGCCGGCCGACCAGGTAGTTCTCGTGGCAGCCGTAGGAATTGCCGGCGGAGTCGGTGTTGTTCTTGAACAGGTAGACGTCGCCGGCGATGCCCTCTTCGGCCAGCCGCTTCTCCGCGTCGACCAGCAGGCCCTCGAGGACCCGCTCACCGGCCTTGTCGTGGGTGACGAGGTCGGTGATGCTGTCGCACTCGGGCGTCGCGTACTCCGGGTGGCTGCCGACATCGAGGTAGAGCCGCGCGCCGTTGGACAGGAAGACGTTGCTGCTGCGGCCCCACGTAACGACCCGGCGGAACAGGTAACGGGCGACCTCGTCGGGTGACAGTCGCCGCTGCCCGCGGAACGTGCACGTGACGCCGTACTCGTTCTCGAGACCGAAGATGCGGCGATCCATGGTTCGAGCCTAGTCGCCCGAGCCCTCGGAATCGGGCTGCGGTGAGGTCTCGGAACCGCCACGGGCGAGCAACGAGTCAAGGACCGGCCCGGTGAGGCGGCGGAACCGGCGCCGGGGCCGCTCGCGGTCGAGGACGGCGACCTCGAGCGACGACGTCGCCAGCTGCCGCGGCTCGTCGGTGTCGCGGCCCAGTGCGTCGACGGCCAGCCGCAGCGAGCCCTCCAACGACGCGCCCTTCGTGAAGTGCTCGCTGACGTACTGGCCGACCTGCTCGGCGGCCCCGCCCATGACGGAGAAACCGCTGTCGGCCCAGACCGAGCCGTCGTAGGTGATGCGGTAGATCTGGTCGGCGTCAGTGGTCTGGCCGACCTCGGCCACCACGAGCTCGACCTCGTACGGCTTGGGGTCCTGAGTGAAGATGGTGCCCAGCGTCTGCGCGTACACGTTGGCCAGCGCCCGGCCCGACACGTCGACGCGGTCGTATGAGTATCCGCGCAGGTCGGCCAACCGCACCCCGGCCTGGCGGAGGATCTCGAACTCGTTGTACTTGCCGACCGCGGCGAACGCGATGCGGTCGTAGATCTCGCTGATCTTGTGCAGCGACGGCGACGGGCTCTCGGCGGCGAACAGGATGCCGCCCGCGTACTGGATCACGATGACCGACCGGCCGCGGGCGATGCCCTTGCGGGCGTAGTCGGCCCGGTCCTTCATGATCTGCTCGGGCGAGACGTATCCGAACTGCATCGACACCGATGGGTCCTCTCGTACGGCGGGGAGCTGGGGGTGGGGACGGGGTCAGCGCAGCGGCGCGACCGGACCGTCGGGCCGGACGTCGCGGCCGGCGACGACCTCTTCGACGATCTGCGCGACGGCCTGCTCGTCCCGCTGCCGGTAGCCGGCGTCGTCGACCACCGCCACGATGGGGAAGATGCGCCGCTGCAGATCGGGCCCGCCGGTCGCGGAGTCGTCGTCGGCGGCGTCGTACAGCGCCTGGACGGTGACAGCGATGGCGTCGTCGGCCGTGAGATCGTCGCGATAGAGCTTCTTCAGCGCTCCGCGGGCGAACACCGAGCCGGAGCCGACCGAGAAGAACTGGTGCTCCTCGTACCGGCCGCCGGTGACGTCGTAGGAGAAGATGCGGCCGCTGCCGGTGCCGAGGTCGTAGCCGGCGAACAGCGGCACGACCGCCAGGCCCTGCATGGCCATGCCCAGGTTGCCGCGAATCATATGCGACAGCCGGTTGGCCTTGCCCTCGAGCGACAGCACCGTGCCCTCGATCTTCTCGTAGTGTTCCAGCTCGAGCTGGAACAGCCGGATGAGCTCCAGGCCCAGCCCGGCCGCGCCCGCCATACCGACCGCGGAGTACTCGTCGGCTTGGAACACCTTCTGGATGTCGCGCTGGGCGATCATGTTGCCCATGGTGGCCCGCCGGTCGCCGGCCATGACCACCCCGCCCACGAACGTGGTGGCCACCAGCGTGGTGGCGTGCGGGGTCAGGCCCCCCAGATCGGCGCCCGCCGGGACCCGGTTTCCCGGCAGCAACTCGGGCGAGTGCTGCCGCAGGAACTCGGTGAACGACGACGTCCCCGCAGTCAGGAACTCCGCCGGCAGGCTGCCGATACGCGAGACATCAACCACTTACTCTCCGCCCTTCTGCACGAACGACCGGACGAAGTCCTCGGCGTTCTCCTCCAGCACCTCGTCGATCTCGTCGAGGATGGAGTCGACGTCGTCGTCGATCTTGTCCTGCCGCTCCTTGAGCTCCTCGCTCGCCTCGGTCGCCTCGGTGTTCTCGACGTCCTCGTTCTTCCGGGTCTGCTTGTGACCACCGGTCGTCTCACGCGCCATCGCCAACCTCCACCTGGTCGCCTTGAGAACGACCCTATCCAGGAGTGGTGACATCGTGCCGCCCCGGGACACCGGATCGGGCCAGAGATTTCCGACTTACGCCGACAGCGAAGCCGCCGCCGCGATCACGTTCACCACGAAATCTCGTGTCGCACTACGCCTGCAACCGTGTTGACGCTCGAGAAATCCTCGTGGTCGCCCCGCCCAACGACACCGAACTCACACCGTCGCGTTGATCATCGAACGACGCACCCCCAGCGATCTGCCGCGCTCCCCGGCTCAGCGCGATGTCAGGGCGCTGACCAGATCGAGGGCGGTGTCGCACTGGTCGAGCAGGTCGCCGACGTGGGCTTTGGTGCCGCGGTTGGGGTCGAGCGTGGGCACTCGCTGCAGCGCCTCGCGGCCGGGCAGGTCGAAGATCACCGAGTCCCACGACGCCGCCGCGATGGACTCGGCGTACTTGTCGAGGCAGCGGCCGCGGAAGTACGCCCGGGTGTCCTCGGGCGGCAGGTGGACGGCGTCGTCGATCTCCTGGTCGGTGATGAGGCGCTGCATGCGGCCCTTGGCGACGAGCCGGCGGTAGAGGCCGCGCTCCGGCCGGATGTCGGCGTACTGCAGGTCGATGAGGTGCAGCTTCGGGTGCGTCCAGTCCATGCCGTCGCGGTCGCGGTACTGCTGCAGCAGCGACAGTTTCGCCACCCAGTCGAGCTGGTCGGACAGCGACATCGGGTCGGTGGCCAGCGCCTGCAGGGTGCTCTCCCAGCGGGCCAGGACGTCGGCCGTGACGGGGTCGGCGTCGGCCCCGTAGCGGTCCTCGACGTACTTGCGGGCCTGCTCGGCGTACTCGGTCTGCAGCTGGACGGCGGTGAGGCGGCGGCCGTCGGCCAGTTCGACGACGTGCTTGAGCGTCGGGTCGTGGGAGATGTCGTGCAGCGCGCCCACCGGCCGCGACACCGCGAGGTCGCCGCCGAGGAAACCGTCCTCGATCATGGCCAGGACCAGCGCGGTCGTCCCCAGCTTGAGGTACGTCGAGATCTCGGAGAGGTTCGCGTCGCCGAGGATGACGTGCAGGCGGCGGTAGCGCTCCGGGTCGGCGTGCGGCTCGTCGCGGGTGTTGATGATCGGCCGCTTGAGCGTCGTCTCGAGGCCGACCTCGACCTCGAAGTAGTCGGCGCGCTGGGAGATCTGGAAGCCGTGGCCGCTGCCGTCCTGGCCGATGCCGACCCGGCCGGCGCCGCAGATGACCTGCCGCGACACGAAGAACGGGATGAGGTGCCGGACGATGTCGGCGAACGGCGTCGACCGGTTCATCAGGTAGTTCTCGTGGCAGCCGTACGAGGCGCCCTTGTTGTCGGTGTTGTTCTTGTACAGCTGGATGGGCTGCGCGCCGGGCAGCCGGCCGGCCCAGCTGGCCGCCACGCCCATGATCGCCTCGCCGGCCTTGTCCCAGATGACGGCGTCGCGCGGCGAGGTGACCTCGGGCGAGGAGTACTCCGGGTGGGCGTGGTCGACGTAGAGCCGCGCGCCGTTGGTGAGGATGAGGTTGGCCAGCCCGATCTCCTCGTCGGTGAGCTGGCTCGGATCGGCACCACCGCGGGAGAGCTCGAACCCGCGGGCGTCGCGCAGCGGGTTCTCCTCCTCGAAGTCCCACCGCGCCCGCCGCGCGTGCGCGCGCTGCGCCGCGTAGCCGTTGACCACCTGCGACGAGGCCAGCATGGAGTTGGCCGCAGGATTGCTGGGCACCGAGATGCCGTACTCGGTCTCGATCCCCATGATGCGCCGGGCACTCATGTCACGAGCCTACGGCAGCGACCGCCGTCCACCACGCGGCCGACGCCGTCAGGGCAACTCCAGTCGCAGGATCGGCCGCTCCGGCGAGCGCCGCGCGACCTCGGTGAACCCCGCCCGAAGGAACGTCGAGGCGTAGCCGGTACTGGTCGCGCTGGGTGACACGGCGCCGTCGAGCGGGTAGGCCTCGACGGCGGGCGCGCCGGCATCACGCGCCCACGCCACGGCGGCCTCGACGAGCGCCGACGTGACGCCCTGCCGGCGGTGCCGCTTGCGGATGTAGAAGCAGGTGATCGCCCAGACGGGGACGTCGTCGACCGGCCGGATCCGCCACGGCCGATCCGCCGCCGGGACGGCCGCCCGCGGCGTCACCTGGCACCAGCCGACCGGCGTCTCACCCTGCAACGCCAGCAGACCGGGTGGCGGACCGGCCGAGACCACCGCCCGGAAGTCGGCCCGGTTCTCGGCCGCTTCGCGCTTCCGGTAGGCCGGGCCGATGCGCCAGCCCATGCACCAGCAGCGCGCCGCCGGTCCCCCGCTGTCGGCCATCAGCTCCTCGAACGCCGGCCACAGCGCCTCGGTGAGCGGCTCGACCCTTAGCCCGGCCACGGCTCAGCGCAGCGACTCGACCGGTGCGGCCTCGGGATACCGGACGCCCAGCCCGGCCAGCGCCTGGTCCAAGATGTCCGCGATCTCGACGGTGTGCGCGAGCGGCATCTCCGGGCACTCGGTGCGCCCTTCGCGGACGGCCTGGGCGACGGCGCGCAGCATCGGCACGTAGCCGCGGCCTTCCTTCTCCCACTCGAACGTCTTCGTCTCCTCGACGCCGCGAGCCGGTGCCTGCACGAGCCGCATGGCGGTGGCGGCGTGGAACCGCGGCGGCACCTCGATACGTCCGGTCGTGCCCATGACCAGTGCGGATCCCGGGATCGGCGACACCAGCGACACGTCGAGGTGCGCCCGGACACCGTCGGGCCAGGTGAGGAACAGCCCGGCCTCGCTGTCGACGCCCTGCTCGTTCAGCGTGCCGGCGACGGTGAGCGCGGACGGCGCGCCGAGCAGCATCTGCGCGAACGCGACCGGGTAGATGCCGACGTCGAGCAGCACGCCGCCACCGAGCACCGGGTCCCAGAGCCGGTGGGTGCGGTCGGCGGGCGCCACGAAGCCAAGATCGGCCGTCACGGCGCGAACGTCGCCGATGGCGCCGTCGGCGACCAGCTGCCGCAGCTGCACGATCAGCGGGTTGAACCGCGTCCACATGGCCTCCATGCAGAACACGCTGCGCTTGCGGGCCAGCTCGGTCAGCCGGGCGGTCTCGGCCAGCGACGTCGTGAACGCCTTCTCGCACAGCACGGCCTTGCCGGCGTTCAGCGCGTACTCGACCACCGGAGCGTGCTGCGCGTGCGGCGTCGCGACGTAGACGACGTCGACGGCGGGATCCTCGGCCAGGGCGCGAATGTCGTCGTAGGCCCTGTCGACACCGAACTCCGTGGCGAACGCCTCGGCCCGGGCGGGCAGCCGGGAGCTGACCGCGGCCAGCCGGCTGTTCTCCAGGAGTCGCAGGTCGCCGGCGATGTTGCGGGCGATGGCGCCGGTGGCGACGACGCCCCAGCCGATCGTGCGTTCCGACGTGGTCATGTACCCAACAATGATGTGTCGGGCCGTGCATCCGCCAATCCGCAGTTCGCAGCCCGACGATTGCCCGTCCACATCCGACCGACGACTCGTGGGAGCCTCCGGCCCCCAGTCGTCGCCGGTATGCACGGCCCTCCACGGGACCCTACGCGGCCGCGGTCTCGTATGATCCGGGCGATGCCCCCGTCCGTCCGCGCCGCCGCCATGGCCCTCGCCGGCACCTGGCCGCGCCGCGCCGCCTGGTTGGTCCTGGCGGCCGCCGTGCTGGTCACGGCCCTGATCGGCGGGTTCGAGACGGCGTCCGCGCCGGCCCCCGCGAGGGTCGCGCCGGGCGACGCCGTCGACGTCGGGCCGGTCCGGCTGGCCGCGCAGGCGTGGACGATCCGCGACGACATCGCGACCAGCAGCCTGCAGGACGCTGGCGCGGCCGGCTGGCTGGTCATCGAGGCCGAGGTCACCGCGCTCACCGACGCCACGACCACGTTCCCGGACACGGCGCTGCGACTACCGCCGGAGCTGCGGCTGGACGGCGCGCCGGATCGCGTCCTGCTGCTCGCCGGCGGCACGTTCGCGCCGCAACTGCAGCCCGGCCTGCCCGCCCGCGTGGCGCTGCTCTGGCCGGTCGCCGACGGCGTCGATCCGGGCGACGAACTGGCCCTGACCTACCTGCGGTCCCGGCGCTCCGACAGCACCATCGATGCCGGCCAGATGTGGCGGCCCGGCGGCGTCGCGGCGCACACGGCGCTCCCTCGCGACGACTCCGCGGGTGACGCGATCGCCGAGGACCCGGAGGACGAGCTGTGATGGCGCGGCACCGGAGGGCCCAGCGGCCGTCCCGCGCCGGACTGGTCACGATGACCGTCGTGGTGATCGCGGCCGGCGCCGTCGTCTCCCGGGCGGACACCTGGTGGCCGGAAGCCGGGCCGTTCGTCACCGAGGCCGAGGTGGGCGAGCCGGTCCACGTCGAGCCGGTCCGGGTGACGGTGCATGGTGCACGCGCCGCGACGGTGTTGGCCGACGGGCTGAACGACCTCGACAGCGAGGGCGTATGGATCGCCGTGGACGTCACTGCGGCGGCGTTGGACCAGCCGGCCGGGATCTCCGGCATGATGCTGCGGGACCGGCGCGGCCGCGAATACGCGTCGTCCAACCGTGTGACGAACCCGATGATCGGCAGCACCTTCGACCCGCGGGTGCCCGAGCGCGGTGAGGTGGTCTTCGAAGTGCCGTCCGACGCGCTGGGCCGGTTCACGCTGGTGGTCAGCCCGGACGCCCCGGGCCGGACGGTGCCGCGGGCCGAGGCCGAAATGCCGTTGCGGGTGGACGAGGCCGCCGACGAGCCGCTGACGCCTCGTTCGCGCGACCTCGCGGAGGGGCAGGCAGACACCGGCGCGCGACCAGAGGCCGACGGTCCCCGCGAGCCGTCGGTTCATGCCGCCTGTCCGCCCACCAGGAACGACACGGTCTGCCTGCACCGACGATCGGACGCCATGGCGGCGGCCGGATGAGCCGGGCGTGGTGGCGGCGGAACCGGATCGCACTGCCTGCGATGGTCGTCGCGCTGGCCGGACTGGCCTGGCCGACGTCGCAGGTGGCCCGGGACCTGTGGTGGCCGCGCGGCGAGCACGTCGCCCGGTCCCCCGGCGGCGACGGCTGGGCGACAGCCGGCGGGCTCTCGCTGCGGCTGGCCGCGTTCGGCCCGGCTGACGAGCTGCCGGACGACCCACTGCCGGACGGGTACACCGTCTGGCGGGCGGAGATCGCGGCCGACGGCGACCGCGGCGAGCCGCTGGCCTGCACGGCCCAGCTGCAGGATGGCGACGGCCACCGCTACGCGTCCGGGTCGCGCTACCTGCCGTCGTACGACGACAAGTCGATCAGTGTGGAGTGCGGCGGCGGCCCGGAGGCCGGCGGCGTCGTGTACTTCCTGCTGCCCGACGACGCCGAGCCGCAGTCCGTCCGCGTCAGTGCGCTGGAGCTGCTGCCGGAGTACTGGGAGCTGCCGGTGCCGTGACGGGTGCCTCCGCCAGGTCCGCGTCGGGTGCGGCGGGCAGCCGGCTGACCAGCGCGTCGGCCGCGGCCGCCAGCAGTGCCGCGGACAGCACCTGCACGAGCACCGTCGTGACGGCGTCCAGCGGGCCGGCCAGCGCCGTCCAGTCCGCGACCGGCGCCGGGCCGACGACGAGCCGCGCGACGCCCCACACCAGGTGCCCGGTCAGCCCGACCGCGACGTAGGCCAGGCAGAACAGCAGCGCCGACGTCCAGCCGGACCGCCAGATCATCGCCAGCCCGCCGGCCAATGGCCCGAATCGGCGCTCGCTGTCCAGACTCGCGCGCCAGGCCCGGGCGACGTTCTGCTCGCCCACACGGGCGCTGAGCCGGGCCGCGACGCGGAACGGCACCCGTCCGGCCGGCGGTGCGACGGCCTCGGCCGGCTGCGTCCCGTACACAACGGTCCCGAACGCCAGCCACGAGATCGGCACCACCAGGCCGGTGACCACACCGGCGACCAGCAGGTCCGTCGCCGGAGCCAGGCCGGCGGCCAGCCCGTCGAGCAGCTCGAAGCGCTCCGTCAGCTCGCTCCACCAGCCCGCGAGCCGGTCCGCGATCACCCGCCCGGACCACCAATCCCGGCCCTCGCGGATGGCCAGCGCGACGACGAAGGCGCCGAGCACGATCCAGACGACGTCGCAGTAGCCGGCCAGCACCTGCAGCGCCGTCCGCCGCGCCGACGTCCGCGGCCGCCCGCGCGAGAGCCGCCCGGCGAGTGACCGCAGCGCCAGCGCGCCGAGCGCCGTCGCCAGCACCGCCGCCGACGCGCCGGCCGGGACGCGGCTGGCGGACTCGCCGGTGGTGACGGCGAGCGCCGCGGCGTCGTGGGCGGACTCGTAGTAGTACTGGCGCTGGTCCTCGGCGAGCGTGCCGTAGTGCTCGTAGACGACAAGGAACGGGACGATGAGGCTGCCCAGGACCGCGAACACCGTCCGCGCGCGGCGGCCGCGCGGCACCGTCGAGGGCCGCATGACCAGCAGCATCGCGACCGTGACCAGCATCGCGCCGAGCGGCACCAGCGCCAGCACCAGGAGGCCGACCACCGCCGAGTGCCGGCCCGCCCACACGGCGGCGTCCAGCGTGTACTCGCGGGCCACCAGCCCGGCCGCCGCGAGGGCGACCAGCGCCGGCCACGACCGGCGGAGGCGCCGCCCCGCATCGAGCAGGACGGCGCCTCGGCCGGGTGCGATGCTCAGAGGTACTGGCCGGTGTTGGCCACGGTGTCGATGGAGCGGCCGGCCTCGGTGCCCTGCTTGCCCGAGATGAGCGTCCGGATGTAGACGATGCGCTCGCCCTTCTTGCCGGAGATGCGCGCCCAGTCGTCGGGGTTCGTCGTGTTCGGGAGGTCCTCGTTCTCCTTGAACTCGTCGAAGCAGGCGGTCAGCAGGTGCTGCACCCGCAGGCCCTTCGCGCCGGTCTCGAGGAGGTCCTTGATCGCCATCTTCTTCGCGCGGTCGACGATGTTCTGGATCATCGCGCCGGAGTTGAAGTCGCGGAAGTACAGGACTTCCTTGTCGCCGTTGGCGTAGGTGACCTCGAGGAAGCGGTTCTCCTCGGTCTCGGAGTACATCTTCTCGACCGAGCGCTGGATCATGGCCGCCGTGGTGGCGGCGGCGTCGCCGCCGTGCTCGGCGAGGTCGTCGGGGTGCAGCGGCAGGGTGGTCGTGAGGTACTTGCTGAAGATGTCGCGGGCCGCCTCGGCGTCGGGCCGCTCGATCTTGATCTTCACGTCCAGCCGGCCGGGCCGCAGGATCGCGGGGTCGATCATGTCCTCGCGGTTCGAGGCGCCGATGACGATGACGTTCTCGAGACTCTCGACGCCGTCGATCTCGCTCAGCAGCTGCGGGACGATGGTGTTCTCGACGTCGGAGGAGACGCCCGAGCCGCGGGTGCGGAACAGGGAGTCCATCTCGTCGAAGAACACGATGACCGGCGTGCCCTCGCTCGCCTTCTCGCGGGCCCGCTGGAAGACCAGCCGGATGTGCCGCTCGGTCTCGCCGACGTACTTGTTCAGCAGCTCCGGGCCCTTGATGTTGAGGAAGTACGACTTGTGCTCGGACATCCCCTTGAGCTTCGCGATCTGCTTGGCCAGCGAGTTCGCGACGGCCTTCGCGATGAGCGTCTTGCCGCAGCCGGGCGGGCCATAGAGCAGGACGCCCTTCGGCGGGCGCAGCTCGTGCTCGCGGAACAGCTCCGCATGCAGGAACGGCAGCTCGACGGCGTCGCGGATCTGGTCGATCTGCCGGGACAGGCCGCCGATGTCGGAGTAGTCGATGTCGGGGACCTCTTCGAGGATGAGCTCCTCGACCTCCGACTTCGGGATGCGCTCGTAGACGAACCCGGCGCGCGGCTCGAGCAGCAGGGAGTCGCCCACCCGCAGCCCGGAGTCCTGTAGCGGCGAGGCGATGCGCACCACCCGCTCCTCGTCGGTGTGCCCGATGACCAGGGCGCGCTCGCCGTCGGCGAGCAGTTCCTTGAGCATGACGACCTCGCCGACGCGCTCGTACTCGAGGGCGCGCACGACGTTGAGGGCTTCGTTGAGCATGACCTCCTGGCCCGGCCGGAGCTCGTCGAGCTCGACGTCGGGGCTGACCGCCACCCGCAGCTTCCGGCCGCCGGTGAACACGTCGACCGTGCCGTCGTCGTACTTGGACAGGTACGTGCCGAATCCGGACGGAGGCTGCGCCAGCCGGTCGATCTCCTCCTTGAGCGCCACGATCTGGTCGCGAGCTTCGCGGAGGGTGGCCGCCAGCCGCTCGTTCTGGGCGTTCACGGAGGCCAGTCGTGCCTCGAGGAAGGCCACCTCGCCGGCCATGTCGGACGGCTCGCGTCCGGACCCACGCCGGCCGTGATCGAAGCCATCGTCGTACGACGCCATCTCGCACCTCCTCGGAAGGGGGTCGTCTATAGCCAGACCTTACAGTCGCCCGGCCCGAACGCCACGCAGGAGATCAGCTAGTGACCAGATGTTGACTTTCGGTGCCGTCGGACGTGGATACTCCTTACCCCAACTCGCTCGCCGACGCGCCGGTTCCCGAGTCATTGGCGGCCTCGTTGCCCGGCGCGGGCCGGCGGCGGCGCGGCGGCGGGATGACGCCCGGGGCCATCCGGCGGGCCGTCACCAAGAAGCCGGTGTGGCCGATCATCCGGTGGTCGGGGCGTACCGCCAGGCCCTCGACGTGCCAGGTGCGCACCATGGACTCCCACGACACCGGCTCGGTGAACCGGTTGCTCTCGCGGATGGTCTCGACGGTCCGCGACAGCTGCGTCGTCGTGGCGACATAGCAGCACAGCACACCGCCCGGGACCAGCACGTTCGCCGCGGCGTCGACGCACTCCCAGGGCGCCAGCATGTCGAGGACGACGCGGTCGGCCTCGGCGTCGTCCAGCTCGGCGACGAGGTCGCCGACGGTGAGCTTCCAGGCCGGGTGCTGGCCGCCGAAGAACCGCTCGACGTTCTCGGCGGCGATCTTCGCGAAGTCGGCCCGCCGCTCGTACGAGTGCACCATGCCGTGCTCGCCGACCGCCCGCAGCAGCGACATCGTCAGCGCGCCGGACCCCACTCCCGCCTCGACCACGCGGGCGCCCGGGAACACGTCGGCCATGGCGACGATCTGGCCAGCGTCCTTGGGATAGACGACCGCCGCGCCGCGCGGCATGGAGAGCACGTAGTCGGACAACAACGGCCGCAGGGCGAGATACGCCGTCCCACCGGTCGAGACGACGACCGAGCCCTCGGGGTGGCCGATCAGCTGGTCGTGCTTGAACGATCCCTTGTGGGTGTGGAACTCCTTGCCCTCCGCGAGGGTGATGGTGTGGTGGCGCCCCTTGGGATCGGTGAGCTGCACTTGGTCGCCGACCCGGAAGGGCCCGGTGCGGCGAGACGATTCGGTCGCGGACATAGCGGTGAGGCTATCCGCCGGCGCCGACAGACCGTCGGCCGGACGGCGTCAGCCCGCAGCTCAGCGAGTGGCCAATGCGTGGTCGACGTCGGACGTGACGAGAACGCCGTAGACCCGGCCATCGGCGTCGACCACCAGGTACTCCGTGGCCGGCGTCTCGCGCATCGCCTTGAGGAGGTCGTCGCCGCGGACGTCGAGGGGCAGGATCAGGCCGTGCTGCAGCGACCGCGACGACTGGCCGATCGTCACCCACGGCCGGCGCTGCTCAGGGATGGCGGCCACCGCGGCCTCGTTCACCAGGCCGGTGGGGCGGCCGGCACTGTCGACGATCACGAGCGACGTGACGTTGGCCTCGCGGGCCTGCCGCAGCGCCTCGGAGACCGGCAGGTCCGGCGCGACGGGCGCGGCCCGCCTGGCCAGCGTCCGGGTGTCGAGACGCGGCAGCCGGGCTCGCATGCGGCCGACGTCGAGCGCCTGCGTCGCGCCGCTCCACAGGAGCGCGGCCACCAGACCGGCCCAGATGATGCTGAACAGCTCCGGCCGGCCGCCGTTGAGCAGGAACGGGAGCACCAGGACGAGCCCGGCCAGCACCTGGCCGGACCGGGCCGCCACGACGGTGCCGCGGTGCTCGTCGCCGCTGACCCGCCAGACGGCCGCGCGCAGCATGTGCCCGCCGTCCAGCGGCAGGCCGGGCAGCACGTTGAAGACGCCGACGATGAGGTTGGCGACCGCCAGCTCCCACACCAGGAAGGTCAGGACGCGGTCGTCGATGGCCGTGCTGGCCAGCAGGCCGAGCCCGCCGAGCACCAGCGACAGCAGCGGGCCGGCCGCCGACACGACGAGGTCGCGGCCCGGCGTGGGCGCGTCGCGCTCGATCTCGGTGTAGCCCCCGAGGAAGTGCAGCGTGATGCCACGCACCGGCAGGCCGAGCCGCAGCGCCGTCAGCGCGTGACCGAGCTCGTGCACGAACACCGACACGTACAGCAGCACGGCGAACAGGAACGCGACCAGGTAGGCGCCGCCGTCGGAGAGCTCGGGAAGGTAGCTGAGCACGATGTCACGACCGCCGAGCGTGATGACGGCGGCCACAAGGAACCAGGTCGGGCTGACGTAGACGGGGATGCCCGCGATGCGTCCGAGACTCAGCTGCCGTCCACGACCGGTTGCCATGATCCAAGGCTACGTGGCCGGGATGGCGGCGTGTGCCGCCCGGCTCTGTCGGTGGCGTGATCTACAGTCACGAATATGACCATCCGGACGCGCACCGCCCTCGGGGACGACGACCCCGGGGCCGAGCGCGTGCCGAGCCTGTCGCCGTCGCGCGCCGCCGACTTCATGACCTGCCCCCTGCTCTACCGCTTCCGCACCATCGACCGGCTGCCCGAGCCGCCCAGCTCCGAGGCCACCCGCGGCACCGTCGTGCACAGCGTGCTCGAGCGGCTGTACGACCTCCCGGCCGGCGAACGGACGCCCGGCCGCGCGACCGGGATGGTCCGGCCGGCGTGGGACGAGCTGCTCGCGGCCGAGCCCGCGGTGGCCGAGCTGTTCGCCGACGACGAGGACGGCTCGGCACTCGCGGCCTGGCTGACCAGCGCCGAAGACCTCGTCGAGCGGTACTTCGCGCTCGAGGACCCACGCCGCCTCGAGCCGGCCGAGCGCGAGCTGTACGTCGAGACGACGCTCGACTCCGGGCTGCGCCTGCGCGGCTACGTCGACCGCCTCGACCGCGCGGAGGCCTCGGGCGACCTCCGCGTCGTCGACTACAAGACCGGCAAGGCGCCGCGGGCCGGGTTCGAGCAGCGGGCGATGTTCCAGATGCGGTTCTACGCGCTGGTGCTGTGGCGGCTGCACGGGCGGGTGCCGCGGCTGCTGCAGCTGATCTATCTCGGCAGCGGTGAGCTGCTGCGGTACGAGCCCGACGAGGCCGACCTGCGGGCGACGGAGCGCAAGCTGGCCGCGCTGTGGGCGGCCATCGAGCGGGCCGCCGCGACCGGCGACTGGCGGGCCAACCCCAGCCGGCTGTGCGACTGGTGCTCGCACCAGGCGCTCTGCCCGGCCTACGGCGGCACCCCGCCGCCGCTCCCGGAACGCGTCGACACCACGGACGACGACGAGGCCCCCTCGCCCCGCACCTCCCCCGTCGACGCCTGACGCGCGCTCGGCCGGGCGCCCGTACTTCCGCACGACCCGCCACGATGTTGATCATGGAGGAATCGGGGTTCACAGTACCGCGGAACCCCGATTCCTCCATGATCAACGCGACGGTGTGAGTTCGCTGTCGTTGGCGGGGGATCACGAGGATCTCCCCAGCGTCACCACGATTGCAGGCGTAGTCCGACACGAGATTACGTAGCGAACGTGATCAATTGCGGCTGTCGACCCGTTCCGTGCGTCGGTCGTGTCTCGTACGCCGGGGGTGGCCGCGTTGGCGGGGATTGGCGCGTTGGCCGTCCCCCCTGCTGCCCATTCTCTTGGCCGCGCACGCGCGCCTCAAGCGGACTATTTGGGCGCTCCGCGCCGGCGATGACCGCTTGACCCGCGCGCACGCGGCCTAAGTACAGGCAGCTATCAGGGGACCGGGGGAAGAGCGGGCACAGCCCGCCGTGCACCGTTCGCCGGTGTCCACGTGGTGAGACTTCACCGACGATTCGGGGTCCATCACCAGGCGTTCTCCCGCTTCACCAGGCATGCATTCGTGGTAGAGCGGGAGAACGCCTAGCGACGTACGGAATGGTTGATGATCATCGCTGTCCACAAGCACCAACGGCACACCGAACCACGCCAGGTGGCCTTGAGGTGTGCCCCGACTCGCCCGTCCCCTGATAGCTGCCCGTTCTTGACCGCGGGCGCGCGGGTCAAGTCCGCCTCGTCGTCGCGAAGCGACCCCATCTGCGGACTTGAGGCGCGCGTTCGCGGCAAGAGAATGGGGCAGCAGGGGGACGGCGAACGGTACAGAATCCGACGCACGTTCGCCCGACCAACGGAGCGCCCGGTCAAGCAGTCGGCCGAGTCAACCAGTCGGCCGGGCGAACCAGTCGGGCAGGCCAACGGGCCGCCTGGCCGGGATCCTCCTGCCGGTGGAGACCACAGCTCGCCGTCCAGGACGAGCCGCGGCCGGTGTGCGGCGGCCTACCGTTGATCGTGTGACGACGGCCCGCGCCAAGCTCTTCCCACGCATCGAACCGTGGCTGCTGGACGCGTCGATGACGATCGTCCTGGCGGTGACGGGCGTCGTCGCGCTGTTCGTCTACACCGATCCCAGCGGCGTCGACTATGCGGATCCCGACGCGTTCGGCGTCGTGCTGGTGCTGGCCATCACCGCGCCGCTGATCGTCCGGCGGCGGTATCCCGTCGCGGTCGGGCTCGGCACGGCCGCCGGGATGCTGGCGTTCGTCGGCGTCGACTACGCCATGCCGACGGCCGCCGCCGTCCTCCTGATCGCCGTCTACAGCGCGGCCAACTACGCCGGGCTGGCGTCCTCGCTGCTGGTCACGGCCGCGCATATCGCCACGTCCAGCGCCTACGCCGCGGCGAGCGCCGGCCGGCATCCCGAGCAATCGATGGACGTGCCTGCGAACGTCGTCATCAGCGGTCTGCTCATCCTCGGCGCCTGGGGCATCGGGCGGGCGGTACGCAGCCGGCGGCTCTACACGGCCGAGCTGGAGGACCGCGCCCGCCGTCTGGAGCGCGCCAACGACGTCGAGGTGCGGGCCGCCATCGCCGAGGAGCGCTCGCGCATCGCCCGTGAGCTGCACGACGTCGTCGCGCACCACGTGTCCGTCATGACGGTGCAGGCTGCCGGCGCACGGCGCTCGCTGCACCGCGACGTCGACCGCACGGCCGACGCGCTGGCGGCGATCGAAGAGATCGGCCGGTCCGCGCTGGCGGAGATGCGCCGTGTCGTCGGTGTCCTGCGCAGCCCCGACGGCGACGACCGCGGCGCCCAGCCGGCCACGCTGGCGCCGCAGCCGGGGCTCGGCGACCTCGCCCAACTGGCCGAGCAGATGCGCGACGCCGGGCTGCCGGTGGACGTGACCATCGATGGCGAGCCGGGCGCGGTCCCCGTCGGCGTCGACCTCGCCGCGTTCCGGGTCATCCAGGAGGCGCTGACGAACACCATCAAGCACGCCGGCCCCTCCACGGCCGCCGTCAACGTCCGGTACCTGCCGTCGGAGGTGCACGTCGAGATCTGCGACGACGGCCGCGGCGTCGCGGCAGCGCTGGAGGGGCGCCGGCCCGGCCACGGACTGCTGGGCATGCGCGAGCGGGTGGCCCTCTATGGTGGAACCCTCGCGGCCGGACCACGCCGCGGCGGCGGCTACGAGGTGCGGGCGAAGATCCCGTACGACGGCAACGGAACGGTGACGAGATGAGTGAGCCCCGCCCACAGCCGAGGAATGAAGCCCCCAGCGGGGCGAACGAATCGAGGAACGTGACCGGCAAGCACGGAACGGTGTCACGATGACGGCTCAGCCCATCCGGGTCCTGCTGGTGGACGACCAGCCGCTGCTGCGCACCGGCTTCCGCATGATCCTCGAGGCGGAGGCGGACATCGCGGTGGTCGGCGAGTCCGGCGATGGCGAGCAGGCTGTCGCCGACGCGCGGGCGCTGCAGCCCGACGTCGTGCTGATGGACATCCGGATGCCGCGGGTCGACGGCGTGCAGGCGACCCGGCAGATCACCGGCGCGGCCCGCGAGACCACGCCGCGCGTGCTCGTCCTCACCACGTTCGACCTCGACGAGTACGTCGTCGAGGCGCTGCGGGCCGGCGCCAGCGGATTCCTGCTCAAGGACGTGCCGGCCGAGGACCTCGTCACGGCGATCCGGACGGTGTCGCGCGGCGACGCCGTCGTGGCGCCGAGCATCACCCGGCGGCTGCTGGACATGTTCGCCAGCCGCTTCCCCGCCACGGACTCCCCCACGCCGGCCAATCTGCGCCACCTCACCGACCGCGAGCGCGAGGTGCTGACGCTGGTGGCGCGCGGCTACTCCAACGCCGAGATCGCCGCCGAGCTGGTCGTCTCGGAGACGACGGTGAAGACCCACGTCGGCAACGTCCTGACGAAGCTGGGGCTGCGCGACCGCGTCCAGGCCGCCGTCTACGCCTACGAGAGCGGTCTGGTCCAGCCCGGCGCCCTCTGAGCGCCGGTGCTCGGCGCGTCCGCCCGCTGCGGAATCGACCTGAGGAAGCCTACGATCAGGCGCGTCGTCTCCTCCGGTGCTTCCTCGGCGAGGAAGTGTCCGGCGTGGACCGCCGCGCCACTGACGTCTCGGGCCCATGCGCGCCAGACCTCGAGCGGGTCGTACCACCTCGCGACCGCGCCGCTGTCGCTCCACAGAGCGAGCACCGGGCAGCTGAAGCCGCCGAGTCTGTCGGCTTCATCGTGGACGACATCGTGCGTCACCGCGGCGCGGTACTGCTCGCAGATGGCGTGTACGCGGGACGGGTCGTGGAACTGCGCTCGATAGGCCGCTCTGACGTCTTCGGTGAAGACCTCCGGCCGGTCGGCCCAGTCGTCGAGCAGGTGGTCGACGAAGGCATCGGGATCACCGGCGATGAGGCGCTCCGGGAGCGGCGCGGGTGCGGCGAGGAACGACCAGACCCAGTACCCGATCGCGAAGTCCCGGTTCGCACGCGCGAAGGCATCGGCGATCGGGATGATGTCCAGCACCGCCAGCGCGTCGATGCGCTCCGGATGGTCCAGTGCCGCTCGATAGGCACAGCGTGCGCCACGATCGTGGCCCGCGACGCAAAAGGTCCGGTAGCCGAGCTGGTCCATCACCTCGACCTGGTCGCGGGCCAACTCGCGCATCGCGTACTCGGCGTGCTCGGGGTCGCCTCCGGGAGCGTCGCTGGACCCGTAACCGCGGAGATCGGTGACCACGACGGAGAACTCGCGGGCCAGCTCCGGCGCGACCAGCCGCCACATGACGTGGGTCTGCGGGATTCCGTGCAGCAACAAGACCGGCGCGCCCGACCCGCCGCGGCGCCCGAACACCGTGCCGTGGCCGGTCGTGACGGTGAACTCCTCGAATCCCTCGAACACTGTGCCTCCACGCGATGAGCGACGTCGCCCACGACGTACCCAATGCCCGGCACGTCGTACGCCCGCAGGACGGCGCCGGCCCGCGCCCTACTCCTCACGGCGGAGCCCGCAAACCGTGCGGTTCGCTGATCACTCCGGCCGCGCCGCGCCCTAGCGTGGAACACGATCCACGAACCAGCTGACGAGGAGCGCACCGGTGACGACGGAACCCAGTTCGCCGCGCACGGCGGCCCGCGCCGTTGACCTGACGAAGATCTATGGCAAGGACGACACACGAGTGGTGGCGCTCGGCGGCGTGACAGTGGAGTTCACCGCCGGCCGGTACACCGCGATCATGGGTCCGTCCGGCTCCGGCAAGTCCACGCTCATGCACTGCATGGCCGCGCTGGACTCGTCGACGTCCGGGCAGGTCTACATCGGCGACACCGAGCTGAGCCGGCTGAACGACAAGGAGCTCACCCGGCTGCGCCGCGACAAGATCGGCTTCATCTTCCAGGCCTTCAACCTGGTCCCGACGCTGACGGCGCGCGAGAACATCACCCTGCCGCTCGACATCGCCGGCCGCCCGGTCGACAAGGACTGGTTCGACAACGTCATCGCGACGGTCGGGCTGGCCGACCGGCTCAGCCACAAGCCGAACCAGCTCTCCGGCGGCCAGCAGCAGCGGGTCGCGTGCGCCCGGGCGCTGGTCAGCAAGCCGGAGATCATCTTCGCCGACGAGCCCACCGGCAACCTCGACTCCCGGTCCGGCACCGAGGTGCTGTCGTTCCTGCGCCGCTCGGTCCGCGAGTTCGAGCAGACCATCGTCATGGTCACGCACGACCCCAATGCCGCCGCCTACGCCGACCGGGTGCTGTTCCTGGCCGACGGCCAGATCGTCGACGAGATGGCCGACCCGACCGCGGAGAAGGTGCTGGAGCGGATGAAGGGCTTCGACGCCGTGGGGCAGCAGGCATGATCCGCGCCACCCTCAAGAGCCTGGCCGCGCGGAAGCTGCGGCTGGCGATGAGCGCGTTCGCCATCGTGCTCGGCGTGGCGTTCGTGGCCGGGTCGTACGTGTTCACCGACACGATCGACCGCACCTTCGACGACATCTTCGGCGGCCTGTCCTCCGACGTCGTCGTCCGGCCCGACCTGCCGGGCGAGACCGACCTGTTCTCCGGCTTCGCGACCGGCACCACGACGACCATCCCGTCCGGGCTGGTGGACGAGGTCGCCGGCCTGCCCGGCGTCGAGCGCGCCGACGGCGAGATCGAGAACCAGAGCTTCTTCGTCCTCGACACCGACGGCGACGTCATGACCACCCAGGGCGCCCCTGGCATCGCCGTCAACTGGCACGACGGCGCCAACGCCGAGGGTGACCCGGTGCTCGAGCTGGTCGACGGCGAGCTGCCGGCCGGCCCCGGCGAGGTCGCGCTGGACGACCGCACGTTCGAGAACGCCGGCTACCAGATCGGCGACGAGGTGCAGTTCGTCAGCTCCGGCGACGAGCCACGGGTCTCGGCCGAGCTGGTCGGCGTCGTCCGGTTCGGCGAGTCCGGCAGCCTGGCCGGCGCCAGCCTGTCGGTGTTCGAGACCGGCTACGCCCAGGAGCTGTTCCTCGACGGCGAGGACGCCTACAACCGCATCTCGGTGACGGCCGCCGACGGCAGCAGCGCCGAGGAGGTCCGCGACGAGATCAGCGCGATCCTCCCCGGCGACTTCGAGGCGCTGACCGGCGCCGAGGTCGACGAGGAGACGGCGTCGGCGATCGAGGAGGGCCTCGGCTTCTTCAACACGTTCCTGCTGGTGTTCGCCGCGATCGCGCTGTTCGTCGGCGTGTTCCTCATCCTCAACACGTTCTCGATCCTGGTGGCGCAGCGGTCGCAGGAGATGGCGCTGTACCGGGCAATGGGCGCCGGCCGCGGGCAGGTGACGCGGTCGGTGCTGCTGGAGGCGTTCGTCGTCGGCGTCGTCGGGTCGACGCTCGGCCTGCTGCTCGGCCTCGGGGTGGCCCAGCTGCTCAAGTGGGTGTTCGGCCTGTTCGGGCTCGAGCTCGGCGGTGGGCTGGTGCTGCTGCCGCGCACCGTCGTCATCTCCTACGTGGTCGGCATCGTGGTGACGATGATCGCCGCGTTCGTCCCGGCCCGGCGGGCGTCGAGGGTCCCGCCGGTCGCGGCGATGCGCGACGACGTCGTCAACACCGAGTCGTCGCGCCGGGTGCACCTCTGGGTCGGTGCGCCGCTGACGCTGCTCGGCGCCGCGGCCATGGCGACCGGCCTGTTCGCCGACGTCGACGACGCGGCGCTCATGGTCGGCGCCGGCATCTTCGCCGTGTTCATCGGTGTGGCGCTGCTGGCGCCGGTGCTCGTGGCGCCCGTGCTCCGCGTCGTGGCCGGCTGGTACCCGCGGGCCTTCGGCACCGTCGGCCGGCTGGCCCGCGAGAACGCGCTGCGCAACCCGCGCCGCACGGCGGCCACGGCGTCGGCGCTGATGATCGGCATGGCGCTGGTCACGGCCATCTCCATCGTCGGTGCGTCGGCCAACGCGACGGTCGACAGCGCGCTCGACGACGGCGTGCGCGCGCAGTTCGTCGTCTCCAACGCCGTCGGGCAGCCGTTCTCCCCCACCATCGCCGAAGAGGTCAGCCAGGTCGACGGCGTCGACGAGGTGGTCTCGGTGCGGATGTCCGGCGGCATCGTCGACGGCGACCAGACCTTCCTGCAGGCGTTCGACCCGGTCGCGTACAGCCGGGCGGCCGACCTCGAGATGGTCGAGGGCACCGACGAGCTCGGGCCCGGTCAGTTCCTCATCGGCGAGGACCAGGCCGAGTCCGAGGGGCTGTCGGTCGGCGACACCGTCCGGCTGCAGCTGCCCGGCTCCGACGAGGACATCGAGCTGGCCGGCATCTACGCGCAGTCGCCGCTGCTGGCCGGGGGCGTCGTCGTCAGCCAGCAGACGCTGGAGGACGGCGCGGTGCCGTCGCTGGACACGTTGCTCTACGTCATCGCCGACGACGGTGCCGACCTCGCCACCCTGCACGACGGCCTGGACGAGGCCACCGCGGACATCCCGACGGTCACCGTCCAGGACCAGGAGGAGTACAAGCAGCAGTCCCGCGACCAGGTGAACCAGCTGCTGTTCCTGGTGTACGCGCTGCTCGGGCTGGCCGTGCTGATCGCCGTCCTGGGCATCGTCAACACGCTGGCGCTGTCGGTGATGGAGCGCACCCGCGAGGTCGGCCTGCTGCGGGCGGTCGGCATGAGCCGGCGCCAGCTGCGCCGCACGATCCGGCTGGAGTCGATCGCGATCGCCGTCCTCGGTGCCGTGCTCGGCGTGGCGCTCGGCCTGCTGTTCGGGGTGTCGCTGCAGCGCGCCATCGCCGACGACGGGCTCGAGGTGCTCTCGATCCCCGGCGGGCAGCTGATCGTGTTCGTGGTCCTGGCCGCGGTGATCGGCGTGCTGGCCGCCGTCTGGCCGGCCCGCCGCGCCGCCAAGCTCGACGTGCTGCGCGCTATCACGACGGAGTGATGTCGCGGGGACGTCAGGTCGCGGGATCGGGCGCCGGGTCGGGCTCGATGACGGCCTCGGCGGCCGGCTGGATGCGGCCCGCCTCGATGTCCTCCGCCCAGTGACACGCCACCCGGTGCGTCGCCGGATGGCCGGCCACCGTCCGCAGCGCCGGCCGCTCGTCGGCGCACCGGGTCGGCTGCCGGAACGGGCAGCGGGTGTGGAAGCGGCAGCCGGGCGGCGGGTCGGCCGGCGAGGGCAGGTCGCCCTGGAGCAGGATCCGCTGCCGGGCGTCCTCCACCGCCGGGTCCGGGATCGGCACCGCGGACATCAGCGCCTTCGTGTATGGGTGCAGCGGCGTGGCGTACAGGTCGTCCGACGGCGCCTGCTCGACCAGCCCGCCCAGGTACATGACCGCGACGATGTCGGCGATGTGCCGGACGACGGCGAGGTCGTGCGCGATGACCAGGTAGGTCAGGCCGAGCCGGTCCTGCAGCTCCTCCAGCAGGTTCACCACCTGCGCCTGGATGGACACGTCCAGCGCCGACACCGGCTCGTCGGCCACGATCAGCTGCGGCTCCAGCGCGATCGCCCGGGCGATGCCGATGCGCTGGCGCTGGCCGCCGGAGAACTCGTGCGGGTACCGGTTCGCCGCCGACGCGGGCAGCCCGACGAGGTCCAGCAGCTCACGCACCCGGGCCCGGTGGTCGCCGCCGACGCCGTGCGCCCGCAGCGGCTCGCTGATCACCGACTGGACGTTCTGGCGCGGGTCGAGGCTGGCCATCGGGTCCTGGAAGACCATCTGCAGCTGCCGGCGCATGCGCCGCAGCTCCTCGCCGGCCAGCGCCCCCAGGTCGGTGCCGTCGAACGTGACGGTGCCCGCGGTCGGCTCGACCAGTCGCAGGATCGCCCGGCCGAGCGTCGACTTGCCGCAGCCGGACTCCCCCACCAGCCCGACGGTGGCACCGCGCGGGATGTCGAGGTCGACGCCGTCGACCGCCTTCACGGCGCCGACCTGGCGTTCGATGATGATCCCGGACCTGATCGGGAAGTGGACCTCGAGACCGCGGACCGAGAGGAGGCCGTCGGACGAGGCACGCTTCTCAGCCGAGGCCGCAGATGTCTGGTCGTTCATCGCGTGGCCACCTCCTCGGTCTCCGTCAGCGGGTTCAGGCAGCGCAGCGACCGTCCGCCGATGGACTCCAGCGGCGGCGGGCCGTCGGTGCACGGCTCGATGCGGTTCGGGCAGCGCGGGGCGAAGGCGCATCCCCTGGACCAGCGCAGCACGTCCGTCGGCGAGCCCGGGATCGGGTGCAGCGGCGCGCCGCGCGGGGCGTCCAGCCGAGGCACCGACGCCAGCAGCCCGCCGGTGTACGGGTGCCGCGGCTGCGCGAACAGCTCCCGCCGGCCGGCCGACTCGACGATCCGGCCGGAGTACATGACGTGGACCGTGTCGCACAGGCCTGCGACGACGCCGAGGTCGTGCGTGATCATCACCAGCGACGCGCCCGTGTCCTGCACCAGCTCCTTGAGCAGTTCGATGATCTGCGCCTGGATGGTGACGTCGAGCGCCGTCGTCGGCTCGTCGGCGATGAGCAGCCGCGGCCGGCAGGCCAGGGCCATGGCGATGAGCGCGCGCTGGCGCATGCCGCCTGACAGCTGGTGCGGGTACTCCTTGAGCCGGCGGGCCGGGTCGGGGATGCCGACGCGGGACAGCAGGTCCTCGGCCGCCGCCCGGGCCGTGTCGCCCTTGAGGTCCTGGTGGCGTTCCAGCACCTCGGTGACCTGGATCCCGATGGGCACCACCGGGTTCAGCGACGACATCGGATCCTGGAACACCATGGCGATGTCGCGGCCGCGGATGTCGCGCATCCGGTCGCGCGGCAGCGTCAGCAGATCGTCGTCGTCGAAGGCCACCTGCCCGCCCACCTGGACCCCGCGGCGCGGCAGCAGTCCCATGACCGCCAGCGACGTCACGCTCTTGCCGCTGCCCGACTCGCCCACCAGGCCGACGGTCTCGCCCGGCCGCACGGTGAACGAGACGCCGTCGACGGCCCGCACGCTCGGCCCGCCCTTGCGGGTGAACGTGACGGACAGGTCGCGGACGTCGAGCAGGGGTTCGGAGTTGGTCACGCTCACCGCCGGTACTTGGGGTCGATGGCCTCGCGCAGCCGCTCGCCGAGCATGGTGAAGCCCAGTGCGGCGACGACGATCGCGATGCCGGGGAAGAACGCCAGGTGCGGCGCGGAGGCCAGGTAGCGCTGGGTGTCGGCGAGCATGCGTCCCCACTCGGGGACGCGGGGGTCGGCGCTGCCCAGACCGAGGAAGGACAGCCCTGCGGCCTCGATGATCGCCGTCGCCAGCGTCAAGGTGGCCTGGACGATGACCGGCGAGATCGAGTTCGGCAGGATGTGCCCGAGCACGATCGGCCGTCTCCGTACGCCGATCGACACCGCGGCCAGCACGTAGTCGGAACCGCGTTGCGCCAGCATCTGGCCCCGGAGCAGCCGGGCGAACACCGGCACGTTGATGATCGCGATGGCGATCATCACCGACCACAGGCTGGCACCCAGCAGCGCCGCGATGGCGATCGCCATCAGCAGGCCGGGGATCGAGAGCATGACGTCGACGATGCGCATGACGACGGCGTCGACCTTGCCGCCGAACGCGCCGGCGAGGGTGCCCAGCAGCAGGCCGCCGGCCATGCCGATCAGGGTCGCGACGACGCCGACGAGCAGCGACTGCCGGGCGCCGTAGACCACCCGGCTGAACTCGTCGCGCCCGGACGCGTCCAGCCCGAACCAGTGGTCCGCGGACGGGCCGGGAATGTTCGTCGGCGTGATCATGCCGCGGCCCGGCTGGGCGTCCGGGGCGTACGGCGCGATGAGCGGCGCGAAGATCGCGACCAGGACGAAGAACGCGATCAGGGCGAACCCGACCAGGGCGACGGGGTCGCGGCGCAGCCGCTTCCACGCCTCCTTGCGGAGGTTGCCGGCCGCCTGCTCGACCTGCTCTGACTCGGTGGTCGCCTCGACTTCGGACAGGCTCATGCACGTTCCCCCTTTCCATTGTGGGACTCGCCGCCTGTCTGGGACCTCGCGGTCGGCATCTGGCTCACCGCACCCGAACTCGTGGGTCGATCAGACCGTACGACACGTCGACGAGCAGGTTCACGACGACGTACATCGCAGCGATCACCAGGATGAACCCCTGCAGCACCGCGTAGTCGCGGTTGCTGATCGCCTCGGCGATGAACCGGCCGACGCCGTCGAACGCGAACACCGTCTCGGTCAGGATCGCACCGGAGAACAGCAGCCCGGCCTGCAGCCCGATGACGGTGACCACCGGCAGCAGCGCGTTGCGCAGCACGTGCCGGCGGGTGATGGTGCGCTCCCACAGGCCCTTCGCCTCGGCCGTGCGCACGTAGTCCTCGTGCACGACGTCGAGCACGCTGGCCCGGGTGATGCGGACGATGATGGCCAGCGGGATGGCGCCCAGCGCGATGGCCGGCAGCACCAGGTGCATGATCGCGTCCCAGCTGGCCTCGAGATTGCCGGTGATGAGGCCGTCGAGCACGTACAGCCCGGTGGGATGGTCCGCGTCGATGCGCGGGTCCTGCCGCCCCTGGGTCGGGAACCAGCCCAGCTGGACGCTGAAGACGTACTTGAGGATGTAGGCCAGGAAGAACACCGGCACCGCGACGCCCAGCAGCGAGCCGGACACCGACACGTTGTCCAGCCAGGTGCCGTACTTCTTCGCGGCGTAGTAGCCCAGCGGGATGCCGATGCCGACCGCGAAGATCAGCGCCGCGATGGCCAGCTCGAAGGTCGCCGGGAAGGTCCGGGCCATCTCCTCGGTGACCGGCCGGTTGGTGCGGGCGCTGTTGCCGAAGTCGAGCTGGATGGCGGAGGACACGAACTTCCAGTACTGGACGTACCACGGCTCGTTGAGGCCGTAGAGGGCCTCGATGCGGGCGACGGAGTCCGCGGTCGCGCGCTCTCCCAGGAGAGCCTGGGCCGGCCCTCCTGGGAGCGCACGCAACCATACGAACAGCAGCACCGACAGCCCGAACAGGATCGGGACGAGCAGCAGCAGCCGCCGTGCGACGAACTTGAGCATCTAGACGTCGTCAATCAACCGTTACGGTCGCGAAGCTCTCGTTCGACAACGGGTCGGGCACGAAGCCGGACACGCCCTCGCGGAAGGCGATGGCCGGTTCGCTGTGGACGTACGGGACGCCCGGCACGAAGTCCATGATCAGCCGGTTCGCCTCCTGGTACAGCTCGGCCCGCCGGTCCTGGTCGGTCTCCGCCTCGGCCTCGTCGAGCTTGGCGAAGATCTCCGGGTTGTCGAAGCTGCCGAACTGTGGGTTGACGTCCTGGAAGAACGTGCCGATGAAGTTGTCCGGGTCACCGAAGTCACCGTTCCAGCCGAGCAGGAACATCGGCGTGCCGCCGGTCTGGGTGGCGTCCAGGTAGTCCGGGTTCCACGGCGCCGTGTGCGGTTCGATGGTGAAGCCCACCGCTTCGAGGTCCGCGGCCATCAGCTCCCAGTTGGCCTGCGGGTTCGGCATGTATGGGCGGGTGACGTCGGTCGGGTACCAGAACGGCAGCGTCAGGTTCGTGACGCCGGACTGCGCGATCAGCTCGCGGGCGCGGTCGGGGTCGTAGTCGTACGTCGTGACGTCGTCGGCCCAGCCGAACAGCTCCGGCGGCATGAACTGCGTCGCCCGGACCGCACCCTCGGGGTAGTTGGTCCGGATGATGTTGTCGAAGTCGATCGCGTGCGCGATCGCCTGCCGGATCTGCAGGTTGTCGAACGGCGGGACGTTCTGCTGGAACCCGATGTAGGCGACGTTGAACGCCGGGCGGCGCAGGATCTGGTAGCCGCTGCTCTCGAGCAGCTCGACGTCGGCCGGGTCGACCAGGTCGTAGCCGTCGATCTCGCCGCTCTCCAGCGCCTGCCGGCGGGCCGGGCCGTCCGGGATGACGGTGAAGATCAGCTCGTCGACCTGTGCGGGCTCGTCCCAGTAGTCCTCGTACTTGCTCAGCCGCACCTCGCTGCCGCGCTCCCACGACTCGAACTGGAACGGACCGGTGCCGACAGGGTGCTCGTATCCGAAGGTCCCGTCGAACGACGGCGACTCGCCGGTTCCGCTGACGGCGTCGGCTTCGAACTCCTGCAGCGCGGCCGGGCTGGCGATGGTGAACGCCGGCATGGCCAGCGCGGACAGGAACGCCGATGAGGGCCGCGACAGCGTGATGACCGCGGTCCGCTCGTCGGTGGCCTCGCAGCCGGTGTAGAGGCTCTCCCCCATGGCGGGGTCCTCGTTGACGGCGAACCCGCCCATGACGGTGCCCCAGTAGTAGGAGACCGCAGGGCTCTGCAGGACGCCGGCGAAGTTGTACCAGCGCTCGAAGTTGAAGCAGACGGCTTCGGCGGTGAGCGCCTCGCCGTCGTGGAACGTCACGCCCTCACGCAGCGTGAAGGTCCACGTCAGGCCGTCCTCGCTGGCCTCCCACGACTCGGCGAGCGCCGGCTCGATCTCGGTGCCGCCCTCCTCGCTGCGGACCAGGCCCTCGAAGATCTGGTTGATGACCCGGGTCGACTCGCCGTCGCTGACCAGGGCGCCGTCCAGGATCACTGGATCGGCGGAACCGGCGAAGACGAGCGTGCCGCCGCCGTCGCCGCCCTCAGCGGAGCCGTCGTCGTCGTCTCCGCCACACGCCGTGAGCCCCAGGGCCAGGGCACCGGCCGCGGCTCCCGCGGCCAGCCTGCGGTTCAGGCTCATGCCACGCATGTCACACCTCACACAGCTCGACTGCCGGGCGGTGTTCCCGACCGGTTGGCCTGTGACAGTACTTCCTGCGGGACGGGTGGATAGTCACCGAGTTGTCAGGATGACATCGCGATTTCGCAACATTCTTTTGTCAGTCAAACCATGCGAAATGACAATGTGACATTACACTCGATCAAGCGTGGCGTCGTCGAACAAGGCGAGCAGGTCCGCCGCTCGGATTCCGGCCAGCGAGTCGATGACGACGAGCCCTGGCTCCGGCACCGCCGCGACGGCGTTCGGGACGGACAACACCAGCGCGCCGGCGGCGAGTCCGGCGGCCGCCCCGCGCGGGGAGTCCTCGATCACGATGCACTCGGCCGGATCGGCGCCGAGCTCGCGGGCCGCCGTCAGGTACGGCTCCGGGTGCGGTTTGCCGTTGGTCACCTCGTCGCCGGTGACGACGGCGCCGAACAGGCCCGCGGGCAGCCGCCCGACGACCGCCTCGGCCAGCCCGCGGTACGACATGGTCACCAGCGCCTGCGGCACGCCGAGCGCGCGCACCTCCGTCAGCAGCTCGAACACGCCCGGCTGCCAGGTGACGCCGTCGCCGATGCCCTTCAGCACCTCGCCCACCAAGTGGTCCACGATCTGCGGCGGCGTCATCGGGATGTTGCCGCGTTCGCGGATGTAAGCGGCGGACTCGAGCAGGTCGCTGCCGACCAGGGAGAGGCCGTCGGCGTCGGTCCAGGTGCCGCCGTGGCGCAGCACGAGGGCCTCCTCGGCGCCCATCCACAGCGGCTCGGTGTCGATGATGGTGCCGTCCATGTCCCACAGGACGGCGGCAGGCAGAGGCGAAGTCACGTACTCCATGGTCCCATGCCGCGATCCCCACGCCGAACTCGGACGAATGGCCGCCCGGCGCTTGACGGATGGGCCGTCAGCGGGAAGCGTGGGTGGTGCGAGCGGCTCGTCAACCGGCGTCTGTCGGCCGGGAGAGGATCGATAAACCCCCGCCGTACGATCGCGGGCCGGCCTGCGGCCCGCCGTCTCCGGGCATCGGCGCCGATGCCGACAATCCCCACACCGAGGAAACGGGTGCGCTGCCGCGCGCCCAGCGGAGGTGCGTTTCACCATGCTCACACTCACCCAGAACGCGGCCGCGGTCATCCGCAACATCGAGGGCCGCGACGACCTGCCCACCGGGACCGGCATGCGGATCGCGGCCAACGCCGACGGCGGCCTCGATCTCGAACTGCGGCCCGCGCCCGAGGTAGGCGACCAGATCCTCGACGACGCCGGCGCGGTGCTGTTCCTCGACGCCGACGCCGCAGCCATGCTGGACGACAAGGCCCTCGACGCCTCGGTCGACCCGGAGGGCTCCGTCCGGTTCGCCGTCACCGAGCAGGCCGGCCGGCCGGAGACCAACGGCATGCCCGGCTGAGCCCACCGCCCCACCACCCACGTCTCCCGTCCGCGCGGCCCGGCGATCCTGTCTCCCGGCGGGCCCGCGGGCGGTGTCACGTCGCGTTGAAGTACTTCGCCTCGGGGTGGTGGACGACCAGCGCGTCGGTCGACTGCTCCGGGTGCAGCTGCAGCTCTTCGGACAGGTCGACGCCGATCCTCTCGGGCCGCAGCAGCCGGACCAGCTTGACGCGGTCGGCGAGATCCGGGCAGGCCGGATATCCGAACGAATAGCGCGACCCGCGGTACTCCTGCTTGAGGATGCCGCCCAGCTCGGTGTCGTCCTCGGCGCCGAAGCCCAGCTCGTCGCGGACTCGCGCGTGCCAGTACTCCGCCAGCGCCTCGGTCAGCTGGACCGACAGCCCGTGCAGCTCCAGGTAGTCGCGGTAGGCGTTGCCGGCGAACAGCTTCGCCGTCGCCTCGGCCACGCCGGAGCCCATGGTGACCAGTTGGAAGGCGACGACGTCCACCTCGCCGGAGGTGCGCGGCCGGAAGAAGTCGGCCAGGCACAGCCGGCGGTCGCGGCGCTGCCGAGGGAAGCTGAACCGCTCCAGCTCCTTGCGGTGGTCCTCGGGGTCGAGGACGACGAGGTCGCGGCCCTCGGAGACGGCGGGGAAGTAGCCGTAGACGACGGCCGCCTCGAGGATGCTCTCGGTGTGCAGCCGGTCCAGCCACATCCGCAGCCGGGGGCGGCCCTCGGTCTCGACCAGCTCCTCGTACGACGGCCCCCCGCGGGAGCCCTTGAGGCCCCACTGGCCCATGAACGTGGCCCGCTCGTCCAGGTAGGCCGCGTAGTCGGCGAGGTGCAGGCCGCGGACCACCCGGGTGCCCCAGAACGGCGGCACCGGCACAGCGTTGTCTGTGGCGACGTCGGAGCGCACGTCGTCGCCGTCGTCGTCCGGCCGGGCGGTGACGGTGGTGCGGGCGACGCGGCGCTTGCGCAGCGCCGGCAGGACGTCGGCCAGCTGCTTGTCCGGGTCGGTGCGGACGCTGGCGATCGCGTCCATCAGCCGCAGTCCCTCGAACGCGTCGCGGGCGTAGCGGACCTCGCCCGCGTACAGCTCGGCGAGGTCGTCCTCGACGAAGGCGCGGGTCAGGGCCGCGCCGCCGAGGATGACCGGCCAGCGCGCCGACAGCCCGCGCTGGTTGATCTCCTCCAAATTCTCCTTCATCACGACCGTGCTCTTCACCAGCAGACCCGACATGCCGATGACGTCGGCGTCGTGCTCCGCGGCGGCCTCGAGGATCGCGTTGATCGGCTGCTTGATGCCGAGGTTCACGACGGAGTAGCCGTTGTTCGACAGGATGATGTCGACGAGGTTCTTGCCGATGTCGTGGACGTCGCCCTTGACGGTGGCCAGCACGATGGTGCCTTTGATGTTGCCGCTGCCGTCGTCCGCCTTTTCCATGTGCGGCTCGAGGTGGGCGACGGCCGCCTTCATCACCTCGGCGCTCTGGAGCACGAACGGCAGCTGCATCTGGCCGCTGCCGAACAGCTCGCCGACGGTGCGCATGCCGTTCAACAGCGTGTCGTTGACGATGTCGAGCGCCGGCTTCTCCTGGAGCGCCTCGTCGAGGTCGGTTTCCAGGCCCTTGCGCTCGCCGTCGACGATGCGCCGTTCCAGCCGCTCGAACAGCGGCAGCCCGGCCAGCGCGGCCGCGCGGTCCTCCGTCGCCGAGCTGACGCCCTCGAACAGCTCCAGGAACCGGGCCAGCGGGTCGTAGCCGGGAGTGCGCCGGTCGTACACGAGGTCCAGCGCGACCTGGTACTGCTCCTCCGGGATCCGCGACACCGGGAGGATGCGGGCGGAGTGGACGATCGCGGAGTCCAGACCGGCGGCGACACACTCGTGCAGGAAGACGGAGTTCAGCACGACGCGCGCGGCGGGGTTGAGACCGAACGAGACGTTGGAGACGCCGAGCGTCGTCTGCACCGTCGGATGGCGCCGCTTCAGCTCGCGGATCGCTTCGATGGTCTCGACGCCGTCGCGGCGGGTCTCCTCCTGGCCGGTGGCGATCGGGAACGTCAGGCAGTCGACGATGATGTCCTCGATGCGCATGCCCCACTCGCCGGTGAGCTGCTCGATCAGCCGCTCGGCGACGCGCAGCTTCCACTCCGCCGTCCGGGCCTGGCCCTCCTCGTCGATGGTGAGCGCGACGACGGCGGCGCCGTGCTCCTTGATGATCGGCATGACCGTCCGGATGCGCGACGTGGGGCCGTCGCCGTCCTCGTAGTTGACGGAGTTGACGACGCTGCGCCCGCCCAGGCACTCCAGACCGGCCTCGATGACCGCCGGCTCGGTGGAGTCCAGCACCAGCGGCAGCGTGCTGGCGGTCGCCAGCCGGGCGGCCAGCTCGCGCATGTCCGCCGTCCCGTCACGGCCGACGTAGTCGACGCACAGGTCGAGCAGGTGCGAGCCGTCGCGGGTCTGCGCGCGGGCGATCTCGACGCAGTCGTCCAGCCGGCGCTCGAGCATGGCCTCGCGGAACGCCTTGGAGCCGTTGGCGTTGGTGCGCTCGCCGATCGCGAGATACGAGGTGTCCTGGCGGAACGGGACGTGCTGGTAGAGGCTCGCGGCGCCGGGCTCGTCCTGCGGCCGGCGCGGCGTGATCTCCCGGCCGCCGACCCGCTCGACCACCTGGCGCAGGTGCTCCGGCGTCGTGCCGCAACAGCCGCCGACCAGCGCGAGGCCGTACTCGGCGGTGAACAGGTCGTGCGCATCGGCCAGCTGCTGCGGCGTCAGCGGGTAGTGTGCGCCGTTCGCCGTCAGCTCCGGCAGGCCGGCGTTCGGCATGCAGGCCAGCCCCGTCCGGGCGTATCGGGCCAGATGCCGCAGGTGCTCGCTCATCTCGGCCGGGCCGGTGGCGCAGTTGAGGCCGATGTGGTCGACGCCCAGCGGCGCCAGCGCCGTCAGCGCGGCCCCGATCTCCGAGCCGAGCAGCATAGTGCCGGTCGTCTCGACGGTCACGTTGACCATCAGGGCGACGTCCTCGACGCCGGCGGCCTTCATGGCCCGGCGGGCGCCGATGAGGGCGGCCTTGGCCTGCAGCAGGTCCTGCGCGGTCTCGACGAGAACGGCATCGACGCCGCCGGCCAGCAAACCCTCGACCTGGGTGCGGTAGGCGTCACGGAGCGTGGCGAAGTCGACGTGCCCGAGCGACGGCAGCTTGGTGCCCGGGCCGACGCTGCCCAGCACCCAGCGCGGCCGGTCCGCCGTCGACCAGTCGTCGGCGACCTCGCGGGCCAGCCGGGCGCCGGCCTCGGCGAGCTCGCGGATGCGACCGGCGATGCCGTACTCCCCCAGGTTCGCCCAGTTGGCGCCGAACGTGTTCGTCTCGACCGCGTCGACGCCGACCGCGAAGTAGGCGTCGTGGATGTGGCGGACGACGTCGGGCCTGGTGACGTTGAGGATCTCGTTGCAGCCCTCGTGCCCCTCGAAGTCGTCGAGGGTCAGGTCGGCCACCTGCAGCATGGTTCCCATCGCACCGTCGGCCACCACGACGCGCCGGGACAAAGCTTCCCTCAGGCTCCCCCGCATCCCGCCAGACTAGGGCCGTCCGGCCTGCTCACAAGGAATCGTCCGGCATACGGACGATTCGTCTCTGATTTTGGGATGGCCTTGGCGCGCCTTTCGCGCCGTGGAGCCGTAGGGTTGGTCGAGAGGACGACGGGGTTGTGACCCTTCCAGGCAGGGAGACGAGCGCGATGGAGAACGATGGTGCGCGGCAGTTGCGCAATCCTGTCCTGATCGCGGCATTCGAGGGGTGGAACGACGCCGGTGAGGCCGCGACGGCGGGGATCGAGCATCTGGAGCGGGTCTGGAACGCCGGCGCCGTGGCCGCGCTCGACCCGGACGAGTACTACGACTTCCAGGTCAACCGCCCGCTGGTCAGCGTCGACGACCACGGCAACCGCAGCATCCAGTGGCCGACCACGCGGCTGTCGGTGGTGAGCCTCAAGGAGCACGAGCGCGACATCGTCCTGCTGCGCGGCATCGAGCCGAACATGCGGTGGCGGGCGTTCTGCGCCGAGCTGCTGTCCGTCGCCACCGACCTCGGCTGCGAGCAGGTCGTCACGCTGGGCGCGTTGCTGGCCGACGTGCCGCACACCCGGCCGGTGCCGGTCACCGTGTCGGCCAGCGACCCCGACCAGGCCGAGGCGCTCGGGCTGGAGCAGTCCCGGTACGAAGGCCCCACGGGCATCGTCGGCGTGTTCCAGGACGCCGCCACGCGCGCCGGGCTCGACGCCGTGTCGCTCTGGGCGGCCGTCCCCCACTACGTCGCACAGTCGCCCTGCCCGAAGGCGACGATGGTGCTGCTGCAGCGGGTCGAGGATCTGCTGGGCCTCTCGGTGCCGATGGGCGACCTCGCCGAGCAGGCCGAGGCCTGGCAGCACGGCGTCGACGAACTGGCCGAAGAGGACTCCGACGTCGCCGAGTACGTCCGCCGCCTCGAAGAGGCCCGTGACACCGTCGACCTCCCCGAGGCCTCCGGCGAGCACATCGCCCGCGAGTTCGAGCGCTATCTCCGCCGCCGCGACACCTGACGCCTCCCCCTCTCGCC
>NZ_SMLB01000059.1 GCF_004349105.1 Jiangella aurantiaca
GGGACGATCATGCTGATGTCCGGGGTGTTCCAGGTCATCGCCGGCATCGTCGCGCTGTTCAACGGCTCCTACTACGCGGTCCGCTCCGACGAGTTGCTCGTCACCGTCGGCTACACCGGATGGGGCTGGGTGCACATCATCGTCGGGGCGGCCGTCGCGCTGACCGGGTTGGCGGTCATGGGCGGGCGGCTGTGGGCCTACGCCGTGTGCGTGGCGTTGGCCGTCGTCAGCGCGATAGTCAACGTCGGCTTCCTCGCGGCCTATCCCGTCGGGGCGACCATCACGATCGCGCTCGACGTCGTGGTCATCTTCGCGATCACCGTCCACGGACGAGAGGTCCGCTCCTGACATGTACCAGACCACAGCACCTGTGGGGCTGTGGCCTGGTCGGCGGTTCGGTCGGGTCAGATCCCGAGGATCTGCTTCTTCTTCGCCTCGTACTCCTCATCCGTGACCAGGCCTTGTTGCTTGAGCCGGGCGAGTTGCTCCAGCTCCGCGACGTAGGCCGGCTGCCCCGGTGCGGACGGTGCCGCGGCCGGAGGTGGTGGTGCGTACTGCGGCTCCGGCGACAACATGTCCTGTCGGCGGTCCACACGCCGGGTGGTTCGCCGGGCGGTGCGCCGGGCGACACGTCTGCTCGGTCCGAACATGGCTCAGATCTCCTTCTGCTGGGTGCTGGCGGCGAGGGTCTCTGCCTCCGCCGCCGACAGGAGTCCGACGGCCACGAGGTCGAGCGGACTGATGAAGCCGTCGCTGACGGGAAAGCCACCGGCTCGGACGATGGCGTCGCGCACCGGGACCGCCCAGCGGTGCTCGAGCAGGACGAGCGCGGCCGCGGAGTCGTTCGGGATGTCCTTCAGGACGTCCCACGCGTCCTGGTCGGAGAAGAAGTCCAGGCCCTCGGCACCAGCCTCCGCGCCCGCCTCGGCTCCGATCTCCACGCCGTCGTCGCCGCCGGCGCCGAGGCCGATCAGAGCGCCGACCACGGCCCCGAACTCGATCGCCTCCGCCTGCGAGAGCTGGCTGACCTCGAGTGTGGATACCTCGCCGTCGGAGTCCTTGTAGACGGTCAACGAGTCGACGAGGCGAACGGTGTCGCTCGCTCTGAGTCGTTCGAACTCGGCGAGGATCTCGCCTTTGAAGTCAGGCTTGTTGAAGCCGAGCACCACCAATTGCACTGGTCCGATCACTATCCCACCTCTCGTCCGTCCAGCGGCTCACCTACTGCCGCCGCGGGCCATTCGGCCCGGTTCATTGCTGAGCCATGATCCGAGCCAGCTCCGCCTCGTCGTCTTTGATCAGCTCACCGGTGACGTCGAACGTGACGGAGTGAAGGATTCCGGTGAACTCGAACGGTGGCTCGTAACCGTCAGCTGCGGGGGCACCGAAGTCATAGCCGCAGCTCAGTCCCTCGAGTTCGAAGATCAGCGGCGCGGTGTGCGGGAATTCGACGTTGGCGACCAGCTGACTGTCGACGTACAGCTGACCACGTCCTGGCACGCCCTTGCCGTTCTTGAAGTCTGGCTGGCCGGTGGGCTCGAACTCGTATCGCAGCGTGTGCCGCCCCTTGGGCACGACGTCCCCGGAGTGCAGCGTGAACTGGTCTCGGCCGACGTAGTTGTACGCGTAGTGCAGGCGCCCACCCTCGAGGTAGAAGCTGTAGCCGCCGGCGTCGCCGCCCTGAGCGACCAGGACTCCCTGGGCGCCCCCGTCGGGGATCTCGACGTCGGCCTCGATGCTGTAGGGGCGGTTGAACACGGGCGGGGCGGCGAACGCGGGCACCACCGCGCCGTTCGGGTAGTAGACGTAGCGGGTGCGCGGCTTGGACGTCTGCGGACGCTCCGCGGCGAGGCGTGGCTGCAACGAGCCGTCGAGCGGCAGCACCTTGTACTTCTCCGCCTCGGCCCACCAGGTCGCGATCAGCTCACGCAGTCGCTCGGGGAACTCGGCCGCCACGTCCGTCGCCTCGGTCGGGTCCTCGGCGATGTGGTAGAGCTCCCAGCCGTCGCGATCGAGCTGGTCGAGGACCTCCGGTGTGATGGCGTCGCCCATCTTGCGGCCGTGTCGCGCCGCCTCGGTGAAGCTGGGGCCCGGCCACGGGCAGACGGCCCGCCAGCCGTCGTGGTAGATCGAGCGGTGCCCGAACATCTCGAAGTATTGAGTGGTGTGCTTCGTCGGCGCGTCAGCGGCGTCGAAGGTGTGCGCGAAGCTGACACCCTCCACCGGTGACTGCGTGACACCGCCGATGGTGGCCGGCGCATCGGCGCCGATCGCCTCCAGCACGGTCGGCACCATGTCGATGACGTGGGCGTACTGCGTCCGGATCTCGCCTCGGGCCGTCATCCCCGCCGGCCACGCCAGCACGAAGGGATCCGTAGATCCGCCGCGATAGGTCTCTCGCTTCCAGCGCCGGAAGGGCGTGTTCCCGGCCCAGGTCCAACCCCACGGGTAGTGGTTGTACGCCCTGGTCCCACCGAGGTCGTCGATCTTGGCGAGATTGTCCTCGAAGCTCTCGGGGACCATGTTGAAGAAGAGCATCTCGTTGAAGGAGCCGGTCGGCCCGCCCTCGGCCGAGGCGCCGTTGTCGGAGACGATCATGATGATGGTGTTGTCGAGTTCGCCGATCCGTTCGAGCGTGTCGAGGATGCGGCCGAAGTGGTGGTCGGCGTGCGATAGGAAGCCCGCATACACCTCCATCATCCGGGCGTACAACCGGCGCTCGTCGGCCGACAGCGACGTCCACTCCGGCACGTCCGGGTCACGCGGGGAGAGTTCGGAGTCGGCGGCGAAGAGGCCGATCTGCTTCTGGTTCTCGAACACGGTTTCGCGGTAAGCGTCCCAGCCCATGTCGAACGCACCCGCATACCTGTCGGCCCACTCCTTCGGGACATGGTGCGGAGCGTGGGCGGCGCCCGTCGCGTAGTACATGAAGAAGGGCTTCTCGGGCGCGTTGACGTGGGCGTCCAGCATGAGTTTGATCGCCTGGTCGGCCAGGTCCTCACTCAAGTGGTAGCCGTCCTCCGGCTGCCGCGGCTGTGTGACCGAGCCGTTGTCCTGGGTCAGGTCCGGATACCACTGATTGGTCTCACCGCCGAGGAAGCCGTAGAAGCGTTCGAACCCGCGCCCCAGGGGCCACCGATGGAACGGTCCGGCCGGCGTGTTGTCCTCTGACGGGGACAAATGCCATTTGCCGAGGCAGAATGTGTTGTAGCCGTACTCGACCAGCATCTCCGAGAGCATCCCGTTCTCGAACGGCATGCGGCCGTCGTAGCCGGGATATCCGGTGGCGAGCTCCATGATGCACGCGACACCGTTGGAATGATGGTTGCGTCCGGTGAGGATGCTCGACCGTGTGGGAGAGCACAGCGCGGTCGTGTGCATGTTGGCGTAGCGCAGCCCGGACGCGGCGACCCGATCGATGTTCGGTGTGCTCACGAGGCCCCCGAAACAGCTCAACTGCCCGTACCCCACGTCGTCGAGGACGAAGAACAATACGTTCGGCGCACCGTCCGGAGCCCGCACCGGTGCCGGCCATGCTGGCGACGAGTCGTCGGCGGTTCGCCCGATACGCCCCGGGAAACGGCTCCCCTGCTCGTACTCGACGAGATCACTCATCGTGCCTTCCACCTCTTCCACACTTGACGGTCAGCGCCCGGGCAGCTGCGCCGGAACGCCGGCAATGAGCGGACATCAGCCGATCTCGCCGTCGTCGTCGAGACGTTCCAGTGCGGCGTCGACGTCGTAGCCGACGGCCAGCCCGAGTTTCGGCGCGGCCGACACCAGCCGCTCCACACCGACAGTGGGCGCCACCGCGATCACTGCGCCCGCGATCTCCTCCACCGTGGCCCCGGAAGCGAACGCCGCATCGACGATCCACTGGTAGGAAGGTGCGCCGGCGTCCACCGCCAGGAGCGCTCCGAGCTGCACCAGCGCCCGGGTCTTCGGGTCCAGTTTCGACGCGCCGATGTTCTCGAGCCGGATACCCAGCACCGATTCGATGAACTGCTCGTCGTGCACCGCCAAGCTGCGCAGCACGACTTCGTGGAATCGGTCTTGCCGTGTCACCATCGCCCGACTCCCGTCGAGAGGCCGCTCGCGTCGCCGACGATTCGGCCGGCTGACCCATGCCACAGCACGGGCCCGGGCACCACATCATCCGGACCGGATGAAAAGCGCGGGTGCTCGGTCATGGGGTCGCGGATTCATCCGGTTCGCATGATGCGCTCGTCCGCTCGGGGTGTTCGATTGAACGGGTGACAGGGCTCGCCGTGCTCGCCGTGGTGTTCATCGGCTACTCCGCCGTGGCGGCCCGCTTGGGTCGTTGGTCCATCACCGCGCCGATGGTGTTCATCGCGGCAGGCGCCCTGATCGGCCCGCACGGCCTCGGCATCCTGGACGTCGCGACCGACGTCGAGGCGGTGAAGATCATCGCCGAGGTGACGCTCGCGCTGATCCTCTTCGCGGACGCCTCCAGCCTCAGATGGAGAGAGGTCCGCCTCGACGCGACCCTTCCTGCCCGGCTGCTGTTACTCGGATTCCCCCTCACCGTCCTAGCAGGCGCGATGGCCGGCTGGTGGCTCATCCCCGCAGCCGGCTGGGCGACCGCGGCACTGGCGGCCAGCATGCTCGCCCCCACGGACGCCGCCCTCGGACTCGGGGTCTTCACCGACCGCTCGGTCCCGGCGCGCATCCGGCGGGCCCTCAATGTCGAGAGCGGCCTCAACGACGGGCTGGCCACGCCGCTCGTGACGCTTTTCCTGGCGGTCGTCGTGGCCGCGGAGGGGGCCGGTCCGGACGGCTGGGTCGCCGAATCCGCTCGGGAGCTCGGCACCGCGATCGCGGTTGGCGCCCTCATCGGCCTCGGTGCCGGGCATCTCATCTCCGGTGCACGGCGGCGCGAATGGACATCACCGATGTCCGAGCGATTGGCGGTGCTGGCGACGGCGCTGCTGTCCTACACCACCGCGGTGGCGGCCGGCGGCAACGGCTTCGTGGCCGCGTTCGCCGCGGGCATCCTCTTCGCCTCCGCGTCCGCGGGTCGGCTGCGAGAGGCAACCGAGTTCACCGAGGATCTCGGGCTGTTCGCTTCGTACCTGATCTGGGCCCTGTTCGGCGCGTTGCTCGTCGCCCCCGTGCTGACCCACGAGATTCATCCGTCAGCGATCGTCTATGCGCTGGTCAGCCTCACCTTGGTGCGGCTCGTGCCGGTGGCCCTGGCGCTGGCGGGCACCGGCCTGAGACCTGGCTCGATCGCGTTCATGGGATGGTTCGGCCCGAGGGGTCTGGCATCGGTCTTGTTCACGCTCATCGTGTTCGAGTCGTTCGAGGCCGGGGGGTTGGCCTCGGAACGGCTCGTCGAAGTGGCCACCTGGACCATCCTGCTGTCGGTCATCGCACATGGACTGACGGCCGGCCCGCTGGCCGCGGCCTACGGGCGAGCCGTCGCAGACGCTCCCGTCGAGCACCGCGAACCCGCGGCACAGCTGGAGACCCGTGTCCCCAGGGATCTTTCGGCACGTTCGCCGGAACGAGGTGCCGACGGTGAACCGACGTGATCCTCGTCAAGTCATCGGCTGAGCGGAGAGTGCGATGACGGAGTTCGCCGCCGCCGTCGGCGTCATGGACCAGGTCGAAGACTACGTCGCCCGCGCCGACGTCAGCGGCTGGGACGCCCTCTTCGCAGTCGTGACGCTAGCCGGCGCCTGGTTGCTGTCGAAGGTCACCCGGCGGCTACTGAGCCGCCTCCTCGGACGCGTGGCGGGCATCCCTGACGACGCCAAACGCCTGCTCTCCCGGATGGGCGGATACGTCGTCATCGTCCTCGGCCTCGCCTACGCACTCTCGCTGCTCGGCGCCGACGTCGCCCCGTTGCTCACAGTCGTGCTGGTCGTCGTGGTCGTGGTCGCTCTCGCCCTGCGCAGCGTGGCTGAGAACTTCGCCGCCGGCATCGTCCTGCAGACCCGCCGTACGGTTCGGTTCGGCGACGAGATCGCCGCTCTTGGCCACACGGGCGTCGTGGCGGCGATGAACGGCCGCAGCGTCGTGATCAGGACGGCCGACGGGCGTCAGGTCCACCTGCCGAACGTCAAGCTGCTCGAGGCACCGGTGGCGAACCACACGATCCTCGGCGCCCGCCGCTCCGAGCTCGTCGCACACATCACTGGCGAGGTGGATGTGGACATCGTGGAGCGAGTGCGTACGGCCGTGGCCGGCGCCGACGCGGTCCTCGCCGAGCCGGCACCGGGCGTCTCCACGGTCGAGATCGGCCTCGATCGGCTCAGCCTGACGATCGGCTTCTGGCACGACCCGCCCGACGGCGCCACCGCCAGCTCCGCCGTGGCCACCGATGTGGCGAAGGCGCTACGGGCCCTTCACCTCGGCTTCGCCCTGGGTCCACCCACACCGCACGGTTTCATCCCCATCGGATGATGAGGGATCGGCCGCCGTCTCCTACGTTGACGATCTCGGAGCGAGAACTCTGGGGGACGCATGATCCAGGAGGAGCGGATGAGCCAGTACCAGGACACGGGGCGAGTCTCAGAGCCGAGAGGCGGGGCCGTCGGCCTCATCGTCTTCGCCGGCACCATGATGATCATGATCGGGGTGTTCCACATCATCTCCGGTCTGGCCGCCCTGATCGAGGACGACTTCTACGTGACGACTCCGAACCATCTGCTCGAGTTCGACCTCACCACCTGGGGATGGATCCACCTGATCGCCGGCATCGTCGTGGCGGGGGCCGGCTTCGCGGTGTTCGCCGGGCAGACCTGGGCGCGGGTGGTCGGCATCATGCTGGCGGGCCTGAGTGCCGTCGCCAACTTCGCCTTCATCCCCTACTACCCCGTATGGTCGCTGTTGATCATCGCCCTCGACGTCTTCGTCATCTGGGCACTGGCGACTCAAGGCCGCAACGTCGCGCTCGACTGAGCGCCGTGCCGGGCCGCGGGGGCGGCGGGCCGTCAGCCCGGTACCCTCGCGGCCGGGCTGAGGAGCCGACGGTGACCAGCGACACCCCGCTCGAACGCCATCGATCTCTCCGGCGAGCCGCGTTGCTGACCGCGGGCCTGGGTGCGGCGCATGCGGTCCTGTTGCTGCTCTCGTACGCACTGCTGTCAGGCGTACCCGAGCCGGACTCATCCGACGCCGAGATCGTCGCCTTCTACAGCTCGAGCGACCGGAGACTGCTCGTGCTCGTCGGCCTCTACCTGATGCCGTTCGCCGGGATCGCCTTCCTGTGGTTCATCGTGGCCCTGCGGACCTGGATCGCCCATTCGGTGGCGCGGGAGAACGCCCTGATCTCCAATGTCCAACTGGTCAGCGGCATCGTCTTCATCGCGCTGTTCTTCGCCGGCGCGGGCGCCACGGCGACCCTGGCCACCAGCGTCGAGTTCGCGGACGCCCAGATCGATCCGGTGACGGCTCGCCAGTTCCCCCAGTACGGCAACTCCCTGCTGTTCGTCTTCGCCATGCGGATGGCCGCCATGTTCGTCATCACCACATCGAAGATCGGTCGGAGCGCGGGAATCCTGCCGCGCTGGTTCACGTGGACCGGCTTCGGCGTCGGGCTGTTCCTGCTGCTGAGCGTCTCGTTCTACCCCGCCCTGGTCGTGGTGTTCCCAGTCTGGCTGCTGATGCTCAGCGGCCTCCTGCTCCTTCGAGCACGCCGCATCCCGGTCGACGCGGCCCTCACCCGCGTCCAGCCCCGTTAGTCCTCGAGCAGGCCGATGTCGCGAGCTCTGAGGACCGCGTCGGTGCGAGCCGAGACGCTCAGCTTGCGATAGATGGAGATGGCCTGGGACTTGATCGTGTTGGGCGACAGGTGGAAGCGTTCACCGATCTCACGGAACGACAAGTGCGTCGGCAGGTAGGACAGCAACCTGAGCTCGGCGGCGGTCAATGACGTCGGTCCTGGAACACCACGTACCTGGAACTGACCGAGACGGCGTTGCAGCTCGCCGAGCTGGTCCCCGAGGGTGCCCAGGTCGGGCACCCTGGCCACGATGTCGCGGGCGTCGGCGAGCAGAGTCCACGCTCCGGCCCGATCGGACAGTGCGAGCTGCACCTGGGCCAGCTCGATCATCGTCTGGGCCGCGAGCCACGGGATGGCACGGGTGAGCATGGGACGCAACCGGTGAGCCCGGATGACCTCCTGCTGGGCGAGGAGCACGTTCCCGCTGTGAAGAGCCGTCCGCGCCACCACGGCGAAGGTGATCGAGCTCGGCAGGTAGGTCTCGAGACCGCCGCGCTCGACCGTGATTCGGGCGCGACGTGTCAGCGTCTCGGCAGCGGTCCAGTCACCCCGGCTCATGGCAGCGAGGGACCGCTCGGCGAGAGCAAGCGACGACATGGGGAACGCATCGATCCGTTCGGCGGCCTCGACGGCATCGGCCAGGATCGCGTCTGCCTGCTCAGCGTCGCCGGCCAGCAGGGTGCTTGCGCCGTAGAGCATCAGGGCGGCCGGGCGCCAGGGGCCGGCCTCCGGCTCCAGGCGCACCGCCGCCTGGGCGTCCTTCCGCATCTGGTCCACGCCGCGCCGGCACGTCAGGGCATGCAGCAGGTGCAGGGTCGAGACGGCCGTGGTGCCGCCGTGCGGCGGACTCGTGGCGCAGCTCCGCTCGGCGAGATCGGCCCACCATGCCGCACCGATGGCGTCACCGGTCAGGGCGGCCGTCCACCCGGCCAGCACGGCCAGGGACGGGTGCCGTTCCATCACCTTCTCGTCGAACCTGTCGAGCCAGGCTCGTAGGGTGTCGAGCCGGCTCGTGCGGTACAGCTGCAGCGCCAACTGCTCGAGCAGCAGCGCAGCGCGGTCTTCGTCACCGGCGGCCCAGGCGTGGTGAAGGGCCTCCTCGTGCATGCCCTGCCGCTCGAACCAGTCGGCCGCCCTACTGTGCAGGACCGGCGCCACGCCGGGCCGTCGTGAGGTCAGCTCGGTGAGGAGCACGTCGCGGAACAGATGGTGATATCGGTACCACTCGCGGTGGTGATCGAGTGGCAAGAGGAACAGCTGGGAGTCCTCGGCCGACCCGAGGAGCTGCGACGACCCGGAGCGCTGGAGAACCGCGTCACACAGCGATCCGCACATCCGGTCCAGGATCGCGGTGTGGGTGAGGAAGCGGACCAGGTCGCCCGGTAGCTGGGCGAGCACCTCAGCCTGGACGTAGTCGGCCACGAACCGATCGCTGCCCGCGAAGGCCGGGCCCAGCGGTCGCGTGTGTCCGCCCGCCGCGAGGGACAGCGCGGCCAGGCACAGCCCGGCCGGCCATCCCTCCGTCCGGCGGGTGAGCTCCGCCATCGCCTCGTCCGGGAGGTCCACCCCGGCGTTCCGGAGCAGCGTCCGTGCCTCAGTGGCATCGAGGGCCAGGTCAGACACGTCGATCTCGGCCAGCACGCCGTTGGCGCGCCACCGTGCCAGCGGCAGGCCGGGAACGGTTCGCGAGGTGACGGCCAGCTGCGAGCCGGACGGAAGCCGCTGAGCGAGCTCGGCGATGGCATCCAGGCACGCGTGTTCGACGAGGCTGTGCACGTCGTCGAGCAACAGGACCACCGGTGTCGTCATGGCGGCCAGCGCCGAACCCAACCGGGGAAGCACCGTCGACATCACCGAGCCGCTGCGGGACGCGAGGGCGGTGAACACCGTCGGCGGGAGCGGCTCGATGCGGTCCAGGGCGACTGCGACATGGCTGAGCAGCCCGACCGGGTCGTTGTCGCCGCCGTCGAGCGAAACCCACGCGACAGGCCTGTTCTCCACCCGGCTCCACTCGCTGAGCAGGGTCGTCTTGCCGTATCCGGCCGCGGCATGGATCGCAACGACAGGTGCCGCGGACCTGCTGAGCCGGTCGATCAGGGTGCGCCTGGACACGTTCCCGGCGCGCGGCGGCGGCGCGTGCAGCTTGGACTCGATGACGTCGACCTGTGGGCTCCCGCCCAGCACCGGCGCCGTGGAGAGGCGGCGCAGCGAATCACGCGAGGACGCCGACGCGTGGGACACTTGCAGACCGCTCATCGCCACCTCCCCGTCATGCAGTGGACGAGCCGCCGCCAGAATCAGCATGCGTTCCAGAGGGCGGGTCCGGCCTCACCCGCTCTGGGTGAAGCCGGCGCACGGGTCTTTCATCCCGGTCGGATGATGCGACCAACCCGGTGTGGCGTCATCGTGGTCGCATGAACGGGGAACGCCGTGCGTCCGGAGACGCCGCCTCCGCCTGTGAGGCACGTCTGCGAGGAGGCGAGGACGAGGACGCGACCTGGCGATCCGAGCCCCCGGCTGCGGTGCGGGTTCCGGATCACGAGACCGTGAAGGCGAGCACCACGGTGCCGACCCCGACATAGGCGGTGCGCGGGAAGGGCGGATGAAAGCCGTGTTGATCGCATTGCTCGTCGTCCTCGGCGTGGATCTGACCGCCGTCGTAGCGCTCGGGGCGCTTGTGCTCGGACGTAAGCGGTGGCTCAGACGGCGGCCAGGCCATTTCGTCGGGGCGATTCGAGGCGTGAGTGGCAACGTCGACGGGCTCGCCAGCACATGGCGACGCGGCTGCGGCCGCTGGGTCTCCAACGTCCTCGTCTGGAACAAGGCACCATTCATGTTCCGCAATGTCTTCGTACCAGTCGACTGCCTCGCCGGGGAACGTCGTGCGCACTCCGGCGAGGTCAAGCGGCTGGGCGACACACCGATCGTCATCGAGCTCGTCTCGGGCGCCGCCGTGATCGAGGTCGCGACGAGGCCCGGAGACCGCACCCTCGCGACGGGTCCGATGACAACGCCCGTCTGAGAACGTTGTGAAGCAGAGCCATCCTGACTTGTGCGCGATTGCGGTCCTTGGTCCGCGGTCAGCCGGTCAAGGCGTCGCGCATGCGTGCGACCGCGTCGACGAGGAGCGGAGCCGGCAGCAGTTGGACCACGGTCACGCCGGCCGCGATGAACTCCTCGGCACGTTCCATGGACTTGCTGCCGACGGAGATGCCTACCGGCTTGCCGGCCGCGCGTGCCCGGCGGATGCCGTCGCGGATCAGGGCACGCACGTCGGGGTGGTTGAAGTCGCCGATGTGCCCGGCCGTCGCCGACAGGTCCCCGGCGCCGAAGGTGATCAGGTCCACGCCCGGGACCGCCGCGATGGCCTCGACGTTCTCGACGCCGGCCGGATCCTCGATCAGACACGTCACGAGCGTCTCGCGGTTGGCGAAGGCGAAGGCGTCCTCGGCGGGGACGCCGAGAGACCAGCGGGCGTGCATGCCGCGGCCGGCCGGGCTGGTGATGGCGCGGTCGCCGTCAGGGGCGAACTTCGCCGACCGCACCGCTGCGGCCGCATCCTCGGCGGTGGCGATGTGCGGGAACGTCAGTCCGGCGAAGCCACGGTTGAGCACTTGCGTGACGACGTCGGGTCGATTGGCGGCGAGCCGTGCGGTGGGCGTGACGTCCGCGGCCTCGGCCGCACGGGCGAGGTGCTCGAGGTCGCCGAGGGTCGCCGGTCCGTGTTCGCAGTCGATCCGGACGAAGTCCAGCCCGGCCATGGCGGCGTACTCGACCATGATCGGGTCCGCCGAGTCCATCGCGAGTCCGAAGACCATCTCGCCGCGCAGGACCTTGGCCTTCATGGTGTTCACTCTCATGCTGACTCCAATCATCGGAACGGGGTGGTGCGGCACCGAGTGCTACGACCTGAGGCCGTCGGGGCCGAAGAGGTGCAGATCGGCCGGGCTGGCATGCACGATCAGGCGTTCACCGACGTCGATGTCGGCGTGCAGGCGCGCCTTCACCCGGAGCTCACCCAGCTGACCGTGGACCAGCCGCTCCCGCCCGAGCAGCTCGGTGAGTACGGTGGTGAGCTCCAGCACCAGGTCGGCGCCGGTCCCGGGGCCGGGGCGCAGATCCTCGGGCCGCACGCCGACCGTGACGTCCCCGGTCGGTACCGGCACCGACGGCGGCAGTGGCAGCCCGTCCGGATGCCCGGGCAGGTGCAGCCGGCCGGCCCGGTGCGTGCCGGTGAGCAGGTTCATGCCGCCGAGGAACGCTGCGACGAAGCTGGTCGCGGGGCGCCTGAACATCTCTTCGGCGGACGTGGCCTGCTCGATGCGGCCGGCCCGGAGGACCACCAGCTGGTCGGCGAGCGACAGTGCTTCGACCTGGTCGTGGGTGACGTAGAGGGTGGTCATGCCGAGCCGGCGTTGCAGGGCGAGGAATTCCGCGCGCATCTCCACGCGGAGTTCGGCGTCGAGGCTGGAGAACGGTTCGTCCATGAGGAGCACGTCCGGCTCGCGAACGAGCGCCCGGCCGATGCCGACTCGCTGCCGCTGCCCACCGGACAGCTGGCCGGGCCGCCGCTTCAGCAGGCCGTCGATCCGCAGCAGCTCGGCGACAGCCGCAACGCGGCTGGTCCGCTCGTGCTTGGGCACGCCGGCCATCTTCAGCGGGAAGGCGAGGTTGCCCTCGGCGGTCTTGTCCGGGTAGAGGGCGTGGTTCTGGAAGACCATGGCGACACCGCGCAGTCCGGCGTCGACGGCGGACACGTCGCGTCCGCCGATGAGGACGGCACCGGAGGTGGGCGTCTCGAGCCCGGCGACGCAGCGCAGCAGGGTGGTCTTGCCGCAGCCGGACGGGCCGAGGAGGACAGTGATGCCGCCTGCTGGGCACTCGACGGTGACGTCGTCGAGCGCCACCGTGCCGTCGGGGAACCGCTTGGCGAGGTTCGTGCAGGAGACGCCCACGGGCGGCGACGTGTCGGTTCGGGCGGACGGCTGCACGGCCGGCGAGGTGGTCGTCATGGCAGCAGTGACTCGGCGGCGGCTTCCGCGTCGGCCAGTGCCTCGGCCGGGTCCTTGCCGCTCAGCAGCGTGGCGAGGATCTCGTCACCGAGGATGCTCCAGATCTCCTGCGCCGAACGGCCGGGGAACTGGAACATCGGCGCGAAGGCGTCGACGTCTTCAGGGGTGAGCGCCAGCTCGGCGTGCTGCTCGGCAACCGTCTCGTTGGCGCTGGTGTCGAGGACGACGACGCCGCCTCCCTGCTCCGCCTGGTAGGCGGTCCCTCCCGCCGGGCCGATGAGCTCGCGCACCGCCTCCCACACGCCCCGCTGGCGAACCGGGTCGTCGGTGAACATCACGATCGACGCTCCGCCGGCCAGGAGCACGCGGTCGTCGCCGTCGTGGAGCACGGGATACGGGGCGATGCGGTAGTCGAAGCCGGCGCTCTCGGCGTGGGTCCGCGCGCCCGAGCTGGCGTCGAAGGTCATCCCGACATCGCCACGGAAGTAGGCCTCGCTGATCGAGCTGGCGTCGTAGTAGGGCGCGACGACGCCGTCCGCCGCGAGCTCGGCGAGGAAGTCCACCAACTCGACCAGGGCAGGGTCGTCGAAGGTCAGCTCGGACTCGTCGTCGTCGACGAGCGCTCCGCCGCCCGAGGTGACGACGTTCTGCAGCCGCCACATGTTGGGGTCGTCGGAGAAGCGGAACGCCGCACCGTGCCGCGCGGCGCCGGACTCGACGATCTGCCGGGCCGCCGCCTCGAGCTCGCCGAATGTGCTCGGCGGGTCGTCGGGATCCAGCCCCGCGGCCAGGAAGACCTCGGCGTTGTAATACATGACGACCCACGATGCGGTCAGCGGAAAGCCGAACGTCTGGTCGTCGTAGACGCCGAAGTTCAACAGGGACGGCACCATGGTCGCCGGGTCGAAGGAGTCGTCCTCCCCCATCAGCGGGTCGAACGGTTGCACCAGGCCGGCGTCGACGTAGGTCCGGATCGACGCCGAGCTGATGATCGCCGCGTCGGGGAGGTTCCCGGCGACCCGCGCGGCGAGGATGCGCTCCTCGACGGCGCCGTAGTCGCCGCCGGAGTTGACGAACTCGACCGTGGTGCCGGTCCGCTCGGTGAACTCGGGCGTGAGCACAGCAAATGCCGGGTCGACGATGTTCGACGACGTGTCCGGGATCAGGATCTCGACGCTGACCGGCGCGTCGTCGGAGACCTCTGCCCGCTCGTCGGTGGCGTCGTCGCTGCCGCAACTCGCCGCGGCGAAGGCGAGGGCCACGACGATGCACAGGTGGCGGCCGGCGCGGCGCCGGCTGGTGGCAATGGTGTGACTCATGGTGCTCCTGTCGTGACGGGAGGTGTGGTCAATCGGCGACGTTGAGACTGATGCCGCGGACGAACTGCCGTTGCGCGACCAGGAAGGCGATGATCAGGGGCGCGACCGCGAGCGTGGCCGCGGCCATCTGCGCCCCGTAGCGGACGCCGGCCTCCTGGTCGGCGAACTGGGTGATGGCGAACGGCACGGTGGCGTTGGCCGGACTCTGCAGCACGACCGAGGCCCAGAACAGGTCGTTCCAGCTCGACACGACGCTGAAGATGCCGAACGCGGTGATCGCCGGCCTGACGTTGGGGAGGACGACCCGCCAGACCATGCCGAACTCACCGACCCGGTCCAGCCGGGCGGCGTCGAAGATGCTCTGCGGCAGGGTGAGGATGAACTGGCGGAAGAGGAAGATCCCGAAGGCCGACGTCAGGGACGGCCAGACCAGCGCGGCGATCGTGTCGAGCTGCCCGACCCTGGAGATCATCACGTAGGTCGGGATCGCGATGACCAGGCTGGGCACGATCAGGCACCCGAACATCACCCAGAGGGCGACGTTGCGGCCGCGGAAGCGGTGCCGCGCGAGGACGTAACCGGCCGGCAGGCAGGTGAGGAGCTGGCTGACGAACGTGATGGCCGCCACTACGACGCTGGTGCGGTAGGCGCGCACCCAGTCCCACTCGCGTACGGCGAGCCGGAAGTTCTCGAACGTCAGGTCGCCCAGTCCGGCACCGCCGAAGATCAACCGCTCGGGGACGAAGGCGGTCCACAGCATGATCGCGAACGGCAGCAGCATGACCACGCCGCCGAGAGCCAGCGCGAGGTGCGTCAGCGCCTGACGGGAGACGGTTCGGGCGGTCATCGCGTTCCCGCCCGTTCCCAGCGCGCACCCACCGTGGCGAGCTGGATCGCCGTCAACGCCAGGATCAGCACCAGCAGCGCCAGCGTGACGACGGAGCCGCCACCGACGTCGAGGAAGCGGATGCCACGCTCCCAGAGCAGATAGGACAGAGTGGTCGAACTGCTGACAGGGCCCCCCTCGGTCATCACCCGCACCTGGTCGAACACCTTCAGCGCGTTGCGTGTCGTGATGATCAACGTGAACACCACGGCGGGTCCCAGCGCGGGCCACGTCACGTGCCAGAACCGGCTCCACGCGCCCGCGCCATCGAGCCGCGCCGCCTCCACCAGGTGCGGAGGGACGCCCGCGAGGCCGGCGAGGAACATCACCACCGCGAAACCCACGTTCTCCCAGGTGCCGACGACGGCGACGGCGGGCAGCGCCAGCGTGGTGGAATGCAGCCAGTCCTCCAGCCCGAGGAGGCGCCCGACCGTGGCGTCGATCACGCCGGTGTCGGCGTAGAACAGCCACCGCCAGGCCACCGCCATCGCGGCCATCGTGGAGGCGACAGGCAGGAAGTAGACGTTGCGCCAGAACGTCCCGCCCCAGCTCACAGAGTGGATACCGAGCGCGACCAGCATCGCGGCGGCCAACGTCACCGGCACCGTCAACAGCATGTAGACGGCGGTGTTGACCAGCGCGCGGCGGAACTCCTCGCTCGACAGGACACGGCCGAAGTTGTCCAGCGCAACGAAATCCGCGGTGCCGAGCAACGGGTCGTAGTCGAACAGGGCGAGGACCAGGACGACCAGCACGGGCGCGACGACGGACAGGAACAGCAGCACGTAGCCCGGGACGAGCAACGCCACCGCGGGCAGCCGGAACCGGGTGCGGGACGGCACAGGGCCGAGCTCTGGTGGCCGTCGCAACGGCCGAGGCGACGGCAGAACGCGGAGCGACATCAGGGCCGTCCTCGAGACGATGGACCGGGTCGACGTCAGGGAACGCTACTGCCCAGCCTCAGGAGTGTCCAGCAATCTCGTTGCCTAGGCGGCAGGTGTAGCCGACTGTTCACACCGCGTTCATGCAGGTGACGGCGGTTCATCCCGCATCGCCGCCAGGACCTCCAACCCGCGCCGCACGTCGCCACGATCGAGGGGCGTGCTCAGGGAGAGTCGGACCCGAGGCGGCGCCGGGTAGTCGTCGACGGTGAACATCTCGGCGGGTCGCACCAGCACGCCAAGTCCGGCCGCCGTCGCGGTGAAGCCGCGAGGCGAGTGGCCGGGCGGCACCCGTAGCCACAGATGCATCGACGCCTCCTGCGCCCGGAACTCGTATCCGGCGAGATACTCGCGCGCGAGTATCTGCCGGGCGCTGGACTCCCGATGGATCGCTGAAGCGATCGCGGCCGCCCGCCCGTCGGCGATCCAGCGGCGGAGCACCTCCGCGGACAGCGGGTTCGCCACCCAGTACGACAGTCGCGCGACGGGGCCGAGCAGCCGCTGAACCGACGGCGCACCGGGACCGACGAGATACCCGACGCGCAAGCCCTGGGCGAGCGCCTTGGTCAACCCCATCGAGTACCAGGTGAGCTCCGGGGCGAGGGTGACGAGCGGCGGCGGCGCGTCCGTATGCAGCGCCCCGAGCACGTCGTCCTCGAAGATCGGCACGCCGTGCCGACGCGCCACTGCGACGATCTCCGCACGGCGCCCGGCGCTCATGATCGACGTCGTGGGGTTCTGGTAGGTCGGATTGCAGTAGATCAGGGCCGGACGGGCGTCTCGGCAGGCCGCGTCGAGGGCGTCCGGGAGCATGCCGTCCGCGTCGAGCGCCACCGGGCGCAGCCCAAGACGCGCCCGTTCCGCCAGCTGACGCATCACCCCGTACGTCAGCCCCTCGGCGAGGACGACGTCGCCCGGGCGGGTGAGGTGGCGCAGGACCAGCAGCAGCGAGCTCTGCGTGCCGTTCGTCAGCACCACCCGCGACGGATCGGGCGCCGGCATGCGCCGCGCCAGCCAGGCCGCCGCGGCGGCACGGTCGGCCGGACCACCGCCGGACCTGCTCTCGCGCACGAGCATCCCGAGATCCGCGCCGGTCGCCATCTCTCGCAGCGTGCTGGACAGCGCTGCGCCGAGCTCGTCCGGCGCCGGCGGTATGGAGCGGGTGAAGTCCGCGACGATCGAGCGTGCCATCACCACTCCTCCCTGTGGTCACCCGCCACCCCGCCGTGTGCCGGTCGAGCGGATCGGCTCGGGCCGAGACTACCGGCTGTGGAATTCTGTTGCTAGACGCGAGCCGACCCAAGCACTATCGTTCCCCATGCCGTCGACTGCCGACGGCGGGCCCACCTCGAGGAGGCAGACGTGATGCGAGCGACCCCGTCGTCGGAACTGGTGGTCTGCGACATGGCCGGTACCGTCTTCGGTGACGACGGCCTGGTGGGCGCGGCCTTCCGCGATGGCCTGCTGGCCGGCGGCGTCCCCGAGGGACCAGCGCTCGACGCTGCGATGGAGACGTTCGCCCGCAACCGAGGGCGCAGCAAGATCGACGCCTTCCGGCAGATCCTGCCGGAGGAGTCCGCGCGCCGGGCCAACACCGCGTTCGAGCGACGGTACGAAGAACTCGTCGATATCCACGGCGTCACCGCGTTCCCGGACGTGGGCCCCTTCTTCGGCCGGCTGCGGGACGCCGGCGTGCGAGTCGCCCTCACCACAGGCTTCGCCGTCTCCACGCGTGAGGTTCTCCTGGATGTTCTCGGGTGGCGCGACGCGGTCGACGTCGCTTTGAGCCCCAGCGATGCCGGCCGTGGCCGTCCCTATCCCGACATGATCTTGACCGCCGCGCTCAAACTCCAGGTCACGGACATGCACGGTGTCGCCGTCGTCGGCGACACGCGCAGCGACCTGGTGGCAGGCTGGCGATCCGGTGCCGGCGTGGTGGCCGGCGTCACCAGCGGCGCGGACGACCGCGCCACGCTGCAGGCGGCGCCGCACACCCACATCCTCGAGTCCGTCATCGACATCGAGCCGTTGATCATCGCCGCGACCGCGCGTATCGGCGGCTGAGCCGCGGTTCCCGCGTCTGGTCACGGCTCACATGGTGTGGTCGGCAGTCACGTCCGCCATCGCGTCGAGGTAAGCCGTCGACCGGCCGGGATCCTTGAGCGCCAGCCCGACGAACAACGCGTCCATGATCGCCAGATGGGCGAGCCGGCTTGCCGTGGCCTCCAGCCGGAAGCCCTGCCTCGTACTGCCGCCGACCAGCGGCGCGTCCGCGAGATCGGCCAGCGGCGACCGCTGGAAACTGGTCACCGCGACGACGTAGGCCCCGCGCGACTTCGCGGTCTCCGCGACCAGCAGCGTCTCCCGGGTCGCGCCGGTGTGGCTCACCGCGACGCACACGCCGTTCTCATTCAGCTGCCAGGCGGCCAGGTGCTGCGCGATGGCGTCGGTCGGTGCCGTCGTCGACAGCCCCAGCACCTGAAGCCGGTAGGCGGCATCGTGCGCCGGCGACGACGACTGCCCGTTGCCCACGACCAGCACGCGATCGCGGGTGTGCAGCGCGTCGAGCGCGCCGGCGAACGCCGTGGGATCCACCGTCGTCACGGCGTCGGCCAGGGCACGACTCCCGGTTCCCAGGATGGTGCGCAGTACCTCCCCCGGCGCGGACTCCCCGGTCAGCTGGTCGGCGAACACCAGCTGATCCGATCCGCGCAACGCCAGGTCACGCACCAGTGCCAGCTTGAGATCCTGGAACCCCTTGAACCCGGCCTGCTGGCACGCCCGCACGACAGTCGAAGCGGCCGTGTCGGCGCGGGCAGCCAGGTCCGCGGCCGCGTAGCCGATGACCGCCTCCGGGTCGGCGATGATCACCTCCATCGCCCGCCGCGCACTCGGCACCAGCGAGGGCGCCGCGGCCTGGATCTTCGCCAGCACCGCACCGCTGGTCAGCGGCACCGGACCCGCAGCCATCCCAGGCCTCCCGAGCTCGACTCCAGCGATCGCCGCCGGACGCACGCCCGCGCCCGGCCCCGGCAGGGAATGCCGTTGCGGCCTCAGCATAACCCGCGGACCGACGTTGCCTACGTCGAGCCGGTGACATGTGCCAGGGGATGGACGGTCGTGGGGTCGTCGAGGGGAGCTCCCAGGAGCGCTTCGAGTCGGCGTGATCGCAGGACGGTCGCAGCTGCATCCTGCCCGATCCCAAGACTGCGGCTGCGGGCATGTCGAGAATGCGGCGGCGGCTCCGTCCCTGGATCAAGACAACCAACGGTGCATGGAGAATGGCAGCGATGACCTGCGTGAAGGGTTTCGACCATATCGGAATCACCGTCGACGACCTCGACCTGGTGACGACGTTCTTCGTCGGGTTGGGTCTCGAGGTCGAGGGACGCACATTCGTGGAGGGCGAGTTCCTCGACACCGTCATCGGCATCCCCGACTCGCGCACCCAGATGGTCATGCTGCGCCCGCCTGGCGGAGGGACGGGGATAGAGCTCGCACGCTTCGTCCGGCCGCGTCACGAGCCCGGATCACCCGCCGCGATGGCGAACGAACTGGGGCTGCGCGGTGTCGTCTTCGAGGTGGACGACCTTCAGGCGGCCGTCGACGGCCTGGCTGCGGGCGGATACGGGCTGGTCGGCGGCATAGGCCAGCACGAGAACACCTGGCGCATGGCCGCCGTGCGCGGTCCGGAGGGAATCGTCGTCTCGCTGGCCGAGCGGATCGGCTGACGCGCGAGCGATCGCCCGACGCCATTCGAGTCCGTCCGCCGCTTGACGGCGGTGGCATCATCCGGGTTGGCGGGAGCGCGTCTGTGCGCCAGAGCCTGAGCGTGTCGAGTGGGTCTAGCGCTCGCGCGCCTACGATGCAGAGGTGGCCGCCGCCGGCCCAGCCCGGCCGTGTCCGTCCCTTGTCAGCCGAGGCCGGATCGCGCGACGACATTGGTGATGCTGATCCGGACCGCGGTGAAGCCTGCCTGCACGAATGACTCAGCGAGTTCCTCCGCTGGCTGGGAGGGGTAGTAGCGGTTGGCGATGCCCGCGGCGACGTGCTTGATCTGGTCCACGTCGGACGAGACTTGTGCCTCTCCCTCGATGGTCACGAAGCTGTAGGGTTGCCGCTCATCGCTGAGGCAGAGTGCGATGCGCGTGTCGCGAGCCAGGCTCTTGCCCTTGACGCTCCCGGGCGATAGGGCGAAGGCGAATTCGTCGCCGTCGAGAATGAAGCAGACGGGGGTGACGTGTGGTCGCCCGTCGGGACGGACAAGGGCTATGTGGGCAAGCTTTGTCCCCGCCGTGGCGAAGGATCGCCATTCGTTTTCGGTCATGGTTGCCATGGGTGTGCTTCCTCTCGTTTTCGATCTTGCGAATTCCCGCTGACGGTGGCGCTGTCTCGGCGCGGCGGCATCTCATCCCGCGAGCAGCGGCGTCGACCAGCGTCGGCACCTCGACCGCGTCGACCGCGATCCAGATCGGCCAGAACTCCACCCGGCCGCGCGATGTCCCACACCGCGCCGACCACGTACACGATCCCCAACGCGACGGCGACGAACATCGTGCTGCCGGGGGCTCGCCTCGAGGCAGCGCTGGCGGCACTCGTCGTCATGGGTATCGTCTCCCTCGTTCAGGCGTTCGCGTAGGTGGGTTGTGTCGGGTGAGACTGTCCGCATCGGGCGGACAGGCGTCGTTCGCCTGGCGCTGTGGTTCGGCGGCGCAGCGCCGGCCCGAGCGCCTGCTGGGCGGCAAAGAGAGCAATGCCAGTGAGCGCACCGAGCACCCCCAGCGCGGTTCGCCCAGCATGATCGAGCAGTACCGTGCCGGCCACGGGGCCGAGTACGGCGCCGATGCTCCACATGGTGGAGGCGACGCCCATGTACCTGCCGCGCAGGTCGGCCGGTGCAAGGTCGGCGAAGGTGGCGCCGAACATGACGGCGATGCCGATCTCGCCGAGGGTCCACGCCAGCACCGATCCGGCATAGCCGGCAGCACTGTGGACAGCGGCGCCGAGACCGACGCCAGCACCGACCAGCAGCATCGAGGCAGCCAGCACCGTGCTGCGGTCGCGACTGGCGAGCAGCCGCACCGCAAGTGGTTGCGCCACGACGATGGCCAGTCCGTTCACCGCCAGCACCACGCCGTACGTCGCGGGGCTGTGGCCGTCGGCCGTCATCACGAGTGGCAGCGTCGTGAACGTCTGCAGGAACAGGGTGAAGTAGACGAGGTAGATCACCATCATGGCGAGCATCAACCGGTCGCACAGGAGAACAGGAAGCAGCGGTCGGCGGGTTTGCTTCGACTCCGGCGGCCGGGTCTCGGGCACGCGCCGCCAGACGATCAGTGCCGCGACGACTGAGGCTGACGCGTTGATCCAGAACAGCAGCCCGTACCCATGCTGGGCGAGGATCCCGGCCGTGACCGTGGCGATCGAGAAGCCGAGGTTGGCCGCCCAGAAGAGGAGTCCGAACGCCCGGACCCGCTGCTGTGAAGGGAGGTCGGCGACCGCGGCCGACCCGGCCGGGTAGAACAGCTCGGCCGTCAGTCCGACGCCGACAGCGGCCGCCCAGATCGCCGGCATCGCATCCGCGGAACCGAGCGCAACAAGTGCCACAGTCGTCCCCAAGAACCCCACCAGCATGGTGTGGCGTCGGCCGATCCTGTCGCCCAGCCAGCCACCGAGCAGCTGCGATCCGATGACTCCGATCCCCACCGCGGCGACTACCGCGGCGGCGGTCGCCGGCGAGAGCTGCTGCTCCTGCGTCAGATAGAGAACCAGGAACGACTGCACGAGGCCGCCGGCCCGGCTCACGAAGTAGGTCGCCGCCAGCGCCCAGACCAGGTGTGGCAGCCCCAAGCCCAGCCGGGTCGACAGGCCCCGGACTCCCGTCGCTACCGAGGTGACTGTGCTGTAGGTCGTCATAGCGACGACGCTAGGTTCGACTATCCAGTAAGAAAAGCGATTGTTTCCGATCGAGTCGATCGCCGTGGGCTATGCTATGGATCGTGGTTGACGTCGAGCTGCGCCACCTGAGGACCATGGCCGCGATCGCCGAGGAGGGAACGTTCGGGCGAGCGGCTGACCGGCTCGGCTACACCCAATCGTCGGTAAGTCAGCAGATCGCCGCACTCGAGAAGACCGTCGGCGGCCCCGTGTTCGATCGACCCGGTGGTCCCAGGCCAGTTCGGATCACCCCACTCGGCGAAGTGGTCTTGACCCGCGGCCGCGATCTGCTCGCAAAATCGAAGGCGCTGGCCGACGCCGTCGAGCGGTTCAACGCAGGCGAGGGTCGGATCGACATCGGCACCTTCCCGAGCGTGTCCAACCTGATCCTGCCGACCGTTGTACGCCGGCTGCTGGACGAGCACCCCGGCTGTGACATCAGGCTATCCGAGGTGGAACCGGCCGATCCGCAGATCGGAGATCTCGACCTACTCTTCTATGACGGTCTCGTCGATGGTGACGTCGAGCACGTCAAGCTGTTCGACGAGCATTACCCCCTGGTGGCCGCCGCCGGCGCATTCCCCGATGGTCCAGTACGGGTGAAGCTGCTCGACGATGCTCCGATGGTCGCCTGGCCTCCCACCTATCACCAACGGTGGTTGGAGCGGGCGCTCGCCAGCGCCGGCGCACAGCCACGGATCGTGTTTCGTACCGCCGGCCACGAAGCCATCTTGTCCATGGTGCGGGCGGGCATAGGCTCGGCGGTGCTGCCATGGCTCGCCCTCCACGCATCCGATGCCTGGTCCGACGACCGGCTCAGCATCCACCCACTGCGACCATCGCCCACGCGCGAGACGTACCTGCACTGGCCGGCCGGACGTACCCAATCGCCACTCGCAGCCCGAGCCATCGACATCGCCGTCGAAGCCGCCAACGATCTGGCCAACCAGATGTGACATCGCCCGGCTCCTGGGGAGTCCTCCCAGTGGGCTCGCCGTCATAACGGGCTGTCCAGGTCAGTCCGCCCGCCACACTCGCTCGGCGTACTCGCGGAAGAGCTCGGACGTGTAGTCGACCTCCTGCCGGCCACCCCAGGGCACCGCGTGCCCGTCACGGCGGATGACGGCGAGCTCCGGGTGCTTCCGGCTCAGCCACCGCGGGACCGCGTAGGTGGGCGTGCCGAGGATCACGTCGATGCCGTGCTCGGCGGCTCCGTCGAGCACAGGAGTGAGCCAGTCGAGCGCGAACCGGCCGTCGGACGGCTCCCACTTCGACCACACCGACTCACCGATCCGGATACAGGTGATCCCAGCGTCGTGCATCAGCGACAGGTCGTCGGCCAGCCGTCCTGGGTCGGGAAGGTACTCGTTGTAGTAGGCGACGCCGAGGCGCGGCCCCGCCCGCCAGGTGCGCAAGCGATCTCCGGTGGTCTCGGACATGGTCACGCCCCGACTCGGGTGATCCGCAGCGCGACGGCCTCGTCCTGGGGGAGCTCCAGCGGTGCTGAGTCACGATCGTAGGCATCGTTGCGCAAGACCTCGGTGAGGGTGAACCGGCGACCCACGCGCGTCACGGTCATGTTCCAGGTGTCGATGACATCGACCTCGAACACGTCGCCGATCTCGGGCCGTTCGCCTGGGAACCCGATCGGCAGGCGGAACTCCCACGCCGGCGGCGCCGATGCACCGAGGTACTGCACATACTGGCGGCGGGACACGCCGGCCACATACCAGGGGTCGTCCCATTTGTCGATCGGGTCGAGGCCGGGCACGACCAGGTCCTCGAGAATGGCCCGCAGGAACCGCAACCGCGCGGGCGACTCCCCGCGCAACCGGCCGCCCTCGACCATGTGGAGGCTGCCGCTCTCGGTCACGAAGCTCTCTCCGTGCGAGGCGTAGCACCCAGCCACGGTGGCGACCCAGAACTGGTGGACGAGCTGACGCGCCGTCAGCCCGCCCCAGCGGTCGGGGATGTCGCCCTCGTACTTGATCTCGTCCAGCACGACGGGCTTGCCATAGACGTCGCGGTACAGGTTCGCCCGGCCGAAGCCGGTCGTGGCGGATCCGTTCTGGATCGAGGCGTGGGTGACCCACGACTGGTTGTAGTCGTAGAGCTCGATCCAGTTGTGGATCGAGCGCAGGTGCCCGTGCGGGTCGATCTCGGCGAGCCGCCGGCCGACGCCGTCCCACCGTTGCCTCGGCCGCTTCAGCTGATCGAACTCGTTGCACAGCGACCACCACACGTGCGGAAAGGCGGACAAGCGAGCCACCAGGTACCGCAGGTAGACGTCGTCCTCGTCCTCGGTGAGCTCGTCGAGCCCGAAGTGGCCACGGTCGTAGGCGTTGAAGATCAAGACGTCCGCCTGTACGCCGCGGCGGCCGAGCGCCTCAACTGCGGCGTCGAGGCGCCGGAAGAAGGGGATCACCGGCCGAGTGACGTCCCACCGCCCGCCCGTCCGCTCGAACGGGAAGAGCTCCGGAGTGTGCTCGATGTAGCCGCCGGCCTGCGGGAAGACCATGAACCGCAGCTTGTTGAAGCCGGCGTCGGCGATGGCGTCCACCGTCTGGGAGTACAACGGCTCGTCCTGGTGCAGCCAGTTGTACGCCGTCGTGCCCACCGGCCGGAACGGTGTGCCGTCGGCGTGAGCGAAATGGAACCGGCTGGCGACCCGGACCGGGCCGCGCTGCTCGCCACCGACGACCTCGAACCGTCCCTCGGCACCGGCGAGCGAGTCGTCCTCGGCACTCTCACTGCGCCACGTCCACGTCCCGGCCTCCTCCGGCGCGAACCGGACGCGATACGTCCGCCCGCCGTCCCAGAAACCCGGAACCAGGCGCTCACCGGCCGACTCGTGTGCGAAGCGCACCGACAACGGCGTGGAGTCCGCCGGGACGACCACGCCTCCTTCGAAGGACAGCTCGATCGGTCGATAGCGCTCATGCGACATGAATATGTCCTTCCCTCGAGTCTGTTGCAGCCTGCCGTGCATAGACATGTTGACGTGAATGTTCATGCAACACCAACATCGGCGCGACATTGATCGGCGTCGGAGTCGGCGGGAGGACGGTTGCCGGTAGAGCCGAGGCGATGCTCACAGTCAGCAGGGCGGCACGACATGAAATCCATTCCACTCTGAATTGGCAGTGCATCTTAGGCGGTCCCCACCGCATCGCCGGGCGGCTACGACCCTTCGGCGTGGACCTGTGGCTGCTCGCAGCACCCAGACAACGGCGCGAAATCTTCCTCTTGTCCGCCCTTGCGGCTCCTGCTACGGTCAGTCAATCGTTTGACTGGAGGCCTCGTGAGTGTTGCTGTCGACCTTCGGGAGCGGAGGGCACTGGTCACCGGAGGCGCCGGTGGACTCGGTCTCGCTTGTGCCCGGGCGATGGTCGCCGCGGGTTCGCGGGTCGCGCTGTGCGACCTGCCGGGCGAGCGCCTGAAGGCAGCGGTCGAAGAGCTCGGTGACGCCGCGACGGGCATCGAAGCCGACCTCGTCGGCCACGGCGAACCCGCACGGGTGGTGCACGAAGCGACCAGCGCGCTCGGCGGTCTGGACATCCTCGTCAACTGCGCCGGCATCATGGAGACGGTCCCGATGTCACGGGTGAGCGAGGAATCCTGGCGGCGCATCCTCGACCTCAACCTCACCGCGACCTTCCTGGTCACCCAGGCCGCCGCGAACGCCATGGCCGAGCGCGGCGGCGCGGTCGTCACGCTCGCCTCGGTGGCGGGCCGGTCCGGCCGCCCCAACGCGGTCCACTACGCCGCCAGCAAGGCGGCGCTGCTGTCGATGACGAAGTCGGCCGCCATGGCGTACGGGCCGGCGGTCAGGGTCAACGCCGTGTGCCCCGGCGTCTTCCACACGCCCATGTGGGACGGCATCATCGCCGACCGCGGCCGGGCGTTCGGCGTGGGCGCCGGCGAGTCCTACCTGCGCGAGGTCACCGCTGCCGCGCCGCTGGGCCGGGAGGGACGGCCCGACGAGCTCGCGGCCGTCGTGGTGTTCCTTGTCAGCGATCTGGCGTCGTACGTGACGGGACAAGCGCTCAACGTCGACGGTGGATTGGAGATGCATTGATGGCCGTTGGCGCGATCGCGGGGCCGTTCCGGCTGCTCACCGCGCTGTACGCGGACGAGCCCATGGCGCGGGTGTTCAGCGAGGAGGCCACCGTCGACGGATGGCTGCGCGCCGAGCTGGCGCTGTGCCGGGCGCAGGCGAGCGTGGGCGTCGTCGGTGAGGACGACGTCCACGCCCTGGAGCGGCGGATCGCGGCCCGCGACGTCGACCTCGTCGCGCTGTGGGCGGAGTCGCGGAACGTCGGCTACCCGGTGCTGCCGCTGGTACGGCAGCTGGCCGAGCCCGTCGACGGCGCCAAGCCACCGCGCGTGCACTGGGGCGCAACCACCCAGGACATCATGGACACAGGCCTGGTCCTGCAGCTCACGGCCGCCGGCCGGCGCCTCGAGCACCTGCTGATCGAGTTCGGCGACGCGCTGGCCGAGCTGGCCGACCGGCACCGGGGCACGGCCATGGCCGCCCGCACGCACGCCCAGCAGGCCGTCCCGACCACGTTCGGCGCGAAGATCGCGGCCTACCTCGGCCAGGTCACCCGCGACCTCGGCCGGCAGCGGACGGCGACGGCCGGCGTCAGCACGGTGTCGATCTACGGCGCCGGCGGCACGTCCGCAGCCTTGGGCGAGACGGCCGGCGCCATCCGGCGGGCGATGGCGGCCGACCTCGGGCTGGGGCACGACGACGTGCCGTGGCACGTGGCCCGCGACCGGCTGGTCGAGTTCGGCGCGGTCTGTGCCTCCGCCGCTGGGACGGCCGGCCGGTTCGGCCGGGAAGTCGCCGACCTGTCGCGGACCGAGATCGCCGAGGTGCGTGAGGTCGACGGCCACCACCGGGGCGCGTCGTCGACCATGCCGCAGAAGCGCAATCCGATCTCGTCGGAGGCGATGGTCGGGTTCGGCGTGCACGCGGCGACCCTGCTGCCGGGGCTGTACCGGACGCTCGAGGCCGGCCACGAGCGCGCCGCCGGCGAATGGCAGGCCGAGTGGATGATCCTCCCCGACCTCGCGTGCAGCGCTGCCGGCGCGCTGGCCCTCGCCGCGGACACCGCGCGCGGCCTGCAGGTCGACGCGCGGGCCATGGCGGCGAACATGGACGCCGAAGGCGGGTCGGTGATGTCCGAGGCGTACATGATGCGGCTGGCCCCGCACCTCGGACGGGAGAAGGCGCACGACACCGTCTACGCGGCGGCCGGCCGGGCCCGCGCCGACGGCACCACCCTCGACGCCGTCCTGCGCGACACGGCCGAGGTCGTGGCGCTGCTGCCCGACGGCATCGACCCCGGCGACTACGTCGGCCAGGCTGAATCGATCTGCGACCGCGCCCTCGAGACGTGGTCAGTCCAGCGAGAGGCGAAGGGACGATGACAGAACCGGAGACCGCCACTGACACCATGCTGCGCGACCTACGCGGCCTCTGGCGCATCAGGCTGCTCGAGGAGAAGATCCGCGACCTGCGGCTGAACGGCGACATCGTCGGTTCGGTGCATCTGTGCATCGGGCAGGAGGCCGGCCCGGTCGGCGCCTGCTCCGTACTGGAGCCGGCCGACGCGCTGTTCGCGACCTACCGCGGGCACGGCTGGGCGCTGGCCCGCGGCGTGCCGGCCGCGGGCATCCTGGCCGAGCTCCTGGGCCGGTCGACAGGCGTCAACGGCGGCCGCGGCGGGTCGGCGCACTTCAGCGCGCCCGAGCACGGCTTCCACGGCGAGAACTCGATCGTCGGCGGCGGTGCGCCGCTGGCGGTGGGCGCCGCACTCGCGGGCCGGTTCGACGGCACGGGGCGGGTGGCGCTGTGCGTCTTCGGCGACGGCGCCATGAACCAGGGCTCGGTCCACGAGTCGATGAACTTCGCCGCGGCATTCGACCTGCCGGTGGTCTTCGTCTGCGAGAACAACGAGTACTCCGAGCTGACACCGATCCGCGACATGGTCCGCAACGACGTCCTCGCCGAGCGCGCCCGGGCTTACGGCATCCTCGGCGAGCGCATCGACGGCAACGACCCCGCGGTGGTCCGCGACCGGGTCGGCGATGCCGTCCAGAGCGCCCGCGAGGGCGGCGGCCCGGTCCTGCTCGAGCTTATGACCGCCCGGCTCGTGGGCCACTACATCGGCGACGCCGAGCAGTACCGCCGGCCCGGTGAGCTGGAACGGCTGGCCGAGACCGAACCCATCGCCCGGCTGCGGCGGGCACTGCGGTCGGCCTCCGTCGACGAGACCGCCATCGCGGCGGCACACGCCGAGGCCGCCCGCGAGATCGAGGCGGCGGCGCAGGAGGCAGCGGCCGCTCCGCCGGCCGGCACTGACGCCGTCAGGAGGCACGTCCATGCCTGAGACCCGGAAGCTCTCCTACGGCGAGGCCGCCAACGCGGCGCTGCGCCGCGCGCTCGACGACTGGCCCGAGGTCCTGGTGTACGGCGAGGACGTCGGCGTTCCGGGCGGCGTGTTCGGGGTCAGCAAGGGGCTGCGCAAGCAGTTCGGCGACCGGGTGTTCGACACCCCCATCAGTGAGTCGGCCATCCTCGGCTCCGCCGTCGGCGCCGCCATGTTCGGCCGGCGACCGGTCGTCGAGATCATGTGGACCGACTTCTTTCTCGTCGCGCTGGACCAGGTCGTCAACCAGGCGGCCAACGTCCGCTACGTCTCCGAGGGCCGGCTCACCGCACCGCTGACCATCCGCACCCAGCAGGGGACGGCGCCGGGCTCGTGCGCCCAGCACTCGCAGAGCCTCGAGGCGTTCTTCCTGCACACGCCGGGCATCCGTGTGTGCATGCCGGTCACGGCGCAGGACGCCCACGACCTGTTGCTCTCGTCGATCGCGTGCGACGACCCCGTCGTCGTGATCGAGAACCGCACGCTCTACCACGGCGGTAAGCAAGAGGTGAGCGTCGGCGGGCCGGTCGCGCCGATCGGCGGACTGCGCGTCCGCCGTCCCGGCACGACGGCGACGGCGGTGACCTGGGGATCGATCTCCCAGCAGGTGCTCGTCGCCGCCGAGACCCTCGCCTCGGAGGACCACGACGTCGAGGTCCTCGAGACGCCCTGGCTTGACCCGTTCCCGTGGGACGAGGTGCTGGCGTCGGTCGCCCGGACCCGCCGGCTCGTCGTCACGCACGAGGCCAACCGCACGGGTGGGTTCGGCGCCGAGGTCCTTGCCCGCGTGGCCGAGGCCGGCATCGAGCTTGCCGCTCCCCCGGTGCGCGTGGCCGTGCCCGACCTGAGGCTGCCGGCGGCACCGGGCCTCGCGGCCGCGGTAGTCCCGGCGGCCGGTGACGTCGCCGATGCGCTGCGGCGGGTGACCACCACCGGCTAGCACCGCACTCAATCGATTGACCACCTCGCGTCCCGCACCGTACGGCGCCGGACGTCCCTATGACGATCGAGAGGACTTGCCATGAGGCACCACAACGGAGTGAGGTCCGCCGTGCTGACCGGCGCGCTGGCGCTGGCGCTCGCCGCCTGCGCGACCGAGGCCACCGACGACGCCGGCTCCGATGACGGCGGTGACTCCGGCAGCTGCCGCATCGCCATCGACAACGGGTCGGGCACCGGATTCCCGTACCCGAACGCCGGCGCTCAGGGCATCACCGACGCGGCCGAGGAGCTCGGCTGCGAGGTGATCGCGCACCTGGACGGCAAGAGCGACGTGCAGACCGAGGCCGCGAACGTCCAGAACATCGTGTCGCAGCAGCCGGACGGCGTCGTCATCATCCCGGCCAACGCCGCCGAGGCCGGCCGGTTCGTCGACCAGATGTCCGAGGCCGGCATCAAGGTGGTCAGCTTCCACAGCATCATCGGCGCCGAGCGCGCCATCGACGACGTCTACCCCTCGCTGAGCGCCCTGGTCATCGAGAACGAGACCGGCGTCGGCGCCATGGTCGGCGAGGCGATGATGGAGAGCCTCCCGGACGGCGGCCCCATCGGCCTGGTGCTCGGCGCCCCGGGCTACGCCGAGAACACGCTGCGGGTCGACGAGTTCCGGGCGGTCACCGAGGGGACGTTCGAGATCGTCGCCGAGCAGCCCGGCGGCTGGGTGGCCGACCAGGGGCAGACGGCGTGCGCCTCGATGCTCAACGCCAACCCGGAGATCGTCGGCTTCTACGCGATCTCCGACGACATGGCGGTCGGCTGCCAGCAGGCCGTCGAGTCCGCCGGGTCCAGCGCCGTCGTGTGGGGGGTCGGCGGCTCGCAGCTGGGCATCGACTCCATCACCGCCGGCGGCATGGACGGCACCGTCTGCTACAAACCCTACGACGGCGGCCGCCGGGCGATGGAGGAGCTCAAGAAGGCCATCGACGACGATGACTACGGCACCGGCGAGCTGGTCTTCTACGACACCCCGGTGATCACCGCGGAGAACGCGGGCGACTGTGAGCCGCAGTGGTGACCGGCGCGCGGAGGACGGCGGCACCATGAGCGGCCCGCTCCTCGAGGCCCGCGGCGTCTCCAAACGGTTCCCCAACGGCACCGAGGCGCTGCGCCAGGTGAGCCTCGCCGTGGAGGAGGGGTCGATCCACGGCCTCGTCGGGGCGAACGGCGCCGGGAAGTCGACGCTGTTCAAGATCATCGCCGGAGCGCTCCCGCCCACCTCGGGTCAGCTCCGCTGGCGCGACGCGGACGTGCGCTGGAACGCCCCCGGCGACTCGCGGGCGGCCGGCGTCTCGACGATCCACCAGCACATCCCGCTGGTGCCGACGCTCACGGTGCTCGAGAACGTCTACATCGGCGAGCTGTCCGGGGTGTTCCGCAAGGCGCCGCTGCTGCGCCGCTACGACGAGCTGTGCGATCGCCTGGGCTACCGCGCCGATCCGGACCGCGAGGTCGCGCATCTGCCGCTCGGCGAGCGGCAGATGGTCGCCGTCGCGCAGGCGCTGGCCGGCGGCGCGTCGCTGGTCTGCATGGACGAGCCGACCGCGTCGATGGCGAACCCGGAGGTCGACATGCTGTTCGCGGCGGTGCGCCGGTTACGGGCCGACGGCGTCTCGTTCGTGTTCTGCTCGCACTTCCTCGACCAGGTGCTCGAGCTGACCGACGCCGTCACCGTGCTGCGCGACGGCCGGGTCGTGACGTCGGCGGCCACCTCCGGTCTCGACGAGGACACCCTGGTCGACGCGATGGTGGGCCGCGCCCTGCACGCGATGGAGGAACGCCGGGCCGAGCCGCTGCCGGACGGCGCCCCGGTCCTGCTCCAGGCCCGCGGGCTGACGTCGCCGGGGCGGCTGGACGGGGTCGACCTCACCGTCCGCGCCGGCGAGATCGTCGGCGTCGCCGGCATGCTCGGTTCCGGCCGCTCGGAGCTGCTCGAGGCGCTGTTCGGCGCTGATCAGCACTGCTCGGGCACGGTGGCGGTGCGCGACCAGCCGGTGCCGCACCGGGTCGGCGCGCGCGTGCGGTCCGGCGTCGCGCTGGTCCCGGAGGACCGGTCCCGGCAGGGTCTGGTGCCGGCCTGGGAGATCTGGCGCAACGTGTCGCTGCCGGGCCTGGCCGACCTGTCCCGCCGCGGCGTGCCGGACCACGCCGCCGAGCTCGACCGCGCCGAGACCGCGATCCGCGACCTCGGCATCCGCACGCCATCCGCCGAGACACCGGTGGCGGCGTTGTCCGGCGGGAACGCCCAGAAAGTGGTCTTCGCCAAGTGGCTGTACGGCGACGGCGAGGTCTTCCTGCTCGACGAGCCGACCGTCGGTGTGGACGTCGGCGCCAAGGCGGACATCCTGCGGCTCGTGCGTGACTTCGCCGCAGGTGGCAAGGCGGTGGTGATCGTCTCCTCGGCCTTCGAGGAGCTGCTGGCGGTCGCCCACCGCATCGTGGTCATGCGCGGCGGCCGGGTCGTCGCCGAGCGCCTGGCCGGTGAGACCGACGAACCGGAGCTGCTGGCGTTGGCCAGCGGGCTCACGACAGTGACGGGAGCGAGCCGACGATGACGACCATCCTGCCGCGAGCGGCCGAGGCCGCGCGGGCGCGGCCGGCACCGACGCTGCGACAGCGGGCCGAGCCGTTCAGGCTGCACCGGGCCGGCGTCGTGTACGCCTTCGCGCTGATCCTGCTCACCTTCACGCTGGCCGCCGAGTTCACCGGCCGCCCGTTCTACCTGTCGCCGGTGAACTCGGCGAACATCCTCGACCAGACGGTCCAGGTCGGCATTCTCGCGGTCATCATGACCATCTGCCTCATCAGCGGGAACTTCGACCTGTCCGTCGGCGCGACGGCGGCGCTGGGCGCGGGTGTCACCATGACGGTGCTCAACGCCGGCGCGGGGGTGGGCGTGGCGGTGCTGGCCGGACTCGGCACCGGCGTCGCGATGGGCCTGCTCAACGGCGCCCTGGTTCAGCTGGTCGGCGTCAACGCGTTCATCGTGACGCTCGGGACGATGACGGGGGTGCGAGGGCTGCTGTTCATCCTCACCGACGGGCAGAGCATCCAGACCGACCACAGCGGCCTCGGTGACCTGTTCACCGGTGTGCTGCCGCTCAACGCCAAGGTGTGGGTCGCGATCGCCGGCGTCGTGCTGCTGGTCCTGGGGCTGCGGTCGCTGCGACGTGAGCGCCAGGGCCTCGTGGCCAGTGGCCACGGGCCGTGGATGGTGATCGCCGGCGTGCTGGTCGCGGCCGTCTCGCTGGCGTTCCTGCCGACCCGGTGGGAGCTCACGAAGCAGGTCTACATCTTCCTCGCCGTCGCCGTCCTGGCCTGGCTCGTGCTGCGGTTCACCGCGGTCGGGCGGCGGCTGTACGCCGTCGGCGGCAACACCGAGGCGGCGCGGCTGTCCGGCATCGCCGTCGCCCGCTACAAGATCGCGCCATTCGTGCTCAACGGGCTGTTCGCCGCGCTGGTGGGCATCCTCTACGTGTCTCGGTTCTCGGCGATCAACCCGCAGGCGATGAGCGGCCTGGAGCTGACGGTGCTCGCCGCAGCCATCCTGGGAGGCACGTCGCTGTTCGGCGGCGCGGGCAACGTCCTCAAGTCCGTCGTCGGCGCGCTGATCCTGTTCACGCTCATCAACGGGTTCGGCGTGCTCAACCTCGGCGCCAACTACCAGGATCTGATCAAGGGTGTCGTCATCATCGGCGCCGCCACGATCTACGTCCTGGCCGAGCGCCGCGGGCAACGCGGCCGACGGGTGACCGACGCCGGTGGCGATCCGCCGCCCGAGCAACCGGCGCCACAGACGGAGAGGAACACTCCGTGAGCGGTCCGGCCAGCACGGTGACGGCGATCTGGCACTTCAGCTTCACCGTCTCAGACCTCGAGGCGTCCGTGGCGTTCTACCGCGACCTGCTCGGCATGACCCTCGTGCACCTGCAGGACCAGGACAACGACTACACGCGTGCGCTGGTCGGCTACCCGGACGCCCGCCTGCGGGTGGCGCAGCTGCGCTCCGGGCCCGTGTCGAGCACCGGCTCGTCGCACGACCTCGAGCTCGTGCAGTACCTGGCGCCGGCCCGGCCCCGGCTCGATCCCGAACGCGGGCGGGCCGGCGCGGCCCATCTGGCCTTCGTCGTCGACGACGCCCGGGCGGTCCACAGCCGGCTCGCCGACGCCGGCGTGCGTTTCGTGTCCCCGCCCAACGCCATCACAGCGGGCGCCAACAAGGGCGGGTACACCTGCTACTTCCTCGATCCCGACGACATCACGCTCGAGCTGGTCCAGCCGCCGCCGTCGTGACGGCCCCCGCCGCCCCCGCAGTCCCTACACTCTGGCCAGGAGGTCGATCACCGCATGAGAGTCGTCGACGCACATCAGCATTTCTGGGACCTCGAGGCGGTCGCCTACCCCTGGCTCACGCCCGCCGACGGCCCGATCCACCGCACGTTCGACTGGCCCGACCTCGAACCCGAACTGACCGCGTCCGGGGTCGACGCCACCGTGCTGGTGCAGGCGGCGAACTCCGTCGAGGACACCGAGGCGATGCTGGCACAGGCCGACCGGCACGCGGAGGTGGCCGGGGTGGTCGGCTGGGTGGACCTCACCGACGCCGCGGCGGCGACGGCGGTGCTGGACCGGTTCGCGGCCGACCCCCGGTTCGCCGGCATCCGCCACCTCATCCACGACGAGCCCGACCCGGACTGGCTGCTGCAGGACGCCGTGCTCGACAACCTGGGGCTGCTGGCCGAGCGCGGCCTCGCCTTCGACGTCGTGGCGGTGCTGCCGCGGCACCTCGAGCACGTCCCCACCCTGGCCGAGCGGCATCCCGAGCTGCGACTGGTCATCGACCACCTGGCCAAGCCGCCGATCCGCGACCGCGGCTGGGAGCCGTGGGCGTCGCTGCTGCGCCGCGCCGCGGAGTACCCGAACGTCTACGCCAAGGTGTCCGGCCTCAACACGGCCGCGGAGTGGGAGACATGGAAGCCCGCCGACCTCGCACCGTACGTCGAGCACGCCCTCGAGGTGTTCGGTCCCGGCCGGCTGATGTACGGCGGCGACTGGCCGGTCAGCATCCTGGCCGGCGGCTACCAACCCGTGTGGCGGGCGACGCTCGAGCTGCTCGCGCAGCTGCCCGACGCCGACCGCGCCCAGGTGCTCGGCGGCACCGCCACCGCGGTCTACCGGCTGCCGGAGGTGAGCTGATGCTCGACGTGCTGCGTCCCATCGCGGCCGAGTGCGACCTCACCGTCCCGGCCGCGCACCGGTTGCCCATCGCCGTCGTCGGGGCGGGATCCATCGTGGACGTCGCCCACCTGCCGGCCTACGCGAAAGCCGGGCTCGACGTCCGCGGCATCGTCGACCTCGACGCCGCCAAGGCCGCCGAGGTGGCGCGGCGGCACGGCGTACCGCGCGTCTTCGCGTCGCTGGAGGACCTGCTCGCCGACGACGTGCCCGTCGTCGACGTCGCCGTCGCCCCGGCCGCCCAGCCGGCGATCGCGATGCAGGCACTCGAGGCCGGCAAGCACCTGCTCTGCCAGAAGCCGTTCGCCCTGGAGATGGCCGACGCCGAGAAGGTCGTCGATCTGGCCGCCGAGCACGGCCGCGTCGTCACAGTCAACCAGCAGATGCGCTACGAGGAGGGCATCGCGGCGGCCCGCGCCATGGTGCGGCACGGCTGGATCGGCCAGCCGACCTCGATGACCATCACCGTCGACATCGCCACCGACTTCTCCGGCTGGGGCTGGCTCTACCGCAGCCCGCGGCTGGACTACTGGTACCACTCCATCCACTACTTCGACGCCGTCCGCTCGGTCCTCGGCGACCCCGCGACGGTGTACGCGGTGGCCGGCACCACACCCGGCCAGGGCCCGGCGGGCGAGACCCGGACGATCAGCACACTGACGTTCCCCTCCGGGGCGCACGCGATGGTGTTCGTGAACCACGAGAACCGGGCCGGTGACACCGTGGCGCAGTTCCGCATCGACGGGTCCGAGGGCGCCGTCCGCGGCAGCATCGGGCTGCTCGAGGACTATCCGCACGGCCGCCCGGACACCGTCGAGGTGAGCAGCCGCACGCTGCCCACCGACGGCTGGCTGCCCTACCCGGTCACATCGCGCTGGCTGCCCGACGCCGTCGCCGGCCCGATGCGCGCGCTGCTCGCCGAGGTCGCCACTGGCGTCGAAGCACCGACCTCGGGCCGGGACAACCTGGCGACGCTGCGGCTCGTTCACGCGCTGTACCGCAGCGCCGACATCGGACAGGCGCAGACCCCGTGACAGCCGGAACCGGCGGCGCCCGCCGCACCACGCTGGCCGACGTCGCGACGCGCGCCGGCGTCGACCGCTCGGTCATCTCGCGAGTGCTCAGCGGCGACCCGCGGCTGCTCATCCGCGAGGAGACCCGCCAGCGCGTCCTCGACGCCGTCCGCGACCTGGGCTACCGGCCGAACGTGGCCGCGCGGACGTTGCGAACCCGGCGAACCGGCACCCTGGGACTGCTCATCCCGGATTACGCGAACCCGGTGTACGCCGAGATCATCAAGGGCGCCGAGGCCGCGGCCGCCGAGCGCGACTGCGTCCTGCTCACCGGCAGTGCCAATGCCGCGACCGAGCTGAACTCCTACCTCGACCTCCTCGGTCAGGGCCGGGTCGACGGCCTGTTGCTCGCCGGCGAGCTGACGTCGAGGGCCGTTCTCGACGGCCTCACCGCCGACGGCCTGCCGTGGCTGCTGGTCAACCGCACCCTGCGCGGTGAGGCTCGGCACGTGGTGCTCGACGACGAGCGCGCCGCGGCCCTCGCCGTCGAGCACCTCGTCGGCCTCGGGCACACCGAGATCGCCCACCTCGCCGGGCCGAACGGCGCCGACACCGCCCGCCGCCGCAACCGCGGCTACCGGGCCGCGATGCGGGCTCACGGCCTGACCGCGCGCCTGGACTGGACGACTCGCGGCGACTACACCGCCGACGGCGGGTACCGGGCGATGCTCGAGATCCTCGACGCGCGCGGGCGGCCCACCGCGGTGTTCGTCGCGAACCTCGCCTCGGCCATCGGCGCACTGCACGCGCTGCGGTCGCGCGGCGTGGCCGCGCCGGCGCAGATGTCGGTGATCGCCGTCCACGACCTGCCGCTCGCCGAGCACCTCTCCCCCGCGCTCACTACGGTGCGCATGCCGCTGCGCGAGCTCGGCCGGCGCGGCGTCGAGCTGCTGGCCGAGGTCGGACCGGAGGAGGCCGTGCGCGAGGTCGTCACCGGCCCGATGCAGGTCGTGCCGCGCGAGTCCACCGCTCCCCCGCCGGATCTCCAGGAGAGAATGTGAGCCGACGACCACCCGGCGTCCTGTACCGCACCGACGCCGACCCGCCCGCCCCGGTGC
>NZ_SMLB01000005.1 GCF_004349105.1 Jiangella aurantiaca
GCGCGGGGCGGGCGGTCACGGGGCCGGAGTCGTCGAAGAGCCGCTCGACCTCGGCGGCGCGGTGCGGCACGGCGCGGAGCCGGGCCAGCACCAGCCGCTCGACCAGCTCGTTGAGCGCCTCCTCGACGACGGCCAGGTCGCGGGGCCCGAGGGTGCCGGCGCGGCCGGCCAGCCGGGTCAGCTCCCGGCCGATGATCTCGTCGCTGCGCCGGCGCAGCCGCTCCACCGTCGCGCCGGCGTCCGCCGGCTCAGTGGCGTGCATGGCCGTGCCCGCCCGCCAGGCCGGTGACGCCGTCGTACCTCAGCTGGAGCATCATCCCCTGGTCGGCGTGCGGCAGGTTGTGGCAGTGGTTCATCCACACGCCGGGGTTGTCGGCCGCGAACGCGACGTCCCAGACCTCGCCGGGCCGCACGTCGAACGTGTCGACCCACAGCGGGCTGCCGGTCGCCGCCCGGCCGTCCCGCGCGAGCACCAAGACGCCGTGGCCGTGCAGGTGCCACGGGTGTGTCTCGAGGCTGCGGTTGACGACGGTGAAGCGGACCAGGTCGCCCTCGGCCACCACCTGCTCGGGGATGGACGGATGGCCGCGGCCGTTCACGGTCTGCGCGAACGCCGGCCGGCCGTCGACCATCGCCGCGCCGCGGTCCAGCACCATGCTGAAGTGCCGGTCGAACCGGGTGTCCAGCGTGAACGGCACCTCGGCCGGCGCGCCGTAGTGCAGCGGGTCCAGCTCGGGCCAGTCACCTGGAGCCGGGTCACCGTCGCCACCGCCGAGGCGCAGCCGTACCTCGCCGTCCACCGTCAGCGCGACCGGGCCGGACGGCATGGTGAAGACGAGGTCGTAGCGGCCGCCCGCGGGCAGCCGCAGCGCCCGCTCGGACACCTCGCCGGGCTCGTGCACGTCGCGCCCGTCGACGGCCGCCAGCCGGAACGCCGTGCCGGCCAGCCCGAACCGGTGCGGCTCGGAGTCGGTGTTCAGCAGCCGCAGCCGGACCGACGCGCCCGGCTCGGCCGCCTCCTCGAGCACGCCGTCGTCGTCGCCGATCGCCACCACCCCGTCGTAGGTGTGCACCGGCAGGACCAGGTCGACGTCGGCCGGCTCGGCGTCGCGTGGCGTGACGACGAGCGTGCCGTACAGCCCGCGGCGGACGCCGGTGTGCGAGACCTGATGCGTGTGGTACCAGAACGTGCCCGCCTGGTCGGCGCGGAAGCGGTAGCCGAACTCGGCGCCCCGCGAGACCACGTCCTGCGTGGTGCCGGGCGCACCGTCCTCGCCGCACGCGACGTCGTAGCCGTGCCAGTGGATCGTGACCCCGTCGTCGATGTCCTCGTTGCGCAGCCTCACCTCGACGAGGTCGCCCTGGACGGCGGTCAGTGGCGGCCCGGGCAGCCGTCCGTCGAACGTCCACGCGTCGACCTCGTGCCCGGAGGTGAGCGCGACGGTCGCCGTCCGGGCGGTGACGGTGTACGGCCGGACGGTGCCGCCGGCGGCCGGCGTCGTTGCGCCGCGCAGGTCGGTCACCGGGGTGCCGTGGCCGGACGGATCCGCGGCGGCCACTCCCCCGCCGGCGTCGATCGACGGGGCGCGGACGAACGCCAGCCCGACCCCGGCCGCGCCCGCTCCGGCGGCGGCGATCCCGAGCAGCCGGCGCCGCGACAGCATGCCCACCGTCGTCGTCTCGTCGGCCGGGGCGGTGTCGTCCGCCGGGGCCATCACCTGCGCCGTCAGCAGCACGGCGCCGCCGACGCCGGCCACGGCGAGCAGTGTGACGCTCCACGTCAGCGGGTAGCCGCCGACGTACGTCACGACGAACCCCGCCAGCGCCGCGTACCCGGCCGCGAACAGCGCCGTCACCGCGCCCGGCGACAACGGTCCGCCGCGCAGCAGCGACCGCCACGTCAGCGCCGCGGCGGCCGCCACTGTCACGACCAGCAGCGGCAGCCCGAGCAGGACCTTCTCCTGCACGAACCACCAGCCCCGGTCGGCCAGGACCGCGACCAGCACCAGCCGCCCGGCCACCGCCAGCACGCCTCCGGCCGCCAGCCCAGCCGCCACCCGTGTTCGGCCGGCCGCCGCCACCGCGCCCGCGGCCAGCCAGAGCGCACCCGTCAGGACCGCGACGACGTGGTCGAGGACGACCAGCTGCCCAGTGCTCACGCTGCGACGGCGGGCCGCTCGGTCCGCACCAGCCGGCGAGCGTCCGCGAGCACCCGGCCGCTCAGGCCCATGATGGCCAGCCCGTTCAGTGCGTGCAGCCCGAACACCAGCGTGCCGGCGGTCGTCGACGTGTCGCCGGACTCGTTGAACGCGTCGGCGAGCACCCGGATCAGGCTCTGCAGCATCGTCAGGCCGGCGATCCCGGCGGTCATGCCGATCAGCCGGCCGCCGACCCGGGCGACCGCCGCCACGATCGTCGCCAGCACGGCGAGCGCGAACAAGATCGAGCCGAAGATCGCGTGAGCGTTGAACGCCTCGTCGTTGGGCGCGGTGTCGAACGCGCCGACCGCCGCGAGGTAGAACTGCACCGCGACCGCCGCCAGCATGAGCACCGCGAAGCCGAGGTAGACCTTCCGCATGACCCGCTCCCTCCGGGCCGGCTCCGCCGCCGGTCCCGGGAACGATCATTCGCCGGCGCGGGAGGCACGTCGTCCGCTCCGGAACGGCGTCGCGTACGCAGATCTGCGTACGCGGGCCGCGTGTCGTCTACTCCCGCGGGCGTAGCCGGGTCACGACGACTCCAGCCGCGCCTTCTCGGCCTCGACGTCGAAGTCGGCCGGCGGCCAGTCCAGTTTCAGCGCCGCGAGGTGCTCGACGAGCAGCTGCGTCACCGCGAGGTTGCGGTACCACTTGCGGTCGGCCGGCACGAGGAACCAGGGCGCGGTCTCGGTGTTGCAGCGCTCCAGCGCGATCTCATACGCGCGCTGGAAGTCGGGCCAGAGCCGGCGGTCGTCGATGTCGCCAGGGTTGTACTTCCAGTACTTCGCCGGGTTCTCGAGCCGCTCGGCAAGCCGGGCCTTCTGCTCGTCGGCGGAGATGTGCAGCATGACCTTGACGACGACGACGCCGGCGTCGACGAGTTCTCGTTCGAAGTCGTTGATCGCCTCGTACCGGCCCTCGATCACTGCCGGCCGGACCAGCTTGCGCACCCGCGCGGCCAGGACGTCCTCGTAGTGGCTGCGGTCGAAGACGCCGACCTGGCCGGGCTCCGGTAGCGCCTGGCGGATGCGCCAGAGGAAGCCCCGGCGCCGCTCGTCCGCCGTCGGCGCCTTGAACGCCCGGATGCTGACGCCCTGCGGGTCCATGATGCCCACCGCGTGGCGCATGGTGCCGCCCTTGCCGGAGGTGTCCATGCCCTGAAGGACCAGCAGCACCCGCTGGTCGCCGCCAGTGCGGCCGGCCGCGAACAGCCGCTCCTGCAGGTCGGAGATGACAGGGTCGAGCTCCTGCAGCGCCGCCTTCCCGTCGGCCTTCGTGCCGTCGAAGCCCGGGGTGGCGCGGGTGTCGACCGACGCGAGGTCGACGGGTCCCGGCGGGAGGCGGAGGAGCGACGACCACGTCGGCTGACTCATCGATCCAGCGTAACGGACGGGGTGAGCGCGGGGGCCGCTACAATTGACGACTCGGTCGGCTGGACCGAACGGCTTCGGAAAGGGAAAGTCATCGACGCCGAGAAGCATGATGTGGCCGCACGGCCGGTGGCCGGTCACGACGACGCCGTCGACGAAGAGCAGCCGTACATCACCCACCTGTACGAGCGGCTCGATGAGCTCAAGGCGCGGCTGACGGCCCGGCTGGCGACGCTGTACCGCGAGCACGGCGGCACACACGCGTCGGTGTGGGACCGCGAGGCGTTCGTCGCCCGCGACGTCGAGCGGCTGGAGCGGCTCGGCTCGGTCGACCGCGGGCTGTGCTTCGGCCGGCTCGACTTCCGCGACGGCCACACCAGCTACATCGGCCGCATGGGGCTGACCGACGACGACTACGAGCAGCTGCTGGTCGACTGGCGGGCCCCGGCCGCCGAGCCGTTCTACCGGGCCACCGCCGCCGATCCCGGCGACCTCGTCCGCCGCCGGCACATCCAGACCCGGCTGCGCAAGGTGCTCGCCGTCGACGACGAGGTGTTCGACCTCGAGGCGATGCCGGCCGGCGGCCAGGGCACGCTGCGCGGTGAGGCGGCGCTGCTGGCGGCGCTGACGGAGCACCGCACGGGCCGCATGTCCGACATCGTCGCGACCATCCAGGCCGAGCAGGACCGCATCATCCGCTCGCCGCTGGCCGGCGTGCTGGTCGTGCAGGGTGGTCCGGGCACCGGCAAGACGGTCGCGGCGCTGCACCGCGCGGCGTACCTCCTCTACACCCACCGCGACCGCCTGGGCTCCAGCGGCGTGCTGGTGGTCGGGCCGAACCGCACGTTCCTGCACTACATCGACCAGGTGCTGCCGTCGCTGGGTGAGACCGGCGTCGTGCTGGCGACGGTCGGCGAGATGGTGCCCGGCGTCGAGGCGGCCGGCGACGACCCCGCCGACGTCGCCGTCGTCAAGGGCGACCCCCGCATGGCCGACGTCATCGCCGTCGCCGTCCGCGACCGGCAGCGGCTCCTCGACGGTCCCGTCGAGCTGAAGGTCGACCGCGTCGAGCTGACGCTGGCGCCGTCCGCCGTCCGGGCCGCGCGCACCCGTGCCCGCCGCGCCCGCAAGCCGCACAACGTCGCCCGCCGGGTGTTCGTCCGCGAGCTGCTCGACCACTTGGCCGACGAGCAGGCGCGGGCGCTCGGCGAGTCGCTGGACGAGGACGACCTCGCGGAGATCCGCGCCGACCTCGCCGCGGAGCCGAGTGTCGCCGCCCTCGTCGACGAGCTGTGGCCGGCGCTGACGCCGCAGCGGCTGATCGGCGAGCTGTTCGCGTCGCCGTCGCTGCTCGCCTCGGCCGGCGGCGACCTGACGGCGGCCGAGCGGGCGCTGCTGGCGCGGGGCCCGGGTGCGGCCTGGACGACGTCCGACGTGCCGCTGCTGGACGAGGCGGCGGAGCTGCTCGGCGAGGTCGACGACCCCGACGAGGCGGCCCGGCTGGCCCGGCAGCGCGAGGAGGCGGAGATCCAGTACGCCCGCGACCTGCTGGACGAGCTGTCGCTGGAGGTCCCGGTCGACCCCGAGCTGGTCGCGCAGCGGTACCGCGGCGGCGAGGCGCGTCGCAGCGTCGCCGAGCGGGCCGGGCTGGACCGCTCGTGGGCGTTCGGGCACGTCATCGTCGACGAGGCGCAGGAGCTGTCGCCGATGGCGTGGCGGATGATCATGCGCCGGGCACCGGGCCGGTCCATGACGGTGGTCGGCGACATCGCCCAGACGGGGGCGGCTGCCGGTGCGCGGTCGTGGGCCGACGTGCTGGAGCCGCACGTGCCCGGCCGCTGGCGGCAGGAGACGCTGACGGTCAACTATCGGACGCCGAGCGAGGTGATGGATCTCGCTGCGCGGGTGCTCGCCTCGATCGACCCGGCGCTCGAGCCGCCGACATCCGTGCGCTCGACCGGCGAGCCGCCGCGCACGGTGCCGGTGTGGTCGTCGCTGGACCTCGTGGAGCAGCTGGCGACGGAGGTCTCGGCCGAGCTGTCCGACCTCGGCGCGGGTCGGCTGGCGGTGCTCGTGCCGGCCGCGCGGCTCGATGAGGTGCACTCCGGGCTCGCCGCGGCGCTGCCGGCCGCGGTGTCGCGTGCGGAGTCGGCCGACGCACTGGACGCGCCGGTCGCGGTGCTCACGGCCGGCCAGGCGAAGGGCCTGGAGTTCGACACCGTCGTCGTGGTCGAGCCGGCCGAGCTGCTGGCGGAGTCCGTGCGCGGCGCGACCGACCTCTACGTCGCCGTCACCCGGCCGACGCAGCGGCTGGTGCTGGTCCACGCCGAGCCGCTGCCGCCCATGCTCGCCTGAGACCTCGATCAGACCGGGGCGGTCTTGCGCAGCTGCTCCATGAACGCGCCGAACCACTGGGGATGGTCGGGCCAGGCGCGGCCCGTCACCAGGTTGCCGTCCACCACGCCGGCGCCGTCGACGAACGTGCCGCCGGCGGTCTCGACGTCGACCGCGAGGGCCGGATAGGCCGCCGATCGCCGTCCGTTCAGCGTCTTCGCGGCCGCCAGCAGCAACGGGCCGTGGCACAGGGCGGCCGTCGGGGCGCCGCTGTCCATGAAGTACTTGACGATGCGCTGGGCGTCGGGGTCGTTGCGGATGTACTCGGGCGCGCGGCCGCCGGGCACCACGACCGCCACGTAGTCGTCGACGTTCACGTCGGCGAAGGCGATGTCGGCGGGCCAGCTGTGGCCGGGCTTCTCGGTGTACGTGTCGAACCCGTCGACGAAGTCGTGCACGACGAACTGCAGCTTCTTCACCGACGGGGCGGCGACGTCGACCTCGTAGCCCTCCTCGAGCAGCCGCTGGTACGGGTAGAAGAACTCCAGATCCTCGGCCGCGTCACCGGTCAGGATGAGCACCTTGGGCATGGGTCGGACCTCCTCGTCGCGACGGACTCTGCACGACGCCAGTCTCCGCCCGCGCGGCGGCCGTGACCAGTGCTCTATCGCGATCCGAGAGCGGCCGCGCCGTCCCGGCTCAACGCCGTCAGCCGCGACACCGCCCGGAAGTACTTCTTCCGGTACCCACCGGCCAGCAGCTCCGGGGTGAACAGCCGGTCCAGCGGCACACCGCCGGCGACGACGGGCAGGTCGCGGTCGTAGAGGCGGTCGGCCAGCACGACCAGCCGCAGCGCCGTCGACTGGTCGTCGACTGTACGCACGCCGCGCAGGTGCACCCGGCTGACGCCGTCAAGCAGTGGTCCGTACCGCGACGGGTGGACGGTGGCCAGGTGCGCCACCAGCGCGTCGAAGTCGTCGAGCGTGACGCCGTCACCCTCCGCGGACGCGGCGACGACATCGTCGGACACGGGCGGCGGCGATGACGGCAGCCCGCGGTGCCGGTAATCCTCGCCGTCGACGCGGACGACGGTGAACCGCGCGGCCAGCCGCTGGATCTCGCGCAGGAAGTCCGCGGCCGCGAACCGGCCCTCGCCGAGTTGGTCGGGCAGCGTGTTGCTGGTCGCGGCCAGCCGCACGCCGTGCTCGGACAGCCGGCTGAGAAGCGTCGACACCAGCACGGTGTCGCCGGGGTCATCCAGCTCGAACTCGTCGACGCAGACAAGCCGGTGCGCGGACAGCGCCTCGACGGTCGCGGCGAAGCCGAGCGCGCCGGCGAGGTTGGTGAGCTCGACGAACGTGCAGAACAGCTTCCGCTCCACCGGCACCGGCGCCGCGTGCCACAGCGACGCCAGCAGGTGCGTCTTGCCGACCCCGAAGCCGCCGTCCAGGTAGATCCCCGGCCCGGCGATGTCGGCGGCTGCGCCCGCACCCCGCGACCGGAACCACCCGCGGCGCCGCCCGCTCACACCGTCACCGACGGCGGCGGCGAAGGCCCGCGCGGCCGCGACGGCGGCGGCCTGGCTGGGGACGGCGGGATCGGCCCGGTAGCTGTCGAAGCTGACGTCGCGGAACCGCGGCGGCGGCACCATATCCGTGACGAGCCGCGACGCCGGCACGTCCGGACGACGGTCGGCGATGCGGTCCGGCATGGCGTCAATCGTAAGGTTCTTCCCGTGCAGCAGCTCTATCCACCGGTCGACGACACCGGCCCCGCCGACCTCGAGGCGGCCTACGCCTATCCGCCGCTCGCCGACGGCGCGACCTGGCTGCGGGCCAACATGGTGACCAGCCTCGACGGCGCCGTGCAGGGTCCCGACGGCCGGTCGGCGACGGTGTCCAGCCCACCCGACCGTGTGGTGCTGTCCCTGCTGCGACGGCTGGCCGACGTCGTCGTGGCCGGCGCGGGCACCGTCCGGGCCGAGCACTACGGCCCCGCCGGCCGGCCGATCGCCGTCGCCAGCCGGTCGCTCGACCTCGACCCCGCGGCGCCGCTGTTCACCGAGGCGACGCACAGGACCATCGTGCTGACCTGCGCATCCGCACCGGCCGACCGCATGACCGCGCTGCGGGCCGTCGCGGACGTCGTCGTCGCCGGCGAGACGTCGCTGGACGTGCCGGCCGCCGTCCGGGCGCTGGCCCAGCGCGGCCTGACCCGGATCCTGTGCGAGGGCGGCCCGCACCTGCTGGCGGCGATCGTCGCGGCCCACGCGCTGGACGAGCTCTGCTACACGCTGACGCCGGGGATGGTCGGCGGCCGGTCGCACCGCCTGCTGGAGGCTCCGACGACGCTGCGCAGCGACTGGTCGCTCGGCCACGTCATCGAGGACGGCGGGACGCTGCTCATGCGCTGGGTGGCGCGCCGAGTCTGAGCTCTGTCGGCGGCGTGGTACAGACTGGGCGCATGCGACTCCCGGTCCTGCCGCCCGTGCCGCCGATGCTGTCCAAGCCCGTCAAGGCGATCCCCGACGGCGACTTCAGCTTCGAGCCCAAGTGGGACGGCTTCCGGTCCATCATCTTCCGCGACGGTGCCGAGGTCGAGATCGGCAGCCGCAACGAGAAGCCGATGACCAGATACTTCCCCGAGCTGGTCGAGGCGGTGAAGGCGAACTTCCCTGAGCGCGCCGTCGTCGACGGCGAGATCGTGCTGGTCGGCGCCTCGGGCGACCGGCTCGACTTCGAGCTGCTGCAGCAGCGCATCCACCCCGCCGCCAGCCGGGTGAAGATGCTCTCCGAGACCACGCCGGCCAGGTTCGTCGCGTTCGACCTGCTCGCCCTCGGCGACGACGACTTCACCCAGCGGCCGTTCCGCGAGCGCCGGGCCGCCCTCGTCGAGGCGTTCGCCGCGGCGCGGACGCCCATCCACGTCACCTCCGCCACCACCGACAAGGCGCTCGCCGAGCAGTGGTTCCACCAGTTCGAGGGCGCCGGGCTCGACGGCGTCATCGCCAAGCCGCGCGACGGCGTCTACGAGCCGGACCGGCGGGTGATGTTCAAGATCAAGCACGAGCGCACCGCGGACTGCGTCGTCGCCGGCTACCGCGTGCACAAGAGCGGCCCCGACCGCATCGGCTCGCTGCTGCTCGGCCTGTACGACGACGACGGCGTGCTGGCGAGCGTCGGCGTCATCGGGGCATTCCCCATGGCGCGCCGCCAGGAGCTGTTCGAAGAACTGCAGCCGCTGGTCACGTCGTTCGACGACCACCCCTGGTCGTGGGCGAAGCAGGAGGAGGGCACCCGCACGCCGCGCAACGCCGAGTACAGCCGCTGGAGCGTCGGCAAGGACCTCTCGTTCGTCCCGCTGCGCCCCGAGCGGGTCGTCGAGGTGCGTTATGACCACATGGAGGGCGTCCGGTTCCGGCACACCGCGCAGTTCGTCCGCTGGCGGCCCGACCGCGACCCGTCGTCGTGCACCTACGCGCAGCTGGAGGAACCGGTCAAGTTCGACCTCGCGGACGTCCTCGCCTGACCGTCCGTGCCGAACCGCGCCGCCGACTCGCCTAGGCTGCGGCATCTGAGCCAGAATGGAGACGGGCCCGGTATGGTTCCGGAACTTGCTGACGCCGGGCCCGGTGCCGACCCTGGGAGGTGGGCCATGTCGTACAACATCGTGGTACTCGTGGAAGAACCCGTTGCCGACTGGGACGCGCGCCAGATCGTGGCGCTGCACGCCGACACACCCGAACCGGTCCGCTATCACGTGCTGATCCCGGTCGAGGACGCCGCCAGCCGGGTCGAGTCGACCATCGGGTCACTCGCGGCCAGCGAGGTCATGGGCACCGCCGCCATGTACGTCGACGAGGCCGACCTCGAGCGCGTGCACGAGGAGATCCGGGCCGCGAGCAAGCGCGCGCTGGCCCAGTCGCTCGAGGCGTTCGCCACGGCCGGCGCCCAGGCCGGCGGCGAGGTCACCGCGACCGACCCGCTCGACCGCCTGTGCGCACTCTCACAGGAGTGCGGCGCGGCCGAGATCATCATCCTCACCCGCCCGCACGTCGTCGCCGAGCTGTTCCACGTCGACTGGACCGCCCGGGCCCGGCGCCGGCTCAAGGTGCCGGTGCTGCACCTGCTGGCCCACGGCGAGCCCGACTGGGAGTCCGAGGTCGAGGCCGAGCATGCCGCCGAACGCGAGCGGCGGGCGTCGAACGGCACCGGCTCCGACGCCGCGGGAACGGCATGAGGGAAGCGATCGAGGTCGAGGCCGGCGGCCGCAAGGTCCGGGTCTCCAGTCCCAGTAAGGTCTACTTTCCCGAGCGCGGCCTCACCAAGCTCGACGTCGTGCAGTACTTCCTCGCCGTCGGCGACGGCATCCTCGGCGCGCTGCGCGAGCGGCCGACCACGCTGGAGCGCTGGCCCGGCGGCGTCTTCGAGGGCGCGAAGCTGTCGACGCGGCAGGACAACCGCGGCGACGCGTTCTACCAGAAGCGCATCCCCAAGGGCGCACCCGACTACGTCGAGACCGCGACCGTCGCGTTCCCCAGCGGCCGCACCGCCGACGAGGTCTGCCCCACGGAGGTCGCGGTGGTCGTATGGGCGGCGAACCTCGGCACGCTGACGTTCCACCCGTGGCCGGTCCGCCGTCCCGACGCCGAGCACCCCGACCAGCTGCGCATCGACCTCGACCCGCAGCCGGGCACCGACTACGCCGACGCCGTCAAGGTCGCCCATGAGGCCCGTGCGCTGCTGCAGGAGCTCGGCATGGACGGCTTCCCGAAGACGTCCGGCGGCCGCGGCATGCACCTCTACGTCCCCGTCCGGCCCGAGTGGGACTTCGTCCAGGCCCGCCGCGCCGTCATCGCGTTCGGGCGCGAGCTGAACCGGCGGATGCCCGACCAGGTGACGGTGGACTGGTGGAAGGAGGAGCGGGGCGAGCGCATCTTCATCGACTTCAACCAGATGGCCCGCGATCGCACCATCGCCTCCGCCTACTCCGTCCGCCCCAAGCCGCGGGCGACGGTGTCGGCGCCGCTGTCCTGGGACGAGATCGACGACGCCCGGCCTGAGGACTTCGACATCACGACCATGCCAGCCCGGTTCGCCGAGGTCGGCGACCTGCACGCCGGCGTCGCGGAGGTGGCGCACTCGCTGGAGCCGCTGCTCGAGCTGGCCGCCCGCGACGAGCGCGACCACGGCCTGGGCGACCTGCCCTATCCGCCGGAGTACCCGAAAATGCCCGGCGAGCCGCTGCGCGTGCAGCCGTCCCGCCGGGCGACCTTCGACTGACAGCGTCCCAGCGGCGGCGTCAGCCGACGTCGAAGAGCGGGTCGGTGATGGTCAGCGGGGTCGCGTCGCCGAGCTCCCACACCAGGAACAGCAGCATCAACGACGCGCCGGTCAGCGCGGTGTCCTTGAAGAACTGCGTCTGCTCCTGCTGCCGCGACATGGGTTCCTTCTCCTTCCAGAACCCGTGCATGAGCACCGCGGTGAGCAGCGTGAACAGCCCGAGCAGGATGGCGCCGACGTCCATCCAGACGCCCAGCAGCACCGACAGCCCGCCGAGCAGCATTTGCGCACCGGTGACCAGCACCGCCGGCCGGGCTGGGCGGACGCCGCGGCTCTCCGCGTAGCCGGCCATCGCCCCCTTGTCGGTGAGGTGGGCCGTCGCGCTGGCGAGGAACAGCGCGACGAAGAGAATGCGGCCGATCAGGAACACGACGTCCATGTCGCCTCCGGGGGTGAGGAGTTCCACCCCCATCATGCTCGCGGCGAGGCGCTCTCACACTGGGAATCCGGCCGTTGCCGACGGGGTTCTCCAGGTATGAGCTACGAGATCCAGAAGAGCGACGCCGAGTGGCGCGCCGAGCTGACGCCGGAGGAGTACCACGTGCTGCGCGAGGCGGGCACAGAACGCGCCTTCACCAGCCCGCTGGAGCACGCCGACGAGCAGCCGTACGTCTATTCCTGTCGGGCCTGCGGCGCCGAGCTGTTCGAGTCCGCCACCAAGTTCGACGCCCAGTGCGGCTGGCCGTCGTTCTACGCCCCGCTGGCCGAGGACCGCGTCGAGTACATCGACGACCGCAGCCTCGGCATGGTCCGCACCGAGGTGCGCTGCGCCCGCTGCGGCTCGCACCTGGGCCACGTCTTCCGGGGCGAGGGCTTCCCCACCCCGACCGACCTGCGCTACTGCATCAACGGCATCTCCCTGCAGCGGCGGGCGGCCGATCCGGCACACTGAGCCGGTGACCGCCGACCTCACCCTGCACATCGCGACCATCGACCAGCTCGACGCCCCGACGCTGTACCGGCTGCTGCGCCTGCGTACCGACGTCTTCGTCGTCGAACAGGCCGACCCCTACCCCGAGCTGGACGGCCGCGACCTCGAGCCGTCCGCCGTCCACCTCTGGCTCGCCCACGGCGACGAGCCGGTCGGCTACCTGCGCATCCTCGACGACCCCGGCGGCGCCGCCCGCATCGGGCGCGTCGTGGTGGCGGAGTCCGCGCGTGGGTCCGGCCTGGCCGGGCGGCTGATGTCGGCCGCCCTGGAGCACATCGGCGAGCGTCGATGCGTGTTGGACGCCCAGTCCCACCTGGCCGACTTCTACACCCGCTACGGCTTCTCCGTCACCGGCCCCGAGTTCCTCGACGGCAGCATCCCGCACCTGCCGATGGCCCGCCCGGCCGCTCATTGACGTCCGTCGATCCCGATCGACGCGATCGCGGGTGGATGTGCGTTCGTGCGTGTTGACACAGCCGCCAACTGTTGGCGTTCAGGTCAACACGCCGTTCTGCATTCTCGCTCCGCGACGTGCGACTGCCGGCTGCTCTCCTGAGCGGGCGCAGCACCCGGTTGCTACCGTGCCGTCCGTGCAGCGAGCGTTCAAGCCCGGGGAATGTGGCCGGCCGGTGACCATGCTCGGCCCGGCGCCGGACGCTCCGCTGGAGCTGACGGTGCGGCTCGCGGACAGCTACGCCCGCAATCACAGTGGTCCGCTTGGCACGTTCACTGTCACCAACATCAGCGACCGGCAGGTCAGGGGCATGAGCGGACCGGCCTCCTGGGTCTGGGTCAGCCGCGACGGCGTGACCGTCACCGGACCGGGCGCCATGCCGGCCGTCAACGTACCCGTCGAGCTGGCGCCCGGCGAGTCGTTCACCTCCGACCTGCACTCGGTGCTGCGGCAGTGCGACGCGACGCCGGCCGACCCGGCGCAGGTGCCCGGCATGCCGTATCCCTGGGATCCGCCGCTGGCGCCAGGCCGCTACGAGGTCTACGTCACCTGGGACCTGCGCGGCCACGACGGCGTCGAGATCGTGCTCTACGCCGGCCCGATCGGGATCGATGTGCGGTGACCTGACGCCGGGTTTCCCAGCCGCACCCCAACCGGATCGCCGCGCCGCTCGTCCTAGGTGATGAGAGGCGGGTGATCGGGTGGCGGACTGGGAGCGGGTCTTCACCGACCTGGCGGAGAGCCGCGGCCAGGCGCTGCTCCGTTACGCCTACCTGCTGACCGGCGACGCGGCCGAGGCGGCCGACCTGGTGCAGGAGGCGATGCTGCGCGCCTTCGGCAGGACGACGCGAGGGCTGACGTTGGAGTCGGCCGAGGCCTACGTCCGGCGGGCGATCCTCACCCTCCACATCGACGGCCGGCGCCGGTCGGGTCGGTGGCTGCTGGTCCGGCACCTGGTCGCCGACCGCGAGGACGTCTCCGGGCCGGAAGGTGCGGTGGTCGACGGCGCTGACCTGCGGTCCGCGCTGGCGGCGCTGTCGCCACGGCAGCGGGCCTGCGTGGTGCTGCACTACTACGAGGACCTCTCGGTGGCGCAGGTCGCCGACGTGCTCGGCTGCGCGCCCGGCGCGGTCAAGCGGCACCTCAGCGACGCCCGCGCCCGCCTCGAACCCCTACTCAGCGACTCGCCGGAGGGACTGCGATGACCCTGCGTACCCGACTCGACGACCTCGCCGCCGACGCTCCCGACCCGGGCGTGCTCGACGTCGACCGGCTCCGCGGCCGCATCGCCCGCCGCCGCCGGACCCGCTTCGCCGCCGCCGGCGCTGCCGCCATCCTGACGGTGGCAGCCGTGGGCACGGCGACGGCCACGCTCCTGCCCCGCGACGGCGGTGATGATTCCGCTGACCTGCCGGTCTCCACGTCCGACGCCACACCTGCCCAGGTCCGGTTCCGCGCTCTCACCTGTGGCTCGCCGATGATCGTGAGCGAGCGCGACGACGTGCCGCCGCTCGCCCTGTCGGTCGACGTCCCGTCGGTCGTCGGCCATATCGACGAACAGCTGGCCGTCACGACCGTCACCAACGTCAGCGCCACCAGGATCCAGGGCACGACGGGGTTGGGCCCGACCATGTGGGTCACCCGTGACGGCGAGACCGTCACCGCCGCCGCGTTCGTGCCTGAGGGCGCTCATCTGGTCGACCTGGAGCCGGGCGAGAGCATGACCTTCGACACGACCAACCACATCGGCTGGTGCGGGCCGACGCTGACCTCGGGCCTCGGGGAGGTCGCCACGGCACCGGGCAGCTACCAGCTCTGGTTCACCTGGCGGATGACCACGCTCGATGGCGAGGAGATCGTCCTCTACGAGGGGCCCGTCGACGTCGAGGTGGAGTGACCGGCTACGGCAGCGCCGCCACGAGTTCGGTTAGCTCGAGGCGCCGGCCGGTGTAAAAGGGGATCTCCTCGCGGACGTGCCGCCGGGCCGCCGAACCGCGCAGGTGACGCATGAGGTCGACGATGCGGTACAGCTCGTCGGCCTCGAAGGCGAGGATCCACTCGTAGTCGCCGAGGGAGAAGGAGGCGACGGTGTTGGCGCGCACGTCGGGGTAGTCGCGGGCCATCTTGCCGTGCTCGGCGAGCATCTGGCGGCGCTCGGCGTCGGGCAGCAGGTACCACTCGTACGACCGCACGAACGGGTACACCGACACGTATGCGCGCGGCTCCTCGTCGGCCAGGAATGCGGGGATGTGGCTCTTGTTGAACTCGGCCGGGCGGTGCAGGGCTGCCTGCGACCAGACGGGGTCCAACTGGCGGCCGAACGCGGTGCCGCGGAACCGGTGGTACGCCGTCTGGAGGTCCTCGATGGCCGGCGCGTGCCACCAGATGAGCAGGTCGGCGTCGGCGCGCAGGCCGGCGACGTCGTAGGTGCCGCGGACGACGACGTCCTTGGCGGCGAGCTCGGCGAACAGCGCCGTCACCTCGTCGGCGAGATCGGCCCGCGACGTGTCGCCCAGCGGCGAGCGCAGCCGGAACACCGACCACATGGTGTAGCGGATGACCTGGTTCAGCTCGCGGGCCTTCGGCATGGACGCGGTGTCGCTCATGTCTCGATCCTGGCACGCCGCTCCGACAGGTAGGCGGCCACCCTCCCCGCAGCATCGCGGGCCGCCCCGACGCAGGCCGCCACGCCGACGCCGTCGTACACGGCGCCGCAGACCGCCAGCCCGGGCACGGCCTCGACGGCGGCCCGTACGCGCGCGACGCGGTCCAGGTGCCCGACGGCGTACTGCGGCAGCGCGCCGCCCCACCGGGTCACGCGTGAGTCGACGACGGAGCCCGCGTAGCCGGTCGCGGCCCGGACGTCGGCCAGCGCGGCCTCGACCAGCTCCCCGTCGTCGCGCTGCAGGTCGCGGGCCTCGCCGTGCCGGCCGAGCGACGCGCGCAGCAGCACCAGTCCGCCGGCCCGCCCGCCCAGCCACGGCCACTTCGCCGACGAGAACGTCACCGCCTTGATGGTGCGCCCGTCGATCGGCGGCACCAGGAACCCCGACGACGACGGCGCCGCCGGGAACCCGTCCGCCGGCAGCGCCAGCGTGACGATCGCCATGCTGGCAGCCTCCACGCCACCGAGCTCCGCCGCGGCCGCCGGGGCCGCCGACGCCAGCACTCGGGCGGCCGCGACCGCCGGGGTCGCCACGACCACCGCATCGACGTCCAGCACGGACGGCGCCGGGACCGGGCCGGTCACCAGCCGCCAGCCGTCGGCCGTCCGCTCCACCGAGCGCACCGTCACGCCGGTCCGCACGTCCGCCCTGGACGCCACCGCCACCGCGCCCGGTAGCCGGCCGACGCCACCGGCCAGCCCCGCGAACACCGGCCCCGGCCCACCAGACGTGGCGCCACCCGACGACGCCGGCGTGCCGGACCCCCTCCCCGGCCCGTTGCCCGCCGCACCGCCCGACGTCACCGTCGCGACCGCCTCGCGCAGCGTCCGCGCCGTCCGGGCCGCCGCGCCCAGCGCCGGCACCGTCGCGTCCAGGGACAGCTCGTCCGCCCGTCCGGCGTACACGCCGCCGAGCAGGGGCTCGACCAGCCGATCGGCCACCGCGTCGCCGTACCGCGACCGCACCAGCCGCCCGATCGCGACGTCCTCCGCGACCGGCAGCCCCGCGTCGCCCCGAGCGTCCAGCGCCTCCGCCCGCGCCACCTCCGACGGCGTCAGCAGGCCGGCCAGCCGCGCGGGGTCGGCCGGCACGCCCATCACCGTCCCGACGGGCAGCGGCACGATCTCGCCACGGCTCCACAGCCCGGCGCCGACGGCAGCCGGATGCACGATGTCGTCGCCCAGGCCCACGGCGACGGCCAGGTCGACCGCCTCGGGCCGCCGCGCCAGCAGCGACTCCGCACCCTCGTCGACCGGCAGCCCAGCGACCTCGGAGACGCGCAGGTGACCGCCCACGACCGGCTGCTTCTCCAGGACGACGATCTCGGCGTCCGGTCCCAGCGACTGCCGCAGGAACCACGCCGCCGCCAGTCCGCTGATCCCGCCGCCGACGACCGCCACCCGCACACCGCTCACGCGCCCCAGCATCGCACGCGCGGGCCGCACGCCCGTGACCAGGTCGTTCCCCGATCGTGACCAGCGGATGAGCAACCCCGGCGCACGCCAGGCCGTCGAACAGGCAACACGAACCTCGGGAGGTGTCATGACACGACGGACGGTGTTCGGCACGACGATGACCCTGCTCGCGGCGCTCGCGCTGGCCGGCTGCGGTGGCGCCGGTGACAGCGGCAACGACAGTGCCAGCGGCGCCGCGGCCGAAGCGCCGGCCCAGGCGCCGGCAGAGGGCAACGGCGAGGCCGCGCCCGACGAGTCGGGCGGGGACTCCGCCGCCCGGGCTGAGGGCGGCGTGCTCGCCGAGGTGACGTCCGCGGTCGCCGACCGGTCGATCATCTACACCGTCGACCTCACCATCAGCACCGACGACGTCGTCAGCGCCGCCAACCGCGCCGCGGCGGCCGCCGTCACCGCGGGCGGATACGTCGTCGACGAGCAGGTCAACGGCGACCACGACGCCGTCCTCACGCTGAAGATCCCGTCGGCCGGGCACCAGGAGACCGTCGCCGACCTGGAGGCGCTCGGCGAGGTCACCAGCCGCAGCCGAGGCACCGAGGACGTCACCCAGGAGGTCGTCGACGTCGCGTCGCGGATCGAGTCGCAGCGGGCCAGCATCGCCCGCATCCGCGCCCTGCTCGCCGAGGCCACGCAGCTCGCCGACGTCGTCAGCATCGAGTCCGAGCTGGCCGGCCGCGAGGCCGACCTCGACGCGCTGCTGAGCCGGCAGGAGCAGCTGGCCGGGCTGACCTCGATGGCCACGGTGACGTTGCACATCTACCGCAGCGACGAGGCCCCACCGCAGCAGGACGACGATGACGGCGGCTTCCTCGCGGGCCTGGCCGGCGGCTGGGAGGCGTTCGTCACCGTCGGCGGCGGGTTCCTGACCGGGCTCGGCGCGGTGCTGCCGTTCGCCGCGTTGGCCGCGCTGATCGGCGTCCCCGCCTACCTGGTCGCCCGCCGCCGACGGGGTCAGGCCGCGCCCGTGCCGGAGCCGGTACCGGGTCCGCCGGCGGCCTGAACGGTCTCGACCACCCGGGCCAGCACGTCCGGGTCGGTGGTCGGGAGCACGCCGTGGCCGAGGTTGAAGATGTGCGCCGGCGCCCGCCGGCCCTCGGCCACGATGCGGTGCACCTCGCGCTCGATGACCGGCCAGTCCGCGCCCAGCAGCGCGGGGTCGAGGTTGCCCTGCAGCGGCTTGCCCGGCACCCGCAGCGCGGCCTCGTCCAGCGGCAGCCGCCAGTCGACGCCGACGACGTCCGCACCGGCCGACGCCATCAGCGGCAGGAACTCAGACGTCCCGACGCCGAAGTGGATGCGCGGCACGTCGATGACGCTGTCGAGCACCTCGGCACTGTGCGGGTGCACGTACTTGGCGTAGTCGGCGGCCGACAGCGCGCCGGCCCACGAGTCGAACAGCTGGACGGCGCTCGCGCCGGCCCGCACCTGCACGTCGAGGAACATCGCGGAGATGCCGGCGACCCGGCTGAGCAGTTCGTGCCACAGGTCCGGGTCGCTGTGCATGAGCGCCTTGGTGACCTCGTGGTGCTTCGACGGCCCGCCCTCGACGAGGTACGACGCCAGTGTGAACGGCGCGCCGGCGAAGCCGATCAACGGCGTGCCGCCCAGCTCGCCGACCAGTGCGCGCACCGCCTCGTCGACGAACGAGACCTCGCCGGGCTCCAGCGGCCGCAGCCGGTCGAGGTCGGCCCGGCTGCGGATCGGCTGGTCCAGCACCGGTCCGATGCCCGGCTTCACGTCGACGTCGACGCCCACCGCCCGCAGCGGCACCACGATGTCGGAGTAGAAGATGGCGGCGTCGACGCCGTACCGCCGCACGGGCTGCAGGGTGATCTCGGTCACCATGTCAGGGCGGGTGCACGACTCCAGCATCGGCACGCCCTCGCGCAGCCGCCGGTACTCGGGCAAGGAGCGCCCGGCCTGCCGCATGAACCACACTGGTGGACGGCTGGTGCGCTCGCCGCGGCAGGCGCGCGCGAAGAGGCTGTCGGACGGGTCCGCGGGCGCGGCGGCGTTCTCGTCGTAGGTCACGGTCACATCACTGATCGTCGCATGGCGGGCGTGCCTGCCTGACGGGACCGCCAAACGGGCCTAGTCTGCCAATTGTGGCAAGGGACACCGAGGGTCTCCAGCCGGAGGTACCGGCTGTCTTCAGGCGTGCCGTGCGTTCATTGACGTCCGCCCAGTTCCGGCCCGAGGTCCGGCTCGAGGAGACCCCCGCACCGAAGCGGCTGGCGCCGCACACCCACGCGCTCAGCGCCGACGTCCTCGTCGACGAGGCCGACGAGGACGCCACCGCCACCGGCCGGCTCGTGCTGCTCTACGACCCCGCCGGCCAGGAGGCCTGGCACGGCGAGTTCCGTCTCGTCACGTACCTGCGGGCCAGCCTCGAGCCCGAGATGGGCGCCGACCCGCTGCTGCTCGCCGTCGGCTGGACTTGGATCACCGACTCCCTGGCCGGCCGGTCCGCGCCGTACACCGCGGCCAGCGGCACCGTCACCCGGGTCGCCTCCGAGGGCTTCGGCGGCATGGCCGGCGAGCTGGCGAGCGCCGAGATCGAGATCCGCGCGTCCTGGACGCCGCTCGAGCCCGACCTCACCGCACACGCCCTGGCCTGGGGCGACGCGCTGACGACGGCGGCCGGCCTGGTGCCGCTGCCGGCCGGCGTGGTCGCGATGCCACCCACACGCCGTAGGCGGAGCCGTTGACGGACGACGTCTCGACTCCCTTGCTGGAGCCGCGCGACGGCCTTCCGGAGGTCATCACCGACGGTGACGCCTTGAAGGCCACGATCGCGGCGTTCGCGGCCGCCGACGGACCGGTGGCCGTCGACGCCGAGCGGGCGTCCGGCTACCGCTACGGCCACCGCGCCTACCTCATCCAGCTGCGTCGGCGGGGCGCGGGCACGGCGCTGATCGACCCGATCCCGCTGCCCGACCTGTCCGCGCTGGGCGCCGCGCTGGCCGACGCCGAGTGGGTGCTGCACGCCGCGTCGCAGGACCTCGCCTGCCTCGCCGAAGTCGGCATGAAGCCGAGGCGGCTGTTCGACACCGAGCTGGCCGGCCGGCTGCTCGGGCTGCCGCGCGTCGGACTCGGCCCGCTGGTCGACAGCGTGCTCGGCTACACGCTGGAGAAGGGCCACTCGGCCGCCGACTGGTCCACCCGGCCGCTGCCCGAGGACTGGCTGCGCTACGCCGCCCTCGACGTCGAGCTGCTCATCGAGCTGCGCGACGTGCTGGAGGCTCGTCTGCGCGACGCCGGCAAGCTCGGCTGGGCGCACGAGGAGTTCGCGGCCATCGCCGCCGCTCCCCCGCAGGAGCCCCGCTCGGACCCGTGGCGGCGTACGTCCGGGCTGCACCGCATCCGCGACCGCCGCCGCCTTGCCGTCGTCCGTCAGCTCTGGTTCGCCCGCGACGAGCTGGCCCGGCAGCGCGACCTCTCGCCCGGCCGGGTGCTGCCCGACGCCGCGATCATCGAGGCCGCGCTCACCATGCCGACCAGCGCCGAGGCGATGTCGGCGATGCCGGTCTACCGGGGCCGGGCGCAGCGGCGCGAGCTGTCCCGCTGGTTCGGCGCCGTCGCCGACGCCCGCGCCCTGCCGGACAAGGAGCTGCCGCCGCAGACGGCCCCGTACGACGGCCCGCCGCCGCCGCGTGCCTGGGCGGCCCGGCAGCCCGACGCCGCCGCCCGGCTGGCGGCCGCGCGCGCCCGCGTCGCCGAGATCGCCGAGGCCAACGAGCTGCCGGTCGAGAACCTGCTCACCCCCGACACCCTGCGCCGGGCCGCCTGGCAGCCGCCGTCGCCCCTGACCGCCGAGACCGTCGGCGAGGTGTTCCGCGCCCGCGGCGCCCGGGCGTGGCAGATCGAGCTGACCGCGGCCGCCGTCGCCGAGGCGTTCGCGAACCCGGTGCCGCCGGAGCCACCCGAGCCGCCCCCGCCGGCACCCTCATGATCATCGGCGCTTGACCACATCATGACGTGGTCAAGCGCCGATGATCATGGAGAAGCGCGGCGACGCCCGGAGCGGGAGCAGCCGGGTCAGCCGTCGACGTAGCCGGAGCGGGCGAACCGTTCGCGTGCCACCGTCCACGCGTACCGGTCGAACCGGCCATCATCGCGGATGGCGTCGACCGCACCGTAGGCCATGAGCAGCGCCTGGTCGATGTTGTCCAGGACGAACAGTCCCTGCCGGCCCAGCGTGACGACGCGGCGGATCATCCGTGCCCAGGTGTCGACGTCGCTGAGGTCGTGCTCGTAGCCGACGCGATAGATCGGGTGCACCTGGCCGATGCGGCGGCTCTCGACGTGAACGCGGTTGACCTTCGGCAGCCCGGTGAGCCCCAGCGTCTCGTCGACGAGGTCGGCCAGCGACTCGTCGTCGAGCCCCCACACGTCGTCGGTCATGGAGCACGGGATCTCCGCGCACAGCACGGACCGGTCGACGGGGTCGTCGGGGTTGACGCGGTAGTTGGGCGGCTCGGAGATGCGGATGACCGGCGTGCGCGGGTCGGGGATGTCGTGGGAGTCGTGCGGGCTCCACCGGCCGCCCTGGTGCACGACGTAGACCAGCAGCATCGCGCGGTAGCGCAGCCGGGCCGACGACTCGATGGACGTCAGCGACGGCGCCGGCCGGGCGATGCGGGCCAGCACCGGGAGCGGCAGCGTCGAGAACACCAGTCCGCCAGTGATGACGTCGCCGTCCTGCGTGCTGACCTCGACCTCGTCCTCGGTGACGCGGACGCGGTCGACCTCGGCCTCGCACCGGATGTCCACGCCGGCCGTGACGGCGGCGTCGGCGAGCGCCTCGACCAGCTGCCCGAACCCGTTGCGCGGGTAGTAGTAGCCCCCGCCCGTCGCCGACGTCCCGCGTGTGCGGCTGCGGCGCAACGCCCTGGCCGCGACCCGCCAGGTGCCGAGCCGGTCGGTCTGCCGGCGGGCCTGCTCGGCGCTGATGCGGTCGCCCGGCATGCCCCACAGCTTCTCGGCCAGCGGCCCGTAGACGGACTCGTACAGCGCCGGCCCGACGCGGCTGCGCACCAGGCCGCCATAGGTGTCGCCCTCCTCGCGGCGGAACCGCGACACCGCGGAGTCGCGGGCGACCTTCGCCAGGAACGACGCCGGCAGTCGCCGCGCGACCTCGTCGGCCCGCAGCGGCAGCGCCAGCCACTGGTCGCCGACGCGGATGCGGCTGGTCCGCCGCCGCTGTTGCAGGTCGTCGCCGAGGAGGGCGCGCAGGTCGTGCAGGATGGCCGGCGGCGTGTTGGGGTCCAGCCGGTGCGACCCCTGGTCGACCCGTACCCCGCCCACCTCGAACGACGCGGCCAGCCCGCCCACGTGATCGGCCCGCTCGAGCAGCGCCACCTTCATGCCGCGCTGGGCAGCCCTCCAGGCGGCGGCGAGCCCCGCGGGCCCCGCGCCGATCACGATGAGATCGTACGAGCCGGTCATGTGAAGGCTCAGCCTAACCAAGCCGGCCCCCGCGACACGCCGCCGCCCGCGCCGGCGATCGTCACGGATGCAAGTTGTGACGGCGCCGGTCGCCATATGGCGGAGGATGCGTCAGCGCCGCCGGTGTGGGTGCGGGCGCCTAACGTTGTGGTCGTGATCACCGCCGACACCGCCCTCGTCGACGCCGTCCGGACGGCGCTGCGCTCGGCCGCCGATCCCGCGGCCGCCGAGCCGATGCGCGCCTACATGAAGTCGGAGATGCCGTTCCTCGGCGTCCCCAAGCCCGCCCGCACGGCCGCGCTCAAGCCGGTCTTCACCGCCCATCGGATCGACGACGGCGACAGCTGGCGGGCCACGGTCCTCGAGCTCTGGGACAGCGCCGAGTTCCGCGAGGAGCGCTACGCCGCCGTCACGCTGGCGCAGCTGAAGCCGTACGCCGCCTTCGCCACCCGGCCCGGCGCTCTCGACCTCTACGACCACCTCGTCGTGACCGGCGCCTGGTGGGACCACGTCGACGAGGTCGCCATCCGCTCCGTCGGCCCCGTCCTGCGCGCCCACCACGACGCCGTCGCCCCCGTCGCCAGGCACTGGGCCCGCGACGCCGACCGCTGGCGCCGTCGGGCGGCGGTCATCTGCCAGATCGGGTCAAAGGCCGAGACCGACACCGCGCTGCTGGCCGAGGCCATCGAGGCCAACGCCGACGACGAGGACTTCTTCCTGCGCAAGGGCATCGGCTGGGCGCTGCGCGAGTACGCCAAGATCGACCCCGACTGGGTGCGCAGGTTCGTCGCCGCGCACGAGGGCGAGCTGTCGCCGTTGTCACGCCGCGAGGCACTGCGTAACATCGACCCACCGAGTATTGTTACTCGTGGGTAGCTTCCGATCCGAGGAGGGCCACGTGCCACGCTCCACCAGGCCTGTTCGCGACGTGCTGTTCGTCGACGGCGTGCGGACGCCGTTCGGCAAGGCCGGCCCCAAGGGCATGTACCACGAGACCCGCGCCGACGATCTCGTCATCAACTGCATCCGCGAGCTGCTGCGCCGCAACCCGAGCCTCCCACCGGAGCGGGTCGACGACGTCGCCATCGCCGCGACCACCCAGCTCGGTGACCAGGGGCTGACCATCGGCCGGACGGCGGCGCTGCTGGCCGGGCTGCCCAAGTCGGTGCCCGGCTACGCCATCGACCGCATGTGCGCCGGCGCCATGACGGCCGTGACGACGACGGCGGGCGGCATCGCGTTCGGCGCCTACGACGTCGTCATCGCCGGCGGCGTCGAGCACATGGGCCGCCACCCCATGGGCGAGGGCGTCGATCCCAACCCGCGCATCCTCGCCGAGAAGCTGGTCGATCCGTCCGCGCTGGTCATGGGCAGTACGGCCGAGAACCTGCATGACCGGTTCCCGCACCTCACGAAGGAGCGGGCGGACGTGTTCGCTGCGGCCAGCCAGGCCAAGTACGCCAAGGCGGTCGCCGACGGCAAGGTCCAGCCCGACCTCGTCCCCGTCGCCACCCGGAGCGTCGAGCAGGGCTGGGGGCTGGCCACCGCCGACGAGCCGCCGCGTCCGGGCACCTCCGTCGACGACCTCGCCGTGCTCAAGACGCCGTTCCGCCCGCACGGCCGGGTCACCGCCGGCAACGCCGCGGGTCTGAACGACGGCGCCACCGCCGCCCTGCTGGTCAGCGACGAGGCGGCCGCCGAGTTCGGGCTGACGGGCAAGATGCGGCTGGTCTCGTACTCCTTCGCCGGCGTCGAGCCCGAGGTCATGGGCGTCGGCCCGGTCCCCGCGACGGAGAAGGCGCTGGCCAAGGCCGGCCTCACCATCGACGACATCGGGTTGTTCGAGATCAACGAGGCGTTCGCGGTGCAGGTGCTGGCGTTCCTCGACCATTTCGGCATCGCCGACGACGACCCGCGGGTCAACCCGTACGGCGGCGCCATCGCCGTCGGCCACCCGCTCGCGTCGTCCGGCGTCCGGCTGATGAACCAGCTGGCCCGCGAGTTCGGGGAGCACCCCGAGGTCCGCTACGGCGTCACCACCATGTGCATCGGCATCGGCATGGGCGGCACCGTCGTCTGGGAGAACCCGCACCACGCCGACTACTCCGAGGAGGCCGCGGCCTGATGACCACCGACCTCGCCACCGTCTTCCCCGACGAAGTCGTCACCACCTCGCACGTCCGTTTCATCGAGCTGCCGCTGGGCGCCGGGAAGGCCGCGCTGATCACGCTCGACAACGGCCACGACCACACCAAGCCGAACACGCTCGGCCCGGCCACGCTGCTGGGCCTGGAGCAGGCCATCGACGCCGCATACGCCGAGCCGGGCGTCGTCGCCGTCGCCGTCACCGGCAAGCCGTTCATCCTGGCCGCCGGCGCCGACCTCAAGGGCATGTCGCTGGTGACGGAGCGCGTGCAGGCGGTCGCGCTCGGGCGGCTCGGGCACCGGGTGTTCGGCAAACTCGCCGATGGCCCGGTACCGACGTTCGCGCTGATCAACGGCCTGGCGCTGGGTGGCGGGCTGGAGATCGCGCTGCACTGCACCTACCGGACGGTGTCCAAGGCGGCGCAGGGCATCGCGCTGCCTGAGGTGTTCCTCGGCCTGGTCCCGGGCTGGGGCGGCGCCTGGCTGCTGCCGAACCTCGTCGGCGCCGACAAGGCCGTCACCGTCATCGTCGAGAACGCGCTCAACCAGAACCGCATGCTTCGCGGCCCGCAAGTGGCCGAGCTGGGCATCGCCGATGTGGCGCTCGACGGCGCCGATTTCCTCGAGCGGTCGCTGCACTGGGCGGCGCAGGTGCTGCGCGGCCACGTGGAGGTGTCGCGGCCGCAGGTGGACCGGTCCGAGGCCGCATGGGACGCCGCCGTCGCCCGCGGCCGGGCGGCCGCAGACGGCCGGTTGCACGGCGCGACACCGGCCCCGTACCGCGCGCTGGAGCTGATCGCCGCGGCGCGGACGGCCTCGCGCGAGGAGGGCTTCGCGGCCGAGGACGAGGCGCTCGGCGACCTCATCATGGGCGACGACCTGCGGGCCGGCGTGTACGCGTTCGACCTCACCCAGCGGCGGGCCAAGCGGCCGGCCGGCGCGCCGGACGAGTCGCTGGCCCGGCCGGTGACGAAGGTCGGCATCGTCGGGGCCGGGCTGATGGCCAGCCAGCTGGCGCTGTTGTTCGTCCGGCGGCTCGAGGTGCCGGTCGTGCTGACCGACCTCGACGAGTCGCGAGTGGCCAAGGGCGTCGGCTGGGTGCACGCCGAGATCGACAAGCTCGCCGCCAAGGGCCGGTTGTCGCCCGACGCCCGCAACCGGCTGACCGCGCTGGTCAGCGGCTCGACCGACAAGGGCGTCTTCGCCGACGCCGACTTCGTCATCGAGGCGGTGTTCGAGGAGATGAAGGTCAAGCAGCAGGTCTTCGCCGAGCTCGAGGCCGTCGTCTCCCCCGAATGCGTGCTCGCCACCAACACGTCGTCGCTGTCGGTGACCGAGATGGCGTCCGTACTGCGGCACCCGGAGCGTGTGGCCGGGTTCCACTTCTTCAACCCGGTGGCCGTGCTGCCACTGGTCGAGGTGGTCCGCGCGGCCGCGACCGACGACGCGACACTGGCGACGGCGCTGGCGGTCGGCAAGACGCTGAAGAAGTCGTGCGTGCTGGTCAAGGACGCCCCGGCGTTCGTCGTCAACCGGGTGCTGACCCGGTTCATCGGTGAGATCACCCGCGCGGCCGACGAGGGCACTCCCCTCGACGTCGCCGACCACGCGGTCGCGCCGCTCGGCCTGCCGATGACGCCGTTCGTCCTCCTCCAGCTCGTCGGCCCGGCCGTCGCCCTGCACGTCGCCGAGACGCTGCACGACGCCTACCCCGACCGCTTCCCGGTGTCCGAGAACCTGCGCCGGCTGGTGGCGGCGGGCAAGCCCGGCATCTGGTCGTGGAACGAGCAGGGCAAGCCCTATCTCGACGACGCGACCGCGGCGCTGTTCGAGCAGGGCGACGTCGCACTGACGGCCGACGAGGTGCGCGAGCGTGCCCTCGCCGCCGTCGCTGAGGAGGTCCGCCTCATGCTCGACGAGGGCGTGGTCGCGGAGGCGCAGGACATCGACCTCTGCATGCTGCTCGGCGCCGGCTGGCCGTTCCACCTGGGCGGCATCACGCCGTACCTCGATCGCAGTGGCGTGGCCGAGCGGGCCACCGGCCGGCGCTTCCTCCCACCCGGCGTCGCCAGCGTCGTCCGCACCTGAGGCCGTCACCACCCGCTTTCCTCTCCTTGCGTGCAAACACCTGACCCCGAGGGTGGCGTTGACACAGTAGAGAGGGAGAGGAGCGGGCCGGGTGAGCACACCGCCGTTCGAGGACTGGGCGACGGGCGCGCCGTCGTCTACGACGACACCGGCCGGCCACGAGCGCGCGAGGGCGACACGGTCGGCCTCGGCGGCGGCAACCTCGACTACGACAACGCGTTGATGCCCATCGATCCCAGCCATCCATGCGCTCTCGGCGAGTACCGGTACTTCTTCGCCAGCGGCGAGATGGACCCCGAAGTGCTTCCCTAACGCGACGGGGACTCGAGCGGCGACGGCGGGTCTGCCGACGGCGGTGCGGTCGCGTCGGCTGGCGGCGGTTCGCCGCTCCCGCCGGTTGGCTCGCCACTCTCGGCCAGTTCGCGCGCCTGCGTGACCCGTCGCCACGCCAGCACCGCCGCCACGATCGCACCCGTCACCGGGACCGCGAGGAACAGGCCGACCAGGCCGAACGCCGCGGCCGCCGCCGTCGTGAGGATCAGTGTCACGACCGGGTGGAAGTTGAGCGCCCGCGACATGAGCAGCGGCGACAGCACGTTGCCCTCGATCTGCTGCACGATGATGACGATGACCAGCGCCCACAGCGCCGTCGTGAAGCCACCGGAGAACAGCGCCACCAGCACCGCGACCGCGCCGGCCAGCGTGGCGCCGACCAGCGGGATGTAGGCCATGATGAACGTCAGCGCGCCGATAGGAACGGCCAGCGGCACGTCGAGGATCAGCAGCCCGACGCCGATCAGCACGCCGTCGACCAGGCCGGTGAGCGTCGAGGCGTAGAACCAGTTGCCGGCGGTGCGCATCGACGCCCGGAAGGCGGCGTCGGCCGGTTCGCGGTGGCTCGGCGCCAGCGCCCCCACGAACTGGTTCCACAGCTTGTCGCCGCTGGTCAGTGCGAAGATCGCGAAGAACGTGGCGATGAGGATGACGGTTGCGAAGTTGCCGACCAGCGACAGCCCACCGACCGCCGCGCTGGTGACGTCGCCGAGGACGTCGCCCAGCCGCGACTGCAGCTCGCCGAGGAGATCCTGGACGCTCTGCGTGTCCATGCCGAACGGCCCGCCTTCGAGCCATTCGTTGATCTCGTTGACCGAGCCGGTGATGGCGTCGACCATGCGCGGCCAGGAGTCGACCACCTCGGTGATGACGAAGACCAGCAGCCCGGCGAAGAACGCCAGGAACAACAGCACGCACAGCAGCGCCGCCAGGACGGCCGGCACCCGCTTGCTGCGCAGCCAGCGGGCCAGCGGCCAGAGCAGCGCCACCTCGGCGAAGCCCAGCACGACCGCCGTGGCGATGAACTGCACCTGCAGGACCAGCCACATCGCGGCGGCGACGGCCACGCCGATGATGAGCAGCCGCCCGGCGATGATCGCCTCGGGCCGCAGCCAGTCAGGGTCCGGACGACGCCGGGAAGTAGTGGTGGCCACCGATCACACCGTCGTCGTCCGGTCGTGCGGCGTGCTGTCGAGCGCCGCGACCAGCCCGGACACCTCGCGCGCCAGGTTCTGCGCCGTGAGCCCGGCGGCGGCCAGGATCTCGTCGCGTTTGGCGTGCTCGAGGAACTGCTGGGGCAGTCCGTAGTCGTGCACCGGGACGGTGACGCCGGCGTCGCGCAGCACCTGGGCCAGCACCGAGCCGACCCCGCCGACGCGGCCGTTGTCCTCGACGGTCACGACCAGCCGGTGCTGCCGCGCGAGGTCGACGAGCGCGTCGTCGAGCGGCTTCACCCAGCGCGGGTCGACGACGGTGACGCCGACGCCCTGCGCCTCGAGCCGCTTCGCGGTGTCGACGCCGACCTTGCCCATGGCGCCGACGGCGACCAGCAGCACGTCGCGGGTCTCGCCGCGGGCCAGCACGTCGACCGTTCCGATGCGCTCCAGCGCCGGCACGTCCGGCCCGACCGCGCCCTTCGAGAACCGCACGACCGTGGGCGCGTCGTCGACGTCGAGAGCCTCGGCGAACTGCTCGACCAGCTGGTTTCCGTCGCGCGGAGCGGCCAGCCGCAGCCCTGGTACGACCTGCAGGATCGACATGTCCCACATGCCGTTGTGCGACGGCCCGTCGTTGCCGGTGACGCCGGCGCGGTCGAGCACGAACGTCACGCCCGCCTTGTGCAGCGCGCAGTCCATCAGCACCTGGTCGAACGCGCGGTTGAGGAACGTGGCGTAGACCGCGACCACCGGGTGCAGGCCCATTGCCGCCATGCCGGCCGCGGACGTGGCCGCGTGCTGCTCGGCGATGCCGACGTCGAAGCAGCGGTCGGGGAACGCCCGCGCGAAAGGCTCCAGCCCGGTCGGGCCGAGCATCGCGGCGGTGATGGCGACGATGTCGGGCCGCTCCCGTCCGGCGCGCACGAGCGCGTCGCTGAACACGTCGGTCCACTCGCGCACCGGCTTGCCCGCGGGGGCGCCGGTGAGGGGGTCGAACGGCCGCGGGCTGTGCATCTGGTCGGCCTCGTCGCGGACGGCGGGGTCGTAGCCGAACCCCTTCTGCGTCAGGCAGTGCACCAGCACCGGTCCGCCGAACCGCTTCGCCTGGGTGAGCGCCTGCTCCACCTGTGTGCGGTCGTGCCCGTCGATGGGCCCGATGTACTTGAGCCCGAGGTCCTCGAACATGCCCTGCGGCGCCAGCAGATCCTTGAGGCCCTTCTTTGCCCCGTGCAGCGCGTCGTAGAGCGGCTGGCCGACCAGCGCGGTGCGCCCCAGCGTGCGCTTGACGACGTCGAGCGCCTGCTCGTAGCGCGGGTCGGTGCGCAGCCCGGTGAGGTGCCGGGCCAGGCCGCCGACCGTCGGCGAGTAGGAGCGGCCGTTGTCGTTGACGATGATGACCAGCGGCCGGCGGTCCGGACCGGTCTGCGGGCCGCCGGCGATGTTGTTCAGCGCCTCCCAGGCCATGCCGCCGGTCAGTGCGCCGTCACCGATGAACGCGACGACGGTGCGGTCACGCTCGCCGCGCACGGCGAACGCCTTGGCCATCCCGTCGGCGTAGGACAGCGCCGTCGACGCGTGCGAGTTCTCGACCCAGTCGTGCTCGCTCTCGGCCCGGCTCGGGTACCCGGACAGCCCGCCGGACTGCTTGAGCCGCGTGAAGTCGTGCCGGCCGGTGAGCATCTTGTGCACGTAGGCCTGGTGGCCGGTGTCGAAGACGATGGGGTCGCGCGGCGAGTCGAACACCCGGTGCGCCGCGATGGTCAGCTCGACGACGCCGAGATTGGGTCCGAGGTGACCGCCGTTGGAGGCGCAGGTGGCCACCAACCGGTCGCGGATCTCCGCGGCCAGCGACTCGAGCTCGTCATCGGACAGTGCCCGCAGCTCGCGGGGGTCCTTGATGCGGTCGAGAAGTCCCACGCGTGCTGCCTCCAAGTCGCGTCGGTGCTGACTGCCGAGTCTAGAGGGCGAACGGCTCTCGATCACGTTCAGGTCTCCTTGTTGAGCACGTTCAGGTCTCCTTGTTGAGCACGCGCCTCGCGGGCCATTACCCTTCCGCTGTGTCTCACGAGGAACGGGCGCGGGGGCCGGTCGGCCGACTGGGACGCCGGGCGACCGGGGCCATCATCGCTGGCGTCGGCAGCCTGCTGTGCGCGCTGAGCGCGTACGTGGCGTGGTTCGGCGACCGCGCGCCGCACGACCTGCCCATCCGGCACCTGGCCGAGACCGGCGCGCCCGGCCTGGCGACCGGCTACTGGACGTCGGTCGCGGCGCCGCTGGCGGTCGTCGGCGCGTTGGGGGCGCTCGGAGCGCTGGTGCGGTTCCGGTTCCTGCTCGGCCTGGCCTGGATGGTCGGCGTCGCGACGCTCGCGCTCTGGGGGCTGATGCGCGCCATCGGCAACGCGACCGACAACGCGCCGGCCGGCGTCGGGGTCGGCGCGGGCGTGTGGCTGTGCGCGGCCGGGCTGCTGGCCATCCTGGTCGGCATCGTCGTCATGGGACCGCGCAAGGAAGAGGTCGACGCCCCGCTGTCGATGTTCGGCGACGACGACTGACTCGCGCTCTTCACCGTTCTGACGTGCGTGGTTCTGGGACGCGTGGCACAGTGGAAGTGCGGCACGTGCCGCCCGGCGCGAGGCCGTGAGCGAGTCGTCTGGACCCTCGGCGAGGAGGCGATCCACATGACCACACGTCAACGTGTCGCTGGAGCCGTCGTCGCCTTCGTCGGCGCCCTGGGCGTCACGGCGAGCGCATACCTCGACTGGCACGGCGGGCGCGACGCCACCGAGATCCCGCTCGAGCGGCTCTTCCAGACCTCCCCCGTCGGCGAACCGTCCTCGTACTGGAACTCGATGGCGCTGGCGCTCGCATCGGTGACCGTCCTCGGCCTGCTCGGCGCGCTGCTGCTGTCGCGGTTCGTCCTGGGTCTGGGCTGGCTGGTCGGACTGGCGACGCTGGTGCTCTGGATCGTCATGTCCGCCAACGACGACTCGCTGTCGGTGTCGGTGGGCGACGTCCAGGCCGGCGCCTGGGTGTGTGCGGCGGCACTGCTGGTCATGCTGATCGGAATCATCGGCATGGGCCGCGCTGCCCGTTCCCGCGAGCCGGCCGACGACACCCGCATCGAGCCCCTCCCGCCACCCGCCCCCTGACGTCGTGGGTCTGCGTCACGACTTGGGTCTATGTCGCGCTCCACGGCGTCAACAGGCCCGAACACGTCACCCAGACCCAAGACGATGCGGTACGGGGCCACGCCACCACGGCACCGGCTCGGGACGCACGGGGCATCGCTCGATCGCCCGTGCAAACCGCGCCGCCAACCGCCTATGGTCGTACCGGGCTAGGTCCCAGCCGTAGCGCACCACCTCCAGCCCCAGCTCACGCAACTGCCATTCGCGTTCTCGCTGGTCGGCGACCACTCGGCCGGCGTCCAAGCGGTTGTCGTACTTGAGCGCCCCGTCGCCTTCGAACACCAGCCACCGGTCGGGCAGCAGGTGATCGACGCGGTAGCGCCCCTGCCCGGTGTCGATCCAGGCATTCGACACCGGCACTGGCAGGCCGTACTCGATGAACGCCAGCCGCCCCAGCGTCTCCAACGGGCTCTCCGCGAAGCCGTCGGCATGGTCGACCACCCACGTGGCGGTCCGGATCCCGCGCCAGCACGCCTGGAACTCCACCACCGCTCGCAGCTCCGCCACGGTCGCACCCGCGGCCAGCGCCGCATCAGCGGCCACCAGAGCCTCCGCGCGCGACGACGTCCGGGCGACATCGACGATGGTCCGCGGCGCGGACGTCACCCGGCATCCGTTGGCGTAAGTGCGATGATGCGGCGCCAGCGCTACCGCCCTGAGCCGGCCGGCCACGTTGTCGCTGGCCATCCGGGCGCCGACCGGCACCACGGCCAAGGGCTGCGCCGGCGGCGTGCCGATGACAGGCAGGCCAAGCACGGCGGCCGCCGACCAGCCAGCGGCCGCAGCCCAAGGGCCACAGGCCAGCGTGAAGGCACGCGAGCGCTGGGTGAACGCCGTCCACTCGTCTGCTGCCGCGTACTCCGCCGCGTCGGCATACACCCCCTTCGCCAGGCGCACCAGGAGCGCGGACCGCTCCAGCCGCGCCAGCCGCGATCGTGTGATCCCGCGTGCCTGTGCCTCGGTGACGCTGAACACGCCGTGCCCCGAACGGAGCAGGCGGCCGACGTCGTGGGGCAGCGTGCGCATGCCGTCGAGATCACCAGAACCGAGCGGCCGCCACCACCGCCGATCGCGGAAATGTGGACAAAGCGGCGCCGACGGCCGGCCTGTGGACGACCAGGACCGGCCGGCGGCGCCGTACCAAGAATCGAACGAACCTCAGAGCAGACTGCGCAGCACGTACTGCATGATGCCGCCGTGGCGGTAGTAGTCCGCCTCCCCCGGCGTGTCGATGCGCACCACCGCGTCGAACTCCACGTCATCAGCGCGGACGTGCACCGTCGCCGGCGTCTCGCCGTCGTTCAGCGCCGTCACGCCGGTGATCTCGAACGTCTCCTCACCGGTCAGCCCCAGGGAGTCGGCCGACTCCCCCTCCGGGAACTGCAGCGGCAGGACGCCCATCCCGATCAGGTTGGACCGGTGGATGCGCTCGTACGACTCCGCGATCACCGCGCGGACGCCCAGCAGCGCCGTCCCCTTCGCCGCCCAGTCGCGCGACGAGCCGGAGCCGTACTCCTTGCCGGCCAGGATGACCAGCGGCACGCCGGCGTCCGCGTACGCCACCGACGCGTCGTAGATCGTCGTGACCGGCGCGTCGGCCGGCGTCGAACCCTGGGTGAAGTCCCTGGTGAAGCCGCCCTCCGTCCCCGGCGCGATCTGGTTGCGCAGCCGGATGTTGGCGAACGTCCCGCGGATCATCACCTCGTGGTTGCCGCGCCGCGACCCGTACGAGTTGAAGTCGCGCCGCTGCACGTCATGCGACGACAGGTACTGCCCCGCCGGCGAGTCGGCCTTGATGGCGCCCGCCGGGCTGATGTGGTCCGTCGTCACGGAGTCGCCCAGCTTGGCCAGCACCCGCGCACCGGCGATGTCCGACACTGGCGACGGCGACACGCCCATGCCCTCGAAGTACGGCGGCTTGCGCACGTACGTCGATTCGGCGTCCCAGGCGAACGTGGTGCCCGATGGCGTCGGCAGCGACTGCCACTGCTGGTCACCGGCGAACACGTCGGCGTAGTCGCGGGTGAACATCTCGCTGGCGATCGCCGTCTCGACGACCTCCTCGATCTCCGTCGGCGACGGCCACAGGTCGCGCAGATAGACGGGCTGGCCGTCGCTGTCGGTGCCCAGCGGCTCGGTCGTGATGTCGATGTCCATGCTGCCGGCCAGCGCGTACGCGACCACCAGCGGCGGCGACGCCAGGTAGTTCATCTTGACGTCGGGGTTGATGCGCCCCTCGAAGTTGCGGTTGCCCGACAGGACGGAGACGACGGCGAGGTCGTTCTCGTCGACGGCGGCGGACACCGCCTCGGGCAGCGGGCCGGAGTTGCCGATGCACGTCGTGCAGCCGTAGCCGACCAGGTGGAAGCCCAGCTTCTCGAGGTACGGCGTCAGGCCGGCGCGCTCGTAGTAGTCCATGACGACCTTCGACCCCGGCGCGAGCGTCGTCTTGACCCACGGCTTGCGGTTCAGGCCGCGCTCGACCGCCTTCTTGGCCAGCAGCGCCGCGCCGATCATGACCGACGGGTTCGACGTGTTCGTGCAGGACGTGATGGCCGCGATCACGACGGCGCCGTGGTCGATCTCGCACTCGGTGCCGTCGTCGAGCGTCACCTTGATCGGTGCCGACGGGCGACCCTCGGCGCCGACCGCCGCCGACACCGGGGTTCGCGGCTGCTCCGCGCCGTTGCCGTTGTGGTGCACGGCGACGGGGTCGCTGGCCGGGAAGGTCTCCTCGACGGCCTCGTCGAGGGCTGTGTGTGGGCCGCCGTCGTGCGCCACGTAGTCGCGCAGCGAGATGCGGAACGCCGTCTTGCCGTCGGTGAGCGAGACGCGGTCCTGCGGGCGCTTCGGGCCGGCGATGGACGGGACGACGGTGCCGAGGTCGAGCTCGAGGTACTCGGAGTACGTTGGCTCCTGCGCGGGGTCGTGCCAGAGGCCCTGCTCCTTCGCGTACACCTCGACCAGCGCGACCTGCTCGTCCGTCCGGCCGGTGAGGCGCAGGTAGCGGACCGTCTCGTCGTCGATCGGGAACACCGCGATGGTGGAGCCGTACTCGGGGCTCATGTTGCCGATGGTGGCGCGGTTGGCCAGCGGCACCTCGGCGACGCCGGGGCCGTAGAACTCGACGAACTTGCCGACGACGCCGTGCTTGCGCAGCTGCTCGGTGATGGTGAGGACGAGGTCGGTGGCGGTCGCGCCCTCGGGCAGCGAGCCGGACAGCTTGAAACCGACGACCCGCGGGATCAGCATGCTGACCGGCTGGCCGAGCATGGCCGCCTCGGCCTCGATGCCGCCCACGCCCCAGCCGACCACGCCGAGGCCGTTGACCATGGTCGTGTGGCTGTCGGTGCCCACGCAGGTGTCCGGGTAGGCGACGCCGTCGCGGACCATGACGGTGCGGGCCAGGTGCTCGATGTTGACCTGGTGCACGATGCCGGTGCCCGGCGGGACGACCTTGAAGTCGTCGAACGCGCCCTGACCCCAGCGCAGGAACTGGTAGCGCTCCTTGTTGCGGCCGTACTCGAGCTCGACGTTGCGGGCGAACGAGTCGGGCGCGCCGAACACGTCGGCGATGACGGAGTGGTCGATGACCAGCTCGGCCGGCGCCAGCGGGTTGATCTTCGACGGGTCGCCGCCGAGGTCGCTCATCGCCTCGCGCATGGTGGCGAGGTCGACGACGCACGGCACACCGGTGAAGTCCTGCATGACGACGCGCGCCGGCGTGAACTGGATCTCGGTGTTGGGCTGCGCCTCGGCGTCCCAGTCGACCACCGCACGGACGTGGTCAGCGGTGATGTTGGCGCCGTCCTCGGTGCGCAGCAGGTTCTCCAGCAGGATCTTCAGGCTGTACGGCAGCCGCCCGACGTCGCCCGCGGCGGCCAGCCGGTACACCTCGTAGGAGGCGTCACCGACCTGCAGGATTCCCTTCGCGCCGAAGCTGTCCTTGCTGGTCACGTTCGATCCCCAACCTCTCGCGTCATGGTTCGCTCCGCTCATCGTCGCGCACGGCGGTGACGCCGGCGCGCTGAGGCTCGCCTAACCGGAAGTCTCTTGACTTCAAGATATCACGTCGAGATCTTCTTCGCCCCGGCTGTCACATTCGCCCTTCCCGATTGACCCATAGGAGGTGTGAAGACATGGATGCTGCTGTGGATCGTCCTCGTCCTGGCCGCGTGCGGGGTGGAGATGCGTCCGGCGGCCGATGTGACGCCGCCGATCGCGACGACGGGTGCGGCGACGGGGTCAGGGTCACCCTCGCCGGCGGTTCCGGTCGAGGTCACGCCGGGTGCGGCGGTGCTGATGCCGGCGGACGACGTCGGCGGACTGGAGCCGCTGTCGCCGCCGCTGCGATTGGTCACACCGGCCGCCACGGTGACGGTGGAGGCGGTAGGTGGGTGGGATCTCCGCGCCCGCACCGACGACCTCGTCGCGCGGGTGTGGCGCGTCAGGGTCGCCGCTCCCACGGCCCTCGCGCCGTCAGCCGATCCGTTCCTGACCGGCACCGGTACGGACCGGCCGCCGCGCGACGCCGCGACGACCCTCTGGCTCGACACCGGGTCCGAGCGGCTGCCGGTCACCCGGGACGGCATCGACGACCCGCTGGTCCTGCCCTGCGACGATCTGCCCTGCGCCGACCGCGGACCCGAGGAGCATCTGCTGGTCGCCGCGACCGCCGACGACGCGGAGCCCGCCCTGATCGCCACGGTCGACGGGGCCGACCAGCGGCTCGACCTCGACACGGGCGAGGTGACGTCGTCGGTGTCCCGGGTCGCGTACGACCGGCCCACCACCGTGCCGGTGTCCGTGCCGGGCTGGCCGCCGCGGACCATCGCCGTGCGCACGCAAGAGCAACTGGAGGCCGAGTTCGGCACCGGCGCCGGCGACATCACCCGTGGTGGGCTCGACGTCGGCTACGGCGGCAGGGTCGCCGAGATGTACCTGTCGCCGTTCGATCGCTACGAGGGCTGGGCGCCGCCGGGGCATGCCTGGCTGGTCCTCCGGGTCGACGATCACTTGCGCCAGCCCGCCAACACCTCCTGGCGGGCCGAACTCGACGCGGCCGCCAGCTGGACCGTCGCCCACGACGCCGGCATGGCGACGCCCGCCTACCCGCCCGCCCTCTCCAACGTCCTCGCCTTCCTCGTCCCCGACGATCTGCGCTCGGTGACCCTCGCCTACCGCCCCATCGGCACGGTCGGCCTTCCGCCCGATGCCCAGTACGATTTCCAGGCGCCGGAACCCCTCACCGCAGAGGTCCCGCTCCCATGACGATGCCCGCCGGCCGCACGCCCGCCGCCCACGGCGCCGGGCGACTCAGCCAGCGCTGCAATCGCGGACGAGCCAGCAGGATGGACGCGCCTTGGCCGACGCTCAGGACGAGGACGCACACGGTCGCGGCGACATGGTGGACAGTTGCCCAGGCAGGCCTACCATGCCGACCGCCGGAACCACCGGCAGGAACCGCGCCACCGGCCGCCACAGGCGGGTCAGCCTCGACCGCACGAACGCCGCGTGGTCGCCGCCGGCCGCTGGCACGGACACCGACGCCATCAGCCAATGACCGAGGACCACCACCGCCACGCTTGCAGCACGGACCGCGTCCACCAGCCGATCCCGCGCCGTCCCCGTTTCGCGGCCCGCGGCATCCAGCACCGCCGCGCTAGGGGTCGTGACGCCGGGCGCCGCGCCGCCTGGGACCGCGTCGACCGGCCTCATCGCGACCACCGCTGCCGACACCGTACGGCGATCGAGGGGCCGGCGGCGGCGCCGGCGATGAGGACCGCCGACACCAGGTACGGCCAGACCGCCTCGCTGCCCGGGTTGCCGTAGCCCTGCCGCCACGAGTTGAACCCGACGGCGCTGGTGGTCAGGCGGGCGAGCGCGGAACAGGCGGCGCCGCCGTCCACCTCGGCGCAGCGAGACCGAAGATCTGCGGCGAACCGCTCGTCGATCGCCCGGCGCGCCCAGGGCCCCAGTTCGCCGCCCTTCGCGGTCGCGTAGCGGAGCAGGTCGTAGCCGAGGTCATGCGATCGGCACGCGCGGTCGAAGCCGTAGGTCGTGTCGCCCAGCCAAGAACAACCGCCGTCGGGATCGGTCACGTGAACGGAGCCGTCCGGGTCGGTCACCACGAGCGGCTCATAGCCCACGACCGCGGCGAGGTCGGCCGGGAGCACCGCCGCGACCTCGCCGCCCGAGGCGCCCGCACGGCCCAAAGTGCCGACACCGCCCGAAGCGCCAACACCGGCCGGTACGCCGGACCCGCCGGTGAGCACGGCGACGGCGTGGGCGGCGCGTTCGTTCTCCGGCGCGGACGGCGTCACCACCTGGCCGGCCCCGGTCAACGCGAACGACGCGAGTAGAGCGGCCGCGAGAAGTCCGATGCGATTCCTCATGCCGCCGGACGCTAAGAACGCGACTGCGGCCGATCGTCACGCCGCGGAGCCAGGTTCGAGGTACCCCGCCGGTATCCCTGAGGGACACCTCCGTAGTACGACGCCCGGCGGGGGTCGCCGCCCTAGTGTGAGTCGCGTGAACGGCGAACGGCGCACCATCGGGTCGTGGCTGCCGTGGCTGGGGGCTGCGGCGGCGTTCGTCGTGACCCTGCAGACGGCGGGCGACGTGCTGGACGTGCCGCTGAACGCGACGCCGCTCGTCGCTGTCGCGGCGGCCGCGCCGCTCGGCCTGATCACGACGCTGCCGGCGCTCGGCTGGCTGCTGTCGGCCGGGTCGGCGCTGCTGGTGTCGCGCGTCTACGACGTGGTCGATGGCGACCCGTGGCCGTGGCCGACGGTGCACGGAGTGGTGCTGCTGGCACTGCTGTTCGCGACGGCGCTGCAGCCGCTGCCCTGGTCGCACTCCCCCGGCGACGCGGACGGACGGGACGACCCTTCCGGGCGCCGGCGGCGATCGCGGGCGGCGACGGTGCTCGGCGAGCTCGCCGTCCCGGTCGTGGCGGCCGTCGCGACCGCGGCGCTGTTCGCCGCCTCGGTGCCCGATCACCTACGGGCCGGATGGGCGGTCGGCGCGGCGGCGGCCGGTGTGGCGGGGATGGTGGCGCGGCGCCTGCCGGTGTTCCGGGCCCTGCCGGCCGAGGCGCCGGTGTCCGCCGGCGACCTGCCCGCCCTGCTGCGCGCCGGGCTCGGCCGGGTGGCGTTCGACTGGGGTCCGCCGCCGGCCGCCGAGCCGAGCGGGGTCGCGCCGTGGGTGCGCCGCTACGTGCCGTGGCTGGCCGCGTTCGTCGTGTTCTGGGTGGCGTTGTCGACAGTCGAGGCGTCGGTCGCGATCCATCCGCTGCTGGTGCCGGTCGCCGCGATGGCGATGGCGCTGCCGGCCGGCCTGGTCGACCGGTACCCGCTCGTCGGCTGGCGCATCGCCACCGTCCTCGGCGTCGTGCTGCTCACGCTGGGCGCGCCGAGCGACGGCGAGTACGACGGCGCCTGGCCGGTGATCTTCCAGTGGATCTGGCTCGCGACGGTGTTCTTCGTCGCCGTGCGGTACGACCGGTGGACGACGGTCTGCGTGTGGGCGATCACCATCGCGGCGATGCTCACGGGCATGGGCGACGACGCCGGCACGGCGGTCACGATGATCGTGGCGGTGACGGCGACCGCGGTCATCGGCGACCTCGTCCGCGCCCGCCGGACCACCAGCCGCGACCTCGAACGGCAGACCGAGCTCAGCGAACTGGAGAAGGCCCGCCGCACGGTCCTGGAGGAGCGCAGCCGCATCGCCCGCGACCTGCACGATGTCGTCGCGCACCACATGTCGATGGTCGTCGTGCAGGCCGAGACCGCGCCGTACCGGATCGAAGGGCTGTCCGACGACGCGCGCGCCGAGTTCGCGTCGATCAGCGGGTCGGCCCGGCAGGCGCTGGACGAGATCCGCGGCCTGCTCGGCGTGCTGCGCGGGGCGGACGAGACGGTCGCGCTGGCGCCGCAGCCGGGCCTGGCCCAGCTCGGCGACCTGGTCGACGGCGCGCGGCGGTCCGGCGTGGCGGTCGAGTTGACGACGGCCGGGGTGCCGGTGACGGAGGTCTCGGGCGCGGTCGGACTGTCGGCGTACCGGATCGTGCAGGAGTCGCTGGCCAACGCGGTTCGGCACGCCTCCGGCACCGAGGTCACCGTCGACGTCTCGTACACGGCACAGGCGGTCGAGCTGCGGGTCCGCAACACCGCCCCGGCAACCCCGAAGAGCGGGGCGACCAGGGCGAATGGGCACGGGCTCCCCGGCATGCGCGAGCGCGCCGCCGTGGTGGGAGGAACACTGGGCGCCGGGCCGACCGCGACGGGCGGGTTCGCCGTCACCGCCGTCCTCCCCTATCGGGCCGGCCCGCCGCCGGACCCCGACGGCGCCGAACACCACACCGACACCGAGGAGCCCGACGCATGACGACGCGGGTGCTGATCGTGGACGACCAGGCGATGGTGCGGGAGGGGTTCGGGGCGTTGCTCGCCGCGCAGGACGACCTGGAGGTGGTCGGGAGCGCGGCCAACGGGGCCGAGGCGGTCGACGCGGTGTGGAGGAAGCACCCGGACGTGGTGTTGATGGACGTGCGGATGCCGGTACTGGACGGGCTGGAGGCGACCCGGCGCATCCTCAAGGCGCCCGGCGACCAGCACCCCAGGGTGATCATGCTCACCACGTTCGACCTCGACGACTACGTGTACGAGGCGCTGCGGGCCGGCGCCAGCGGCTTCCTGCTCAAGGACGCGCCGGCCGCCGACCTCGTGCACGCCGTCCGGGTGGTGGCGGCCGGCGACGCGCTGCTGGCGCCGTCGATCACGCGCACCTTGATCGCCGACTTCGCCCGCCGCCCGCAACAGAACCGGCCCCGGCCCGAGCAGCTGCGGGTGCTGACCCCGCGCGAGACCGAGGTGCTCAAGCTCATCGCCGCCGGCCGGTCGAACGGCGAGATCGCCGACACGCTCGTGCTGGCCGAGCAGACGGTCAAGACGCACGTCAGCCGGATCCTCATGAAGCTCGACCTGCGCGACCGCGCCCAGGCCGTCGTCGTCGCCTACGAGACCGGACTGGTGCAGCCAGGCGGCTGAACACCGAGATCCCTGCCCGATTCCGGGCAGATTCTTGGCGATCCGCCCGTCGTCCGGGCATGGTGTGACCCGTGACCCACACCGCCGCGGATCTCGTCGAGCAGATCATCCGGTCGACGGGGCTGCCGGCCGGCGAGGTACGGCGGATCGTCGCCGACGTCGCGGCGTACTTCTCCGAACCGGTCGAGGAGTACGTGCGGCGACGCCACCACGAGCTGCGGCTGCGCGGCGGTAAGAACGAGGAGATCTTCGAGCGCATCCGGGCCGAACTGACTCATCGGCCGGTCCGCGCGCCCGAACTGTCGGCCCGGCAGCTGCGCCGCATCGTCTACGGCTGACGCCGTCCCCTGGCCGCATCCCGGCCCACCCGATTAGACACCAACCCAACGAGAGGACCACGCGACCATGTGCGGAATCGTCGGATACGTCGGCGCGAAGCCGGCCGCCCCCATCCTGGTCGACGGCCTGGCGCGGCTGGAGTACCGCGGCTACGACTCCGCCGGCGTCGCCGTCCTGGGACCGAGCGAGATCAGGCTGCACCGCGACGCCGTCCGGGTGCGCGAGCTGGAGGCGTCGCTGCCGAAGCGGTTCGGCGGCAAGGTCGGCATCGGCCACACCCGCTGGGCCACGCACGGCGTCCCGTCACAGCGCAACGCCCACCCGCAGCTCAGCGCCGACGGCCGGGTCGCGGTCGTGCACAACGGCATCATCGACAACGCCGCTCAGCTGCGCGCCGAGTTGACGGCTGACGGCGTCGAGCTGAGCTCCGACACCGACACCGAGGTGCTGGCGCACCTCATCTCCCGAGCCCGGACGAGCAACGGCTCCCTGGAGGACGCCGTCCTCGCGACCCTCGACCGCATCGAGGGCACCTACGGCCTCGCCGTCCTCGACCAGGCGCACCCGGACCGCATCGTCGTCGCCCGCAACGGCAGCCCGATCATCATCGGCATCGGCGACCGCGAGATGCATGTCGCCAGCGACACCGCCGCCCTGGTCCGCTACACCCGCCAGGTCGTCCACCTCGACGACGGCGAGCTGGCCACGCTGCGCGCCGACGGCTACCAGACGTTCACCCGCAACGCCCGCACCACGAAGACCGCGGTCACCGTCGACTGGGACGCTTCCGACTACGGCACCGACGGCCACGAACACTTCATGCACAAGGAGATCGCCGAGCAGCCCGACGCCGTCCGCCGCGTCCTCAAGGGCCGGCTGGACGAGCGGTTCCACACCGTCCGCCTCGGCGGCCTGGAGATGGACGCCCGTGAGCTGCGCGAGTTCCGCCGGGTCAAGATCCTCGGCTGCGGCTCGGCCTACTACGCCGGGCAGGCCGGCGCGCAGTTCATCGAGGAGGTCGCCCGCATCCCGGCCGACGCCGAGCCGGCCTCGGAGTTCCGCTACCGCAACCCGGTCATCGAGAAGGACACCCTCTACGTCGCCGTCAGCCAGTCCGGTGAGACGTACGACACGCTGGTCGCCGTCCAGGAGCTGAAGCGGAAGGGCGGCCGGGTGATCGGCCTGGTCAACGCGGTCGGGTCGAGCATCGCGCGCGAGTGCGACGGGGGCGTCTACCTGCACGCCGGCCCGGAGGTCGCGGTCGCCTCGACGAAGGCGCTGACGAACATGCTGGTCGGGTTCGCGCTGCTCGGCCTGCACCTGGGCCGCATCCGCGACGTCTCACCGGCAGACGGGCGCCGCCTCATCACCGCGCTGCAGGCGCTGCCGGAGCAGATCGAGGCGATCCTCGACGGCGAGCCGCACCTGGCCGCCGTCGCGAAGGAGCTGGCACAGGCGCCGAGTCTGTTCTTCGTCGGCCGCACCCGCGGCTTCCCGGTCGCCCGCGAGGGCGCGCAGAAACTCAAGGAGATCTCCTACCGGCACGCCGAGGCGTACCAGACGTCCGAGCTCAAGCACGGGCCGCTGGCGCTGGTCGGGCCGGAGCTGCCGACCGTCGCGATCGTCCCCGACGACGAGCTGCTCGACCGCAACCTCGGCGCGCTGCAGGAGATCACCGCACGGTCCGGTCCACTGGTCGTGGTGACGCACGACGGCGTCGACCTCGGCGTCGTGGCCGGCCAGGTGATCACCGTGCCGAAGAGCGAGCCGGAGCTGGACCCGCTGCTGCTGACGATCCCGCTCCAGCTGCTCGCCTACCACGCCGCCCTGACGCTCGGCCACGACGTCGACAAGCCCCGCAACCTCGCGAAGTCGGTCACCGTCGAGTAGGGCGTCCGCTCAACGTGATCGTTCCAGCTCTTCGACCCGATCCGTGGGTCGGTCGCGACCGGTTCGCCGGAGGATGCAGCGTTGGCCGGGGCTGCGGCGTTGGCCGTCCCCATGCTGGCCATTCTCTTGGCCGCGCACCCGCGCCTCAAGCGGACTGTTGGGCGCTTCGCGCGGCGATGACCGCTTGACCCGCAGCTCCGCGGCCCTGGGCGCTATCAGGGGGACGGGGCGAGTCTGGGCACACCTCGACCCGCGCCGGCGTGGTTCGGTGTGCCGGCGGTGGCTGTGGACAGCGTTGATCATCAACGATCGCGTACATCACCAGGATCACCCGAGCCTCAACACGATTGCAGGCGTGTTGAGGCTCGGGTAATCCTGGTGACGGCCCCACGAACGCCGCGCCGCCCTTCTGTGGACACCCGTGATCATCAACCTTTGGTGCTGCTCAGACGACGCAGAAGGTTGATGATCAAGGGGGCCCGAGCGTCAGGCGACGTGCGGGGCGACCTCGGCCGCGATCAGCTCCAGGTGGTCGAGGTCGCCGAGGTCCAGGATCTGCAGGTAGACCCGGCCGCCGCCCAGCTCGCGGATGGCGTTGATGCCGTCGACCACCTCCTGCGGCGTGCCGGCCAGGCCGTTCCTCCGCACCTCGGCCGGCTCGCGCCCGATGGCGGCCGCACGGCGGGCGAACTCCGCCTCGTCGGCCCCGACGCACGCCACCAGTGCGACCGAGTAGACCAGCGAGTCGGGGTCGCGACCAGCCTCCTCACACGCCTTGCGCACGGCCAGGAACCGATCGCCGATCTCCGCCTTCGGCGGGAACGAGGTGTTGTACTCGGCGGCATACTTCGCGGCCAGCGCAGGCGTGCGGCGTGGGCCGTTGCCGCCGACGATGAGCGGCACCGGCTGCTGCACCGGCTTCGGCAGCCCCGGGGAATCAGACACCGTGTAGTGCGAGCCCGAGAAGTCGAACGTCGAGCCGGTCGGGGTGTTCCACAGCCCGGTGATGACGGCGAACTGCTCCTCGAGCAGGCCGAATCGCTTCTCCGGGAACGGGATGCCGTAGGCCGCGTGCTCCTGCGCGTACCAGCCCGCGCCCAGCCCCAGCTCGACCCGGCCGCCGGACATCTGGTCGACCTGCGCGACCTGGATGGCCAGCACGCCGGGGTGCCGGAACGTCGCCGACGACACCAGCGTGCCCAGCCGGATGCGCGACGTCTCGCGGGCCAGCCCGGCCAGCGTCGTCCACGCGTCGGTCGGGCCGGGCAGTCCGCTGACGCCGCCCATCTTCAGGTAATGGTCGGACCGGAAGAAGGCGTCGAAGCCGAGCCGCTCGGTCGCCTGTGCGACGGCGAGGAGGTCGTCATAACTCGCGCCCTGTTGGGGCTCGGTGAAGATCCGCAGCTGCATGGGTCCAGCCTCTCATCCGGGGACAGACGTCAGACCTCGCGGTCGGCTGCCAGGCCTTCACGACCCTGCCGGCGTCGGCTCAGAGCCAGTCCTTCTTCCGGAAGATCACGAACAGGGCGGCGCAGACGAACGCCATGAGCAGCAGCGCGAACGGGTAACCGAACGCCCAGTGCGTCTCAGGCATGTTGTCGAAGTTCATGCCGTAGATGGTCCCGACGAGCGTCGGCGCGAACAGGATGGCGGCCCAGGCGGAGATCTTCTTGAGCTCCTCGTTCTGCTCGAAGCTGGCCTCGGTCAGCGACTTCATCTCCTCGTTCTGCTGCTGCGTCACCAGCGTCGCGTTGACGGCCAGGATGTCGGAGAGCACCTGGCGGAAGCTGTCGACCCGCTCCGTCACCTCCGTGACATGGTCGGCGACGTCGCGCAGGTAACGCTGCAGCTCCTCGTCGGTGCCGTACTTCTCGAAGCCGCCCTCGAGCCCGGACATCATGCTGGCCAGCGGCCGGGTGGCCCGCTGGAACTCCAGCACCTCGCGCGACAGCTCGTAGATGCGCCGCGACACCTTGGGGTCGCGGCCGAACACCTGCACCTCGATCTCGTCGACGTCGTTGCTGACGCCGTTGACCACCGGGACGTAGCCGTCGACGACGGAGTCGAGGACGGCGTACAGCACGGCCTCGGGTCCGAGGCGCAGCAGGTCGGGATCGTCCTCCATGCGCCGGCGGACCGACGACAGATTGGGCGCCGCGCCGTGCCGGACGGTGATGACGAACCCGGGCCCGACGAACAGGTGCAGCTCGGCGAAGTCGACCTCCTCGACGGCGTCGAGGTAACGCGCCGCACGCAGCACCACGAACAGGGTCTCGCCGTAGCGCTCCAGCTTGGGTCGCTGGTGCGCCTCCATGGCGTCCTCGACGGCCAGCGGATGCAGGTCGAACTCGTCGGCCAGCGACAACAGCTCGGCGTCGCTGGGCTTGTAGAGCCCGATCCACGCCATCGCCTCGGCGTCGGTGCGCAGCTGGCGGTACGTCTCGGCCAGCGAGCTGGGCGTGCTGATGCGCTTGCCGTCGCGGTACAGCGCGGCGTCGACGATGCTCGACCGGGGCTCAGTGGCCTCCGGCTCCTCGGTGGAGTGGTCGGTCACCGAGTTGCCCCGGCCCTGACGGCGCAGGGCGGGGGGGATGACGCGCAAGGCGCGCTGACGACGAGGAGGCATGGCGTCGCTCCCATAGCGGTGAGGCGGACGGAGACGGGTGTCGAGGAACGCAGGAACACCCGGCCGTCGGACATCAGGTGTCCTCGGCCTCGGCGTCCTGCGTCGCATGACTAGGAGGCTCACTGCGCATGGCAGCCTCACCTCCCGTTACGTCGCTCTGGTTCGCCGCCGTCAAGAATAGTCCACGGGCGGCCGGGACGGGCGATCAGCTCACGGGATGCAAGATCGCGACGCACTCGACGTGGTGCGTCATCGGGAACAGGTCGAACGCGCGCAGGCCGGTGAGGCGGTAACCGAGACCGGCGAACGTGGCGAGGTCGCGGGCAAGCGCGGCCGGATCGCAGGCCACGTAAGCGACGACCCGCGGTGCGCGCTCGGCGATCCGGCCGACGACGGCGGCCTTGGCCCCCTCGCGCGGCGGGTCCAGCACGACGACGTCGACGGTGTCGGGCACGCCCGCCGGCCCCGTCCCGGCCAGCACCCGGTCGACCCGGCCGGCCAGCAGCCGCACCCACGGGACGTCGTGCAGGTTGCGCTTCGCGTCGGCGACCGCCTGGCGCGACCCCTCGACGCCCACGAGCGTCCCGGACCGGCCGACCAATGGCGCCAGCGCGCCGGCGAACAGGCCCACGCCACAGTAGAGGTCCAGCGCCGACTCGCCGGGCCGGGCCTGGACGCCGTCCAGCACGGCACCGACGAGCGTGGCCGCCGCACCCGGGTGGACCTGCCAGAACCCGCCGCCGCTGACCCGCCAGCGCCGGTCGGCGGCCTCCTCGACGACGTACCCGCGGCCCTCGACGACCTCACCGTCGACCAGGAGCTGCCGCTCCCCGGTGTTCGCCGCGACCACCTCGACCGACGACGCGCCAGGCCACTCGCCGTCCTCGACGCGGGCCGCCCGGACGTCGGGGTGCGCGATGCGGCAGTAGTCGATCGGCACGACCTCGTGTGACCGGTGCGCCCGCAGCCCGGCCCGTCCGATCGCGTCGACGGCGTAGGTGACGCGGGTCCGCCAGCCCAGGCCGTCGTCGTGGCCGGCCGAGGTACGCTTCTCAGCCGAGGCCGGAGATCGAATTGCCACCGGCTCCACCTCGACCGGCCAGTCGATGCCGGCCAGCCGGGACAGCTGCTCGGCGACGACGGCCGCCTTCAGCCGCCGCTGCGACGGCAGTGCGGCGTGCTGCCAGTCGCAGCCGCCGCACTTCCCAGGCCCGGCCCACGGGCACGGCGGTGTGACGCGGTCCGGCGACGGCGTCAGGACGGCGACGGCGTCGGCGCGCCAGAACCGGTCCTCCGTGCCGCCCTCGGTGACCCGGATCCGGACCCGCTCGCCGGGCAGCGCGTGCCGGACGAAGACCGCGCGGCCCTCGTGCCGGGCCACGCAGACGCCGCCGTGCGCGACGGGGCCGACGTCGACCACGGCCTCCGTGCCGACGACGGAGTCGCCCCGGACAGTGCGCGTCCGCCCGCTCAGCGGGGACCGCCTCGCCGCACGTCGCCCGGCGCCCGGGGCGCCGGCTTGGCCTTGTCCCGGGCCTTCAGCGCCGCCGCGGAGCGCAGCTGCCAGGGCACGCTCGTCACCATGACGCCCGGCGTGAACAGCAGCCGACCCTTGAGCCAGAAGACGCTCTGGTTGTGCAGCAGCCGCTCCCACCAGTGCCCGACCACGTATTCCGGCACGTACACCGTCACGATGTCGCGCGGGCTGGCCCGCCGGATCGCCCGCACGTACTCCACGACCGGCCGCGTGATCTCGCGGTACGGCGAGTCGAGCACCCGCAGCGGCACCGGGATGTCGTGCCGGTCCCACTCGTCCAGCAGTGCGGCGGTCGCGTCGGTGTCGACGTCGACGGTGATGGCCTCGATGATGTCCGGCCGGGTCGCCCGCGCGTAGGCGATGGCCCGCACCGTCGGCTTGTGCAGCCGCGACACCAGCACGACGGCGTGCACGCGCGACGGCAGCAGCGACTCCGCCGGCCAGTCCTCGACCTCCAGCTCCCGCGAGGTGGTGTCGTAGTGCCGCCTGATGCCGCGCATCAGCAGGAACAGCACCGGCATCATCGCGACAACCAGCCAGGCGCCGTGCGTGAACTTGGTGATCAGCACGACGACGAGCACGACGCCGGTGAGGCTGGCGCCGGTGGCGTTGATGGCGCGTGACCGCAGGATCTGCCGTCGTTCCGGGCCCGATGGGCCGGCCGCGAGCAGCCGGTTCCAGTGCCGCACCATGCCGGTCTGGCCGAATGTGAACGCCGTGAACACGCCGACGATGTAGAGCTGGATCAGCCGGGTCACCGAGGCGTCGAACGCGACGATCAGCAGCCCGGCCAGCACCGCCAGCACGATGATGCCGTTGCTGAACACCAGCCGGTCGCCGCGGGTGTGAAGCTGACGCGGCGCGTACCGGTACTGGGCGAGGATCGAGCCGAGCAGCGGGAAGCCGTTGAACGCGGTGTTCGCGGCCAGGATCAGGATCAGCGCCGCGGCGCCCTGGACGTAGTAGAAGGGGATGGTGTCGGCGCCGAACACCGCCTCGGCCAACTGCGAGATGACCGTCGGCTGCGGCTGCGAGCAGTCGAACCCGACGAGGTCGCAGGGGTTCTCGACGTAGCGGACGTCGGCGATCACGGCCAGCGCGGTGATGCCGCTGAACATCGTGATCGACAGCGTGCCCATGATCGCCAGCGTCGTCGCGGCGTTCTTCGCCTTGGGTTTGCGGAAGGCGGGCACGCCGTTGGCGATCGCCTCGACGCCGGTGAGCGCCGTACAGCCGGACGCGAACGCGCGCAGCACCAGCAGCATCAGCGCGATGCCGCCGAGATCGGTCATCTCGGCCTGGACGTCGTACGAGGCCGACTCCGCGACGGGGTCGGTGCCGAACGCCGTCTTCCCCAGGCCCCAGACGATCATTGCGCCCATGCCGACGATGAACAGGTAGGTCGGGATGGCGAACGCGGTGCCGCTCTCGCGGATGCCGCGCAGGTTCATCGCCGAGAGCAGCACGACGATGCCGATGGCCATGGGCACGCGGTAGTCGTTGAGCTCCGGCACGGCCGAGATCAGGTTGTCCACGCCCGCGGAGACCGACACGGCCACCGTCAGGATGTAGTCGATGAGCAGCGCGCTGGCCACGACGATGCCCGCGGTCGGGCCGAGGTTCGTGCTGGCGACCTCGAAGTCGCCGCCGCCCGTCGGGTAGGCACGCACCAGCTGCCGGTACGAGAGCACGACGGTGATGAGCAGCAGCACGACGACGATGGCGACCCAGGGCGTGTACGTCAGGTAGGCCAGCCCGCCCAGCGTCAGGATGACCAGGATCTCCTGCGTGGCGTACGTGACCGACGACAGCGGGTCGCTGGCGAAGACCGGCAGGGCCAGCCGCTTGGGTAGCAGCGTGTGCCCCATGCGGTCGCTGGGGAGTTTGCGACCGATGAGCAGCCGCTTGGACAGATCGCCGAGGCTCGGCACGATCGGCAATGGTATGCCTTCTCTGGCGGACGTGTAACGTCGACAGCACCATGGCGGGCCCGGGCGCCACTGGGCGAGGTTGACAGCCGGCCGCGAGGTCCGACGTCAGTCCCGGAAAACAGGGTGAGAGGACCACAGTGCACGTCGTCATCATGGGCTGCGGCAGGGTCGGTTCGACCGTCGCTCACATCCTCGAGTCGCACGACCACACCGTCGCGATCGTCGACCAGAACCCGGAGGCGTTCCGGCGGCTGCAGCCGGGCTTCGAGGGCTCGACGGTGGCCGGCGTCGGGTTCGACCGCGACGTGCTCATCGAGGCCGGCATCGAGCGCGCCGACGCGTTCGTCGCGGTCAGCAGCGGCGACAACTCCAACATCCTGGCCGCCCGGGTGGCCCGCGAGACGTTCGGCGTCGACAACGTGGTGGCCCGCATCTACGATCCCGGCCGGGCCGAGGTCTACCAGCGGCTGGGCATCCCGACGGTGGCGACGGTGCGGTGGACGGCCGACCAGATCCTGCGCCGCTTGTTCCCCGAGGGCGCGCAGACTGAGTGGGTCGACCCCACCGGGACGGTCCAGCTGGCCGAACTGCACGTCAGTACCGGTTGGATCGGCCAGACCGTCGACAAGCTGGAAGCGGCGTCCGGCGCCCGCATCGCGTTCCTCACCCGCTACGGCGAGGGCGTCCTGCCGACCGCCGACACCGTCGTCCAGGACGGCGACCTCGTCCACGTCCTCGTCAACACCGAGCGCATCTCGTACGTCGTCCAGGTGCTCTCCAAGGACCCGGAGGTGGAGATCTGATGCGCGTCGCCATCGCCGGCGCCGGGAACGTCGGCCGCTCCATCGCGTCGGAGCTGCTGGCCAACGGCCACGACGTGCTGCTCATCGACAAGGACACCAAGGCGATCAAGGCCGCCAGCGTGCCCGAGGCCGAGTGGCTGCTGGCCGACGCCTGCGAGTTGTCCATGCTCGAGGAGGCGGCCTTGGACCGCTGCAACGTCGTCATCGCCGCCACTGGCGACGACAAGGTCAACCTGGTCGTGTCGCTGCTGGCCAAGACGGAGTTCGGCGTGCCCCGCGTGGTGGCCCGGGTGAACCACCCCCGCAACGAGTGGATGTTCAACGAGTCCTGGGGCGTCGACGTCTCGGTGTCCACGCCGCGCATCATGAGCGCGCTGGTCGAGGAGGCCGTGAGCGTCGGCGACCTGGTCCGGCTCTTCAGCTTCCGGCAGGGCGAGGCCAACCTGGTCGAACTGACGCTGCCGAGCGACTCCCCCATCGTCGGGACGGCGGTCGCGGACGTCGCCTGGCCGGTCGACACCTCGCTGGTCTCGATCATCCGTGGCAAGCACGTGCACAGCCCGCTGCCCGACCTCCCGCTGGAGGCCGGCGATGAGCTGCTCTTCGTCGCCGCGCCGGAGCGGGAGAAGCAGCTCGAGGACCTGCTCTCCCCCCACTTCTCCTGACTCGTCCCGTGATCATCAACCTTTTGAGCTGCGATAGCGACCCAAAGGGTTGATGGTCACGGAAGCGGGTCTGGGTCGGGCTTGGCGGGCGGCTTGACGACGGCGGCCGCCTCGCGCTCCTGGTGGGCGCGGTACGCGGGCCGGATGATCAGCCACGACAGGTACGCGACCAGCAGGAACAGCGGCCAGCTCATGACCAGCCGGGCGCCGGCCAGCCAGCCGATCTGGTCCTCGCCGGACAGATACAGCGGCACCTGGACCGCCAGCCGCAGCGCGAACATTCCCACCCACAGCAGGCTGGCCTGCGTATACGCGCGCAACAGCGCCGGATCGCGACGCCAGCCCATGCCCTGGCCGGTGACCAGCCCGATGAACACGCCGAGCAGCGGCCAGCGGGCCACGATCGACACCAGATAGGCCAGCCCGTAGCCGACGTTGATGAGCAGGCCCGGCAGGAACACGTCCTCGGCGCGGCCGGTGCGGTTGGCCATGAACGCGGCGATGCCGACGCCGAGGAAGCCGGCGATGACGTTCTGCAGCGGCTCCTTGCGCAGCAGCCGGACCCCGGCCAGCACGACGCCGGAGGCCAGCGCGACCCACAGCGACAGCGTGAGGTCGCGACCGGCCGCGGTGTAGACGACGGTGAAGATGGCCAGCGGCAGCCCGGCGTCCAGGAGGGCGGCCGGGCCGAGCACGTCCTTGGGGCGGAACCGCTCGTCGGCGGCGATGGCCTGGACCCAGCTCGGCCGGCCGGCGCGGTCGGGTGCGCCGGGATCGTTCTGACTCATCTCACTCCATGCCTGCGGGCAGCAGCTCGTATCGCGGGTTGTACATGACCCTGCGGCCGTCGAGGGAGGCCACCCGTCCGGTTGCGACCAGCCGGCGCCCGCAGCTGATGCCGGCGATGCGCCTCCGGCCGAGCCAGACCAGTGTCACCGCACCAGAGCCGTCGTACAAGTCGGCCTCGAGGGCAGGGGTGCCCATACGGGGCTGCAGCGTGACGGACTGCAGCACCCCGCGGACGCGCACGGTGGTGCGGTCCTGGACGTCGGCCAGCGGCTGACAGCCGGCCTCGCGCGCGTCGCCGCGCAGTTCCTCGGCTTCGACGTCCTCGTCGGAGGCGACCCACCGAGTGATGGCGCCCCAGATCCCGCGGCGCCCAGTATTTTCCTGCGTGTTCACGAGCCCTCCCCGGGCGGGGTCCTGCTGGCGCTCTCTTCCGTGTTCACGAGCCCTCCCCGGGCGGGGTCAAGCTCACTGTCCCCTCCCACGCTTAAGAGCCTAGTCCGACCGGCAAATGCGCTGCTCAGGCTTGCAACGGCTGGGACGGGTCGGTCGCCGCGCGGTTGCCGGCCGGCGGCTTCAGCACGATGACGTCGCCCGGCGCCATCGGCGACTGGCCGCGGATCACCACCGTCTGCTTGACCAACTCGACGAACCGCTGGAACACGGCGGCGTCATTGGTGGCCTTGCCGAGGAACGTGGCCCGCAGCATCCAGCGCGGGCCGTCGATGGCCGACACCCGCGACGGTTGCAGCACCTGCTTGCCGTCAGGCGCCTGCACCGGGATCACCAGCCGGATCTCGGGGCCGAACGGCCCGGGCGCCTCCTCGGCGCGGCCGCCGCGGCGCTTGGCGTCCTGGGTGATCTGCAGCCGCGTCTGCCCCCACAGCCCGGAGCTGCGCGGCGCGGCGACGGCGATCAGCTGCACTGCGGCGTCCTCGATGGCGAGGACGGCGCTGGTGGCGTTGCCGGTGCGCTGGTCGACCTGCAGCTGCAGCTTCATGCCGGGCTCGGCCTTGATCAGCAGGCCGCCGAGATCGACGCGGCCCTTGCGCGCTTCGTCGAGATCGACCTCGGACTCGTCGAACGGGCCGCCGCTGCGGTCGCTCTTGGGCGACTCGCCCTCGTCTCCGGGCTCGCCGGCCCCCGCGCCCGACGGCGTCGACGTCGCCTCCGTGGTCTCCTCGACCCCGAGCTCGTCCTCATCGCCGTCGCGGCGCCGCCGTCCCCACACCCTGACCGTCCCCTTCGTCTCAACGACCGCCGGCGCTGCCGCCGGCCTGGCTTGCCGTCCCCGTCGACCCGTACCCGCCGTCGCCCCGCGCCGAACCGGGCAGCCGCTCGACCTCGTGGAACCGGGCCCGCTCGACGCGCTGGACGACCAGCTGAGCGATCCGGTCGCCGCGCGCGAACACCGCCGGTTCCCGCAGGTCGTGGTTGACCAGCACCACCTTGATCTCGCCCCGGTAACCCGCGTCGACCGTGCCCGGAGTGTTGACGATGCTGACCCCGAGCCGGTGCGCGAGACCCGAGCGCGGGTGGACGAATGCAGCGTATCCCGCGGGCAGGGCGATCGCGATGCCCGTCCCGACCATGGCCCGCTCCCCCGGCGGGATGCTGACGTCGCTGGTCGTGACCAGATCGGCCCCGGCGTCGCCGGGATGCGCATAGCCCGGCAGCGGCACCTCCGGGTCCAGCCGGGTGATGAGGACGTCGACCAGTCGATTTCCGCCCTCGGCGGAGAAGCGTGCCTCGGTCGGGTTCGTCACGGGTTCACCTCCGCGACCTTGGCGGCCGCCGGGGACAGCTCCGACGCGGCCACCAGGCGGCCGTGCTCGGTGAAATGGGTGGGCGGGACGACGACGAAGACGGCCGACGCGGTGACGCTGACAGGGCCGTCGGGCGCGTTCTCGCGCCCGATTGCGGACATGAAGATCTTCCGGCCCTCGGCGCGGTCGATCGCGGCGTCGATGTGCAGCGTCGTGCCGACCGGGACCGGGCGGCGGTAGCTGGTCTCGAGGTGGCCGGTGACGGCGGGCTTGCCGATCAGCCAGATCAGCGAGCCGAGCACCTCGTCGAAGGCCAGCGACAGCATGCCGCCGTGCGCCAGGCCGGGCGCGCCCTGGTGGTCGTCGGTGACGGTGAACGTGCCGGCCACAGTCAGGCCCTCGCCGGCGACGACGGTGACGTGCAGCCCCGTCGGGTGGTCCGGGCCGCAGCCGACGCACATACGGTAATGCGAGGCGATGGTGCTGCCGGGCGCCGGCGCGTCGGGATGCCGCACGATCGCGCCGTCGGGACGCGGCTCCCGGTGCTGCCGTTCGGTCACGATCGACGACCCTACCCGCTCGGCTCCGGCGATCCGTGGCACCCTGCAAGAGTGACTCGTTACCGCGAACGCCTGGTGGTGCCGGCTCGATGGTGGCTGCTGCTGGTCGGGCTGGCCGCGTCTGTCTGGCTCGTCTACGAGCTGCCCTTCGGCCCGGGTGTGTCGCTGCCGGCGGCCGGCGGGGTGTTCGCGCTCGGCGCCGTCGCGCTGCTCGCGTACGGCCGGCTGGCGATCGCCGTCGGAGACGACGGCGTCAGCGTCGGGCGGGCCCGGCTGCCGCTGACGGCGCTCGGCTCGGCCGAGGCGCTCACCGGCGAGGACGCCCGGGCGGCTCGTGGCCCCGGCCTCGACCGGCGCGCCTACGTGGCGATCCGCGGGTACGTGCCGGGGGTGGTGCGCATCGGGGTCGACGACGCCGCCGACCCGACTCCCTACTGGCTCGTGTCGACGCGCCGCCCCGAGCGGCTCGTGGCCGAGCTCGAGGCGGCGCGTCAGACCGCCGGCCGGTGAGGGGAAGGGAAGGTGGCAGCCGACCGCATGGTCTGACGCCAGTCTCCGATGAATGGCTCAGGCCGCGCAGTCGCGGCAGATGAGCCTCCCGTCCTTCTCCTTCGCCAGCTGACTGCGGTGGTGCACCAGGAAGCACTGCGAGCAGGTGAACTCGTCAGCCTGCCGCGGCAGCACCCGGACCGCCAGCTCCTCGTTCGACAGATCCGCTCCGGGGAGCTCCATGGACTCGTTCAGGTCGGACTCGTCGACGTCGACGATGCCCGACGACTTGTCCATGCGCCGGTTCTTCAGTTCCTCCAGCGAGTCCTCGGACAGATCGTCGTCGGTCTTGCGTGGCGCGTCATAGTCGGTTGCCATTGATCTATTCCCCCTCACTGGGCGCATCGTATGTCTGTGGCCGGGCCGGTTGGACTCCGAGCCTCTGTAACGCACGACGGCCCGCGGTTGTGCCCGCTCCGAGCGGGAGATTCTGCCTGATGCGGTACCCCATTGGCACGGCACCCCACACTGTGGAAATTCGTGTCGTCCTCTGGACCGACGGATCAGACCGTCCTCGGGGACGAGGGATGCCACGATTCCAGGCGAGAGGCTGTCAACAGACCACCCTGTACCGGAGAGGAACCGCATGCTCGAGCTCGACCGGCTGTCCCGCCGCTATGGGGACGTCGTGGCCCTCGATGATCTCTCGTTCGCGGTCCGACCAGGGCAGATGTACGGTTTCGTCGGCACCAACGGCGCCGGCAAAACCACCGCGATGCGCATCGTCCTGGGGGTCCTCGAGCCCCACAGCGGCGAGGTCCGGTGGAACGAGGCCCCCCTGAACCAGGACATCCGGCGTGAGTTCGGTTACATGCCAGAGGAGCGCGGACTGTACCCGAAGATGCAGGTGCACGAGCACCTCGTCTACCTCGCGCGGCTGCACGGTGTGTCAGGCATCACAGCCACGAAGGCCGCATCGGACCTGCTCGAGGCGCTCGCTCTGAGCGAACGTGCGTCTGATCGCATCGAATCGCTCTCACTCGGCAACCAGCAGCGGGTGCAGCTGGCCGCCGCGCTCGTGCACGAGCCCACGGTCATGGTCCTCGACGAGCCGTTCAGCGGTCTCGACCCGATGGGCGTCGACTCGATGGCCGCGGTGCTGCGCGCCCGGGTCGACGCCGGCGCCGCCGTGGTGTTCTCCAGCCACCAGCTCGAGCTGGTCGAGCGGCTGTGCGACGCCGTCGGCATCATCCGGGCGGGGCGCCTGGTCGCCGACGGCACCGTCGACGAGCTCCGCGGCACGGGCGCGCCCCGGTACCGGCTGGACGTCGGCGCGCCGCCCGGCTGGACGGCGTCGCTGGCCGACGCGGTGCCCGGTCTGAGCGTCGTCGAGGACGGCGGCCGGACCGCGCTGGTCGAGCTGCCGCCGTCGGCCGACGACCAGGCCCTGCTCGACGCCGCCCGCGCGCTGGGCACAGTCCACCAGTTCACGCCGGTGCGCCCGACCCTCGCCGAGCTGTTCCGTTCCGTCGTCGCCGAGCCGGCCGGCGCGGAGAGGGCCGGCGCGGAGAAGGCCGGCGCGGAGAAGGCCGAGGCCGCCTGATGTCGCGCCCGGTGTCGTTCCGCGAGGCCGTCACGCTCGTCGCGAGGCGGGAGTTCGGGCAGCGGATCCGCGAGCGGTCGTTCTTCATCTCGCTGCTCATCACGCTCGGCATCATCGCGGTGGTCGTGCTGCTCCCCCGGTTCAGCGACTTCGGCTCCGACAGCTACGACGTCGCGCTGGTCGGCGACTCGTCGGCGCTGGAGGAGGCGGTGTCGCGGCAGGCCTCCGTCGCGGACGTGGAGGTGAGCTTCCGGTCGGTGAGCGATGCCGACGAGGCCGAGCGGGCCGTCCGCGACGGTGACATCGACGCCTACGTCGACGGTGACTCCGTCGTCGTCGACCAGTCGCTCGACAGCTCACTGCGCGCCGTCCTGGAGAACGCGTACAGCCAGGTCGAGGGCGCGCGAGCCCTGGAGTCGGCCGGCATCGACCCGGCCGAGGTCTCTGCCGCGCTGACGTCGGCCACGCTCGAGACGGTGACACTCGACCCCGACGCCGACGAGCGCGAGACCCGCGGCGCCATCGCGTTCTTCGGCACCATCGTGCTGTTCGGCCAGCTCATCACCTACTCGATGTGGGTCGCCATGGGCGTCGTCGAAGAGAAGTCCAGCCGGGTCGTCGAGGTGATCCTCGCCACCATCCCGGCCCGGGCGCTGCTGGCCGGCAAGATCATCGGGATCGGGCTGTTGGGTCTCGTGCAGCTGGCGCTGATCGGCGGGCTGGGCCTCGTGCTGGCGTCGGCGCTGGGGGCGCTGGAGCTCAGCGGGCCGATGATCACACCGGTCCTGACGGCGCTCGCCTGGTTCGTGCTCGGCTTCGCCGCCTACGCGTCGCTGTCCGCCGCGGCCGCTGCCCGGATCTCCCGGCAGGAGGACCTCCAGAACGTCACCACGCCGGTGAACACGCTGATGATGGTGTCGTACTTCGGGGCGTTCTACGTGTTCCTCAACCAGGACAGCCCGGTCGCCGGGGTGCTGAGCATCGCGCCGCCGTTCAGCGCGCTGATCATGCCGTTGCGCATGGCCCGCGGCGATGCCGCCGGCTGGGAGATCGCGCTGGCGCTGGCCCTGATGGTCGCGTTGATCGGGGTGCTGGTGGTTCTGGCGGCGCGGATCTACGAGGGCGCGGTGCTACGGATGGGCGCCAAGGTGTCGATGAAGGACGCGTGGGCCGCCCGGCGCCGCGTGAGTCCATAGGGCCTGGTTCGCCGCAACGATCGCTGACATCCCCAGGAAAACCCGACCCTCAACACGATTGCAACCGTGTTGAGGCTCGGGTAATCCTCGTGATGGGTGGACGCCCACGCTGCACCCCGGCCAACGCGGCAAGCCCGGCGAACTAGTCCCGGTCCGCGCCCAGCCGTTCCAGCAGCGCCGTCAGCTCGTCCGCCACTCCGGGCGTCGCCGCCAGCGTCATGTCGTTGCCGGCCGGAGCACCACGCAGACCCCCGACCACCGCGCCGGCTTCGGCGGCGATCAGGCCGCCGGCGGCGAGATCCCAGGGGTTCAGGCCGCGCTCGTAGTACGCATCCAACCGGCCCGACGCCACGGCGCACAGGTCCAACGCCGCCGCACCCGCCCGGCGGATGTCGCGCACCGCCGGCACGACCTCCAGGAGCACCGCGGCCTGCCGCGCCCGCCGCTCCGCGTCGTAGCCGAAACCGGTCCCGACGAGCGCCAACGACAGCGACGAGCACGCCGACACCCGCACCGGCCGACCGTCCAGCCACGCTCCCCCGCCCAGCACAGCCGTCCACGTCTCGCCGCTGGCCGGGTTGTGCACGACGCCCGCCCGCACGACGCCGTCGATCTGGGCGGCGATGGAGACCGCGTACTGCGGGAGGCCGTACAGGTAGTTGACCGTGCCGTCGATCGGGTCGACCACCCAGTCCACCCCCGTCGTACCGGCGACCGAACCGTCCTCCTCGCCGAGGAACCCGTCGTCAGGACGGGCGGCGAACAGGCGCGAACGGATCAGCGCCTCGGCGGCGGTGTCGGACTCGGTGACGACGTCGGTCGGCGTGGACTTGGTGCCGGCGACGGCCATCCGCTCCACCGCCTCGCGCCGGTCCCGGACCAGGTCACCCGCCTCGAGCGCGGTCTTCTCGGCCAGGACGAGCAGGTCGGCGGGGTCGGCCGTCACGGCGGATCCTCCAGGAGCGGACGTCACGGGTACGGGGGCGAGTCGACGCCGCACAGGGCGGGGAGGTCCTCGCGCAGGTTGGGGCAGCAGCCGACGGGCGCGACGTCGGGCGCCGGGCCGGGTGCGCCGATGCTCGCGCGCACCACGGACTCCCCGCGCTCGACGGCGGCGCGCTCGAGCAGCAGGTCGATGACGGTGTCGACGAAGTCGGGGTGGGTCCCGGCGGTGGCCGCCCGGGCCGCCGCGATGCCCAGCTCCTTCGCCGTCGCCAGCGCCTCGGTGTCGAGGTCGTACGCGACCTCCATGTGGTCGGACAGGAACCCGATGGGCGCCAGCACGACGGCCTCGATCCCCTGCTCGGCCAACAACGAGAGGTGGTCGTTGACGTCCGGCTCCAGCCACGGCATCGACGGCGGGCCGCTGCGCGAGCAGTACACCAGGTCGTGCTCGCGCGTCACACCGGTGCGCGAGGCGACCTGCGCGCTGACGGCCTCGGCGACGGCCAGGTGCTGGGCGACGTACGCGCCACCGGTGAGCCCGGACGTCTCGGCCATGGTCACCGGGATCGAGTGCGTGACGTAGACGATCCGCGCCCCCGCAGCCACGTCGGGCGGCAGGTCGCCCAGAGCGCCCACCACGCCGTCGGCGTTGGCCGTGATGAAGCCGGGGTGGTCGAACGAGTGCCGCAGGCGGTCGATGTGCGGCGCGCCCGGCCCGACCTTCTCGACGGCGCGCCACAGGTCCTCGCGGTACTGCCGGCAGCCGGAGTAGGAGTCGTACGCGCTGGTCACGAATGCGGCCACGCGCTTGACGCCGTCGTCGCGCATGCGAGCCAGCTCGTCGGCGAGGTACGGGTCCCAGTTGCGGTTGCCCCAGTAGACCGGCAACGAGACCTTCCGCTCGGCCAGCTCGTGCTCGAGGTTGGCGATCAGCGCGCGGTTCTGGTCGTTGATGGGGCTGCGCCCGCCGAACAGGCGGTAGTGCTCGCCGACCTCTTCCAGCCGCTCACGCGGGATGCCCTTGCCGCGGGTGACGTTCTCGAGGAAGGGGATGACGTCGTCCTGCCCCTCCGGACCGCCGAAGGAGACGACCAGAAGGGCGTCGTACGGATCGGTGATGCTCACCATGAAAGCCTAGCCTCAAGGCCGACCGCGAGGTCCCCGGCCGCGGCGAGTCCCACAAGGGAAGGGGTAATCGGGCCCATGGTCTGGCAGAACTGGGCGCGTTCCGTCCAGGCGCGCCCGGTCCGCGTCGAGCGGCCCGCGAGCGCCGACGAGGCCGCCGCCGTGCTCACCGCCGCCACCCGCGACGGCCTCCGGGTCAAGCCGGTCGGCGCGGGGCACAGCTTCACCCCGATCGCGGCGACGGACGGCGTCCAGGTGCGGCTCGACGGCCTGAGCGGCCTGCTCGCCCTCGACACCGTCGAGCACACCGCCACCGTCGGCGCCGGCACCCGGTTGCACGAGCTCAACGCCCTGCTCACCGAGCGGGGCTACGGGCTGACGAACATGGGCGACATCGCCGTCCAGACGGTGTCCGGCGCCATCGCGACCGGCACGCACGGCAGCGGCCGGGCCTGCGCGTCGCTGTCCGAGCAGGTGGTGTCGCTGGAGATCGCGCTGCCGGACGGGACGGTGCGGCGGGTCTCGGCGGCCGACACCGGCGACGACGGCGACCTCTTCCAGGCCGCGCGACTCGGCCTCGGCGCGCTGGGCATCGTGACCAGTGTCACGTTCCGGATCGAGCCGGCGTTCACACTGCGCTCGACAGTGGAGCGGACGACGCTGGACGCTGTCATCGGGCGGTTCGCCGACCTCGAGGCCGAGGACCACTGCGACCTGTACTGGCTGCCGTTCACCGACGCGGTCCAGCTCACCGTCAACCGTCGCACCGGCGAGGCGGCCGCGCCGCCGAACCCCGTCGCCGCCTGGTGGTCCGGCGACGTCGTCGAGAACGCCGGCGTCGCGCTGGTCCAGCGGCTGACCCGGGCGGCGCCCAAGACCACGCCGGCCGTCAACGCCGTCGCCGCCCGGCTGATCGGCAGCCGCACGTTCGTCGACACCGCGCCGAGGGTGTTCACCAGCACGCGGCGAGTCCGGTTCCACGAGATGGAGTACGCGCTGCCGCGCTCCGCGGCCGCCGGGGCGCTGCGTGCGCTGCGTGACCTGACCGCGCGCGGGCCGTGGCGGGTCGCGTTCCCCGTCGAGATCCGGCTCGCTCCTGCCGACGACGTCTGGCTCTCCCCCGCGTACGGCCGCGACACCGTCTACGTCGCGACCCACGCCTACCCCCGGACGGACTACACCGGCTGGTTCGCCGCCGTCGAGAAAATGTGGACGGAATACGGCGGGCGGCCGCACTGGGGAAAGCTCCATACCCGCGATTCAGGGTATCTTCGCGATCAATATCGGCAGATGGGGTCGTTCCGGGCGGTCCGCGACCGGGTCGACCCCGGGCGGATCATGGCGAACGAGTACCTCGACCGGGTCCTGGGCGAGTGAAAAACTGCTCGTCAGACCCGCCGGTGCGGCGGCGTGGCGGCTTGGTCGGACCCTGTCCCGCGGGTGACGATGGTGGCAGTCGTTGTTGGGAGGTGAGGATGTGCGCGAGCTTCGGCTGATCGCGGTCAGCGAGGACGGCGCCCATCTGATCCTCTCCGGCCACGACGGTGAACAGCTGGTGTTGCGGGTGGACGATCGCCTGCACGCCGCGATCCGAGGCGACCGAGCGAGGTTGGGACAGTTGGATATCCGGCTCGAAAGCCAGCTACGTCCACGCGACATCCAGGCACGCATCCGGGCCGGCGAGTCCGTCGACTCCGTGGCCGCGGTCGCGGGGATGCCACGCGAGAAGGTCGAGCGCTTCGCCGGCCCCGTCCTCGCCGAACGCGAGCACATCGCCGGCCGTGCCCGGCAGGCCACGGTGCGCCGGCTGGGCGGCGACGGCCCGCCGCAGACCCTGGAGGCCGCCGCGGGGGCGACCGCCAAGACGCACGGCGCCGACCCCGACCTCGTCGAGTGGGACGCGTGGCGGCGCGAGGACGGCCGCTGGCTGGTCCGGTTCGCCTGGGCCGGCGAGGAGGAGGACTCCGCCCTCTTCTCGTTCGACCCCTCCGGCCGCACCGTCGTGCCCGAGGACGACAACGCCCGCTCCATCGCCGGCGTGCTGCCCGCCCAGGCGACCGCCGAGCCGGAGCCCGAGGTTCCGGCCGGTCCGGCGCGGCTGTCCGTGGTGGGCGGCGGCACGGCCGGCGGCCCGGCTCATGACGACGACGAAGGCCCCGAGCTGCCCGCGTTCCTCAAGCCGGCCGGCGTCGGCCCGGTGCGCGGCCTGGTCCGCGAGCCCGACCACGACGATGCCCCCGACCAGGACGACGACGAGTTCGAGCACACCGCGCCGATCCCGGCCGCCACGGCCCGCCGCAACCGGCGCACCAACCGGTCCGGCCGCGAGCGCCGGCGCCGCGAGCCCGATCTCTTCCACGACCACGCGCCCGAGCCGGCCGAGCCCGCCGACGCCGCGGACGACGAAGCCACCAGCGAGCGGCTGCGGCTCAGCGACATCGCCCAGCACGTCGAGACCGAGCAGACCGAGGCCGACCTCGCTCCGACGGCCGACGAGCCGCCGCCGCCGGCCCGCAAGACCAGCTCGTCGCGGTCCCGGCGGCCCAGCGTCCCCAGCTGGGACGAGATCATGTTCGGCCGCCGCAAGAACGACTGACGGCGCACCACGCCGGCGCACGGCCCGCCTCGTCCACGTGACGAGGCGGGCCGTTTCGCGTCCGCCGCCCGACTCCCCGCACCCACCTTGAGTTGATCTTGGAGTAATCGGGGAATCAACCGGACATTCCGAACGGTAACCGCCCACTTTCTCCAAGATCAACTCGAGGGGGGCGCGAGGCGGCGCGCGCCGGACGCGGGTGCCGGCCTGGGGTTCATCAAAAGTTCCATCGCGCGCCAATGGGGCGATTCAGACAAGGTGCATCGAACCACTTCAATGAGATTGGCCTATACCTCTCTCACAAGGACTCGATGCCAATGTCGAGCACCACAGCACGACGTCGATGTCTGACGTCGTTGTCCGCGTTGACGGCGTCCGCCGTCGCGTTCGGTCTTCTCAGCACGACCCCCGCGGCCGCCGGAAGCGACGGCCCGTCGCTGACCGACGACGCGATCGAGCTGGTCGACCGCACCGAGCAGATCGGTCCCGGCATCACACTGCGCGAGCTGACCTCCGTCACCCCGACCGGGTGGTACGACCAGCGCATCCTCACCGCCGACCTCGCCAACCCGGCCGTCACCAGCGATCTCCTCGCCGGTGAGCACGTCACCGATCGAGCCCCGACCTCGGAGATGGTGAACGAGGCGGGCGCGGTCGCCGGCGTCAACGGCGACTTCTTCGACATCAACAACTCCGGCGCGCCGCTGGGCGCGGAGGTGCGCGACGGCGAGCTGCTCAAGTCGTCGGACTACGGGACCTGGACGCACGTCGGCGTCGGCATGGACGGCATCGGCCGCGCGGTCGACATGACGCTGGACGCGACGGCGACGTTCGGCGGGACGGCGCACCCGGTCGTGTCGCTCAACGCGTCGAACACGATGTCCGGCTCCCCCGCCGACGCGATCCTCGCCTACACGTCGGCGTGGGGCACGTATCGCCGCTCGATCGGCGTCACCGGCGCCACCGACGTCGCCTCCGTGCTGGTGCAGGACGACCGCGTCGTCTCCGTCGACCCCAGCACCGCGGGCGAGGGCGCGATCCCCGGCGGCGCGTTCGTCCTGGTCGGCCGGGAGGCCGGCGCGGCGGCGATCCGCACGCTACGTCCCGGCGATCCCGTCACCCTGAGCTACGAGCTCAGCGACGAGATCGCCCGGCAGATGCGGTTCGTCATCGGCTCCAACCGCGAGCTGGTCCGCGACGGCGTCGCCCGGCCGGACTCCGAGCTCGACAACGCCGTCCACCCGCGCACCGTCATCGGCTTCAAGGACGACGGCCGGACGATGCTGCTGGTCACCAACGACGGCCGGCAGCCGCCGGTCGCCGGCATGACGATGCGCGAGCTGGCCCGGTTCATGGTCCGGCTGGGCGCGGAGACCGCCTGGAACCTCGACGGCGGCGGCTCCACCTCGATGGTGGCCCGCCCGCTCGGCGAGGAACAGGCGACCGTGCGCAACAGCCCGTCCGACGGCTCCGAGCGGCTCGACCCGAACGGCGTCGGCCTGTTCGTGGCGCCGGGCAACGGCCGGGCCAGGCAACTGGTGATCACGCCGGACGAAGAGATCGCCCGGGCGTTCCCCGGCCTGCACCGCACGCTGACCGCCAAGGCGGTCGACAACCACCTCACGCCGGTAGCGCTCGACCCGGCCGCGGTCCGGTGGCGCAGCAGCGGCGGCACGTTCGACGGGTCCGTCCTCTCGGTGCCGGAGGGCCGGCGCGGGCGCGTCGTCGTCCACGCCACCGCCGGCGCGGCGCAAGGCGTCCGCAGCGTCCGGATCCTCGGCGAGCTGGACTCGCTGGAGCTGTCCACGAACCGGATCTCGATCGGCGAGGCGAGCCCGCGGAACGCCGTCCGGGTCGACGTCACCGGGCGCGACGCGCAGGGCTTCGCCGCGCCCGTCGAGTTCGTCGACCTCGACCTCACCTACGACGAGTCCGTCGTCGACATCACGCCGTCCGGCACCGGCCTGCTGATCACCCCGCTGGCCGCAGGCGGCACCGTCGTCGAGCTGAGGGCGGCCGGCCACACCGTGAAGCTGCCGGTGACCGTCGGCGTCCAGACCGTCCAGGTCTACGACTTCCAGGACGACTACGCCGCCAACGGCCGCTGGACCCGCAACGGCACCGCCGGCGTGCCCATGACGATCTCGGACGACCCCGAGGGCATCCGGCTGGACTTCGGCGCGGCCCGCAACAAGGGCATCACCGCCGCCAGCAACCCGAACCGCTGGGTGCAGATCCCCGGCCAGCCGCTGCGCGTCCGGCTCAAGATCAAGTCCAACGTGTTCATCCCGAACGGGCTCACGTACGCGGGCTTCTGGGACGCCGCGGGCAACTCGGTCGGCGTCTACGGCACCGGGCTGCAGCCGTCGGACCAGTGGCAGTACGCGACGTTCACCATCCCGTCGTCGGCGGTGTTCCCGATCCGGTTCAACTCGTTCCAGGGCATCAACACCGCGGTCGACCAGCAGGCGCCGGGCCGGTTCGTCCTCGGCGGCCTGGAGGCGGACGTGCCGTCGCAGATCGACCTGCCGCCGGTGGATCCGCTGCGTGCCGACCCGCTGGTCTCGGCCGACGGGCAGGCCCAGCCGGGCGCCGACTGGACGTTCGCCACGCTCTCCGACGTGCAGTTCACCGCGTCGGCGCCGGACCTCACCCAGGTCGCCGTCGCCGCGCTGAACCGCATCCGCGCCGAGGAGCCGGACCTCGTCGTGCTCAACGGCGACATCGTCGACCGCGGGCTGCCGGAGGACATCGCGCTGGCCCGCGAGACGCTCGAGGCGGGCGGCTGCGACCTCGTCGCCGTCGGCGAGGAGCCGGCGGCCGAGAGCACGCCGGACCTCGACTCCGGCACCATCCCCTGCTACTACGTGCCGGGCAACCACGAGTCGTACGGGGTGAACAACACGCAGTCGACGCTGGACGCCTGGGAGGCCGAGTTCGGCCGGCCGTACCGGACCTTCGACCACAAGGGCACCCGGTTCATCCTGCTGAACAGCGCGCTGGGCAGCCTGCGCGGCTCGGACTGGGACCAGCTGCCGATGCTCCAGGAGGCGCTGGCGACCGCGGCCGAGGACGAGTCGGTGAGCAACGTCATGGTCTTCGCCCACCACCCGGTCGACGACCCGGCGGAGACGAAGTCCAGCCAGCTCGGCGACCGCATGGAGGTCCGGCTGATCGAGCGGCTGCTGGCCGACTTCCGTTCGTCGAGCAACAAGGGCGCGGCGATGGTCGGCTCGCACGCCCAGATCGTCGACGTCCAGCGCCGGGAGGGCGTCCAGTACGTCGTCCACCCCACGTCGGGCAAGGCGCCGTACGGCACGCCCGACCGCGGCGGCTTCACCGGCTGGGTCGAGTGGGGCGTCGACCGCGACACGTCCGGCGCCAACCGCTGGCTCAGCGCCGACGTGCGGGCGTTCGCCCAGGAGGTCGTCGTCGAGGCGCCGGAGACGGTCGAGGTCGGTCGCGCGGTGACTGTCGGCGGGCACGTCGTTCAGCCGTCCGGCGTGCTGCCGGGCAGCCGGGTGGTGCCGCTGGCCTACCCGATGTCAGTGCACTGGTCCGGCGACGACGGCCTGGCCATCGGCTCGGGTGAGGCGGCGATCCGCCGGGCGCGGGCGCAGGGGAAGGTCGCGATCCTGGATCCGGTGACCCGCGAGCTGACGGGTCTGCGCACCGGCGAGGTGACGCTCGAGGTGACGAACGACTCGATGCGGCGCTACACCGGCGAGGAGTCGCTGGCGCCGGTCACCGGCCGGACGACGGTCCGGGTCGTGGCCGCCGCCGGTGCGGGGGCGCGGGTCGACGCCGCTGCCCCGGTGTTCACGGCGCTCGCGTCGGACGACGCTGGTGCCGTGCGGGCGGTGACGATCACGAACAGCGGCGACCTGCCGCTGGTGGTCTCCGAGCTGACGGTGACGGCTGACGGCGCCGGCTCGGCCCGAGCGGCCGGCACGGCGAGCGCGTTCGCGCTGGCCGGTCCGTCGGCGTGCATGCGGGCGCCGATCGCCCCGGGCGCGTCGTGCGAGGTCCCGGTCCGGTTCACCCCGCCGGCTGTCGGCGCGACGGCGACCGCCGACCTGGTGGTCGGGACGAACGCCCCCGGCGGCCCCATCGAGGTCGCCCTGACCGGCGCCGCCGCCGACCCGGCGTCGGCCGAGCCGGAGGCACCCGGCCAGGACGGTCCGGTGCCCGTCGACGAGCCGACGGCCGGGCCGGGCGGTGAGTCCGGCTCGGCGCTGGCCGGGCCGCTGCCTCGCCAGGGCTGACGACCCACGGGACGCACCCCTACTCAACGTGGTCATTTGCAGGCCGGTGACCTGCGGAGACGGAGAAACCTGAAAAAGCTCTCATTCGTAGGTATCTGGGCGCCCGGACCGTGCTCTGTATCTGTGAACGCCGAACTGGCCACCAGGCGGCGTTCCGCGGACCAGGGACCTCCGGCCGTGTCGCGCACACCGAGGGGAGACGGCCATGACAGCGGCACCACGTCCGGCCGTCCCCGACCAGCCCGTGCGCGACGGCTTCGCTCCCCTGGAACCGTGGCGGGCTCTTTCGAGAAACCGCGTCGTCGAGATCCTCGCAGCCAGGCGACGCAGGCGTCCACGACGTCTGCTCGTACAACGTCTGTGAAGCCGGGGGGCTGCTGCGATGGTCGGCACAACGGGGGGTGACGGGTACGTGGGCAGGGCGTGGTTCGCCGCGCCCGGGGGCGCGTGCCCGTCACTGACGGCGATCTACCTGCATCTATACTCTGGGCGGTGGCCGATCTGTCCGTCAGTGAGCTGGTCGAGGCGGCGTCCAGGGGCGATCAACTCGCCTGGGACCGCCTGGTCGACGACCACGCCTCGCTGGTGTGGGCGGTCGTCCGGAGTCACCGGCTGCACGGCGGCGACGCCGAGGACGCGTTCCAGAGCACGTGGCTGCGGCTGGTCGAGAACCTGGGCCGGCTCGCCAAGCCCGAGCGGCTGGCGGCCTGGCTGGTCACCACGGCGCGACGCGAGTGCCTGCGGCTGCTACGCCGGGCCGGCGCCGAGCTGCCCGACCTCCACGTCGCAGACCGCGCCGATGACGCCGCTACCCCAGATCTCGGACCGGTCGAGGCTCTCCTCGCGCGCGAGGAACAGGTCGCGGTGCTGCGCGCGTTCCAGCGCCTGCGGCCCCGCTGCCAGGATCTTCTGCGGCTCACCGTGGCCGCGTCCAACCCGCGCTACGTCGACGTCGCCGCGGAGCTCGACATGCCCGTCGGCAGCGTCGGCCCAACCCGGCAGCGCTGCATCGAGCACCTGCGCCGGCTCATCCACGACGGCGACACCGGCGGCGCGGACACCGGCGGCGCGGACACCGGGGGCGACACGAACCACAACGGCCCGGCCGGCGCCCACCCGCGCAGGGGCCGGCGCTGAAGGGGGCACCCATGGCTGACGACGACCGCCTGGTCGACCAGCTCCGCGAGGTCATCGAGGCCACCGACCCGCCGCCGCGGCGGCTGGTCGACGCGGCCAAGGCGAGCCTGGTGTGGCGGACGGTCGACGCGGAGCTGGCCGAGCTCATCGGCGACTCCAGCACCGAACCGGCCGCCGCCGTCCGGTCGGCCACCGAGGCGCCCCGGCTGCTGACGTTCACCGCCGGCGACACCGTCGTCGTCCTCGAGGTCACCCGCGAGGGCGACGCGCACCGCGTCATGGGCCAGATCGTGGCTCCGGCACCGGCGACGGTCGAGGTGCGGCACGCCGAGGGCGTCGTCTCGGTCACCACCGACGCCGACGGCCGGTTCCGCGCGGCGCCGGTCGCCGCCGGCCCCATCTCCGTCAGCTGCCGGTTCGAGGACGACACCCGGCCGGCCGTCGTGACCAGCTGGGTGAGCATCTGAGTGGGCGACGTCGAGCACGTCACCACCGGCCAGTCCGGTGCCACGGTCACCCGTGCCGCGGGCACCTACCGCAAGGAGTCCGCCACCGATGACCTCCTCGGCGAGGCCGCCCGGCTCACCTGGCTGCGCAGGCAGGGCATCCCGGCCGCGGAGGTGCTGGAGTGCGGGCCGGGCCTGCTGGTCACCGCCGAGGTGCCGGGCCGCCCGGCCGACGACGACTGGCCGCCGGCGGCCCGCGACGGCGTCGTCGACGCGCTGGCCGAGCTGACCCGCGCGCTGCACGCCCTGCCGGTCGCCGACTGCCCGTTCGACCGCCGGCTGGCGGTGACGGTGCCCGCGGCGCTGGCCGCCGACGTCGACCTCGACGACCTCGACGAGGTCCACCGCGGCTGGTCCCGCGAGCAGCTGACCGCCGAGCTGCTGGCCACCCGGCCGGCCGGCGAGGACCTCGTCGTCTGCCACGGCGACCTCACCACGCAGAACGTCCTCATCGACCCCGAGACACTCACGGTGACGGGCGTCCTCGACGCGGGACGGCTGGGCGTCGCGGACCGCTGGCTCGACCTCGCCGTCGCCACCCGCGAGGTCACCGACCTGGGCGGAGAGGACGCCGCCGCCCGCTACCTGCGCGGCTGCGGCGTCGAGCCCGACCCGGCGAAGCAGACCTTCTATCGGCTGCTCGACGAGTTCTTCTGACAGCGCCCGCGGGTGCTCTCGCCGTCCTGGAAATGGGGATCTCCGCCCCGATCCGTGGGCCGAGGATCGAGGCTCGGACCGGTCGCTCTGCGCTTCCGTGGGGCGTGACGCCCGCCGAACCGGCGGATACTCGGGAAACCGACGGATACCGCCCGGATCAGGCCCGCATCCGTCAGATTCGCGAGTATCCGCCGGATTCCCAGGCATCAGCCGACGGCCTGCGTCGCCTCATCGGTGGTGTCGTTAAGCACCAACGCCACACCGAGCCACCACGTCGGCCAGGCGCCGAACGTCAGGACGCGGCGAACGGGAGCGGCTCGGCGCCGGGCTCGGCCACCCGCGCGCTGACGGCGGTCATCCGGCGGCGGTGGTGCTGCCGGCACAGCACCTCGTAGCCCACCACACCCTCGCCGTCGGTGTCGCCGACGACCACCTGCTCGCCCTCGGTCACCATGATGCCGCCGACGGTGCGGGCGTTGTGCGTGGCCCGCCGGCCGCACCAGCACAGTGCCTCGACCTGCAGCGTCTCGACCCGATCGGCCAACTCGACCAGCCGCGCGGAGCCAGGGAACAGCCGGGTGCGGAAGTCGGTGAGGATGCCGAACGCGTACACCGGGACGTCCAGCTCGTCGGCCATCCGGCCGAGGTCGTCGACCTGCTCGGACGTGTAGAACTGCGCCTCGTCGGCGATGACGTAGTCGATGCGGGCGCCGGCCGTCAGCCGGGCCGCCACCAGCGCCCACAGCTGCGTCGACGGCGTCACCTCGACGGCGTCGGCGGACAGGCCGAGCCGGCTGGACACCGTCGCCTCGCCGGCGCGGTCGTGCGAGGTCATCATGAGCCCGGACAGCCCGCGGCGGCGGTGGTTGTAGTCGGTCTGCAGGGCCAGCGTCGACTTGCCGCAGTCCATGGTCCCGGTGAAGAACGTCAGCTCCGCCACGCCGTCCTCAGGCCTCCCCGACCAGCAGCGGCACCAGCAGCTCGTCGTCGCTCAGCGCCCCGTGCAGCCCGCGCAGCCGGGTCTCGACCGGGAACACGCTGCGCCGCTCGACCGCGCAGTCGCCGTGCACGCTGACGACGACGTCGCCGATGCGCTCGGCCACCCGCGACTCCACCGCGCCGAACCAGCCGGCCGTGACCGCCTCGGCGCGGGTCAGCACCTCGGCGCGGTCCGCCAGCACCGACCGCCACGCGCCGGCGATGTCGTCCGGCCCCGCGCCGGGCACGCCGTACACGTGCCGGAACCGGGCCTCGCCGGCGACCAGTGCTACGCCCTCGCGCAGGGCGGGCACATCGTCGACGTCGATGCGGCGGCTGGGCTCCACGTCGACCATGCCGTGGTCGGCGGTGACGACGAGAACGGTGCCGGCCGGCAGCTCGTCGTAGAGCTGCTCGGCGAACCGGTCGGCCATGGCCAGCTGGTAGCGCCAGGCGGCCGACCGCCAGCCGTGCTGGTGGCCGGTGTAGTCGAGGTCGCCGTCGTAGACGTACACCAGCGACGGCTCCGCGCCGGAGGACCCCTCGACGGCCGCCGCGACCCGCTGCCCGTACGTGTTGGCGGCGCGGAACGGCCCGCCCATGGCCGCGCGGGTCAGCCCGGTGTCGCGGAAGCTGCTCTGCCCGATGACGGTGGTCGCGATGCCGGCGCGGTCGGCGCGGCCGAACAGCGACGGATATGGCTGGTAGGTGAGCGGGTCCAGCGGCGGGTCCCACTTGAGCGCGTTGAAGATGCCGTCGCCGCCCGGCACCCGCGACGTGTAGCCGACGATGCCGTGCTTCCCGGGCGGCAGGCCGGTGCCGAGGCTGGCCAGGCTGGTGGCCGTGGTGGTGGGCGTGCCGGCGGTGATGGCCCGACCGGCCATCGACGTCAGGAAGGGCGCCTGCGCCGGGTGGGCGCGCAGCAGGTTCCAGCCGAGCGCGTCGACCAGCAGCACGCAGTAGCGGCGGGCCGGCGGCAGGCCCAGCACATTCAGCTCGTCGGGGACGCCGAGGGCCGCCAGGACGGACGGCAGCAGGTCAGCGAGGGCCGCCTCGCCGTAACGGGGCAACGGCACCGGTCACCGCACGCTGACGGTGGCGGCGGACAGCGCGCGGGCGAACGTCAGCAGGTCGCGGACCCGGCCGCTGCCGTCGCCGGCCTCGCTGACCCGGAGCGTGAAGTCGTCGGACGTCAGTGCGCCGGTGTAGCCGTGGTCGGCTTCGCAGTCGGGGTCGCCGCAGGTGGCCGGCTCGAGGTCGATGCGGCTCATGGCGCCCCAGCCGACCGTCAGGACGACGTCGAGCGCCGGGGTGCCCGTCCGGTAGGCGGCGGGCGCGGTGACGGTGCGGCTGACAACCACGGACGCCACGCGGTCCAGCGGCACCGCCTCGGTGGACGTGGTGGCGTACGGCACGTCGTGGGTGTCGTCTGAGGGGTACTCGTCGGTGTGCCCGACGATCAGCCTGGTCGGGGTGAGCACCAGCACGCTGACGTGCCGGCGCAGTTCGTCACGGTCGAAGTGCGGCTCGTGGTGCACGACGTACGAGTTCACCGCCTCGCCGGCCAGCGAGGTCTCGAGCATGTCCGCGACGAGGTCGGGATAGTAGCCGGCCTCCTGGATGGCCAGGCGAAGACCCTCACGCGTCCCTGTATCCGCCATTGCTCCATCCTCGCACGCTCGTCGTGGTTGCCGTCACGGCAGCCGCCGGGTGTACCAGTCCTGTCGCGCGGCCGGCGCCGCCACGCTGGCGGAGCCGTTGACGACCGCCAGCCCGGCCTCGCCGGCGAGCACCGGGTCCAGCTCGATCGAGCCGACCTCTGGCACCTCGTCGACCAGCCGCGACATGCGGTGCACGAGATCCTCGACCGCACCCAGGTCGGCCATGATGCCGCCGTGGTAGCCCATGAGCAAGGCGGCCGCCTTCACTTCGCGCACCATCTCCGCGGCGTCGCGGTCGGTGAGCGGCGGGATCCGGTACGAGCGATCCCCCAGCAGGTCCGACGCCACCCCGGACACGCCGAACGACACCACCGGGCCGAACATCGGGTCCTCCCAGGCCCGGATCGACACCGGCACGCCGCCCGGCGCCATCGGCTGCACGACGAACCCTGCCTCGGCCGGGTCGGACAGCGTCCGGGCCATCGTCGCCCAGGCGTCGCGCATCTCGTCCTCGGTGTCGATGTTGCGCCAGACGGCGGCGAGGTCGGGCCGATGCCGCAGCCGCGGCGACGTCGCCTTCAGCACCACCTCGCCGCCCAGCTCCCCCAGCGCCGCCAGCGCGGCGTCCAGCGTCGGCGCCGAAACCATCGGCAGCAGCTCGACGCCGTAGGCGGCCAGCAGCTCGCGCAGCCGCGCGGGATCCAGCTCGGCACCCGTGGCGGGGTCGGCGTGCGGCGCGCTCAGCACGCCCCGGGCCACCTTCCGGGCGCCCGCGGCGTCGCAGCCGTCCAGCCGCGGCACCTTGCCGTGGCTGCGCCGCCGCCACTCGGCGTACGCGGTGGCGTGGCCGAGCGCCCGGGCCGCCTCCTCGGGCGACGGGTACGACGGCACCCCGGCCGGCCCGCGCACGCCGCGCTGGCCTTGGAACGTCGTCACGACCGGCTTCCCGGCCGACGCGGCCACCTCGGCCAGCGCCGTGGCGACGTCCTGGCCGCCGGGCCCGTCGACGGCCGGCGCGTAGACGACGAGGACGGAGCTGACGGCGGGCTCGTCGACGAACGTGCGCAGCGCCTTGCGGTAGTCGTCGGCCGTCGCGCCGGCGCCGAAGCCGACCGGGTCGCCGTAGACGTCCAGCCCGGCGCTGACTGCTGCGTCGGCGGCCAGCAGGCACAACGCGCCGGAGTTGCCCATGACGGCGACGGTCCGGCCGGTGGGCAGCGGCTGGAAGGCCAGCACCTGCGCGACGTCGAACATCTCCGGGATCGTGTCGACGAGGATGACCCCGGACTGCCGGAACATCGCGTCCAGCGCGTCGGCCGGCGCCTCGATCGGCCGGACGGTGTGCCCGAGCGGCACGCCCTGGGTGGACCGGCCGCTCTTCACCGCGACCACCGGCTTGACCTCGGCGACCGCGCGCGACAGCCGGGAGAACTTGCGCGGGTTGCCCAGCGACTCCAGGTACAGCAGCACGACCTCGGTCGCGGGGTCGTCGCGCCAGTACTGCAGCAGGTCGTTGCCGGACACGTCGGCGCGGTTGCCAGCCGAGACGAAGGTCGACACGCCCAGGCCGCGTGCGGCGCCGTCACCGAGGATCGCGCTGCCCAGCGCGCCGGACTGGGCGAAGAACCCGACCCTCCCGGCCGGCGGCAGCGTGGTCGCCAGCGACGCGTTCAGCGAGTACGCGGGATCGGTGTTGACGATGCCCAGGCAGTTCGGCCCGACGATGCGCATGCCGTGCGCCCGGGCCAGCCGGACCAGCTCGGCCTGCCGGGACCGGCCGACCGGCTCGCCCGTCTCGGCGAACCCGGACGACACGACGACCAGACCGCGCACGCCCTTCGCGGCGCAGTCGAGGACCACCTCGGCGACGGCATCGGCGGGGACCGCGACCAGCGCGAGGTCGACCTCGCCGGGGACATCGCGGACGCTCTTGTAGGCCGGCAGGCCGGTGATCGCCGTCGCCTCGCGGTTGACCGCGTAGACCGGCCCGGTGAACCCGCCCAGCACGAGGTTGCGGACCAGCGTCTGGCCGATCTTCTCCCGCCATCGACTGGCGCCGATGACGGCGACCGACCGTGGCGTCAGCAGCCGCTCGATGGAGCGCGCCTCGGCCCGGTGCTCGCGTGCGGCCATGACCTCGAGCGAACTGCCCGTCGGCGCGATCTCGAACTCGACATGGACGACGCCGTCCTCGTAGCTGTTGTCGACGGTGTAGCCGGCGTCGGCGAAGACCGTGATCATCTTGTGGTTGGCGGGCAGGATGTCGGCGACGAACCGGCGCACGCCCCGCTCGCGGGCCGCCTGCGCCAGGTGCTCGAGCAGCACGCTGCCGACGCCGCGGCCCTGGTGCCCGTCCTCGACCAGGAACGACACCTCGGCGTCAGTGCGGCTGAGCCGCTCGTACCGGCCGACGGCGATCATGTCGTCGCCGATGAGCAGGATCAGCGCCACGCGGTCGCGGTGGTCGACGTTCGTGAACCGCTCGATGTCGCGGCTGGTCAGCCTCGGGTACGGGGCGAAGAAGCGGTAGTACTTGGACCGGTCGCTGACGCGCGCGTAGAACTCGACCAGGCGTGCGGCGTCGGCCGGCACGATGGGCCGCAGGTGCGCCGTCGCGCCGTCTGACAGCACGACGTCGGCCTCCCAGTGCGCGGGATAGACCGCCGCTTCGTCCACCGCACCAGGCTAGCGGGGGCGCCCCGTGATCATGTTCCCTCGCGGTCGCTGACACGCCGCGAGGAAACATGATCATGGGACTGTCGGTAGGTTCCCATGCCATGCGCTTCGGACTGGTCGGCACTGGACACTGGGCCCGGGTGGCCCACGCACCCGCACTAGCGGCGACGGAGGACGTCACGTTCACCGGCGTCTGGGGCCGCGACCCGGCGCGGACGGCGGCGCTCGCGGACGAGTTCGGCGTGCGGGCGTACGGCTCGTTCGACGAGCTGCTGGCCGACGCCGACGCCGTCGAGTTCTCCGTGCCCCCGGATGTGCAGGCCGAGTACGCCACGGCGGCGGCCACGGCCGGGAAGCACCTGCTGCTGGAGAAGCCGATCGCGCTCGACGCCGCCGGCGGTCGCGCGCTCACTGACGCCGCCGCGGCGTCCGGGGTGGCCAGCGTCGTGTTCTTCACCCAGCTCTTCCGGCCCGAGGTGCGCGACTGGCTGGCGTCCCGCCGGGCCGCGGCGTCCGAGCACCCGTGGGAGGGCGGGACGGCGCTGACGCTGGGCTCCGTCCAGCGCGAGCACGGCGTCTTCTCCACGCCCTGGCGGCTGGAGCGCGACGGCGGGCTCTGGGACCTCGGCCCGCACGCCCTCTCCATCCTGCTGAACGTGCTGGAGCCGGTCGAGACCGTCGCCGCGCACGAGGACCCGCTGGGCACCGTCCACCTCGTCCTCGGCCACCGCGGCGGCGCGTCCAGCACCGTCACCGTCTCGCAGAACGTTCCGGCGGCGGCCGGCCTCTCGTATGCGCGCGTGTGGGGCGGTGCCGGCCACGCCGTCCTGCCCGAGCAGCCCACCCCGGTCGTCGACGCGCTCAGCACAGCCATCGCTGAGCTGACCGCCGCCGCGCGGCCCGGCGCGCCCGCGCATCCGCACGGGCTCGAGTTCGGCGCACGGGTCCTGGACGTCCTGGTCCGGGCCCAGGACCAGCTCGGCTGAGGCGGCCCGGCGCCAGCACCTCGGCCGGTCGGCGACGCATTCGCTCGCCGGCGGAGGCCCGGCTGCCCGGGCATGCGTCTCCGCCTCACAGACGGATCGTCTGGAGCCGGCCATCAGACCGGCTCCAGACGATGTCGTGTTCGGATCGGCAATTGATGAAGAGTTGATCAGCCGAACGGGACTGGGACTGCGCTGAGTGTGCTCGTGCCGTTACCCAGCTGGCCATCGTTGGCGCCCCAGGCCCATGCTCTACTGCGGGAATCGAGGCTCAGTCCGTGGTCGAGACCAGCGCCAATGGCCGCCGCCTCGGTCAGGTTGGTGTCATCAACCTGAACTGGGATTGGGCTGTTCGTGCCGGAACCGTTTCCAAGCTGTCCTCTTGCGTTTTGTCCCCAACCAAGCAGTGTGCCGTCTGACAAGAGCAAGAGACTGTGCCTGTTGCCAGCAGCGATGCTAGTCCCGTCGCCGCCAACGGCAACGGTTACCGGGACCGAACTACTGCTCCCAGACTGGCCGTTGTCGCCGAGCTGCCCGAAGATGTTCTCGCCCCATGCACTGACAGCACCGGTGCTGACGGCCAGGCTGTGTCCGCCTCCTGCGGCGACAGCGACCACGTCGGATAGCCCGCTCACTTGCACCGGCGTCAGGCGGTTGGTCGTGGTGCCGTCGCCAAGCCGGCCAGAACCGTTGTTGCCCCATGCCCAGGCCGTGCCGTCCGCGCGCAGCGCCAGGCTGTGTGCAGCTCCTGCGGCGACAGCGACCACGTCGGATAGCCCGCTCACTTGCACCGGCGTCAGGCGGTTGGTCGTGGTGCCGTCGCCGAGCTGGCCGGAGCTGTTGTCGCCCCAGGCCCACACCTGGCCGCCGGAGTCCAGCGCCAGACTGTGGCCACCACCGGCCGCAACGGCAATTATGTCGGAGAGACCACTCACTGGAACTGGCGAGAGGCGGTCGGTGGTGGTTCCGTCGCCGAGCTGACCGTTGCCATTGACGCCGCTGGCGACGACGGTACCGTCGGGTTGCACGGCGAGGCTGTGTTCGTCGCCACCGTCGATGCGTTCGGATGGTGTTGGGATCGGCTGGATGCAATTCCAGTCGGGGCAGGTCTGGGTGTAGGTGAGGACGTTGCCGGTGAGCTGGTTGGCCAGCGCGGTGCCGGTGGCGATGCCGTCGTCGGCGTCGAACTGGTAGTGCACGCCCAGGTAGACGCGGCTGCGGGCGTTCTCCTCGGCGGCCTCGGTGAAGCTGTCGAACACGCGGGTGACGCCCTGCGCGTGCGGGTCGTCGGTGGTCAGCGTCAGCGGGAACGGGTTGATGAACGTCGTGGCGGCCGCGAACTCGTTGGTGAGCACCTGCGCCCAGGCCGCGCCGAAGGTGGCGTGTCCGGACACCCAGGCCGGGAAGCACGGCGAGAACGGCACCTCGCTGGCCGGGTTCAGCTCGGCGGTGCGTGACAGCGGCTGCCAGGTCGGGTCCGGGTTGGTGGCGTCGTTGTGGATCGCCGTGACCGGTCGCCACAGATCCACGTTGGTGAGGTACTTCTGGTCCCACGCGGCGATACCGGCGTCGCCCAGGCCTAACGAGACCTGCGCGAACAGCCGGGCCACCCGGATGCCCTGCTGCGACCAGCGGGTGTCGAACTCGTCGGCGTTGCCGGTCAGCTCGGCCGCGGGCTGACCCTGGGCGACGATCTGGGTCGCCTCCAGCAGCTGCCCCGGCGGCTTGTAGGTGCCGTCGAGGTCGTTGGCCCAGAACCACGCCGCCTCGGTCTGATCCGCCGTGCGGTCACCGTTGAGTTCGGCATCGTCCGCGCCGAGCGCGCGGACCTCGGCCAGCTGCGCGGCGTACTCCGGACTGGCCAGCAACGCCGCGTAAGAGTCGTGCCCGGCCGGGCCGTCCTGCCGGAACTGCGAACCCGAGGTCATCGTGAACGGGTCCACGTTCCCCCAGTTCGGGGTGGCCGCCGCGGCCAGGTCCGGGCAGGCCGGGTCCTGCGTGGGCTCCCACGCCCCCGCCACCCCATCCAATGTGTAGGGCATCGGGTCCTGCGACCCGTCGTCGGCGCGCGCAGTGATCACAGCGTTCGCCACGAACGAGCCCAGCGCGTACGCCTCCTGCTGGAAGTCCGTCCCGTGCCGGGAGTTGAAGGCGTTCTGGATGAACGCCGCCTCGCTGGGCAGCGCCTCGATCAGGATGTCCCGGGCGGCGTAGCCGGCGGCCAGGTCCGCGTCCACCGACGTGGTGATGTCGGCGATGACCAGGTACGGTTCCCACCCGCACGCCTCAGCCGCGGGGGTGCCCGTGGCCAGCTGCCGCAGGTGGGCGAAGAACACCGAGTTCAGCGTGTCGAAGATGCCGATGTTCATCATCGCCGCGGCTCGCGCCAGCCGCGTCGGCGCCACACCCGTCGTCTCGGCGAACGCCTCGGTCAGCGTCTCGTTCCAGTAGTAGACCGTGCCGGCCTCGGTGGCCTGCGCGGCCTGGAACGGATCCGACGGACACGACGTCGCCGTCGTGTTCGCCGCCGCGCGAGGCACTCCACCCGGGACGAGTGATGTCGCCAGCACACCGGCCAACGCCAGCACCACTGCGACCACGACGCCCAGGCGCCGACGCGCCCGGGATCTCGACCACGCCGGCGCCATCCGCGCCGGCAGGTGAATCGGAATGGACATGACAACGCCTCCGATCAGGAGCAGCGATGTCCGCACCGGGCACCCGGCATACCGGCCGATCGGCCATCAACCCGCCCGCACGGACACTGACGCTGGCGATCCTGTGCAGGGGCGCGGCCTGCCGAGAATGATCTCGGCCAACCCCGGCCGACGCCGTCTGATTTCGGTCGCCGTCGGCGAAGGTCGGCCTCTTCCGGGCGACCCCGGCCACGACCGGCTGGCCGCCCCGCTACCGTCCGCGTGTAGCGCCGACGGGCGCGGCGTGACACACCCGCGGTGTGCGGCGATTCGCTGCCGACTCAGTGCACCACTCTGCGGGTGCATAAAGGGTCATAAGGGGCATTTACAACCGTGGACGTGTCTGCGTATGATCTTGAACCGTGGGCTTGTGCGGGACGTATACCGAGGCCACAGCCACGATCAGCGTCACATTGGGGGGATGTGCGGATGCCGGGAAATGACCTCGTGGAACCGCCGACTGCGACATGAATTGCGAGTGAGCAGTCCGTTTCGTTCCGCTGCGGTCGCCCGCCGCGGGCGCATCGATGACGGCGGCCTGGCTCAGGGGGGCGGACACCGATGTACGAACGCCAGCACGGCGACGAGCTGGACTTCACCCGACCGGATCCCGCTCTTGCGCGAACCGGCGCGGATTTCATCGTCTACCTGAGACGGCTGAAGCTGTGGGCGGGCGATCCGTCCTTCCGCGAGCTCCAGCGACGATCCGGGGTTCCGGCGAGCACGCTGTCCGACGCGCTCAATCGGAAGCTCGCGAGACTCCCGCGCCTGGATGTCATCCGCGCGTTCGTGAGCGCATGTGGTGTCGGCCTCGCCGACCAAGCCCGGTGGGTCGCCACGTGGCGCGCTCTTCGCCTCGAGGAAGCCGCCACCACCGAGTCGGCCTCGGCACGTCCGTCCACGACGGCTTTCCACCGAGATCCGCGCGTCGTCGACCGCGACCACGCCATCGCACGGCTCGACGCCGTGCTCCGCGAACACCGGGCGGGTCGCCGACGGTCGCCGCTGGTGCTGATCACCGGGACCTCGACGGCCGCCGCCAGCGCGACCGCGCGGTCTTGGATGCGGCGCCAGTCGGCCACGTTCCCCGACGGCCGGCTCTACCTCGATCTTCGCAGCGCCGCCGGTGGAGCCGGCCACGCCGGATTGTCGATGCTCCTGCGTCAACTCGGCGTGCTCGAGGACGAGATCCCGGTGACACCGGACGCCCGGGCCGGTCTCTACCGGTCGATCAGCCGGGAACGAACGTTCCTGGTGTTACTGGACAACGCCACCGACGCCGACCACCTCCGGCCGCTCCTGCCAGAGGGGCCGGCCTGCTACACCCTGATCACCAGCACCGCACCGCTGTTCACGCTCGCCTCCAGGCACGACGCCGTGCAGCTGTCCGTAGGTCGTGGCGACCAGGTCCGCGGCGACCGCGCGAGCACGGATCCCAGATCTGCATGAACTTGCCGTGCACGCATTGCGCCCGCACGTGCTCTGTACGTTGCCGTGCGACACAACGGACAAATGTCGCCGCGATGAACGCCGTGAGCGCGGCTCACTCGTATCGTGTCGCTCAAGCGAACTCATGTCGACAAGTGGCTCCGAAATCCGGGCTAAACCTTGACATGATCGTCATTTCCCGGAAAGAGTGCACGTCGTACCAAGTCTCCGACAGGAGTAGGGGGAGCATCTGTCGCTTCGGCTCGGTCTCCACAACTGAATCCTGCGCACAGATCTCCTCATCATCCGCAGCATCCGCAGAGAGGAGCGCACATGCGCTACCGCAAGATCGCCCTGACGGCGGCAGCCGCCGGCCTCATGGCCGTTGGTTTCGCCGCGCCGTCCCAGGCCGCGCTGACGACGTTCTGCGACGGTGTCGCAGCCGACGTCACGGTGCCGGGGGACCTGGTGGTCGCCGCCAACAAGTCGTGCGAGCTGACCAACGTCACCATCAACGGCAACGTGACCGTTCGTGCCGACGCGAACCTGCTGCTCGACGGCTCCACCGTCAACGGTAACGTCCGCGTCCTGGCGAACGGCTTCGGTGACCTCGTCGGCACGTCGGTCACCGGCACAACCGTCCTGAACGCGGCGTATGGCGTCTACACCGAGGAGAGCGCCCTCGGCAACAACGTCACCTCGACCGACTCCGGGTTCTTCTACTCGGTCGGCTCGAACCACGCTCGCAGCGTCACCTCCACGAACGGTGAGACCTTCATCGAGAGTGGCTGGGTCAGCCGGAACCTCGCGACCACCGGCGACACCCTGACCGACGTGTACGACACCGTCATCGAGGGCACCTACTCGGTAACCGGTGCCGAGCAGGGCGCGATCCTGTGCCTGTCGGAGGTCGACGGCGATGCCACGTTCAGCGGCACTCCTGGGGACATGCAGGCGATTCTCCAGATCGGTGCCTCCGCACCGCTGACCGGCTGCGGCTTCAACGTGTTCGGCGGCGACCTGAGCGTCACCGACAACATGGCTGAGTCGTACGTGTCGGACAACGTGGTTCGCGGCGACCTCACCTGCTCGGGTAACACCCCGGCCACGGTTGCCGAGAACAACCGCGTCCGCGGCGAGGACAACTGCGAGTCCGCGATGGCCGCGGCGTCGGCTCGGTCGTCGATGCGCAGCGACGTGGCGGCGGACCGCAAGGCGGAGGTCAAGGCCGACGCCGAGGCTCGTTCCGAGGTCGCGGAGGACGCGGCCGAGGCGGCCGGCCCCGCGTTCAGCTGAACCCGGCCTAGCCGATAGATAACACTGGCGGCGGATGGCCCCTTCCCGGGGTCATCCGCCGCCAGTGTCTGACTGCCGTCTTACCGCGCGCTCTCAGGCGATTCTCACGTCGGCCGGGCAGACTGAGGGCATGCGAGTACTAGTCGTCGACGACGATCCCGGCGTGCGCGAGTCGCTGCGCCGGTCGCTGGCGTTCAACGGCTACCAGGTCGAGCTGGCCGCCGACGGCGAGGAGGCGCTGCGCACCATCAGCGCCGAGCCGCCCGACGCCGTCGTCCTCGACATCATGATGCCGCGCCTCGACGGCCTCGCTACCTGCCGCGCGCTCCGCGCCGCCGGCAACGATCTGCCCATCCTCATGCTGACCGCCCGCGACGAGGTCTCCGACCGCGTGTCCGGGCTCGACGCCGGCGCCGACGACTACCTGCCCAAGCCGTTCGCCCTCGAGGAGCTGCTGGCCCGGCTGCGCGCGCTGCTGCGCAGGGCCGCGCCGGCCGCCGACCCGGCGGCGGAGCGGCAGCTGCGCATGGGCGACCTCGTCCTCGACCCGGTCACCCGCGACGTCACCCGCGGCGGCCGCGCCATCCGGCTCACCCGCACGGAGTTCTCCCTGCTGGAGCTGCTGCTGCGGCACCCGCGCCAGGTGCTCACCCGCGACCGCATCCTCGAGGAGGTGTGGGGCTACGACTTCCCGACGACGGCGAACTCGCTGGAGGTGTACGTCGGGTACCTGCGCCGCAAGACCGAGGAGCAGGGCGAGCCGCGGCTCATCCACACCGTCCGCGGGGTCGGCTACGTCGCCCGCGAGGATCCGCCGTGACCAGCGACGCCGCCCGCCAGGTCTGGTCGCCGTCGAGCGTGCCGCCTCCGCCGCCGGACGACTCCGGGCGCGGCGCCGCGCCGCCGCCGGGCGGCAACCCACCGGGCGGCACGCCCGGCGGCTCGTCCGGCGGCCGGTCCACGCCCGGGTTCGCGTCGCGGCTGTCGCTGCGCACCCGGGTCGGCGCGCTGGCGGCACTCGGCGTCGGCCTCGCCGTCACGCTGACCGCCCTGGCGGCCTACCTCACCGTCTCCTCGCAGCTGCAGTCGTCGGTCGACGCGAACCTGCTCGACCGCGCCCAGCAGGCCGTCTCGACGCCGTTCGGCGATCCCGGGCAGCTTGTGAACCAGCCTGCCGAGGCGATCCTGGCCGCCGACCTGCGCATCGCGCTGCTGCGCGAGGACGGCCAGCCGTTCACCGCCGACGCCCGTAGCACGCCGCCCATGGGCCGCGACGAGCTCGCCGTCGCCCGCGGCACCGAGGAGCAGAGCGTCCGGACCCTCCGCCTCGACGGCGAGCCGTTCCGCGTCGTCGCCGTGCCGGCCGGCCGTGACCCGATCGGCGCGGAGTACGCGCTGGTGCTCGCGCAGCCGACCGAGCAGACCGAGGAGGTGCTGGAGCGGCTGCGGCTGGTGTCGTTCATCGCCGGCGGCGCCGGCATCGTGCTCGCGACGTGGGCCGGCCTGTCCATCGCGCGGGCCGGGCTGCGCCCCGTCCGGCAACTGACCCAGGCCGCCGAGCACGTCGCCGCCACCGGGCAGCTGGAGCCGATCGAGGTCACCGGCAGCGACGAGATCGCCCGCCTGGCGCACGCGTTCAACGCCATGCTGGCGGCGCTGAGCGAGGCCCGGCTGCGCCAGTCGCGGCTGGTCGCCGACGCCGGGCACGAGCTACGCACACCGCTGACCAGCATGCGCACCAACCTCGACCTGCTGGCACAGAGCGAGGCGAGTGGCGGGCTGGCCGCCGCCGACCGCGCCCAGCTGATCGCCGACACCCGCGCCCAGGCCGTCGAGCTGTCCACACTGGTGGGCGACCTCGTCGAGCTGTCCCGTGAGGACCCGCCGGCGGCGTCACGGGAGCAGATCGACCTCGCCGACGTGGTCCGCGACGCGCTCGGCCGGGTGCGCCGCCGGGCGCCGGGCATCGCGTTCGCCGCGGACCTGCACAGCTGGATCGTCCAGGGCGACGCCACCCAGCTCGGCCGAGCGGCCACGAACCTGCTCGACAACGCCGCCAAGTTCAGCCCGCCGCACGGCACCGTCACCGTCACCCTGCGCGACGGCGTCCTGGACGTCTGTGACGAGGGCCCCGGCATCTCCGAGGTCGACCGCACCCGCGTCTTCGACCGCTTCTACCGGTCGTCGGAGGCGCGCGGGCTGCCCGGCTCCGGGCTGGGGCTGGCCATCGTCAAGGCGGCGGCGGAGCGGCACGGCGGCAGCGTCGAGGCCGGGCGTGCCCCGTCGGGCGGCGCGCGCCTGACGATGCGGCTGCCGGGCGCTTCTTCGACTGCTCTTGACTGACTCTCAGCATGCTCTCAGAGATGGCGGGCACCGTGGAGACATGGACGACGTGACCCGCAATCCCGGCCAGCCCGAGGGCTCGGCCAGCACCACGACGCTGCCGACCGCACCCGTGCCCCCGCCGCCCGCGGGGACTCCGGCCGGCAGCGCCTCCACTCCGGCACCCACCACCGAGCTCCCCCGCAGCGGCTGGTCCACGCCGCCGCAGTCCGGCGCCGACGCCACCGGCGGCCAGCCGGTCGGCGCGCCCGGACCCACCGAGGCCGGCGCGGCCGGCTCCCCGCCGCCGCACGAGCCGCCGACCGAGCACGACCGCAGGCCCGAGCCCAAGCGCCGTCGCGCCCCACTCGTGCTGGCCGGCGTCGCGCTCGGCGCGATCGTCGGCGGCGCGGCCGGTGCCGGCGTCGTCGCGGTCGTGAACGACGACGACGGCGACAGCGCCAGCCCGGTGACGCGCAGCGACCTGAGCAACTCCAGCAACGACAACGGCCAGCAGACGTCCGACCTGACGGGCGTGCAGGCCGTCGCCGCCGAGATGCTGCCCAGCGTCGTGTCGATCACTGTGCAGAGCCAGTTCGGCCAGGCCGGCGGCACCGGCGTCATCATCTCCTCCGACGGCGAGATCGTCACGAACAACCACGTGGTCGAGAGCGCCGGTCAGGGCGGCACGGTGCAGGTGACGTTCTCCGACGGCACCACCGCGGACGCCGAGGTCATCGGCACCGACCCGCTCACCGACCTCGCCGTCATCAAGGCGCAGGACGTGTCCGGTCTGCAGCCGGCCGAGCTGGGCAACTCCGGCGACCTCGCCGTAGGCCAGCAGGTCGTCGCGATCGGTTCGCCGCTCGGCCTCGACGGCACCGTCACCAGCGGCATCGTCTCCGCGCTGGACCGGCCGATGGCGGCCAGCAGCGAAGGCCAGCCGCAGGCGGGCGTCAACTCCGTCATCGACGCCATCCAGACCGACGCGCCGATCAACCCCGGCAACTCGGGCGGACCGCTGGTCAACATGAACGGCCAGGTGGTCGGCATCAACAGCGCGATCCTCACCACCGGCAGCGGCAACGGCTCCATCGGCCTCGGCTTCTCGATCCCGATCGACCAGGCCAAGCCGATCATCGACGAGCTGCGCCAGGGCCAGGAGGCCACCCACGCCCAGATCGGCGTCGGCGTCAACGACGCGCAGGACGGCGACGTCCGCGGCGCCCTGATCGCCCAGGTCAATCCCGACAGCCCCGGCGCGGAGGCCGGCCTGCAGGAGGGCGACATCGTCACCCACGTCGGCGACCGCGTCATCACCGACGCGACGTCGCTGATCGCGGCCGTCCGGTCGCACCGTCCCGGCGACGAGATCGAGCTCACCTATGTGCGCGACGGCCAGGAGAACACCACCACGGTGACCCTGGGCAGCGACGCCCAGACCAGCTGAGCCACGCCGTCGTCCGGAAAGGGACGCCCCCGGAGCCTGGTGCGTGCTCCGGGGCGTTCCCCTGCCTGCGGCCGATGAGTTTGTCGGTGGGGGTGGGCAGACTGGGATCGTGCTGCTGAAGGACGTCGCCGACACCTCCGCCGCCGTCGCCGGGGTGTCCGGCCGGCTGGCGAAGATCGACCTGCTGGCCGGCTGCCTGCGCCGGTCCGCACCCGCCGAGGCCGAGGTCGTCGCCAGCTATCTGGCCGGCGAGCTGCGCCAGCGCCGCACCGGGCTCGGCTACGCGTCACTGCGGGACCTGCCTCCGCCGGCCGACGCGGCGTCGCTGCAGGTGCTCGAGGTCGACGCCGCGTTCGCGGCGATCGGCGAGCTGTCCGGGAAGGGCTCGACGGCGGCCCGGCGGGAGCGGTTCCGCGACCTCATGGCCCGCGCCACGCCGGCCGAGCAGCGACTCCTGGCGGCACTGGTCTCCGGCGAGCTGCGCCAGGGCGCGCTCGACGGCGTGCTCACCGAGGCCGTGGCGCGCGCCGCCGAGGTGCCGGCCGCAGACGTGCGCCGCGCGATCACCGTCGCGGGTGCCCTGGTGCCGGTCGCGGCCGCGGTCCTGGCCGCGGGTCCGGACGGGCTGGCGCAGTTCCGGCTGACGGTCGGGTCGCCGCTGCGGCCCATGCTGGCCTCCCCCGCGCCCGACATCGCCGAGGCGCTGCAGCGCACCGGCGAGGCCGCCGTCGAGTGGAAGGTCGACGGCGTCCGGGTCCAGATCCACCGCGACGGCAACGACGTCGCCGTGTTCACCCGCACGCTCGACGACATCACCGGCAACGTGCCGGAGCTGGCGGAGGCCGCGCTGGCGCTCCCCGTCCGCTCCGTGGTGCTCGACGGCGAGACCATCGCGCTCGACCCGTCCGGCCGGCCGCTGCCGTTCCAGCGCACCGGGTCGCGGGTCAGCAGCAGGGTCGACGTCGCGACGGCGCGGGCCAAGGTGCCGCTGTCCCTCTTCGTCTTCGACGCCCTGCACGTCGACGGTACCGACCTCATCGGCGCCCCCGGCATCGACCGCTGGGCCGCCCTGTCCGCCGTCGTGCCGGCGTCGGCCCGGGTCCCCCGCCTGGTGACGGTCTCGGTGGATGAGGCTCAGGCCTTCTTCGACGATGCTCTCGCCCACGGCCACGAGGGCGTCATCGTCAAGGGCCTCGACGTCCCCTACGAGGCCGGCCGACGCGGTGCCGGCTGGCTGAAGGTCAAGCCGCGGCACACCCTCGATCTCGCCATCCTCGCGGCCGAGTGGGGCCACGGCCGGCGGCAGGGGTGGCTGTCCAACCTGCACCTGGGCGCGCGCGACCCGTCCGGGGCCTACGGTCCCGAGGGTGGCTGGGTGATGCTCGGGAAGACGTTCAAGGGGCTGACCGACCAGATGCTCACCTGGCAGACGGCCGAGCTGCTGTCACTGGCGGACGGGCCGACGGATGGCTGGGTGGTCCACGTGCGGCCGGAGCTGCTGGTCGAGGTCGCCTTCGACGGCGTCCAGACCTCGCCGCGCTACCCGGCCGGCGTGGCTCTGCGGTTCGCCCGCGTCCTGCGCCACCGTCCCGACAAGCCCGCCGCAGAGGCTGACACGATCGACTCGGTGCTGGCCATCCGCGGGCCGGTCCATGCGTAGGCCGGTTCCGCGCCCTTGACCATCAAGGATCGACCACGCCATGACGGGGCCGACCCTTGATGATCATGGAGAGACGCGGGTTCCGGCACTCAAACGACGAACTCAGCGCCCGCCGCTGATTCCGCGGTGCGCCTGCGCCAACCGCTCCATCCCGTCCGCCAATACCTCGACGCCGGTGTGGTCAGACGACCGCAGCAGCAGCCCCGCCGCCTCCCACAGCGCCGTCTGGACGGCGTTGGCGGTCTGGTCGTCAGCGGCGGCGGTGGCGGCCGTCTCGAGGCCGGTGGTGGCATCGACGAGGCGGGACCAGGAGGTCGGGGCGTAGCGGCCGGTGACGACGCGGACCCGCTCGCCCTCCTTGAGGACGGCGTCGCGGTCGCGCTCGAACAGGTATTGCCCGAGCGCGGCCCCGCCCACGCCGCCGCCGGCAAGTCCGACGAGCGCGCCGATGACCGCTCCGATGGCGCCGAGACCGATCACCAGAGCGAGCACGACCAGCAGCACCGCACCGACGGCCGCGCCGGCGATGGCCGGGGCGAGCTGGTGGCGGCGCAGCCCGATGCCGACCACCTGGAACATCGGCCCAGGCTGGGCGAGTGCCTCGGCGACGCGGGCACGCAGCGGCTGGTCGTTCAGCCCGGGCCGCAGCACCGCGAACGTCTCGGGGACCGCCTGACCGGACGTGGCCGCATGCGCGGGCCGGCCCGACGTCCACCGGACGGCGCCCCAGGGGCGCTTCTCGACGACGTTGGGCAACCACGAGCCGCGCTTGGCGTGCAGCCGATCGACGATCTCCTGCTGCTGCTCCCAGGCCTGCGACCACTCCCACTCTTTCATGGCGCTCAGCGGGTGCGGTCGGCTCATCTCGATCTTCTCTCCATCGTGATCGTTCACCAGGGTGGATGTTGCGCCCGTCCCCCGAACGAGACTGTTCGAAGCCTACCCAACGGCCTACCAAGATCATGTGGTCCATCCGGACATAAATGTCTGATCTTGCCTGCTACGGCTCCCCCGCACGCACCGGGCCGCCCACCGGGCCGTACGGTGTGAGTGTGTACCGGTTCCTGCTGACGCCTCGCTGGCTGCTGCTCCACGCCGTGGCGGTGGCGGCGGTGGCCGGCTGCCTGGTGCTCGGCTGGTGGCAGGCCGACGTCTACCAGGACAGTCACGGCCGGCACGAGCTGCGCGCCCGCGAGCCGGTCGCCATCAGCGAGCTGGTCGCGCCGGGCGCGGAACTGGGCGATGCCGCCGACCGGCAGGCCGTCGCCACCGGGGCCTACCTGGCGGACCAGCAGCAGCTCGTCCCCGGCCGGGCGCACGACGGCACGCTGGGCTCGTTCGTCGTCACGCCGTTGGAGACCGGCGACGGCATGGTGGTGCCGGTGCTGCGCGGCTGGGTCGACGACCCCGAGGAGGCCGGCACCGCCGTCCCGTCCGGCGAGGTCACCGTCACCGGCTACCTGCTGCCGCCCGAGACGCCCGACCATGCGACCGTGCGCAGCGGTCAGGAGCTCGAGGACGGCCGCATCGCCTACATCGCGCCGGACCAGCTGGCCCAGCGCGCCGGGGTGAGCGAGGCGACGGCGCTGCACGGCTACCTGCTGCTCCGCGAGGAGTCGCCGGAACCGGCCGCCGCGCCCGCGGTGCTCGACGTCGACACCGTCGCCCCCATCCGCGACGTCAGCCCGTGGCAGAACCTCTCCTACTGGGCGCAGTGGTGGGTGTTCGCGCTGGCCGCGGTGGTGTTCTGGGTGAGCATCGTCCGCAACGGCGTCCGCACCCGCCGGGCCGCGGCCGCCTCGGCCGACGACACCCGCGACGACGACGTCAGCGCACCCGCTCCGTCTCACGCGCCTTCCTGACGACGAACCGCTCGGCGAAGAACGACGCGAACGGCACGGTCCCGGCCAACGCGATGAGCACCGCCCAGCTCGCCTTCCAGCCGCGCTGGTGCACCAGCAGCCCGGTAGCCACGAGGTAGATCACGTACAGCCAGCCGTGGATCGGCGAGACCGTGCGGCTCATGGTGGCGTCGCCGGGCGGGCCGTAGCGGACGTAGATCGCCACGCATAGCACGAGCAGCACCACCCCGGTGGTGTAGGCCATGACGCGGTAGAAGGGCAGGGCATCTCGACGCACCCTGCGAGCCTAACCGAGCCCCAGCAGCCGGTACGCCTCGACCACGCCGGTCTTGCCCTTGACCTCCAGGCCCTCGACCCGCTCGGTCCGCGCTCCGGGCAGCCGCCGCGCCGTCTCGGCACCGATCAGGACGCCGCCGACGGGCGCAGCGCTCTCCAGGCGGGCGGCCAGGTTCACGGCGTCGCCGATGACGGTGAACGTACGCCCGCCGGCGGTGCCGAGGAGGCCGACGGCGACCTCGCCGGTGTTGACGCCGACGCGGAACCGCGGCCAGCCGGGATGCGCGTCCGCCACCGTCGCCGTCACCTCCTGGATCGCCAGCGCCGCCGCGGCCGCCCGCCGCGCGTGGTCGGGCTGGTCGCCGTCGCGGTTGAACGTCACCATCAGCGCGTCGCCGACCAGCCGGTCGACGGTGCCGCCGTACTGTTCGACGACCGGCGGGATGGCGATGGCGAAGTACTCGTTGAGCATCTCGGTGACGTCCTGCGGGCGGGTGCGCTCGGAGAACGACGTGAACCCCTGCAGGTCGGCGAAGAGCACGCTGAGCTCGCGCATCCCCTTCGCGGTGTCGCCGAGGTAGAGGCCGGCGAACCGCTCCTCGTACCACTGACGGTGGGCGCTGAGGGCGACCAGCGCGAACGCCGCGAGCATCAGCAGGTGCCACTCCCACCAGCTGGCGTGCCAGTTCCGGCCCAGCGCCACCGCCACCGACGCCTCGGCCAGCAGCACGAACGCCGCGGCCATCGCCAGCAGCAGCGTCACCGAGCCGGGATGGCTGGGCAGCCGCAGGTACCGCACGACGGCGAACAGGTACAGCAGCAGCGCGGCGACAGCCAGCCAGACCAGCGGGCCGGACGCCCGTTCCGGCGGCGCCGGGTCGTTCAGTGGCGCCAGGCCTCCAACCGACGCCGCGCCCCACAGCACCATGACCGTCAGCAGGACGCCGCGGATCGTCCCTGACCACCGCATCACCGCGTGCGCGCGGCCGCCGCCCAGCTCCGTCGCCGACGCCGCCGCGAACACCGCCGCCACCAGCAGCCCGACCGGCGTGGCCAGCGCGAACCCGGCATTGGACTCGTCGAGCAGCACGCCGGGCGTCGCCAGCGCGTGCAGCCCGAGGAACCCGGCCGCCGCCAGGAACGCCAACGAGACCAGGAAGACACGCGCGTCGCTGCGCCGGCGCGCGGCCGTCCCCGTCGCGTAGGCCAGCCCCGTGCTCAGCGCCGCCGCGCCGAGCACCAGCCAGAAGTGCGCCGGGTGGTGCTGCCACATCACGTCCCACTCCGGCACCGCCAGCAGCACGACCAGCCCGGCGATCGGCAGCGCCAGCAGCAGCGCGGCCGTGCCGAGGCGGGGCGCGACGGCGCGCGCCGGCGGGTCCGCGGGCGTCCCGGTCACGGCCGTGTCCTGCCCGGCTCCGTGGCCGCGAGGACCTGGTGCACCTGCTGGATGACCACCGACCCCTCGCCGACGGCCGACGCGACCCGCTTGACGGACCGGCGGCGGACGTCGCCGACCGCGAACACGCCCGGCACGCAGGTCTCGAGCATCAGCGGCTGCCGCTCCAGCGGCCAGCGCCGCGCGGCGTGGCTCTCCATGACGTCCGGGCCGGTGAGGAGGTAGCCCCACTGGTCGCGCTCGATCCGCTCCGGCAGCCATCCGGTATGCGGCTCGGCGCCGATCAGCACGAACAGTCCCGTCGCCGGTTCGGTGTGGGTCTCGCCGGTGGCGCGGTCGCGCAGCTCGACCCACGCCAGCCGGCCGCTGCCGCCGCCGTCGACCACCTCGGTCCGCAGCCTCACCTGGATGCCGGCCGCGTCGATGGCGTCGATGAGGTACTGCGACATGCTCTCGGCCAGCGACGCGCCCCGCACCAGCAGCGTGACGGCGCCGGCGTAGCGCGACAGGTGCATGGCGGCCTGCCCGGCCGAGTTGCCGCCGCCGACGACGAACACCGGCTCCCCCGCCATGGCCCGGGCCTCCGACACCGACGCGCCGTAGAAGACGCCGGCGCCCTCGAAGGCCTCCAGCGACGGCACGCCGATGCGACGGTAGCTGACGCCGGTGGCCAGCACGACGGCGCGTGCCCGGGCCTGCTGCCCGTCCGCCGCCGTCAGCACGCGCCAGCCGTCCTCGGAGGTCAGGCCGACCAGCTCGCGCATCAGCAGGAACGTCGTCCCGAACACCCACGCCTGCTGGTAGGCCCGCTGGGCCAGCTCGGCGCCGCTGATGCCGCGGGCGAAGCCGAGGTAGTTGCGGATCAGCGAGCTGGATCCGGCCTGCCCGCCGATCGACTCGCGCTCGACGACGAGCGTGCGCAGCCCCTCCGACGACGCGTAGACGGCGGCCGCGAGCCCGGCGGGCCCGGCGCCGACGACGATGACGTCGAAGTCGGTCGCCTCACCCAGCGTCGTGTTCACGCCGTAGGCGTCGGCCAGCTGGCTGTTGGTCGGGTCGACGAGCACCCGGCCGTCGTGCAGCAGGACGACCGGCGCGGTGACGTCCGCCAGGCCGGCCGCCGCGAGCGCCGTCCGTCCCTCGTCGGTCTCAGACGGGTGGAACTGGTGCTGGACGCCGTTGCGGACCAGCAGGCTGCGCAGCTCGTGGGCGCGCGGCGACCAGCGCGGCGCGACCACTGTCACCTCGCGCGGCGCCGCCGATACCGACCGCTCCCACTCCAGCAGGAACTCGGTGACGGTGCGGTGGAAGTACTCGTCCGGCGAGCGCCAAGGCCGCAGCGCGTAGTAGTCGATCTTGCCGAGCGCGATCAGCCGGTGGATCGCGTCGGCGGTCTCGCGGTCGGCCCACGCGCCCCAGTCGACGACCAGCGCCCGCTTGGCCTCCGGGTACAGCTGCTTGACCTGCCCGAAGACGGCGTCGGCGGGGTCGCCGTCATCCTCGCCTGCGCCGTTCGGTGGCCGGTCGCAGAGGACCAGCGCGACCTGGAGGCCGCGGTCGCGGAGCGACTCCAGTGTCGTCAGCCCGGCCGCGCCGCTCCGCTCGTCGACGACGTCGTAGTCGCCGCCGTAGCGCCGGCGCAGCTGGTCGGCGATGCGGCCCTGGCCCGCCGCGTCGTGCTCGTGCTCGATGACCACCAGCACCGGCCGCCGTTGGTCCGGCTGGACGGACAATGCCACACCGACACCTCCCCCCGAAGGTCGCGGCCGGCCGTGCCCGTGGCCGGCCGCTTGCGGCGAGTCTACGGCCCAGACGCGCGGTTGCGACCGGTCGCGACGGGAGAAGCGGTGGCAGCCGGCCGCAGGGCCACGCGCCAGCGGGCGAGAAGGGGTGGCAGCCGGCCGCAGGGCCACGCGCCAGCGGGCGAGAAGGGGTGGCAGCCGGCCGCAGGGCCACGCGCCAGCGGGCGAGAAGGGGTGGCAGCCGGCCGCAGGGCCACGCGCCAGCGGGCGAGATAATGGGCAGGTGGCGCCGGTCCGAGTCCGCGAGACGCTCGTCATCCCCGACGACGAGCTGTCCTGGCGGTTCTCCCGGTCCAGCGGACCGGGCGGTCAGGGCGTCAACACGACCGACTCACGGGTCGAGCTGTCGTTCGACGTGCTCCGGTCCCGGGCGCTGAGCGCGGTGGGCCGAGCCCGGGTGGCCGAGCGGCTGCGGCACCGGCTGGTGGACGGCGTGCTGACGGTGGTCGCGTCGGAGCACCGGTCCCAGCTGCGCAACCGCGAGGCGGCTCAGGAACGGCTGGCGGCGTTGCTGGACGACGCGCTGCGCCCGCCCCCGCCGCCGCGCCGGCCGACCAAACCGTCGCGGGCGGCCCGGGCCCGCCGGGTGGAGCAGAAGCGGCGGGCCGGCGAGAGGAAGCGCCTGCGCCGCCGCCCCGACAACTGACGCGACAACGCCGGCCGCTGATCAGGCGCTCAGGCTGGGCTTGATGGCGACGAGCCGGCCGAGCAGGCCGTTGACGAACGTCGGCGACTGGTCGGTCGACAGATCGCGGGCCAGCGTCACCGCCTCGTCCAGTGCCACCGGGTCGGGGACGTCGTCGCGGTAGAGGACCTCGTAGACGCCGATGCGCAGCACGTTGCGGTCGACCGCCGGCATGCGCTCCAGCGTCCAGCCCTCCGAGTAGGTCGAGATGAGCTCGTCGATGCGGTCCCTGTGCGCGATGACGCCCTCGACCAGCTGGACGGTGTACTCGTTCAGCGGCTGCTCGGCGGTGGCCATACGGTGCGACAGTGTCGCACCGAGGGTGAGGCCGCGCAGCTCGGACTCGTACAAGATGTCGAGCGCGCGCTTGCGGGCGCGGCTCCTGGCTGGCATGTCCCGGCGCCCGTCAGCCCGCGCGGCCGAGGTAGGAACCGTCGCGGGTGTCGACCTTGACCTTCTCGCCGCTGGTGATGAACAGCGGCACCTGCACCTCGTAGCCGGTCTCCAGCCGGGCCGGCTTGTTGCCGCCGGTGGAGCGGTCGCCCTGCAGGCCCGGCTCGGTGTACTCGATGGTGAGCACGACCGAGGCCGGGAGCTCGACGAACAGCGGGGTGCCGTCGTGCAGGCCGACGGTGGCGTCCTGATTCTCCAGCATGAAGTTCGCGGCGTCGCCGACCACGCTGGCCGGGACGTGCGTCTGCTCGAAGCTCTGGGTGTCCATGAACACGAAGTCGTCGGCGTCGCGGTAGAGGTAGGTCATCTCGCGGCGGTCGACGTTGGCGGTCTCGACCTTCACGCCGGCGTTGAACGTCTTGTCGACCACCTTGCCCGACAGCACGTTCTTGAGCTTCGTCCGGACGAACGCGCCGCCCTTGCCGGGCTTGACGTGCTGGAACTCCACCACGCTCCACAGTTGCCCGTCGAGGTTGAGCACGATGCCGTTCTTGAGGTCGTTGGTCGTCGCCACGTCGTTCTTGCCTTCTTCGTCGTCGTCGATGGTCCCTGGCGTGTCACGCGTCCAGGACCAGCAGGTCCTTGGTGGTGGGTGTGAGCAGCTCGGAACCGCCGGAGGCCCGAACCGCCAGCGTGTCCTCGATGCGGACGCCGCCGCGGCCGGGCAGGTAGATCCCGGGCTCGACGGTCACAGCCATGCGATCGGCCAGTGTACCCGTCGCGGAGTAACCGAGCGTCGGCGCCTCGTGGACCTCCAGGCCCACGCCGTGCCCGGTGCCGTGCCCGAAGTTCTCCTTGTAGCCGGCGTCGTCGATGATCGCGCGGCTGGCGCGGTCGACGGACATGCACTCGGCGCCGACGGCGACGGCTTCGGTGCCGGCCCGCTGGGCGGCGGCGACGAGGTCGTAGATCTCCCGCTGCCAGTCCTGCGGCTGTGCGCCGACGACGGACGTGCGGGTGCAGTCGGCGTGGTAGCCGCGGTAGGCGCCGCCGAAGTCGATCTTCAGCAGCTCGCCGCGCTCGACCACGCGCTCCGTCGGCCGGTGGTGCGGGATCGCGCTGTTCGGACCACTCGCGACGATGGTCTCGAAGGCGATGGCGTCGGCGCCGTGGCCGAACATCCTCCACTCCAGGTCGCGGGCGATCTCCTTCTCCGTCCGCCCGGCGAACCCGCCCGCCGCGTAGAGGTCCTCCAGGGCCCGGCACGAGATGCCGCAGGCCTCGGCCAGCAGGCCGAGCTCCTCCTCGTCCTTGACGGCGCGCAGCTGCTCGACCGCGCGGCCGAGGTGGACGGTCTCGACGGCGGCCGGCTCGGCGTCGAGCGCCCCCTGGACCGCCTCCCAGAGCTCGAGGGTGACGGCGTGCTCCTCGACGCCGAGCCGTAGACTCCCCCCGGCCTTCGCCGCGCGCGCGGCGAGGGACGTCGCCACTCCCCGCTCGACCACCAGCTCCACGTCTTCTGCGACGGCCTTGGCCGCCGTAGAATAACGGCTATCCGTCGCAAGTACGGCCGAACCGTCCGCAGTCAGGAGCAAAGCCGCGTTACTGCTGTCGAGGCCGGTGAGATAACGGACGTTGACCAGGCTTGTGACTAGCGCCGCATCAATCTTGTCATCAACTAGCTTCCGAGCCAGTTCGGTGCGTCGCCTCGCATGGGTCTCCGCCATCTTCTACGCCCTCTCTCCCGGTCTGACCTGTACAGATGTCATTGCATTTCAATAATTGAGACGGGTGCTTCGCAGTTGATCACTGCTCGACTACGCTCGTGATCATGCTCATCCTAGGCCTGGTCGTCATCGTCATTCTGGCCCTCGTCATGAGCTTTCTCGTCATTCGGCGTGGGCCCGAGACAACCACCGCGCGCACCTTCTCATCGTCCTTGACACCGCCCCCCGGGATCCGACTCCCCCGCGAGTTGCAGGACGAGGCTCGTGACGTCGCATCGCGTGGCAATACCGACCAAGCTGTGAAAATCCTGCAGAAGCGGACAAGCCTTCCACCACCGCAGGCTACCGCCATCGTCTACGCGCTTCAGGCGGGACAGGTGTTCCCGGAGCCCGAGCCAGCCAGCACCGCGCCGTCGACCCCGGCCCGCCGCCGCGGCGCCATCGACGCCGAGCTGCTGGCGACGCTGCGCCGGCTGGTCAGCCAGGACCGCCTGCGCCGCACGGCCGCGATCCGGCTGCTCAAGGAGCGCACCGGCATGAACAGCCGCGACGCCAGGCGGTTCCTCGACGCTCTCTGACCCTTGCCGGCTCGTCGACCCGACCCGTGGATCGCGTACATCACGAGGATTACCCCAGCGTCAACACGATTGCAGGCGTGGTGACGCTCCAGAAGACCTAATGATGGCCCGCCAAACGCGGCGAAATCTCACCACCTGGACGCCGTGCAGGACCGGGAACGGCTCTCGCCCGTCCCCGGCGCGGGCGTCACGCACACGTAGCGGCGCTCCCCGACCCGAGCGCGCCGGCGAGACGCGGCCGCTGGCAACGCGGCATCACCGAACAACCCACCCACGACGCCCCGATCATCGCCCACCACGGCAAACCACCGGCGAGAAGGACCCACGGATCAGGCCTGCGGCTCCCATTTTCGGTCTTGATATCACCACCTATCCCGGTGATAGCATGCCGGCATGCGCCAGTTGCTGCTGCGGATCCCCGAAGATCTCCACCGTCGGCTCACCGCGCGGGCGCAGCGCGAGGGCGTCTCCATCAACGCGCTGGCCAACAAGGTGCTCTCCGCCGCCGCGCCGCCGCCTCCCCCGTCCGACGACGACATCGACGTGCGCCGTCTGGAGCTGCGCGAGAAGGCGCGCGAGCTCGGCATCCTCGTCGAGAACCCGGCGCCCTCCGTCCCGCCGGCCCAGTTCACCCGTGCGCTCAAGGCCACCGAAGGAGCCGGTCCGGTCGTCGACGAACTCTGGTCCGACGGCCGATGAGCATGCTCACCTACGTCGACTCCTCGGTGCTGGTGCGCTCCTACCTCGCCGACGAGCCGCGGCACGCCGTCGCCCGCGGGCTGATCGAGGGCCGTACCCTTCTGGTCACGTCCACGCTGGCGCTGCTGGAGGCGTCGTCGGCGCTGGTCCGGGCCGCACGCACCCGCCACGTGGGCGACGTCGACACCCTGCTGGCCAAGCTCTACGAAGAGGTCTCGCCCACCGGGCCGATCGCGCTGATCCGGGCCGACGCCCTCGACACCGAGAACACCGCCCGGGTGCTGGTGCGCCGGTTCGGCATCCGCGCGTTCGACGCGCTGCACCTGGCCATCGCCGACCTCGGCGCGCGGCCTCTGGTCCGCTCCGGCGAGCGGGTCGGGTTCGCCTCGCACGACCCCGCGCAGCGCGCGGCGGCCGCGGATCTGGGGTTCGTGGCGGTCTGACCGGTACCGTCTTCGCGTGGACTTCTGGCTGATCGTCGTCATCGCGTTCGGGGCCGCGCTCGTCCTCGGATTCGGCATCGTCATCCTGCGCGGCCGGGCCGACGCGGTACGCGGCGCGCCGTCGGGGAACGGCCGGAGCGCCGCGGTGGCGCCCGCCGTCCTGGACCGAGCGGCCCTCGACGACGCCGTCGGCGCCCTGCTCGCGGAGGGCAGGGTGATCCCGGCGGTCAAGCTGGTCCGCCAGCAGACCGGCTTCGGGCTCAAGGAGGCCAAGGAGTACGTCGACCGGCTGGCCGCCGGGGCGAGTGCGCAGGCGGCCGCGCCGTCGCCGCAGGCTCGCGAGTCGATCCCGCCCAAGGCGATGGCGCGCATCCAGCAGCTGGCCGCCCAGGGCAAGAAGATCCAGGCCGTCAAGGAGCTGCGCCAGCACACCGGCCTCGGCCTCAAGCAGGCCAAGGACACCGTCGACCGGATGGCGGAGTCTGCCGTCGTGGGCGCACACGACGTTCCCACGCCCGCTCCCGCCGACCCGACCGACGACGTGATGGCGCGGATTCAGGTGCTAGTGGCGGAGGGCAAGAAGATCCAGGCGATCAAGCTGCTGATCGACAACGCACCGGAGCTGGATCTGAAAAAGGCCAAGGAGATCGTCGACCGGCTCTAAGCGGCCTCAGACCAGATCGGCGACGGCGCGCAGCGCGAGGTCGTAGGAGCCGAGCCCGAAGCCGGCGACGGTGCCGGTGGCGACGCCGGCGACGACGCTGGTGTGCCGGAACTCCTCGCGTGCGGCCGGGTTGGAGATGTGCACCTCGATCAGCGGTGCCCGCAGCTGGGCGCACGCGTCGCGCAGCGCGTAAGAGTAGTGCGTGAACGCGGCCGGATTGAGCACCACCGGCGTGCCGGCGTCAGCGGCCTCGTGCAGCCAGTGCAGCAGCTCGGCCTCGTCGTCGGTCTGCCGCACGTCGGCGTCGAGCCCGAGGCCGGCGGCGGTCTTCCGGCAGCGCTCCACCAGGCCGGCGAAGGTCGTGCTGCCGTAGACGTCCGGCTCGCGGGCTCCCAGGCGGCCGAGGTTGGGACCGTTGAGCACCAGTACGCGCGTGGTCACGGCCTGACCCTATCGGGGCGCCCGTACGTCACGGGAGCCGGTTGCCGGCGGCGCGGTAGAGCGCGTACCAGGTCTCACGGCTGAGTTCGAGGTCGGCCGCCCGGGCCAGCTCCGCGACGCGGGCCGGCTTCGTGGTGCCGACGACCGGCTGCATCCGGGCCGGGTGGCGCAGGATCCACGCGACGGCGACGGCCGCCGGCGTCGTGTCGGCCTCGGCCGCGACGGCCGCGAGCGCCTCGTTGAGTTCCTGGAAGTCCTGGTTGCCGAGGAACGTCCCGGCGATGTGGCCGTGCTGCAGCACCGACCACGGCTGGATGGTGATGCCGTGCAGCCGGCAGTATTCCAGCGCGCCGCCGTCGCGGACCACCCCGCCGTCGAACCCGGTGTTGACGTTGAGACCGGAGTCGACCAGCGCGGTGTGCGCGAGGCCGAACTGCAGCTGGTTGGCGATCAGCGGCTGCCGCACGTGCGCCCGCAGGAGCTCCAGCTGCGTGGCGTTCTGATTGCTGACGCCGACGTGGCGCACCTTGCCCGCCGACACCAGCTCGTCGAAGGCCGCGGCCACCTCCTCCGGCTCCATCAGGGTGTCCGGCCGGTGCAGGAGCAGCAGGTCGACGTAGTCGGTGCGCAGCCGGCGCAGCGACCCCTCGACCGACGTGCGGATGTGCTCGGCGGAGAAGTCGAAGAACCCGGACCGGATGCCGCACTTCGTCTGGACGACGACGTCCTCGCGGCGGATCGCCGCCTGGGTCAGGGCGGCCCCGAACACCTCCTCGCACCGGCCGCCGCCGTAGATGTCGGCGTGGTCGAACATCGTGATCCCGGCGTCGGCGGCGGCGCCGATCAGCCCAGCGACCTCGTTCTCGGACAGCTGGTCGATGCGCATGCAGCCGAGCGTGACGGCCGAGCCGCGCAGCCCCGAGCCGCCGATGTCGATGTATTTCACCGGGCGAGCCTAACCGGCGCGCGGAAGCGCCCCGTTTGCCTTGGCACAACATGTCGTGGTCGACCTGCCGGTGCTGGTCACGTACGCCGGTGTGCTGGCCGCCGGTCTCACCGAGAGCGCCATCCGCCACCGGGTGCGCGCGGGTGAAGTACGACGACCCGTAGGGCACCGCCCCACCCGTGTTGTAGGGAGAAGACCGGACCATGGGCCGCCGGCCGACGGCACGGGAAGAAGCACAGCCAGGAGCGACTCGAGGATCTCGGGTTCGTCATCACCCGCTGGACCGGCGCCGGGATCCACCGCGACCTGTACGGTGCGCCGCTGCTGGTCCGCTGAGTGCACCGACGCTGTCGGTGCCCGGTGCCACGATGACGGGCATGACCGATGAACCGGAGACCAGTTCGATGGTGAGCGACGGCTCGGCCACCACGCCGTGGGCCGACGCGGTGGCGGCGCTGGCCGCCGCCGACACGTACTGGCTGTCCACGGTGCGCCCCGACGGGCGGCCGCACGTCGTCCCGATCCTTGGCGTGGTCGTCGACGGCGTGTTCCACTTCGCCGCGTGGCCGGGCAGCGTCGCCGGGCACAACCTGGCCACCGACCCGCGCTGCGTCGTCGCCGTCAACGCCGGCGGCATCGACCTCGCCGTCGAGGGCCGGGCGGTGCCGGTGCGCGCCGAGCCCGTCCTGCAGGCGGCGGCCGCGCGCTACCTCGAGCAGTACGACTGGCCGGTCGAGATCCGCGACGGCGCCTACCATGCCGAGGGCGCGCCGACGGCCGGACCCGGACCGTACAACCTCTACGCGGTGACGCCGTCGACGGCGTTCGGCTACGGGTCGGGCAGCGGCGAGGACTACAACCCGACGCGCTGGCGGTTCGGCCGGCGCTAGCGCGCCACCTCGGTGAACGCGGCGGTCAGCAGCTGTGGGTCGGGCGCCTCGAGGATGCCCGGCTTGCCGAGCGCGTCGAGCACGACGAACCGCAGGCGGTCGCCGCGGCTCTTCTTGTCGATGCGCATGGTGTCGAGCAGCCGCGGCCAGGCGGACCCGTCGTACGACGTCGGCAGGCCCAGCAGCTCGAGGATGGTGCGGTGCCGGTCGGCGGTGTCGTCGTCGAGCCGTCCCGCCAGGCGACCGAGCTCCGCGGCGAACACCATGCCGACGGAGATCGCGGCGCCGTGCCGCCACTTGTAGCGCTCGAGCTTCTCGATGGCGTGGCCGAGCGTGTGCCCGTAGTTGAGGATCTCGCGCAGCCCCGACTCCCGCAGGTCCGCGCCCACGACGTCGGCCTTCACCCGTACCGACCGCACCACGAGGTCGCGCACGTAGGGACCGTCGGGCCGCGCCGCGCCGGCGGGGTCGGCCTCGACGATGTCGAGGATCGAGGGGTCGGCGATGAACCCAGCCTTGATCACCTCGGCGAGCCCGGCGACGTACTCGTTCACCGGCAGCGACGACAGCGCGGCGAGATCGCAGAGCACACCGGCCGGCGGGTGGAACGCGCCGACCAGGTTCTTGCCCTCGGCGGTGTTGATGCCGGTCTTCCCGCCTACGGCGGCGTCGACCATGCCGAGCACCGTCGTCGGGATCGGGACCCACGTCACGCCGCGCAGCCAGGACGCCGCGACGAACCCGGCGAGGTCGGTGGTCGCTCCCCCGCCGATGCCGACGACGGCGTCGGAACGGGTCATGCCGATGCGGCCCAGCACCGACCAGCAGTACGCCGCGACCTCGGCGGTCTTCGCGTCCTCGGCGTCGGGGACCTCGACGGCGTGCGCCTCGAGTCCCTGCGCCACGAGGTCGTCGCGAACTGCGTCGGCGGTGGTCCGCAGCGCGCCGGGGTGGATGACGGCGATGCGCTGGACGTTGTCGCCGAGCAGGCCGGGCAGCTCGCCCAGCAGCCCGGTGCCGATGACGACGTCGTACGGGTGCTCGCCGCCGACGTGGACCCTCGTCGGCGCGTCGGCGTCAGTGGACATGCTTGACGACCTCGTCGGCGATGTCCTCGGGGGTGCGGCCGCCGGTGTCGACGGTGACCGTGGCGGCCTCGAGGTAGACCGGCCGACGTTGGTCGAGCAGCCGCTTGAGCTGCGCCCGCGGGCTCTCCAGCAGCAGCGGCCGGTCGCGGTTCAGGCCGACCCGCGAGACGGCATCGGCGAGGCCGACGTCGAGGAAGACGACGACGTGACCGGCGAGCAGCGCGCGGTTCTCCGGCGCGACGACCGCGCCTCCGCCGAGCGCCAGGACGCCGTCCTGCTCGTCCAGCGCCGTGGCGACGGCGGCGCGCTCCAGCGAACGGAACGCCGCCTCGCCGTCCTCGACGAAGATGTCGGTGATCGGCTTGCCCGCGGCGCGCTCGACATCGGCGTCGGTGTCGCGGAACGTGGTGCCCAGCCGCTGCGCGACCAGCGTGCCGACGGTGGTCTTGCCGGCGCCGGGCGGGCCGATGATCACGACGCGCGGCGCCATCAGCGCACCGCCAGCCGGGCCGGGATGGCGTCGAGGTAGCTCTTCAAGTTGCGGGCGGTCTCGGCGACGGAGTCGCCGCCGAACTTCTCCAGCGCCAGCTCGGCGACGACCAGCGCGACCATCGCCTCGGCGACGACGCCGGCCGCCGGGACCGCGCACACGTCCGAGCGCTGGTGGTGCGCCTTGGCGACCTCACCGGTGGCGGCGTCGATGGTGCGCAGCGCCCGCGGCACCGTCGAGATGGGCTTCATCGCGGCCCGGACCCGCAGCGTCTCACCGGTGGACATGCCGCCTTCGATGCCGCCGGACCGGCCCGACGTCCGCCGCACGCCGCCGCCGTCGACCGGCAGGATCTCGTCCTGTGCCTGCGAGCCGCGGGTGCGGGCCAGCTCGAAGCCGTCGCCGACCTCGACGCCCTTGATGGCCTGGATGCCCATGAGCGCGCCGGCCAGCCGGGCGTCGAGCTTGCGGTCACCGTGCACGTAGCTGCCGACGCCCGGGGGCAGGCCGGTGACGACCACCTCGACGACGCCGCCGAGGGTGTCGCCCTCGTCGTGCGCGGCGTCGACCTCGGCCACCATGAGCTTGCTGGTGTCGGAGTGGAAGCAGCGCAGCGGGTCGGCGTCGAGGTAGTCGACGTCGTCGGGCGTGGGCAGCGGCGAGCCTGCCGGCACCGCGACCGTCCCCAGCTCGACCGTGTGGCTGACCAGCCGGACGCCGTACGCCTGGCGCAGGAACGCCGAGGCGACCGCGCCGAGCGCCACTCGGGCGGCGGTCTCGCGCGCGCTGGCCCGCTCGAGCACCGGGCGGGCCTCGTCGAAGCCGTACTTCTGCATGCCCGCGAGGTCGGCGTGCCCTGGACGGGGACGGGTCAGCGGGGCATTGCGGGCGCTGCCCTCGAGGACGGCCGGGTCGACCGGGTCGGCTGACATCACCTGCTCCCACTTGGGCCACTCGGTGTTGCCCACCTGGATGGCGACGGGGCTGCCGAGCGTGCGGCCGTGCCGCACCCCGCCGACGACGGTGACCGCGTCGGCCTCGAACTTCATCCGGGCGCCGCGGCCGTACCCGAGCCGCCGCCGCGCCAGCGCCGCGTCGATGTCGGCGGTCGTGACCTCGACCCCGGCCGGAAGTCCCTCGAGGATCGCGACCAGGGCCGGTCCGTGCGACTCCCCCGCTGTCAGCCATCTGAGCATGCTCGAATTCTCCCACGCTCCGCTCGCCCGCCCCGACCGGCGTCCACGAGCACGCACGCTCGCCGTTGATCTTGGAGTTCTTCGGGCATCTATCGGACATTCCGCCCCGCAATTGCCGAACAACTCCAAGATCAACACCGGTGCGTCCGGGCGCTGGTCTAGGCTCGGCAGGGTGCCGCACGAGATCGATCCCGCCTTCATCGCCCTTCCGATGCGCTCGCTGGCCGACGCCGCGTTGCAGCGAGCCCGTGACCTCGGCGTCGAGCACGCCGACTTCCGGCTCGAGCGCATCCGCTCCCAGGACCTCTCCTTCCGCGACGGCAAGCTCGAGGGCAGCCGCGACGGCGAGGACGTCGGGTTCGCGGTCCGCGTCCTGCATGAGGGCACCTGGGGGTTCGCCGCCACCGTCGACCTCACCAGCGACGACGCCGCGAAGACGGCCGAGCAGGCGGTCGAGCTCGCGAAGGTGTCGCGGCGCCTGAGCCCGGCACGCGTCGAGCTGGCCGACGAGCCCGTCCACCCCGACGTCACCTGGGTGTCGGCCTACGAGGTCAACCCGTTCGACGTCCCCGACACCGAGAAGATCGACCGCATGGTCGGCAACTCCGTCCGGGTCCTCGCGCAGCCCGACGTCGACCACGTCACCGCGCAGCTGCAGCAGGTGCAGGAGAACAAGTTCTACGCCGACACCCACGGCACCGTCACCACCCAGCAGCGGGTCCGGCTGCACCCGGTCTTCGAAGCGGTCAAGGTCGACGCCGCGAGCGGCCGGTTCGAGACCATGCGCACGCTCGCCGCCCCGGTCGGGCGCGGCTGGGAGTACGCCACGGGCGCCGACGGCGTCGTCGACTGGGGCGCAGCGCTGGACGAGCTCGGACCGCTGCTGGCGGAGAAGTTCGCCGCCCAGAGCGTCCAGGCCGGCCGCTACGACCTCGTCATCGACCCGACGAACCTGTGGCTGACCATCCACGAGTCCATCGGTCACGCCACCGAGCTCGACCGCGCGCTCGGCTACGAGGCCAACTACGCCGGCACGTCGTTCGCCACCCTCGACCAGCTGTGGACGCTGCGCTACGGCTCCCCCATCATGCACGTCACCGGCGACCGCACGACGCCGCACGGCCTGTCGACCATCGGCTACGACGACGAGGGCGTGGCGGCGCAGCGGTGGGACATCGTCAGCGGCGGCACGCTGGTCGGCTACCAGCTCGACCGCGCCATGGCCGCCGCCAACGCCAGCGCGCTGGGCACCAGCCGCTCCAACGGCTGCGCGTTCGCCGACTCCCCCGGCCACGTGCCGGTGCAGCGCATGGCGAACGTCTCGCTGCAGCCCGCCGACGGCGGCCCGTCCACCGACGAGCTGATCTCGCAGGTCGACGACGGCATCTACGTCGTCGGCGACAAGTCGTGGTCGATCGACATGCAGCGGTACAACTTCCAGTTCACCGGCCAGCGGTTCTACCGCATCCGCGGCGGCGAGCTGGACGGCCAGCTGCGCGACGTCGCGTACCAGGCCACCACCACCGACTTCTGGGGCTCGATGGCCGCGGTCGGCGGCCCGCAGACGTACGTGCTGGGCGGCGCGTTCAACTGCGGCAAGGCCCAGCCGGGGCAGATCGCGCCGGTGTCGCACGGCAGCCCGTCGGCGCTGTTCCGCGACATCCGCGTCCTCAACACCGCCGAGGAGGGTGGCCAGTGAGTGGCACCATGACGCCGCAGGAGATCGTCGAACGCTGCCTCGAGCTGGCCAAGGGCAGCGGCACGATCGTGTTGGTCGACGAGACGTCCACGGCGAACCTGCGCTGGGCCACCAACGCGCTGACGACCAACGGCGTCACCCGCGACCGGTCGGTCACGGTGATCGCGACGCTGGACGGCGGGACGGGGACCGCGTCCGGCGTGGTCGCCCGCAGCGCCGTCACGCCCGAGGGTCTGGAGCCGCTGGTCCGCGCCGCCGAGCAGGCCGCGCGCGACAACGGCCCCGCCGAGGACGCCCAGCCGCTGATCGAGGGCGACGCCGGCCCGGGCTGGATGGACCCGCCCGGCGAGACGTCGCCCGACGTGTTCGGCGGCATCGCGCCCGCCCTCGGCGACGCGTTCAGCCGCGCCGACGACGAGCGGCGGCTGCTGTACGGCTACCTCGAGCACGGCGTCCGCACCACGTACCTGGGGTCGTCGACGGGCCTGCGGGCGCGGCACGAGCAGCCCACCGGGCACATCGGCATCACCGGCAAGTCCGCCGACAAGACCCGCTCGGCCTGGGTCGGGCAGTCCTCGCGCGACCTCACCGACGTCGACGTCGCCGCGTTGGACGCAGAGCTGACCAAGCGGCTGGGGTGGGCGCAGCGCACGGTCGAGCTGCCGGCCGGCCGCTACGACACCGTGCTGCCGCCCACCGCCGTCGCCGACCTGATGATCTACGCGTACTGGACGATGAGCGCCCGCGACGCCGCCGACGGCCGGTCGGTGTACTCCGCGCCCGGCGGTGCGACGAGGGTCGGCGAGCGGCTGTCGAAGCACCCGGTGTCGCTGTGGTCCGACCCCGCCGCGCCGGGGCTGGAGTGCGCGCCGGCGGTGTTCGCGCACGCGTCGTCGGCGGAGTCCAGCGTGTTCGACAACGGCCTGCCGGCCGGGCGTACCGCGTGGATCGAGGACGGCACACTGCGGGCGCTGCTGCAGACCCGGCACTCGGCCGGACTGACGGGCCTGCCCGTCACCCCCGCCGTCGACAACCTCGCCCTCACCGTCGACGGCGCCACCGGCGGCATCGGGGACCTCGCGGCCGGGGTCGAGCGCGGCCTGCTGCTCACCTGCCTCTGGTACATCCGCGCCGTCGACCCGCAGACGCTGCTGCTCACCGGCCTCACCCGCGACGGCGTCTACCTGGTCGAGAACGGCGAGGTCACCGGCGCCGTGAACAACTACCGGTTCAACGAAAGCCCGGTCGCGCTGCTCGACCGCTTCACCGCGGCCGGCGCGACGGTGCCGACGTTCAGCCGCGAGTGGGGCGACTACTTCCCGCGTACGGCCATGCCGGCGCTGCGGGTGCCCGACTTCAACATGTCGTCCGTCTCCCAGGCCTCTTAGCATCGGAAAACCCTTGATCTGATGCTAAGCTCTCCTCGTGGCATCGGATACGGTGTGGCCGGCGATCGGCTGGGAGGAACACCCCTGGCGTTCCTCGTTGCCACCCGATCTCGTGTCGCGGCGACTCCGAGAGCGCCACAGCGGCCAATACCGTGCCGCGGTCGTCCCGCCGATCGCGACGGCAGACGTCACACTGCCGTCGGCCGTGCTGGCGCTGGCCGACGAGGCGTCCGTGGAGATCGCCCGCTATGACGCCGAACTCGGTGCCAAGGTCGCTCCGTTCGGCGCGCTGCTGCTTCGCTCGGAGTCGGCATCGTCGTCGCAGATCGAGAATCTCACGTCCGGCGCCCGGGCCATCGCCCTCGCCGAACTCGACGAGGGCAACCGGTCCAACGCGGCGCGCATCGTGGCGAACGTCCGCGCGATGGAGGCGGCGATCGACCTGGCCGACCGGCTGAGCGCCGACGCCGTCCTCGCGATGCACGCGATACTCATGGCTCATGACCCGGACCACTCTCCTGGTCAGTGGCGCGACCAGCAGGTATGGGTCGGTGGCACGAATGTCGGACCGCACGAGGCGGCCTTCGTGCCACCGCATCACGCACACGTCCGCACAGCGATCGACGACCTCATGAGGTTCGTCCGCCGCGACGACGTTCCCGTACTGGTTCACGCCGCACTCGCCCACGCGCAGTTCGAGACCATTCACCCGTTCACCGACGGCAACGGCCGCACGGGTCGTGCGCTGATCCACGCCATGCTCCGGGCCAAAGACCTCACGAGGAACATCACGGTGCCTGTGTCTGCTGGACTACTCACCGACACGGATGGCTACTTCGCGGCGTTGACCAGCTTCCGGCGCGGCGACCCGGCACCCATCGTCACCGCGATGGCCCAGGCGGCGCTCATCGCCGTCGTCAACGGACGTCAGCTGGTCGCGGACCTCGAAGCCGCCCGGCAACGGTGGACGGAGCGGATCAGGGCGCGTCGCGACTCGGCCGCGTGGCGACTGGCTGATCTGCTCTTGCGGCAGCCCGTCATCGACGCGGCCATCGCTCAGTCCGAGCTCGGGACCACGTCGGCGAACGCTCACGGAGCCATCCGCCAGCTCGAAGCGGCCGGCGTGATCACGGAGTTCTCCGGCAAACGCCGAGGCCGGTACTGGCAGGCCCCGGAGATCTTGGCCGCTCTGGACGACTTCGCGGTGCGAGCCGGACGGCGCGGCCGTCCGACGACCGCATGATGGCGGGTGGTTCGGTGGCGCCAGGGCACCACCGAACCACCCGCTATACCGGTCTGGTCGCCCGGGTTACGGGCGCCCACCGATCACGGTGAAGGTCTCGTCGGTGGTCGAGACCCGGCCGTACGGATCGGTGCTGCGCACGACGACGGCGTGCTCGCCGTAGCGCAGGTCGCGGGGCAGCTCGAACGACCACAGGTGCGACGACGGCTCGGGGGCGGCCGGGCGCTCGCTGCCGGTGAGCGCCGACCGGAGCACGGAGATGTACGGGTCGTTCTGCGGCGCGAGGTGCGTCATCGGGCGGAACGGGCCGCCGTCGACGCTGACCTCGACGGTGTGCCGCTCGCCGCCGTCGAACACGTTCGCCGTCACCGTCGGGCGCGGCACGCCGGTGCCCGTCCAGTCGCGGGCATGGAACTGCACCGCCCCGGGCGCGAAGCCGGCCGACCCGCTCGGGCCGCCCGGGATGCGTACCTCGTCGCCCCAGCCGCCGTCGAACGTGAGCCGGATCCGGTAGTCCTGCGGCAGGCTGGCCGGCTTGAACCGGGCCGAGTACTCGTTGCCGTCGAAGAACAGCTCGTAGTGGCCGTTCGGGTTGCCGTCCGCCATATCGGCGGCCTGGACGCCGCGCTCGTCCGTCGGGCCGGTGGTCCAGCCGCCGCCGCGCACCTCTGCCAGCACCTGGTGGTGGAAGTGCTCGGCGCCGAACCAACCGTCCTCGGGGCCGAGGTACATCTGCCAGCTGTTGCTGGTGTCGTGCCCGGAGATCGTGTATACGTGCTCGCGGTCCTGGAGGATGGCCAGCAGCTCCCTGATGTTGCCGGTGTTGGTGGCCGGCGACGTGGTCGCGTCGGTGGCCAGCGGGATGTGCGTCCCGATGACGATCAGCTTGTCGTCGGGCACGTAGCGCAGGTCGTTGCGCAGCCACTGCAGCTGCTCGTCGTTCAGGTAGCCGATGTAGCCGTGGTCCGGGCCCTGGTGCATGACGTTGTCCATGAGCACGAAGTGCACCTGGCCGTAGTCGAAGGAGTAGTCCGTCGGCCCGAACGTCTCCTTGTAGGTGTCGGTGGCATTCGCGTCGGTGGGCGCGTCGTAATCCTGGTCATGGTTGCCGGGCGTGTTCCACCACGGGATGCCGATCTGCGCGACCGCCTCGTTGTGGACGGGGAACAGGTCCAGCGGGTCGTTGACGACGTCGCCGACCGTGAGGCCGAACCTGGCGTCGGTGGTGCCGACCAGCGCCGCGATGACGTCGACGGCCATGTCCGCGACCTCGCCAGGGTTGCGGGTCTGCGGGTCGGCGAAGGCCAGCGCGGAGAACGTCTCGTCGACGGAGTCGTCGCGGTACATCGGGAAGTCGACCGACGCCGGCAGCGGGCCGGTCGGCTCGACGCCGCCGTAGCGCAGCTCGTAAGGGCTGCCGTCCGGGTAGTGCTTGTAGTAGAACTGCGGCAGCTGGACGTCGTCGACCGGCACCATCCAGCCTGCCGGCTTGCTGATGAAGATGACGGTCTGGTCGTCGACCACCAGGCTGTACCGGCCTCGGGCGTCGGTGCGCACGACGTCCCGGCCGTTCGACACTGACACGTCCGGCACGCCGGCCTCGCCGCCGTCGCGCTTGCCGTTGCGGTTGGCGTCGTCGTAGACGACACCGGTGGCGGTCTCGGTCTCGGCTGCGGTCTCGGCCCCGGCCAGGCCGAAGCCCGACGCGACCAGGCCGGTCACCGTCGCCGTGATGCCGGCACCGAGAAGCCACGTGCGTCTCGCCATGATTCCTCCGGTCGTCAGGGAGCACGGAGTTGCGAGACTTCACCCTGTCGGCGTCACCCCAACGTGAGGTGACGAACCCACGCACAACAGCAGAAGAGTTATGCCACCAGCACGACGCCGAATCCGGCGACCGCGAGCGCGACCAGCACGACGGTGGCGACCACCGACACCAGGCACAGATAGCCGGTGAACTGCAGCGACACTGGAAGGAACGGTGCCACGCGCGGCAGGTCGGAGAACCTGTCGAACAGGTCGCGGGTGAGCTGGACGCCGGCCCAGACGCCGCGGGCAGCCCGGCCCGCACCGCGCAATCCCGGCCCGGCCGATCGCACCTGGTGCAGCGCGTCGCCCGCCCGTGCCCACGCGCCGGCGACGTCGTACGCCTCCGCGAGCTCGCCCGCCAGCTCGTCGACGGAGTCGACGGCGCGCATCAGCCGACGCCGCCGCCAGAGCACCCACAGGCCGGGCGCCGCGCCGGCCAGCGCCAGAGCCAGGAAGAACAGGCCGCCGTCACCACCCACCGCGAGGCCTTCGAGCGCCAGCACCAGCGCGGGCGTCAGCGGTAGCAGCCCGACGACGAGCAGCGGGATCCTCGCCCGCCGGACCAGGACGGCGAGCGCGGCGGCCAGGTCGCGGATCACCCGCGCCCGCGTCTCACCGGCTGCCGCGGCCGCCGCCTCGGCCGTGCGCCGCCAGCGCTCGAACCGGCTCTCGTTCGTCGTCATGTGGGCCTCACACGGTCCGATGCGGGAGGAGCCAGCCGCTCGCCGAACGAGTCGTCTCGCCGCGTCATGGGCGTAAGCGTGCCACATCGCCGCCGAGCATCACCGTGGCGCTGACCAACGCATCAGGCGCGGGGAACGACGAACTCGTAGCCGGCGTCGAGCAGCGTCTCGATGATGGCCGGCAGTGCCTCGATGGTGCCGGCGCGGTCGCCGCCGCCGTCGTGGAGAAGGACGATCGCGCCCGGGTGGACCTGCTCGGCGACGTAGTCGTGGATGGCGCGGGCGCCGGGTTTGCGCCAGTCGCCGGGGTCGACGCTCCAGCCGAGCGGCACTTGGTCGAGCCCGGCGGCGATCTCGTTGACGTTCGCCGCGAAGTTGCCGCCGGGCGCCCGGAAGAACGGCACGTCGACACCGGAGACGGCGTCCTCGATGGCGTCCAGCGTGCCGCCGATCTCCTGCTCGATCACGTCCGGGTCGCGGTCGGGCAGCGAGGTGTCGTGGGTGATGGTGTGGTCGCAGAGCCGGTGGCCCTCGTCGGCGATCTCGCGGACCAGCCTCGGGTACAGCCGCGCCATCTCCCCGACGACGCAGAACGTGGCGGTGAGGTCGTACTCGCGGAGGATCCGCAGGACCTGCGGGGTCTGCTCCGGATGCGGGCCGTCGTCGAAGGTGAGGGCGACGGTGCGGCCGTCGCGGCCGTTCAGGCGGCGGGTGCCGGCGTCGTCCACTTCCGCGACCGGCGCAGTCCCGTTCTCGGCCGCCGGCACCAGCGAGAGCAGCCGGTCGGGGGTCTTGGGCGGCGCCTGCTGGGTGGTCTCGGCGGCGGCCGACCTGCTGCCGGGCGGCTCGCTGCGGGCGGCGCCGATGATGACGCCGACCATCAGGCAGAGAATCAGGGCAGCACGGAGTTCTCTGGACACCGGCACCACCCCGCTTCACTCAGGACGAATCCGTCAGAACCCGGCAGGTGCGACGCTACCGGCGCAGCGCCGCAGACCCGGTGAGGCGCGCCGAATGCGCTTTCCGTCTCAGACCGCCCACCCTGTGGAGAACCACAGGGCGATCACGGCGGTGACCTTCATCGCGCCGGCCCGCCCGTATCCCGTACGGTCGAGGCGTGAACATCCGCCTCTCCCCGGAAACCGAGCTGACCGGCCTGGCCGGCTGGGCCGTCGACCTCATGGACACCATGGGCGCGATCGGCGCCGGCATCGCCATCGCCGCTGAGAACCTGTTCCCGCCGCTGCCCAGCGAGGTGATCCTGCCGCTGGCGGGGTTCACCGCCAGCCGCGGCGACATGCACCTGGCGGCGGCGATCATCTGGACGACGGTGGGCTCGGTGGTCGGCGCGCTCATCTGGTACGCCGTGGGAGCGGCGGTGGGGCGCGACCGCACGCGGGGCATCCTCGCGAGGCTGCCGCTGGTCAAGATGGCCGACGTCGACAAGGCGGAGGCGTGGTTCGGCAAGCACGGCGTCAAGACCATCTTCTTCGGCCGGATGATCCCGATCTTCCGCAGCTTCATCTCCATCCCGGCCGGCGTCGAGCGGATGTCGCTGCCGGTCTTCCTGCTGTTCACGGCGCTCGGCAGCGCCATCTGGAACACCGTGTTCATCCTGCTCGGCTACCAGCTGGGGCAGAACTGGGACGCCGTCGAGCAGTACGTCGGCATCCTGCAGTACGCGGTCATCGCGGCGGTGATCGTCGCGGTCGTGGCGTTCGTGGTGCTGCGCATCCGGTCGAACCGGCGCGACCGCGAGCGGGCCCGGCACCGGGTGCGCCGTCAGGAGCCGAGGTAGCGCAGCACCGCCAGCACCCGGCGGCCGTCGCGGTCAGACCAGCTCCTGCGGCTTCTCGTCCGGTGACCCCTCCGCGCCGGACGCGGACTCGGTGGTCCCGGCCTGCTCGGCACGGCGCCGGTTGCGGACGCCGAGGCGGTGGCGGATCAGCTCGACCAACCCGGTGATGGACAGCGCGATGCCGAGCCCGACGCCGAGGCCGAGCAGCGGGTTGTCCTCGAACGCGTGCCCGCCGACGTAGCCGATCATGCCGGAGTAGGCGCCCCACGACAGCGCCGCGATGGCGTCGAAGAGGGAGAACTTCCGCAGCGGGTACTCGACCGTCCCGGCCGTGAGCGTGACCGCGGTCCGCCCGCCGGGAATGTACCGCGCGACGACGATGATCAGGCCGCCGCGCTCGTCGAGCATCCGTCCGGCCCAGGCGAACGTCGCGCCGGACCTCTTGCCGCCCTCGATGCGGTGTCTCACCCTGGTGCCCGCGGTGCGGCCGATGAAGTACGAGATGTGGTCGCCGACGAACGCGCCGGCCGCGGCGGCCAGGATGACGAACAGCAGGTTCGGCACGCCGTCGGCCGCGGCGAACACGCCGGCCGTGATGACCAGCGACTCGCTGGGCACCGCCGGGAAGAAGGCATCGATGGCGGAGATGGCGAACAGCACCACGTAGACCCAGGGCGACCCCATGACGTCACGGGCTGCCTCGATGATCGCGTCGTTCATGGTCCCCCGTGTCTCCGTTCGCCGAGTGGTCACCTCCGACCCTACGTGGCGCATGCACCGCGCACATGCGACCTCGGTCGGACGTCACCCCTGGACTTCCGTAGGGGTCTCCCCCGGCATCAGTCCTGGAACGCCTCCGGCGACGGGCACGAGCAGACCAGGTGCCGGTCGCCGTACGCGCTGTCGATGCGGCCCACCGGCGGCCAGTACTTGTCCTCGCGGCTGGCCGCCGACGGGTACACCGCGGTCTCGCGGTCGTACGGGTGCGACCAGTCCGCGACCAGCGATCTGGCCGTATGCGGCGCGTTGACCAGCGGGTTGTCGTCGGCCGGCCAGTCCCCGGCGGCGACGCGGTCGGCCTCGGCGCGGATCGCGATCATCGCGTCGCAGAACCGGTCCAGCTCGGTCTTGTCCTCGGACTCGGTCGGCTCGATCATCAGCGTGCCGGCGACGGGGAACGACATGGTCGGCGCGTGGAAGCCGTAGTCGATCAGCCGCTTGGCGACGTCGTCGACGGTGACGCCGGTCGCCTTGGTCAGTGGCCGCAGGTCGACGATGCACTCGTGCGCCACCAGCCCGCCGCGGCCGGTGTAGAGCACCGGGAAGTGGTCGCGCAGCCGCACGGCGACGTAGTTGGCGTTCAGCACCGCGGTCTGGGTGGCCAGCTTCAGCCCGGCCGGGCCCATCATCCGGATGTACGCCCACGGGATCGGCAGGATCGACGCCGACCCGAACGGCGCCGCCGCGATCGGCCCGACGCCGGTCGCCGGGCCTGCCTCCGGCAGTAGCGGGTGGTTCGGCAGGAACGGCGTCAGGTGCGCCCGCACGCCGATCGGGCCGACGCCGGGACCGCCGCCGCCGTGCGGGATGCAGAACGTCTTGTGCAGGTTGAGGTGGCTGACGTCGGCGCCGAACTCACCCGGCTTGGCGAGACCCACCAGCGCGTTGAGGTTGGCGCCGTCGACATACACCTGGCCGCCGGCCGCGTGCACCAGCCGAGCGATCTCGGTGATGCCCTCCTCGTACACGCCGTGCGTCGACGGGTAGGTGACCATGATCGCGGCGAGGCGGCCGTCGTGATCGTCGATCTTCGCCCGCAGGTCGTCGAGGTCGACGGTGCCGTCGTCGGCCGCCGCGACCACCACGACCCGCATGCCGGCCATGACCGCCGACGCCGCGTTGGTGCCGTGGGCGCTGGACGGGATGAGGCAGACGTCGCGCTGCTGGTCCCCGTTGGACCGGTGGAACGCCCGGATCGCCAGCAGCCCGGCCAGCTCGCCCTGCGACCCGGCGTTCGGCTGGATCGACACCGCGTCGTACCCGGTGACCGTGGCCAGCCAGCCCTCCAGCTGGCGGATCAGCGCGAGGTAGCCGTCGGCCTGCTCGACCGGCGCGAACGGGTGGATGCCGGCGAACCCGGGCCAGGTGATCGGCTCCATCTCGGTGGCCGCGTTGAGCTTCATCGTGCACGAGCCGAGCGGGATCATGCCGCGGTCGAGCGCGTAGTCCTTGTCGGCGAGCTTGCGCAGGTAGCGCAGCATCGACGTCTCGGAGCGGTGCGTGTTGAAGACCGGGTGGGTGAGGTACGGGCTGTGCCGGCGCAGGCCCTCGGGGATGGCGACGGCGCCGCCGCCGGGCCGCATCGTCAGGCCGAATGCCCGCAGGACCTTCTCGATGTCGGCGTCGGTGGTGACCTCGTCGCAGGCGATGCGCACGTCGTCGCTGCCGGCCGGCCCGAGGTTGACGCCCAGCTCGGCGGCGTCGGCGACGACGGCGGACGCGCGGCCGGGCACCCGGGCCAGGACGGTGTCGAAGAACGCGTCGTGGACGACCTCGACGCCGCCGGCCCGCAGCGCCGCCGCGAGCGCCGTCGCGTGGCCGTGCACCCGCGAGGCGATCTCGCGCAGCCCCTCGGGCCCGTGCCAGACGGCGTACATCGACGCGACGACGGCCAGCAGCACCTGCGCGGTACAGATGTTCGACGTCGCCTTCTCGCGGCGAATGTGCTGCTCGCGGGTCTGCAGCGCGAGCCGGTACGCCTGGGCGCCGGTACCGTCCTTCGAGACGCCGACCAGCCGGCCGGGCAGCCCGCGCTCCAGCCCGGCCCGGACGGCCATGTAGCCGGCGTGCGGCCCGCCGTACCCGAGCGGGACCCCGAACCGCTGCGACGACCCGACGACGACGTCCGCGCCGATCTCGCCGGGCGGCCTGAGCAGCGTCAGGGCGAGCAGATCGGCGGCGACGGTGACCAGCGCGCCCCGCTCATGCGCGGCCTCGACGACCGGCGCGAGGTCGCGGATCCGCCCGGACGCGCCCGGGTACTGGACGACGAGACCGAACAGCTCGCCGTCGGGCAGTCCGCCGCCGGGCAGCCCTTCGTCGAGGTCGGCCACGACGACATCGATGCCCAGCGGCTCGGCCCGGGTCTGGATGACGGCGATGGTCTGCGGCAGGCAGTCGGCGTCGACGACGACGGTGTCAGCGGTAGTGCCGCGGATGGACCGGCGCATCAGCGTCATCGCCTCGGCCGCCGCGGTCGCCTCGTCCAGCAGGCTGGCGTTGGCCGTCGGCAGCCCGGCGAGGTCGGACACCATGGTCTGGAAGTTCAGCAGCGCCTCGAGCCGGCCCTGCGAGATCTCCGGCTGGTACGGCGTGTACGCGGTGTACCAGGCCGGGCTCTCCAGCACCCGGCGGACGACCACCGGCGGCGTCACGGTGTCGTAGTAGCCGAGGCCGATCATCTGGGTGTGCCGCTGGTTGCGCCGCGACAGCGCCCGCAGCTCGTCCAGCGCCTCGGTCTCGGTGCTGGCCGGCGGCAGATCGAGCGCGCCGAGGTTGCGGATGGCATCGGGCACGGCCGCTTCGACGAGCGCATCGAGCGACTCGTACCCGACGGCGTCGAGCATCTTCGCGATCTCCTCGTCGCGCGGACCGACGTGCCGGGCGACGAAGGGTGCCTCACTGGCCACGGAGGACAGTGGCTGGAACTGCTGGGACATCGACGGAGCTCCTCGGACGGATATGGCGAGTCAGCTCCCCCTCTGTCGTCGTCGCTCGTCACGACGGCTTCAGAGTGGCCTCGCCTGACCGGTCCTTTCTGCCTGAGAGGTTGACGGGGATGTTGCCCCTTCGGCGCCTCGCACCCCGGGTGGTGCGAGAACTCTCCCGGTCAGAGTCCACAGCTCGCCGTCAGCATAGCTCGCCCCTGCCCGGCCTGCGACGCAGACGCGCCAGCTGGGCGGCCCGCGGCCGGCCGGGCCGCTGGGCGCCGGCCTCGGGGTCGACGCACCACATCGGTGGTGTGCGCTCGTGCCGGGCGGACCGGCCGATGATGATCCGGGCGTGTTGACACCAACGTCAACAGTTGGCGCTGATGTCAACATGCCGCACCGGCAGACCAGCCCCTGATGGCGACGCGTGCCACCCGGCACCACCGGCACCCGCCCGGACGACACCTCACCCGCCTTACGGCCGCTACGGCGGCACGAACGCACGGCATACGGCCCTCAGGCGAGTGACGTGTCCGCACGACGCGTGACCGGGCTGGCCATGGTCGACACGCACCGCGAAGCGCCGCCGACCGCCGGGCCGGTCCGTGTAGCGTGGCGTCTCGTGGGAGGGCTCCGCCTGCGTGGTGACCGTGGCGTTCCCGGCCGGCGAGCGCCGTTCCTGCGGCATCCGGCGCAGGTCGTCGTGGTGGCGTTCGCGGCGGCGGTCGCCGTCGGCACGGCGCTGCTCATGCTCCCGGCGGCGCGCGAGGGTTCCGGCTCCGCCTCGCTGCTCGAGGCCGCGTTCACGGCGACGTCGGCGGTGTGCGTCACCGGACTGGTGGTGGTCGACACACCGGACTACTGGTCGACGTTCGGCGAGGTGGTGATCCTGGGGCTCATCCAGGTCGGCGGCTTCGGGATCATGACGCTGGCGTCACTGCTGGTGGTGCTGGTGTCGCGCCGGATGGGCCTGCGCTCCCGGCTGACCGCGGCGGCGGAGACGAAGACGTTCGGTCTCGGCGACGTGCGCAGCGTGCTGGTGGGCGTGGCGAAGGTGAGCGTCACCGTGGAGCTGACGGTGGCCGCGATCCTGACCGTGCGGCTGGCGACGGCATATGACGAGCCGCTCGGCCGGGCCGTCTACCTCGGCGTCTTCCACGCGGTGTCGGCGTTCAACAACGCCGGGTTCTCGCTCCACAGCGACAGCCTCATGCGGTTCGTCACCGACCCCTGGGTCAACCTGCCCATCTGCTTGGCGATCATCATCGGCGGCCTCGGATTCCCCGTCCTGCTGGAGCTGCGCCGTCACCTGCGCCGGCCGTGGCGGTGGAGCCTGCACACCAAGATCACCGTCTGGGCGACGGGCGTCCTGCTGGTGAGCGGGACGGCCTTCGTCGCCATCAGCGAGTGGGGCAATTCGGCGACGTTCGGCCCGCTGGACGGGCCCGGCCGGCTGCTCGCCTCGTTCTTCCACGCCGTCAACACCCGCACGGCCGGCTTCAACAGCCTCGACGTCGGCGCCATGACCGAGGGCACCTGGCTCGGCAGCGACGTGCTGATGTTCATCGGCGGCGGCAGCGCCGGCACAGCGGGCGGGATCAAGGTCACGACGTTCGCGCTGCTGCTCTTCGTCATCCTGGCCGAGGTGCGCGGCGAGGAGTCCGTGCACGTCTTCGACCGCAAGGTCGGGCCGCGTGCCCAGCGCCAGGCGCTGAGCGTCGCACTGCTGGCCGTGGCCGCCGTCGTGATCCCGACCGTGTTCATCCTCGAGGCCACCGACATGGCGCTGGACCAGGTGCTGTTCGAGGTCGTGTCCGCGTTCGCGACCGTCGGACTGTCAACGGGCATCACCGCGGACCTGCCCGCCGGGGCGCAGGCTGCCATCATGGTGCTGATGTTCATCGGACGACTGGGGCCCATCACGTTCGCCAGCGCACTCGCGCTGCGGCAGCGGGGGCGCCGTTACGATCTCCCGGAAGCGAGGCCGATCATTGGCTAGGCAACCCGGCCGGTCCGGACGCGGCTCGAACCTCGTCGTCGTGGTCGTCGGCCTCGGCCGGTTCGGCACATCGCTGGCGGTGGAGCTGATGCAGGACCCGCGCATCGAGGTGCTCGGCATCGACCACGACGCCGAGCGGGTCCAGAAGGTGGCCGGCCGGCTCACGCACGCCGTCGTCGCCGACTCCACCGACGAGGACGCGATGCGCCAGCTGTCGGTGCACGAGGCCGAGCGGGCCGTCGTCTGCATCGGCAGCGACATCGAGGCCAGCATCCTCACCGCGTCCGTCCTCCTCGACCTCGGCGTCCCGAACATCTGGGCCAAGGCCATCAGCCAGGCCCACGCCCGCATCCTCACCCAGCTGGGCGTGCACCACGTGGTCCGGCCGGAACACGACATGGGGCTGCGCGTCGCGCACCTGGTCCGCGGACGGATGCTCGACTACATCGAGTTCGACGACGGCTTCGCCATGGTCAAGACGGCGCCGCCGCACGACGCCGTCGGGCGCCGGCTGGGCGACTCCGGCATCCGGCAGACGTACGGGGTCACGGTCGTCGCGGTCAAGCGGCCCGGCGAGGGGTTCACGTACGCCACCGCCGACACCGTCGTCCACGACGGCGACACGCTGATCGTCAGCGGCAAGATCGCAGACACCGAACGGTTCGCCGACCTGACCTGACGGCAGGGCCGTCAGCCGAGGCCGAGCTCGGAGACGTCAGGCGGCGGGGTGCCGTCCGGGCCGAACGGGGTGCCGCCGAGCTCCTCGCGGTGGTGCGCGTCGTGCCAGCCCGACAGATCCGGGCCGGCGGGGACGATGCGCGACGCATTCAGCTGGTCCAGCACCTGGTAGTAGTGCCGTTTGATGTGGTCGAAGTTCACCGTGCCGGCGAACCCCGGCGTCTGGTGGAGGTCGCGCGCGTAGGCCCACAGCACCGGCAGCTCGGTCAGCTTGTGCCGGTTGCACTTGAAGTGGCCGTGGTAGACGGCGTCGAACCGGACCAGCGTCGTGAACAGCCGGACGTCGGCCTCGGTGAGGTGGTCGCCGACCAGGTAGCGGCGGGTGGCCAGCCGCTCGGACAGCCAGTCCAGCCGGGCGAACAGCGCGTCGTAGGCCTGCTCGTACGCCTGCTGCGACGAGGCGAACCCGGCCCGGTAGACGCCGTTGTTGACGTCGGTGAAGACCAGCTCGTTGATCTCGTCGATCTCGTCGCGCCACTCCTCCGGGTAGAGGTCCGGCGCGCCCGGGCGGTGGAACGGCCGCCACTCGGTGCTGAAGTCCAGCGTGATCCGCGGGTAGTCGTTGGTGACGAGCCGCCCGGACGGCACGTCGACGATCGCCGGCACCGAGACTCCGCCGTCGTAGGACGGGTCGGCGGCGGCGTAGGCCTCGGCGAGGTAGCGGATGCCGAGGACGGGGTCGCGGCCGTCCGGGTCGAGCGTGAACCGCCAGCTGCGCTCGTCCTGGATCGGGTCGGCGATGGCGAGCGAGATGACGTCCTGCAGGCCGAGCAGCCGCCGGACCAGGACGGCCCGGCTGGCCCACGGGCAGGCCAGGCTGACGACGAGGCGGTAGCGGCCGGGCTCGACCGGCCAGCCGGACGAGCCATCGGCGGTGATGCGGTCGTCGAAGCGGTTGCCGGCGCGGACGAACTCGCCGGACGCATTGGTGGTCAGCTTCGTCATGTCAGGACGCTACCCACGACGGGCCGTCGTGATCACTCCCGGAGACGCGGAAACGCCCGCCCCTGCCGGTTCCGGCGTGGGCGGGCGTCCGTGAGAGCTACTCCCCCGCGGCGCGGGCGCGGCGGCGGGCGGCGAGCTGGTCGCCGGGGTGCTCGGCCGGCGGTTCGCCGGGCCGCTCGGCCGGCAGCTCGACGAGGGTGGCCTCGATCTCGCGCCACACCCGGCCGACGGCGATACCGAAGACGCCCTGGCCGCCCTGGACGAGGTCGACGACCTCGTCGGCCGAGGTGCACTCGTAGACGCTGGCGCCGTCGCTCATCAGCGTGATGCCGGCGAGGTCCTCGACGCCGCGGTCGCGCAGGTGCTGGACGGCCTGGCGGATCTGCTGCAGCGAGACGCCGGTGTCGAGCAGCCGCTTGACGATCTTGAGTACCAGGATGTCGCGGAACGAGTAGAGCCGCTGGCTGCCGGACCCGGCTGCGCTGCGGATGCTCGGCTCGACCAGGCCGGTACGGGCCCAGTAATCGAGCTGACGGTACGTGATGCCGGCCGCGCTGCAGGCGGTGGGACCGCGGTAGCCGACGTCCTCGGGGACCGGGCCGACCATGCCCTCGAACAACAGGCCCTGGCGGGTGGCGGCGCGTCCGGCCGCGGCGGTACGCCCGGCGTCACCCGCCGCGCCGGTACCGGATGTGCTGTCTGCGCTCACGCCGACCCCTTCGTGGTCCGTGCCGATTGCGACGTCGTGTTACACCAGTGACGTTAGGGCCGGGCCCCACGGCGGTCAATGCAACACGCGGCAAGTCTCAAGCTCGACTTCAGCTGTAGACAGAAATCACATCAGTCACACCAGTCACACGAGTCTCAGCCGCTGAAGTCTTCCGGCGTCACCTCGTCGAGGAACTGGCGGAACCGGGCGACCTCGTCCTCCTGCTCTTCGGAGTCGGGGTCGGCCATGAGCACGCCTGCCTCGTCGAGCAGGGGCTCGGACGCGTAGATGGGCGACCCGGTGCGCAGCGCCAGCGCGATGGAGTCGGACGGGCGCGAGCTGACCTCGAGCCCGCCGGACAGCACCAGCTCGGCGTAGTAGGTGTTGTCGCGCACCTCGGTGATGCGGACCTGCTCGAGCGTGACGCCGACGGCGTCGAGCACGTCTTTGAACAGATCGTGGGTCATGGGCCGTGGCGGCACGACGCCTTGCTGGGCGAACGCGATGGCGGTGGCCTCCACGGCACCGATCCAGATGGGCAGGAATCGGTCACCGCCCACCTCACGCAGAAGGACGATGGGCTGGTTGGAGGGCATCTCCACTCGGACACCCACGACGTCTAGCTCGCGCACGGTTTCAACACTACCCCCGCATCGGGCCGGACTCAGCGGGAGAACCAGCCCGCGGGACGTCGCCCGGAGCGACACTCAGCGCGACAGGCGGCGCGTTCCCGCGTCGACCAGCGCCGCGTGCAGCCGGACGGTGAGCCGGGCGACGTCGGCGGCGGCCTCCTCGGCGCGGCCGCGGGAATCGGCGCCACGCTGCCGGAACATCGGCGCCACCACCTGCTCGACCAGCCCGATCTGCCGTTCGGCGGCGGTCCGGACGGCGCGCAGGTGCCGCGGCTGCAGCCCGTAATGGGCCAGCTCGCCGGCCGTGCGCGCGACCAGCAGGGCATCGGCGTCGTACGCGCCCCCGCGGCGCGCCGTCACCAGCCCGTAGGACTCCAGCTCGGTCAGCAGGTCGTCGGAGATCGCCGCGGCCTCCAGCAGCGACGCCCGCGGCAGCAGCACCTCGTCGTTGGGCGACCCGGCCGCGGTGTACGGCGTGACGGTGCTGCCGCCCTCGGTGACCAGCTCCATACCTCGATCAAGTTGGCCGAGCTGCTCTTTTATCACCCGCAGCGGCAGATAGTGGTCGCGCTGCACCGTGAGGACGTAGCGCAGCCGGGCGACGTCGTCGTGGGTGAACCGGCGGTAGCCCGACGGCGAGCGCTGCGGCTCGACCAGGCCTTCGGTCTCGAGGAATCGGATCTTGGAGATGCTGACGTCGGCGAAGTCGGGCCGCAGCTGGGCGAGCACCTCGCCGATGCTCATCGTCTGGCCGGCCGGCGCGGCGTCGCGCCGCGCCGGCCCGGAGGCACGCGCCGAGTTCCCCTCGGCGGGACTCACCTCGGCCCGCCTCCGAACCCGTGCTGGCTGGAGTAGTAGACCAGGCGGTACTTGCCGATCTGGACCTCGTCGCCGTTGCTCAGCGCCACCTCGTCGATGCGGTCGCGGTTGACGTAGGTGCCGTTGAGGCTGCCGACGTCGGAGACGACGAAGCCTCCGGGCATGCGCCGGAACTCCGCGTGCCGCCGCGAGACGGTGACGTCGTCGAGGAAGATGTCGGAGTCGGGGTGCCGGCCGGCGCTGACGACGTCGGTGTCGAGCAGGAACCGGCTGCCCGCGTTGGGGCCGCGCAGCACCACGAGCAGCGCGCTGCCCTCGGGCAGGGCGTCGACGGCGGCCTGGTCGGCCGCCGCGAGGTCGCTGGAGTCGTCCCGCTCGACCTGTGCGGTCTCCTCGCGCACCATGGCCATGGTGCTCGTGGCGTCACCCCCCGTCTCGGCCGGCTGCGTGGGCCGGACCAGCGGGGTTCCGCAATTGGAGCAGAACTTCGCGTCGGACGGGTTTTGGTGCCCGCACTGGGTGCAGAACGGCATCAGCTGGCCTCCCGCCGAGGGTCTCCCCCCGGCTTCGACTCGTCGGCGCTACGAGTGTCTCACTCACTCTCGACCAGCGCCTGAGGGTTTACGGATGTTGGCAACCTAGAACCGGCCGCCGCCAGGGTCAACCTGCGGCCTTCCCCCTTGTACCTTGTGGGACTCGCCGCCGCCTGGGACCTCGCGGCCGGCGCTGGCTTACCCCTCTACCTGGGAACGGTAGTCGTCGGCCGTCAGCAGCTGATCGACGGCCCCCGGATCGGCCGGGACGATCTCGATCATCCAGCCGGCACCGTACGGGTCGGCGTTGACCTGTTCCGGCGCGGCGTCGAGCTCGTCGTTACGGGCCACGACGGTGCCGGTGACCGGCGCGAACAGCTCGCTGACGCTCTTGGTCGACTCGAGCTCGCCGCAGACGCCGCCCGCGGTGACCTCGTCACCGACGGCCGGCAGCTGGACGTACACGATGTCGCCGAGCTGGTCCTGGGCATAGTGCGTGATGCCGACGCGGACGCTGCCCTCGGCCTCGCCGGGGCTGCGGACCCACTCGTGCTCCGCGGTGTACCTCAGGTCGTCGGGATACAACGAGATCTGCCTCCTCGGGGGCACCTGTGCGGGGTCATTCGTCGTCGCCGTCCTCCGGCGCCGGGCGAGCGTACTGAGGCTCCTGCGGATCGTGCAACACGTCGACGGTGAGGTCGTCGTACTCGTCGACGGTGGCCTGGGCGCCGTCCTGCTCGATGTCGCCGACGACGCCGTCGGCGAACGTCATGGCGCCGCTCAGCTCGCCGGGATCGCCGAGGGCGACCACCTCGTACGGCGGCTCCAGCTCCTTGCCGCCGACGGTGAGCACGTCGCTGCTCGGGTTCTCGAACGAGGTGCTCGCGACCACGCGGACGGCCTCGTCGTTGCCGCCGCCGCGGATCTGGATCGCCTCGGCGCCGGCCACCCGCAGCTCGTTGACGGCGCGGAGCATGAGGAAGGCGTTGACCTTGTGGTCCGGATCACTGATCGTCATGATGATGCCGGGCCCGCTGGCCGCGATCGTGCCCGCCAGCACGCCGGCGCTCCGCGCCCGCTCCTGCGCCTGTTCGAGGGCGGCCGCCTCGGTGTCGGCGCCGCTGATGAGGTCGCGGCGGTCGGCCTCGAGCTCGGCGACGTGGTCGTCGAGGCGGTCGGCCTGACGGCGCAGCCCGTCGAGGATCTGCACGAGGTCGTCGCGGCGGGCGTTCGTGAGCGCGTCGTCGTCGTCGGACCGCACCTGCAGCACGGCGCCGAATCCGAGCAGCGCGACCAGCACCGCCACCAGCACCTGGCCGCCGTCGGGCTTCTGCCGGACGGCGTTCCAGAGCCGCCTGGTGCCCGACGGCGCGGCCGGGGTGAACCGTCCGCTGCCGGGGACGAACGGCTGGGGCGCCGCCGCGGGCTCCTCGCCCGCGGCCGGTTCCTCCCGTGCGGTGGGCTCGGGCTCGGCCGGCTCCTCCGGCTCGGCCGGCTCCTCGGGCTCGGCCGGCTCCTCGGGCTCGGCCGGCTCCTCCCGCGCGGCGGGCTCGTCCCGCGAGGGCGCCTGGGGCTCGTCGACGACGGCGTCGCCCGGCTCCGGCGAGCCGGCGAGCTCGGCGGGCTCCGGTGCGTCGTCGTGACGGTGGTGGGCGTGCCGCGGCGCGGCGTCCGCGTCGTCGGGCACGGCGCCGGCGGGGTCGGCGTTCGCGTCAGGCATGGAAGATGTGCCGCCTGATCGTCGCGACGTTGGTGAAGATGCGGATGCCCAGCACGACGATCACCGCCGTCGACAGCTGTGAGCCGACGCCGAGCTGGTCGCCGAGGAACACGATGAACGCGGCGATCAGCACGTTGGCGATGAACGACACGACGAACACCTTGTCGTTGAAGATGCCCTCGATGACCGCCCGGATGCCGCCGAACACCGCGTCGAGCGCGGCGACGATGGCGATGGGCAGGTACGGCTGCAGCTCCAGCGGCACTGACACGTCGAAGTAGAGGCCGGCCAGGATGCCGGCCAGGAGCCCGGCGAGTGGGATCATGGAGCGCCCTCCCACGGCGTCGCAAAAGCAAGTGGCGTGTTGCCGGCGGGCAGGGTGAGCGACTCGTCGGAGCTCACGTCGAACCGGATGCCGCTGCTGGCGGCGATGGTGCGCAGCCACTGGCCGCCGCTGCCGTCGCCGAAGTCGCGGGCCAGTGAGCGCGGGTCACCGATGGCGGAGACCTCGTAGGGCGCGTTCATGGGCCGGTAGTTGATCTGGATGACGTCCTGCGCGGAGCGGATGGCGCTGAGCGGGGTGATGCGCTGGCCGTTGATGGCGACGGCCTCGGCGCCGGCCGCCCACAGTCCGTTCACCACCTGGCGCAGGTCGAGGTCGAGGACGCGGTCGGTGCCGTCCTCGGCGCTCTGCTCTTCGGCGTTGTCGACCGTGACCACCACCCCTGGCCCCGTCACGGCGATCGCACCCGTTGTCGCCTGCAAGCTCTCGACTTCCTCCCGCGTCTGCTGCCCGGCCGCGGAGTTCTGCAGGAGGTCGTTCTCGAGCTCGCCGATCTCCCCCTCCAGGGCGCTGACCTCGCCCTGGAGCCGGCTGACCCGCGCGTCCTCGTTGTGGATCTGCTCGATGAGTCCCTGCCGCTCCGAAGAGACAACACTAGCGGTGTTGCGGACCTGCAACACCGCCATGGTCAGCAACAGGCCGAGCGCGACGAGCCCCACCGCGAGGGCCGGCGACCGCCAGGTGCGCTCCGAGGTCGGCCGCTCGCCGGCGGCCCGGCGGCGCGCAGCCGCGTCCTCGTAGCCGGGGTCGAGCGGCTTGGCGAACAGATCGTTGAGCAGCGACATCGACTCGTCCGGCCGCCGCAGCGGACGGACGCGAGGAGCCTGCCCAGTCACCACGGTCCTATGCTCGCACGCACGTCACGGCGTTCCGCGCCGACATCCGCCTCAGGCGCTCACGAATTCCGGCCGGCTCCAGGTGCCGCCAGCACCTTGCGGGTCTGTTCGGTGTAGAGGACCGCCGCCCACCAGTACAGCGCCACGCCCCAGACGACGAACGCCCAGCCGAAGACGCGGGCCAGCATCGGGATGGTGCCGTCGCCGTCGCCCCACAGCAGCAGCGGGAACGCGTAGAGCAGGCAGGCCGTCGCGGACTTGCCGAGGAAGTGGACGGGCAGGCCGGTGATGCCGCGGCGGGCGCGCAGCAGCGCGACGATGCCGGTCATGTACACGTCGCGCGCGACCAGCAGCAACGCGAACCAGAGCGGGATGATGTCGCGCAACGTCAGTGCGATGATCGTGGTGAGGATGTAGAGCCGGTCGGCGAGCGGGTCGAGCAGCTGGCCGACCCGGCTGATCTGGTTCCACCGGCGGGCCAGGTAGCCGTCGAGGTAGTCGGTGAACCCGGAGACCGCGAGCAGGATGATCGCGAGGGTGTCGGCCTCCTCGACCAGCACCAGCCAGAGGAACACCGGCACGCCGAGCAGCCGCAGGAACGACAGGATGTTCGGGATCGTGAACACCCGGTCGGTCTGCACCGCGGTCTCCTGCGCCTTCACAGCCAGTCCTCCCCCGTGTCGCGGCCGGCCGCCGCCCCCCAAGCGTACGCGTCACGATCCAGCGGGGTCGTATTCGTGATCGCTCTCACACCCGCAATGGTTGCAGGTACGTTAGTATTCTGCGGTGTCCGCCTCCGAGTCCGACTTCGTCCGCGCCCTGGAGGCGTTCCTCCGTCAGCTGTCGTGCACCAAAGCCGACTCCGACCTGCGGTCCATGATCGAGCTGGACCTCTCCATCTCGCAGTTCCGCTGTCTCATCCTGCTCAGCCGGCACACGGAGGCCCTGCCCATCAACGAGCTGGCCGACCGGCTCGACCTCACCCTGGCCACGGCCGGTCGCAACGTCGACCGCCTGGTCGCGCACAACCTGGTCGAACGACGTGAGGACCCGCACGACCGCCGCGTCCGGCTGGTCTCACTGTCCGACACCGGCCGGACGATCATGACCGAGATCGACGAGGCCCGGCACAACGCCATACGGGCCTTCGCCCGGTCCCTGGACCCGGCTGATCGGGACCGGCTCACCGCCGCGCTCGCTCCGATCGTCGAACCATCCGCACCGTCTCGCCTGGAGGAACAACTCTCATGAGTGCACCGGCCGGACCCCCCGACACCGGGTCCGACGACAAGCTCGATCGCGGCGTCCTGATGGTCGCCGGTGTGGTGGTGCTCGGCGCCATCATGTCGATCCTCGACGTCACGGTCGTCAGCATCGCACTGCCGACCTTCCAGTCCGAGTTCAACGCGTCCGTGGCCACCGTCGCGTGGACCATGACGGCCTACACCCTGGCGCTCGCCGCGGTCATCCCGATCACCGGCTGGGCGGCGGACCGGTTCGGCACGAAGCGCCTCTACCTGACGTCGCTCGTGCTGTTCGTGCTCGGTTCGGTGTTGTGCGCCTTCGCCTGGGACATCGGACCGCTCATCGGCGCCCGCGTCCTGCAGGGCCTCGGCGGCGGCATGCTGATGCCACTGGGCATGACGATCATGACCCGCGCCGCCGGCCCGGACCGCGTCGGGCGCGTCATGGCCGTGCTGGGCATCCCGATGCTGCTCGGCCCGATCGGCGGCCCGATCCTGGGCGGCTGGCTCATCGACGTCGCGTCGTGGCAGTGGATCTTCCTGATCAACCTGCCGATCGGCATCGTCGCGGTCTTCGCGGCGTGGCGCGTGCTGCCGCAGGACGAGCCGCAGCCGTCCGAGACGTTCGACTTCGTCGGCATGGCGCTGCTCTCCCCCGGCCTGGCGGCGTTCCTGTACGGCGTCTCGTCGATCCCGGAGCACGGCACCATCCAGGCGACCGAGGTGCTCGCGCCGGCCATCATCGGCCTGGCGCTCGTGCTCGCGTTCGTGATCCACGCGCTGCGCAAGGACCACCCGCTGATCGACCTGCGGCTGTTCCTGAACCGGCACCTCACCATCGCCGTCGTGACGATGTCGCTGTTCATCGTGGCGTTCATGGGCGCCGGCCTGCTGTTCCCGAGCTACTTCCTTCAGGTCCGCGGCGAGACCACGACGATGGCCGGCATCCTGCTCGCGCCCCAGGGCATCGGCGCCATGGTCACCATGCCGATGGCGGGCCGGCTCACCGACAAGACCGGCCCCGGCAAGCTGGTCCTCGGCGGCATCGTGCTCATCGCCCTCGGCATGGGGACGTTCACGCAGCTCGAGGCCGACACGTCGTACTGGCTGCTGCTGAGCTCGCTGTTCGTCATGGGCCTCGGCATGGGCATGACGATGATGCCGATCATGACCGCGGCGCTGGCCAGCCTCACGCACGGCGAGGTGGCGCGCGGGTCGACGCTCATGAACATCGTCCAGCAGACCGGCGGCTCCATCGGTACCGCCGTCATGTCGGTCATCCTGACCAACCAGATCCTCAACAACGACTCCGCCACCGCGTACTACGGGGCGGTCCAGACCCACACCATCGACCAGCTGCCGGCGGACATCGTCGGCCTCGGCCGGTCCGCCCTGGCGCATGCGTTCGGCGACACCTACCTGGTGGCGATTGTCCTGGTCGTGCTCTGCCTCATCCCGGCGTTCTTCCTGCCGCGGTCGAAGCAGGAGCTGCGCACGGACCCGCGCGAGGAGGGCGAAGGCGAGGGCGAGGGCGACGCCAACCAGGCGCCGGTCGTCCTGCACTGAGGTTCGATCTGGGCCGCCCACATCACGAGGATTACCCGAGCCTCAACACGCCTGCAAGCGTGTTGACGCAGCACAAAACCTCATGTTCACCCGCGACGGCCGTCCCAACCGCCGAGGCGGGTCTAGTGTCGGACGCGTGGCGGGTCCCGTCCGCGGATCCGGACGTTCCCTCGACGAGGAGGTCGGTCCATGAGCACGCGCCTCAACCCCTACATCGGGTTCCGCGACGACGCCCGGCAGGCGCTGGAGTTCTACCGGTCGGTCTTCGGCGGCGAGCTCCAGCTCAGCACGTTCGCCGACTTCGGCGCCAGCGACGACCCCGCCGAGGCGGGCAAGATCATGCACGGCCAGCTGGAGGCCGGGAACGACCTGGTCCTGATGGCCGCCGACACGCCGAACGAGATGGAGTACATGCCCGGCGGCAACATCTCGATCTCGCTCAGCGGCGAGGACGAGGACGAGCTGCGCGGCTACTGGGAGAAGCTGTCCGGCAGCGGCACCGTCACCGTGCCGCTGGAGAAGGCGCCGTGGGGCGACGCCTTCGGCATGTGCGTCGACCAGTTCGGCGTCACGTGGATGGTCAACATCACCGGGGCTCAGCCCCAGGAGTAGCGACCAGCTCGTCCCGGTAGGTGTCGAAGCCGAGCACCTCGGACCCTCACCGAGCAGAGCGGCCGCGTGCGGCACGCCGGTCAGCGGTTCGAGCACTTCGCGGGAGAACGCCTCGGCGAGGCCGAGACCGGGAACGAAAGCAGGCGTCATCGGTCGACACGGTAATGCAGGTGGGTGACGCCGGGCGCGGCGATCACCCGCACGACGTCCAGCGTCGTCGGCTCCAGCTCACCGAACAGCGGCCGGCCGGCACCGAGCAGCACCGGCACCTGATGGATCTCCAGCTCGTCCAGGGCGCCGGCCCGCAGCGCGAGCTGCGCCGTCGTCGCACCGTGCATCATCACGTCGCGGTCGCCGGCGGCCGCCTTGGCCTGCGCGACCGCGCTCTCGACGCCGTCGGTGACGTAGTGGACATTCGGACCCCGGACGGCGTCCGCGCCCGGTTCCGTGCGGGTGACGACGAAGATCGGGACGCCGTCGTGGTGATCGCCGCCCCAGCCGCCGGCGTGCTCGAACGTCCGCCGGCCCACCACCACCGCGCCGGTGGCCAGCATCTCGTCCACCACCGGCAGGCTGGCAGCGGCGGTGCGGATGACGGGCACGCCGCCACCTCCGCGGGCCGGGCCGTCGCCGTCGAACAGCCATGCGTGCAGCCGCTCCCCGCCGGTCCCGAGGCCGTTGCCCGGGCCATCGTCGGGACCGGTGATGAAGCCGTCGAGCGACATGGACATGTAGAGCACGGAGCGGGCCACGGGTCCTCCTCTGATCGGGTCGTCCTGCCGAGAACAGACCGGCGGCGGACCCGGAACTCAGCGCCGACGGTGTCATCGTCCGGCCGTGCGATCCACCCGGCCGGACGATGACACCGCGCATCTGGGGCCATGCGCCGATCGGCACGAGTGTGGGGGCATGACCTCCACAGCCCCCGCCCCGTGGTACGCGCGGATCGCGGCCCGCTGGCCCACCGCGCTCGCTCTGACGATGTCCGCCCTGACGCTGGGCGGCTCGGCGACCGTCGACGGCATGCGGGCGTTCGCCGAGATCCTGCCGATCCTGCCGCTGCTGTACGTCATCGTCGCCAAGCTGGAGAACCGGCGGGCGACCTGGCCGACGCTGATCATCAGCCTGGCCGGCGTCGTGGTGCTGCGCGGCTTCGACCTGCTGTCACCGGCCATCGCCATCTGGGCGTTCGCCCTGGTCGTGCTGGTGTGGAGCGCCGTCGACGGGCAGCTGAGGCGCGACGGGACGTTTCAGCTGGAGGCCGTCGGCATGCTCGGTTTCGGCGCGCTGGGCCTCGCGGGACTCGTCCTCGACCCCGACGTCGGCCGGTACCTGGTGGCGGCCGGCTGGTTCCTGCACGGCGTCTGGGACTTCGTCCATCTGAAGCTCGACAAGGTCGTGGCGCGTTCTTTCGCCGAGTGGTGCGGCGTCATCGACGTCGTCATCGCCGCCGAATTGGTGCTCAAGCTCTAGCCGACCTGGGGTAATACTGTGCTGACGAGCCGCTGGAGGTTCACATGGGCGAGGACGTCGGCCGGCAGGAGTTCACCCGGGCGGACCGGACGAAGTACCGCGCCAAGGTCCGCCGTTGTCTCGACGCCTTCGAGCGCATGCTGCGCGAGGCGCAGTTCGAGTTCGACCGTCCGATGACGGGGCTGGAGATCGAGCTGAACCTCGTCGACGACCACCACGACCCCACCATGCGCAACGCCGAGGCGCTGGCGGCCATCGCCGACCCGGCCTTCCAGACCGAGCTCGGCCAGTGGAACCTGGAGATCAACCTCGCCCCGCGGGAACTGTCCGGCCGCGGCGTCGGCGCCTTCGAGGAGGACGTGCGGGCTAGCCTGAACGACGCGGAGCGGAAGGCCGGCGCCGTCGGCGCGCACCTGGCGATGATCGGCATTCTGCCGACGTTGCGGCTGGAGCACATGACCGGGCACGCGCTGTCGGTGAACCCACGGTACGAGCTGCTGAACGAGCAGATCCTGGCCGCCCGCGGCGAGGACGTGCACCTGGCGATCACCGGCTCGGAGCGGCTGCGGGTCTCGTGCGACACCATCGTCCCGGAGGCGGCCTGCACCAGCACCCAGTTCCACCTGCAAGTCAGCCCGGAGCAGTTCCCCGCCGTCTGGAACGCCGCCCAGGCCATCGCCGGCGTGCAGATCGCCGTCGGCGCGAACTCGCCGTTCCTGCTCGGCAAACAGCTGTGGGCCGAGACCCGCATCGCGCTGTTCGAGCAGGCCACCGACACCCGCAGTGAGGAGCTCAAGGCGCAGGGCGTGCGGCCGCGGGTGTGGTTCGGGGAACGGTGGATCACCTCGATCTTCGACCTGTTCGAGGAGAACGTGCGGTACTTCCCCTCGCTGCTGCCGATCGTCTCCGACGAGGACCCGATCGACGTGCTCGACCGCGGCGACACCCCGGAGCTGGCCGAGCTGCGGCTGCACAACGGCACCATCTACCGCTGGAACCGGCCCGTGTACGCCGTGGTCCGCGGCCGCGCCCACCTGCGGGTCGAGAACCGCGTGCTGCCAGCCGGGCCGACGGTCGCGGACACGCTGGCCAACGGCGCGTTCTACTACGGGCTGGTGCGGACGCTGTCCGAGGAGGACCGGCCGGTATGGACGCAGATGTCGTTCAGCGCCGCGGAGGAGAATTTCCACGCCTGCGCCCGCGACGGCCTCGAGGCCCAGGTGTACTGGCCCGGGCTGGGGCACGTCCCGGTCGCCGAACTGGTGCTGCGGCGGCTGCTGCCACTGGCCTACGAAGGGCTGCGCCGCTGGGGCGTCGACACCTCGGAGCAGGAGCGGCTCCTCGGCGTCGTCGAGCGGCGCTGCGCCGATCACCGCAACGGGTCCGACTGGCAGGTCGCCGCGTTCCGGCGGCGGTTCGAGCGGACCTCCGCGGAACGCCTCGACGCACTGCGCGGCATGCTGCACTCGTACGTCGAGCACATGCACTCCAACGAGCCCGTCCACACCTGGGCCGTGGACTGAGCCTGTGCGCTGAGCGCTCATGATCGGGTGCCGGTTAACCAGGTGAGGTCTGTCGGTGCCTCGTGTTAGAACTGCCGGACGATGACAATCACCACTCCGGCGCGTACCGAGTTCTCCGTCGCCGGCCAGCCGGAGTACGACCGACGTGGCCCGGTGCGCTGGATCGTGTCGCACCAACTGCGCAACCCGTGGCACCTGGCCGGCTTCCTGATCGGCTCGGTCGCCATGGTGGTGCTCAACTCCATGGTGCCGGGCCTGGTCGGCGACGCCTTCGACGCCGTCCTCGACGAGTCCGCCGACCGCCGGGTCGAGCTGACGACCATCGCGGTGATCCTGCTGGTGGTGGTCATCGGGAGGACGGTGCTCGACTTCGTCGCGCGCCTGTGCACCGAAGTGCTGGCCAAGCGCATCGAGCGCGACGCCCGCGACGAGCTGTACGTCAGCCTGCTCGGCAAGAGCCAGACGTTCCACAACCGGCAGCGGGTCGGCGACCTCATGGCCCGCGGCGCCAACGACGTCCGCCAGCTCGGCACCATGTTCAGTCCGGGAATCGACCTGCTGGTCGACTCCCTCACGCAGGGCATCGTCCCAATCGTGTTCATCGGGTTCCTCGACCCCCGGCTGCTGGTCGCGCCGCTGATCTTCGCGGTCGCGTTCGTGTGGTCGATCCGCCGATTCATGCGGCGGCTGTCGCCGGTATCCACGCGGCTGCGCGAGCACTACGGCACCCTCAACGCCGGGCTCAACGAGACCATCCGCGGCATCGAGGTGGTCAAGGCCACCGGCCAGGAGCAGCAGGAGCTGGGCAGGTTCAGCCGCAACGCCCGCCGCTACCGCGACGCCTACGTCGAGCAGGGGCTCATCCAGGCCCGCTACCTGCCGACGCTGCTGCTGTCCATCGCGACGGCCGGCGGCCTGCTGCACGGGCTGTGGCTGCTCGACGCCGGCGAGCTGAGCGTCGGCGGGCTGATCACCTACATCGGGCTGCTCGGCCTGCTCGGCTTCCCGGCGTTCATCTCCATCTTCTCGTTCTCGCTGGTCCAGAACGGCATCGCCAGCGCCAACCGGCTGCTCACGCTCATGCGCGAAGAGACCGAGCTCGACCACAACGAGGCCGGCCACGTCGCGCCCATGCGCGGCGCCGTCGAGTTCCAGGACGTCACGTTCACCTACGGCGGCCAGCCGGTGCTCGAGCACCTCTCGTTCCGCATCGAGCCGGGCCAGACGGTCGCCGTCGTCGGCGAGACCGGCGCGGGCAAAACCACGCTGACGAAGCTCGTCAACCGCATCTACGACGTCACGTCCGGGCGCATCCTGGTCGACGGCGTCGACGTTCGCGACTGGAACCTCGACTCCCTGCGCTCGCAGATCTCCACGATCGAGCAGGACATCGTGCTGTTCAGCCGCCCGGTGCACGAGAACATCGCGTTCAGCCTCGGCCAGCAGGCCTCCCGCGACGACGTCGTCCGCGCGGCCGAAGACGCCCAGGCGCACGAGTTCGTCACGGCGCTCGACGACGGCTACGACACCGTCATCGGCGAGCGCGGCGTCACGCTCTCCGGCGGCCAGCGGCAGCGGCTGGCCATCGCCCGGGCGCTGCTCACCGACCCCGCCATCCTGGTGCTCGACGACTCCACCAGCGCCATCGACAGCGCCACCGAGGACGAGATCCAGCGGGCCATCCAGCGCGTCCTCGAGGGCCGCACGACGCTGCTCATCACGCACCGGCTCTCGCAGATCCGGTGGGCCGACAAGGTCCTGCTGCTGCAGCGCGGCCGGCTGGTCGACGAGGGGTCGCACGACGAGCTGCTCGGCCGGTGCGTGCTCTACCGGCGCATCTTCGCCCACTACGACGAGGTGCGCGACGGCGACGGGAAGGCGGCCGGCTGATGGCGTTCCTCATGGACGGCCTCGACGCCGAGGCGTACGACCGCAGCTACGACGACCGCGAGCTGCTGCGCCGCATCCTGCGCTACTTCCGGCCCAAGGCGAGGGTCATGGGGCTGGTCGCGGCCGCCATCGTGCTGCAGTCGCTCATGCAGGCGGCATTCCCGATCCTGGTCAGCGAGGGCCTCGACCGCGTCGTCGACGACCGCACGACCGGCCTGGTGGTCGCGCTGGTGTCGGCCGTGCTGGTCACCGGCGTGCTCGGCTGGGTGTTCAACTTCGTGCAGCGCTGGTACACCGCGACGGTGGTCGGCGACGTCGTGCTGGGCCTGCGCGAGGACGCCTTCGACGCCGTCCTCGACCGCGACATGTCCTTCTACGACGAGCACTCCTCCGGCAAGGTGGTCAGCCGGGTGACGTCGGACACCGAGGACTTCGCCACCGTCGTCACGCTGACGCTGAACCTCGTCAGCCAGGTGCTGCTGGTCGGCCTCGTCACAGTGCTGCTGTTCACCCGCAACGTCGCGCTGGCGCTGCTGGTCATGGCGGTCGTGCCGGTCATCGTCGCGATGGCGCTGGGGTTCCGGCGCATCGCCCGCGAGACGACGCGGCACCAGCAGCGGTCGCTCGCGAAGGTCAACGCGACGCTGCAAGAGACCATGGGCGGCATCTCCGTGGCGAAGAACTTCCGCCAGGAGCAGACCATCTACGACGAGTTCCGGCCGATCAACGGGCAGAACTACCGGGTCACGCTCAAGCAGGGCTTCGTGTTCGGCGCGATCTTCCCGGCGCTGTTCGCGGTGGCCGGGCTGGCGACGGTCATGCTGGTGCACGTCGGGGGCGGGCGGGTGCTCGACGGCGGCATCTCGGCCGGCGACTGGTACCTGTTCCTGCAGAGCGTCGGGCTGTTCTGGCTGCCGCTGACGTCCATCGCGTCGTTCTGGTCGCAGTTCCAGCAGGGGCTGTCGGCGTCGGAGCGGGTGTTCGCGCTGATCGACGCCGAGCCGCTGGTGGTGCAGCGCGACCCGCAACCCGTCGGCCGGCTGACCGGGCGCATCGAGTTCCGCGACGTCACGTTCGGCTACACCCCGCAGCACACCGTCCTCCACGGGTTCGACCTCACCATCGCCGCCGGCGAGACCGTCGCGCTGGTCGGGCACACCGGTGCCGGCAAGTCGACCATCGGCCGGCTGCTGGTGCGGTTCTACGAGTTCCAGGACGGGCAGATCCTCGTCGACGGCACCGACATCCGCACCGTCGACCTCACCGGCTACCGCCACCAGCTCGGCGTCGTGCCGCAGTCGCCGTTCCTGTTCTCCGGCACCGTGGCCGACAACATCCGCTACCCGCGGCCCGGCGCCTCCGACGACGAGGTCCGCGCGGCCGCCGCGTCGGTGGCCGGCGGCGACTGGCTCGACGCCCTCCCCGACGGTCTCGACACCGAGGTAGGCGAGCACGGCTCCGCGCTGTCGATGGGTCAGCGGCAGCTGGTCGCGCTGGCCCGGCTGCTCCTGCAGGACCCGTCCATCGTCATCCTCGACGAGGCCACGGCCAGCGTCGACCCGCTCACCGAGGCGCAGATCTCCGAGGGCCTCGACGTCGCGCTGGCCGGCCGCACGTCCATCGTCATCGCGCACCGGCTGTCCACCATCGAGCACGCCGACCGCATCATCGTCATGCGCGACGGCGGCATCGTCGAGGAGGGCACGCACGAGTCGCTGTTGCGCGCCGGCGGCGCCTACTGCGACGTCTACAACACCTACTTCCGGCACCAGTCGCCCGACTACCGGCCCGGCACCGGCTTCGTCGGCGTCCGGGCCGGTGCCGGCGACCACTGACACCACCCTCTTGCTGGTCGGGTGAGGCGTCGCCGGTCCTCCACGGCGTCCACGTGGTGAGATTTCGCCGGGATCTGGGGCACGTCACGACGTTTTCTGGAGCGTCACCACGCCTGCAATCGTGTTGAGGCTCCAGAAATCCTGGTGATGCCGGCGATCGTCGACGACGCGCGTCACCGGCACGTCCTCGGTCACCGCCTGCACCCGCACCCGCTCATGCTGCCACCGCCCGACCCGTGCCCTACTGTGACCTCACCGGAGCGGGAGGGGCGGAGCGCATGCGGCTGACGGGATCGACGATCGTGCTCACCGGAGCGACATCGGGCATCGGGCGGGCGACGGCGCTCGAGCTGGCCGCGGCCGGGCCGCGGCGCCTCATGGTGCACGGCCCGCAGCCGGCCGCGGAGGTCGCCGATCTGGTGAGTGAGCTGTCCGCCGTGGCCGGCCCGGACGGCGACGTCGTCTACCTGCGGGCCGACTACGGCGTGCTCGGCGAGGTCGCGGAGCTGGCGGCGGCGGTGCGGGCGGCCTACCCTGACGGGGTCGACCTGCTGATCAACAACGCCGCCCGGCCCGGCCCGCCGTCGCGCCAGCTCACCGCCGACGGTCACGAGGCGACGCTGCAAACGAACTACCTCGCTCCGGTCGCGCTGACCACGTTGCTCCTCGACGTCGTGGGGGCCGGCCGCGCCGGGCGGATCGTCAACGTCGCGTCGGCCACGCACTACTCGGCGACGCTGGCGCTGGACGACCTCGAGCTGGCCGGGCCGGGCTACTCCCCCGCGTCGGCGTACGCCCGGTCAAAGCTGGCGCTGGTGACATGGACCTGCCGGCTCGCCGGGCGCCGGCCGCGGCCGACGGTCGACGTCGTGAGCGTGCATCCCGGCGTCATCGCGACCGGGCTGCTGCACGCGATGTTCTCCGTCGGCGGCGACAGCCCGGAGCACGCGGCCGGCAACCTGCTCGCCGTCGCTCAGCGCGACGACGACAACGGCACCTACTACGACGAGCGCCGCCCGGCCACGCCGAACTCGATCGCGCTGGACTCCGTCGCCCAGGAACTGCTCGAGGAGTTCACCCAGCGGATGCTGGCGCCGGTGCTGCCGGCCGCGACCGGCTGAGCGGCTCGGGATGTCACATCTTCGGCGCGCCATCCGTCAACGCAGTGACGGCCACTCGAACCACGGATGGAGAAGGAGCCGAACACTCTAGGGAAAAACCCTGACGACATTGTCGGTCGAGCGCGATATCTTCCTGCCGATCACATGACTCACGCTCGATCCGTGCCCGGCTGGGCACGGGCCAGCGAAAGAGGGGCCATCCGATGAGTTTCCGCAGCACCGCCGGTCTGACTCCATCGACAGACACTCTCGAACCTTCTGGGGGGACACCATGACACGCTCGCTCACCGGGCGGCTGACCGGGCGATTCGGCAAGTGGGTCGTGCTTGCCGTCTGGCTCGTTCTCGCCGCCGTCGGTGGAAGCCTCGCCGGGCAGTTGACCGACGTCGAAGAGAACGACACCGTCGAATGGCTGCCGGGCAGCGCCGAGTCGACCGCCGCGTTCAAGGAGCAGGCCGACTTCGCCTCCACCGATGCCGTTCCCGCGGTCATCGTGTATGTCCGTGACGGCGGCATCACCGAGGCCGACATGGCCAAGGCGGAGGCCGACGCCGACGAGTTCAGGACGTTCGACGCCCTCGAGGGCGAGGTCGTCGGCCCCATTCCGTCCGAGGACGGCGAGGCCCTCGAACTCATCGTCCCGCTCACCATCGGCGACGACTGGGAAGCGGCACCAGACCTGCTGGAACAGGTGCACGAGCAGGCGGACAGCGACGCGAACGGCCTGCAGGTGGAGGTCGCGGGGCCGCTAGCGATGGTGGCCGACCAGGCCGAGTCGTTCAGCGATCTGGACGGCAATCTCCTGATCGCCGCGGTCGTCGTGGTCATCGTGATCCTGCTGCTGACCTACCGCAGTCCGATCCTCTGGGTCATTCCGCTGGTCTGCGCCGGAGTCGCGGTCACCTGCGCACAGGGTGTGGTCTACCTGCTCGCCCGATACGCCGATCTGACCGTGAACGCGCAGAGCGCGAGCATCCTGGCCATCCTCGTCCTCGCGGCCAGCATCGACTACGCACTGCTGCTCGTCGCCCGCTACCGCGAAGAGCTGCGCCGGCACGAGGACCGGCACGAGGCCATGGACTTCGCCCTGCACCGGGCGGGACCGGCCGTCATGGCGAGCGCCGGCACGGTCGTGCTCGGCATGCTCTGCCTGATGGTCGCCGAGATGAACTCGACGGCCGGTATGGGCCCCGTGCTCGCCGTCGGCGTCGCGGTCGGCATGGCGGCCATGCTGACGCTGTTCCCCGCCGTCCTGGTCATCTTCGGGCGCTGGATCTTCTGGCCCAAGCGGCCGCAGTTCGGCAGCGACGAGCCCACCACCCGCGGCCTGTGGGCCAAGGTCGGCGCATGGATCCGGCCGCGGCCGCGGCGGGTGTGGGTCACCACGACCGTCGTCCTCGGTGCGATGGCGCTGGGTATCACGCAGCTCAACGCGAACGGACTCAGCCTCGAGGAGGGCTTCACCAGCGAGCCCGACTTCGCCCAGGCGGAGCGGGTTCTCGGTGAGCACTTCGACGTGGGCGCCGGCGACCCGGTGGTCGTCATCGCGAACGCCGACCAGATCGACGCCGTCGCCTCCGCTCTCGACGACAATCCCGCTATCGGGAGCGTCACCGACCCGGTCGTCGCCGGCGACCGAGGCTACGTCGAGGGCACCCTCACCCTCCAGCCCTACAGCGACGAGGCCGGCGACGCCATCGAGGACATCCGTTCCGCGGTGCACGCCATCGAGGGCAGCGACGCCGTCGTCGGCGGCTCGGCCGCCATCAACGTCGACATGCAGGATGCCTCGGCCCGCGACAACATCGTCGTCATCCCACTGGTATTGGCGGTCGTGCTGCTGATCCTGATCGTCCTGCTCCGCTCGCTGACCGCGCCACTGGTGCTGATCGGGACGGTCATCCTGTCGTTCGCCGCCGCGCTCGGCGTGAGTGGGTTCATGTTCACGAACGTGTTCGGCTTCGCGGGTGCCGACTCTTCATTCCCGCTGTTCGCGTTCGTGTTCCTCGTCGCGCTGGGCATCGACTACAACATCTTCCTGATGACCCGGGTGCGTGAAGAGGCCATGAGGTTCGGCACCCGGCGCGGCGCCCTGATCGGCCTAGCCGCCACCGGCGGCGTCATCACGTCCGCGGGTGCCGTGCTGGCCGGGACGTTCGCGGTGTTCCTGGCGATGCCGCTGGTGTTCCTGGCAGAGATCGGGTTCGTGGTGGCGTTCGGCGTCCTGCTCGACACGCTCATCGTGCGGGCGGTGCTGGTCACAGCCCTCAACCTCGACATCGGCCGGCGCATGTGGTGGCCCAGCCGGCTCGCGAAGGTCGACGACGTCGACGAGGCCGAGGCACCCCCGGGCGAACGCACGCTCACCGAAGCGCGCCCCTGAGACCGAGCTCCCGCTTCCCCAGGCGCGCCTGCCTGGGGAAGCGGGAGCCGCCCGAGTCAACTCAGGGCTCGCCGCCCGCCTGGTGTTGATCTTGGAGTTGTTCGGCCATCTATCGGACATTTCACCCCGCAATTGCCGAACAACTCCAAGATCAACGCGGAGGCGAACGTCGCCGTCAGCCGCCGAACTCCAGCAGCGGCAGGCCGCGCACCCCGGGCTCGCGGATGACGAACAGCGCGCCGTCGCCCGTCCCGGCGTCGTCCAGGCCGAGTCGCGACGTCGTGACGATCAGCTCGTCGAGGCCCGCGCCGGTGAACGCGACCGCGGTGGCGCGCCGCGCCGGCAGGTCGACGACGGCGTCGAGGCGGCCGTCGGCGTCGTAGCGGCGCACCTCCCCCGTCCGGTACGTCGCCACCCACACCCCGCCCTCGGCGTCGACGGCGAGGCCGTCGGGTCCGCCGGGCACGTCCGCCCACGCGCGCCGGCCGGTCAGCCCGTCGTCCGCGGACCAGTCGAACACGTCGATGCGGCCGGTGTCGGTGTCCACGTAGTACGCGCGGGTCCCGTCGGGCGACCAGCCGAGGCCGTTGGAGATCGTCACGTGTTCGACCGCCGCGGTCACCGCGCCGGACGGGTCGATGCGGTGCACCGTGCCCGCCCCCGGTGTCTCGTCGTAGGCCATCGTGCCCAGGTAGAACGCGCCGTCAGGGGCACAGCCGCCCTCGTTCGAGCGGATTCCGGGGTCGGCCCATAGTTCCGGCCCTTCGGCCAGCGGCGCGTCGAGGGCGTCGCCGCCGGCGAGCGCGACGGCCCGCTCCGTCGCGACCAGCCACCCCGCGCCCCGGCGCGGCCTGATGACGGCGGCGACCTTGCCGGCGTTACGACGGGCGACCTCGCCGGACGGGCTCAGCTCGAGCACGTCGCCGGCCAGCATGTCGACCCAGCGCGGCCCCGCCCAGCGGGGCGAGTGGACCGGGCCCTCGCCGTGCTCGCACACCGCCGCCGTCAGCTGCTCGGCCTTCATCGGCCCTCCTCCGGGGTCTCGGGATGCTGCACACCTTGCCCGAGGCGCCGCCCGGCCGCCAGTGGCGCAGCTCAGCGCGGACCGCCATGGGACGAAAGTCCCGCGACCGGGGTCTTTCCGGCCCTAGGATGACGATCCGGGGCGGATCGATCCTGAGACATGAGCAACTACGTGAGGCCGGTGCCGGCCGTCCGCGCCCTGCTCGTGGTGTGCGCCCACCCCTACGACGCCACGTTCGCGCTGGGCGGCGTCATCGCCGCGTTCGCCGGCGCCGGGACGTCGATCCACATCGTCTGCCTCACGCACGGGCGCACGCCCGACCCGCGCCCGCGGCGCCGTCTGGACCGTGCCCGCGACCTCGGCCGCGCCACCCGCCAGCTCGGCGCCGACGACGTCACGCTGCTCGGCCACCCTCCGGGGGCGCTGGCCCTGACCAGCCTGGACGCCCTGGCCGACGAGATCCTGGCGGCCCGGCACAACGCCGACGCGATCCTCACCGTCGACGCCACCGCCGGCGACGCGCACCCGGACCACGTCCGCGCCATGCGCGCCGCCTACCGCGCGGCCGCGAAGCAGGGCAGCACGCTCTACGCCTGGACCCTGCGGACCGGCCAGGCCGCACGCGGCCGCCAGGTCCTCGTCGTCGACGTGGACCGCGAACGGCAGCGCGCGGCGACCGCCTGCCACACCGGCCTGCCCGCCGACGACCCGCTGCGCCGCAGCTGGCTGCGCCTGCAGGATCGCACCGAGCGGCTGGTCGTGCTGCGCACCGAGCGCACCGCCGCGCCGGTCGTCACCCGGAACGGCTGACTCCGGCGGCGCCTACGGCGACGCCGTCAGCGCGTCGGTCAGCAGCGCGACCAGCGCCTCGAGCTGCAGGTCAGACGCCGACGACACCTCCTCGTCGGAGCCGTCGAGGGCCCGGGCGGCCAGTCCGGCCTTGCCGTCGATCAGCTCCGCGATGCGGGTGTCGACGGTCTGGGCGGCGATGATGCGCCACGCGGTGACGGGCTCGGCCTGGCCGATCCGGTGGACGCGGTCGATGGCCTGCGTCTGCTCGGCGGCGGACCACGACAGCTCGGCCAGCACCAGGTTCGAGGCGACCTGCAGGTTGATCCCGACGCCGGCGGCCGTCAGCGAGCAGACCGCGACGGCGACGTCGGGATCGTTGACGAACGCGTCGATGTTCTGCTGCCGCTTTCGCGTGGTCTGCTCGCCGCGGATCGACGAGTACCGCAGACCGCGCTCGGCGAAGATCGCCTCGGCCGCGTCCATGACGTCGATGTGCTTGGCGAAGAACACGACCTTCCCGACGCTGCGGACCAGCTGTGCGGCGTAGTCGGCGGCCAGGCCGGCCTTCGCCTGGCCGATGCGGCGGATCATGCTGAACACGTTCTCGCCGGTCTTCGTCGACTTGTCGGCCAGCTCAGCGCCGGCCACGCGGCGCACGAGGTCGGCGTCGATGCCGTCGACGGCGCCCGCGTCGCCCCGCGCCTCGAGCGCGGCGCGGTAGCGGGCCACCAGGCGGTCGGCGAGCTCGCGCTCGGCGGCGCGGATCGACCGGCCGGCGGCGTCGTCCAGCTCGACCGGCAGGTCGGCGACGCGGCGAGCCGGGATGTCCGCGGCCACCTCGCTCTTGCGCCGCCGGACGATGCCCATGTCGATCACGGCGGCGCGTGCGGCGGACGAGAACCCGGGGTCGACCGGCGTCAGGCCGGTCTCCTCCAGCGCCTCCATCAGCTCCCGGCCGGGCTTGCGCTCGTCGATCCAGCCGAGGAACTGCCAGATCGCGCGGAAGTCGTCGATGTCGTTGATCAGCGGGGTGCCGGTGAGCGCCATCAGCAGCGGGCGGAGAGTGCGTGACCGGATCTGCTCGGCGAGCTGGAGCACGTGCTGGGAACGCTGCGACTTCTTGTTCTTGATGAAGTGCGCCTCGTCGACGACCATGCCGCGGAAGCCGAGGTCGCCGAGCCAGCCGACGTGGCGGTCGAGCACCTCGTAGTTGACGACGATGATGTCGGCGAAGCCGTCGATCGTGTCGCCGTCGCCGTGGATGACGGTCGCAGGGTGGGCGGGCGTCCACCGCGCGGCCTCGCGCGCCCAGTTCGTCTTGACCACGTTCGGGACGACGACGAGCAGCGGGTAGGCGTCCGCGGCCTGCGCGGCGAGCAGCGCCTGCGCGGTCTTGCCCAGACCCGGCTCGTCGGCCAGCAGGAAGGTCCGGTGCCCGGCCTCAGTGCCCCCGACCACTCGGGCCTGGTGCGGCATCAGCTCCAGGCCGGGCGGCGTGCTGACGGCGCCCGCATCGGGCAGCGCCATGGAGGCGGTCGTGCCGTCGGTGGCGTTCTCGAACGAGCTGAGCAGCGGCCCGATCAGCTCCCAGTTGACCAGCCGGCGCGGCCGCGTCGCGCTCTTCTGCGCCGGACGGGCCGCTGCGGCCTCGTAGTCAGGCGCGAGGAAGGGGTTGGCGAGCTGCCGCGAGATCACCGCCTGCGGCACCACCTGCCGCTTCGCCGTGTTGACGGCGGCAGCCGCCGGCGCGGCGACCGGGACCTCCTCGGGGCCGGGCGTCCGGCCGGCCGCGGTCAGCATCTCCCGCCGCAGCGCCCTGGCCGCGTCGCTCACCGGCGCGTCCTCGGCCAGCAAGCCCAGCAGCGACGCGTCGCGGACGGCGACCTTCGCGAGGATCGTCGCGATGCCGTCGAGCCGCTTGAGCTGTTCGGCGCGGTACGCCTCGCTGTGGGTCTCGTCGGCCTTGACCTGGGCGCGCTCCTCGCGCACCAGCAGGGCGATGACCTGGAACTTGGTGCGTACCGACGGCTTCATCGAGCCGCGCTGGACGCTCCCCTCGATCTCGCGCACGGCGCGCGCGAGGACCGACATGATGCCTTCGTTGTCCTTGGCCCGGCCGCGCTGACGCGACCGGCTCGCCGTCCGACTGGCGCCGGGCCGGCGCCTGGCGTCTCTCGCCAAGTGCTCCTCCTCCGGAGTTGCCACGCTCGCGTGGGTGCCAGCGGCGGGGTCGGCCGCGCCTCGACGGCCGGCCGAGCGCCGGTGTCGCGCAGCGCGCGAAACTGCTCCCCCACGACGCGGCTCGGCCCTGCAGATCCGGGCGAGCCTGGCGCCACTGTCACATTCGAACGTGCCGACCTGTGGTCGGTTCTCTCGTCGCCGACCGCAGTGGAGAGACCCGTTCGACGGGTCCCACTGTGGCGCGGCTGTCTACAAGACTAGCGCTCCTCGAGCCGCAATACGCGCAAGTCCGACCCTTGCGTCGCGGCTCGGGGCTATCAATGTCAAGGCGCGCCCGCCCCGAGGTATTCCCGATCAGGGCGTATCCGGCAGGAGTACCGCACGCAGCCAGGCCGCCGTCAACGCGAGCGACACCGGGCTGTCGAACGCCGCGTCCTCGTGGCCGGCGCCGCCCAGGAGCTCGAATCTGCTGCTCGCGCCAGCCCGGCTCAGGGCGTGGTGCAGGGCCGCGCCCTCCGACGGCGCGACGATGCGGTCGCGGTCGCCGTGCGCGATGAGGAAGGGCGGCGCCTGCGCCGAGACTCGGGTGAGCAGGCTGAGCTCGCGGGCTCGATCCGCGGCATCCGTGACCGAGGGGACACCGAGCAGGTCCGCCTCGAACGCGAACGGCAGCAGCCGCCCCTCGACCTGGCTGCGCGTCCCCGCGGTGAGCAGGTCGGACGGGCCGAACCAGTGGACGACGGCCTGAACAGCGCTGGACCGGTCGAGGTGGCCGCCGACGGTGCCTTCGAGCGCCGGGTCGCCGGGCGTCAATGCCAGCAGCGAGCCCAGGTAGGCACCGGCCGACGCGCCCCAGACCCCGACGCGCCCGGTCGCCACCCCGAGGTCGGCGCCGTGCGCACGCAGCCAGCGCACCGCCGCCTTGAGGTCGTGCAGCTGGTCGGGGAAGACGGCGCCGGGCAGCAGGCGGTAGTCGGCCGACGCCACGGTCACACCCCGCTCGGCCATCGGTATCAGCCGCCGCACGCGGTCGTCGGCCTTGTCGCCGTTCCGCCAGCCGCCGCCGTGGACGTACAGCACCAGCGGCGCGTCGTACCGCGGTGCGTGATAGAGGTCGAGCGCGAGCCGGGCGCCGTCCACCGCCGCATAGACGAGGTCGTTCTCGACCCGCACGGAAGACACCGGTCCGCTCCACTCGTTCCTGGCCAGCCCGGCCTCCAGCCTAGCCAGCGCGAGCCTCGCGCTCAGTGCTGATGCACGGACCTGTCTCGTTCGAGGCGACCTGTCGTCGGATGATCGAGACGGTGGCTTCCTGACGAAGCGTCCCAGGTTTGCGCCGCTCTTACACGGGTTGCGGCTCGTGGTTGAGAGCAGCGTCGTGGGCTCTTGTACGGCTCGTCGTGGAAGATCGTGGTTCGGACAGCTCCAGCAAAGCTCTGGAAGCATGGTCGGGTGACCGAGCGATACCGACCCACCGACGCTGAGCCTTCATCCACATCGTCACCCCCCAATCGACCAGGCGGCTTTACGAGGTGGATCGCGGCGAATCTCGGTACGGCGATTCCTCAGTCGATGGCGCCTATCACCTTCGGACTGGCGACTCTGCCCCAGGGAGACGCCGACGGGGGTGCCTTGATGATGACGGCGATGACGGCCGCCCAGGTTCTCGGTGCAGTACCCATTGCCGCTGCAGGCCGACGGTTCTCCGTGACCGCGTATACCCGAATTCTCACCGCGTTCCGGACGCTTGCCTTCCTCGGTCTGGTTCTCTCCATCGCAGGCGAAGGACCACTTCCGGTCCTGATAGTCGCCGCCAGCTTCGCCGGGCTGGTCAATGGGGCGATTTTCGGAATGCTGCGAGCGATCTTGAACGACATGGTCAGCTCGCGCAAGCTACCCCGCGCGCTTGGAGTCGCTGCGACCGCCAACGAACTCGTCTTCGTGAGCGGGCCGATTCTCGCTTCGACGATCGGGGGGCTGTCGGTCATCGCAGCAGTCATCATCATGGCAGTCACCAGTGCTCTGCCCCTGGTGGCACTCCCCCGCATCGCACGTCGCACGCCGTCGGAGTCGCCCAGTGTCCGACAGAGGTCGCCGCGCATGGGTGCGCTGGTCTGGGTGTTCGCAGCCGGCAGCGCCGGCGCCTGTGTCGCTTCGGTCGAGGTCGGTGCTGTGGCATTGGCGCTACGCCATGGGCTCGCACCCAGTGCAGCGTTTCTCTTCACCGTTCCACTGTGTGTCGCATCTGTGCTCGGAGGCGTCTGGATAAGCATCCGTAACCGCCGTCTCCGGCAGCGGTCCGTTGTCGGAATGATTCTGCTGACCGTTGTCGGCACTCTCGCCGTCGCCTGGGACGCGTGGCTCGGCTCCGCGATCACCGGCGCTGTGGTCATCGGCCTGTTCCTGGCCCCGCTTGGGATGTCGTTCTCGCTGACGCTCGACGACGTCCTCCACCCGGGGCGACGAGCCGAAGGGTTCGCTCTGCTACGGACGTCGAAATCCGTCGGCGTCATCATCGCCTCGTCGTTGATCGGGTTTGTCTCGCTGGGGGCGTCCGCACTCGTCTCGGCGGCTCTCGCCTTCGTATCGGCGGTCCTCATCGGCGCTGTACACGTGCGCGGGGCCCACCGGCGGAAGCATGCGGCAAGACGACAAGACGCCACCGTTTCGCTGCGGACTTAGCGGGAAGACGTCGACCACCTCGGAGAACAACTCCGCGAAAGCGCTCGGGAGGACAGATCAAAGGCGGCTCGTCGACCCGATCCGTGGGTCGGGGCTGGAACGTGTCGGCGAGCGTCGACTGACGCGTGGTTCGTCGGGCGGACGTGCGTCGGGGGGCTGGTGGACGTGATCCACGTGGTGAGATTTCGCCGCGATCCGGGGCACGTCATGAGGTTTTCTGGAGCATCACCACGCCTGCAATCGTGTCGAGGCTCGGGTCATCCTGGTGATGCAGCCGATCAGTGGGACGGCGAACGCCACGACCCCGACGACCGGCACACCCCGGCGAAACCTGACCCGCCGACCCACGGAAGCAGCAGAAGAGCCACTTGACCTGAACCCCACCCGCATCTACCTGCGCTCAGGCCGACCACCCGGACCGGCCCGCGAACAACGAATGGCCCGAACCCACGTCTGCAGGTTCGAGCCATTCCGATGTCCCGAGACATCACACTGTCGGGCTGACAGGATTTGAACCTGCGACCCCTTGGATAAACCGCTGGTCAGAGCGGCTGTACGGCCATCTCGGAAGCTTGCGGATCCCCTGCTCATAGCCGGGAACCGGGTGGTTCTCGCCCTCCGAGCGTATCGGGTCTCTGAGGGTCTATCCGGGTTGCTTGCGATGGGTAAACGATGGAGCACATGAGGGCGCGGTAGTCATGCCGATTCCCGCTCGGCGGACACACCGGGCCAGCAGCTATCCGGGGAGCACCCGTCGGGGTCGCCGTTCTCGAGGAAGTCGATCCCGTCGCCCTGCTTTCCCACAGGATCTCGGCCGGCAGCCGAAGACGCCACGCCGCGGCCCATGTAGGGGTTCTGGGTCAGCTCACGCAGCACTATGCGCGTGCTGGAACACCCACCTCACCATCGGTGGGACTCCGCCGCCGGCTTCATGCCCCCGACTTGCCGACAAATAGCAGCTTGACCATGGAGGGCTTCATGGGATGGTTGGGATCGCCAGACCGGTCGCTCCCGGGCGGGACCCCACCGACGACGGGCGATGCCGGGCCAGCAGGTCCAGGCCCAGCCGAGCGCGGCGCACCCGCTCCCGACTGAGCGCCACCGTCGTCGCCTCTAGGTGCGTACCCGCCGGATACACGTCCGGCGCGTTGCGCAGGCCGAACTTCACGTGCACCGGCGCCGCCACTTCGACGATGCGGGCGATCTCATAGTGCCGCACGAACCCACCGACGTTGTCCGGCGCCTCCACGTACACGTCGAGCGGGACGTCCACGGCTGCCCGGATCGCGGCCAACTGCGGCAGCGTCAGATCGGTCGGAACGTTGATCGTGTTGGCGCCGAGGTCTTCCAGGACGCGAGCGGTCGCCGCATTCGACGCCGGCAGCATCACCGACGTCTTCGCCTGCATGTCCGCCGGTAGATCGCCAGCCGCGCGTAGCCGCCTGAAGACGTCGAGCACGCCGATGTCGGCGATGAGCACACTGCGGATGCCATGCTCGGCGGCGCGGACGATCTCGTCGACGACGGCGGCGAGCTGGTCCTGCCCGCGGGTGGTCGGAGCGAGCACCGAACCGGCCGAGGATCGCGCCATGGCCGAGGTGTCCCAGCCGGCACACGGCCGGGCGAACAGGCTGACCTCGATACCGGCCGTCGCGGCAGTGGCGGCCATTCGGTCCAGCTCCGCGTCGGTCATCAGCCCGACCCCGGTCCCCTGCGACACCCGGGTAACCGGAACCTCGAGCTCACGTGCCGCTTCGAGGACGGCGTCGAGGCACGCCGGACCCTCGACACTTGGGATCTCGACCCGGTACTCGGCCCCGTCGGCGAACCGCAGCGCCGAAGCCGGTAGGTCGTAGGCGTCCGTGCCGGGCAGGCCGGCGTGGTCCAGTAAGCCGGCCGGCCCGAACTGCCTGGGCGGCGTCACGAGCGCGCGCCGGCGAGCGTGTCGCGCCGCTCCCAGCCCTCACGTACCAGGTTGAAGTGCACGTGCGTGCGCGGGTGTTCCGAACATGCGTCGTGGTCGAGCCGCAGCCCGAGGCCGGGCGCGGTCGGGACGGCGAATGCGCCGTCCGCCGCATCAACCATCGGGGCGTCGGTCACCAGGCCGGCCACCCACGGGTCGGCGAAGTCATTGAAGTGTTCCAGCACCTTCAGTCCGGGCGTGCTGGTGGCGAAGTGGAGGTTCGCCGCCGTGCCGACGGGCCCGCACACGTTGTGCGGGGCGAGCAACAGGTTGTACGCCTCGGCCCAGCCGGCCAGCTTGCGCAGCCCGGTGAAGCCGCCGATATGGGTGAGGTCGGCCTGGATGATGTCGACCAGCCCGCGGGAGATCAGCTCGCGGAACTCCGGCACGGTGTGTACCCGCTCGCCGGTGGCGATCGGCACCTCGGTAGCCGCGCGGACCAGCCGCAACCCGTCGACGTCGTGCGGCGGCACCGGTTCCTCCAGCCACTCCGGACGCAGCGGAGTCAGCTCGCGGGCGACCCGGGCCGCGGTAGCGCCGGTGAAGCGGCCGTGCATCTCGACCATGATCGACACGTCGGGCCCGACGGTGTCGCGTACGGCGCCGACGATGTCGACCGCCCGGCGCAGCTCCGCGGCGGACAGCTCAGCTGTCGCGGCGCCGAACGGGTCGATTTTCAGCCCGCGGTAGCCGCGCTTCACCACGGCGGCGGCGAGCTCGGCGACCTGCTCCGGGTCGCGGCCACCCTGATACCAGCCGTTCGCGTAGGCCGGGATCCGCTCGCGCATGGTTCCGCCCAGGAGCCGGTGGATCGGCACCCCCAGCTCCTGGCCCATCAGATCGTGGCAGGCCATGTCGAGCATGGCCAGCGTGGTGGCGGTGACTTCACCGACCCGGCCGTACTCTTCCCACGACACCTTCCATGCCAGCCGCTCGAGGTCGAACGGGTCGGAGCCGATGAGGTGGCGCTGAGACAGCTCGGCGATGCAGGCCAGCAGTGTGTCGGTCTTGTTCAGCATGCGTGCCTCGCCGAGGCCGACGCGGCCGTCGTCGGTGTGGACCTCGACGAACGTCAGCTCACGCCACGGGGTGCCGACGACGGTGGTGCGGACATCAGTGATCTTCACGCGAGCTCCCTGCCGGTGGAGTTGGTGTTCGGTGTCGTGAGATCGATCGGCCGGGAGATCGCCGTGCGCAGGTCGTGCCGTGTGTGCACGAGGTGCGAGCGCATGGCCGCGGCGGCCGCATCCGGGTCGCGCGAGCTGATGGCGTCGAAGACGGCGCGATGCTCGGCCAGCAGGGCGTCGATGGGCTTGCCACGTACCAGGTAGCCACGCAGGCTCTCCAGCCGGCTGCTGTGCAGCGGCTCCTCCATGCCCTCGACGAGGAAGCTCAGCATCTGGTTGCCGCTGGCCGCCGCGACCGCCGCGTGGAAGCGGACGTCGGCAAGGTTCAGCGCCTCCTCGCCCTCGGCCCGGTACATCGACTCCAGGCTCAGCTCGAGGGCGGTCAGATCGGTTCGGCTGGCCTGAGTGGCGGCCAGCTGCGCCGCGTGCACCTCGATGGCCATTCGTACCTCGAGCAGGTCGAGCAGGGCCCGCGGGTCGCGACGCAGCGCGGCGGTGAAGAACCCGCTGACGGGCGCGGCGTTGGGGAAGGCCACCGTCGGACGCCGCCCCTGCCGGACCTCCAGCAGGCCCCGGGCGCTGAGGTTGCGCACCGCCTCGCGGACGGTGAGCCGGCTGATGCCCAACGCGGACGCGAGCTCGGCCTCAGAGGGCAGCGCGGAACCCGGCTGGACCTGCCCGGCGAAGATTAGGTCCTCGAGGTGCCGGACCGCTCGGTCGGTCAACGGTTCGGCTCGGCCTTCGCCGTCCTGACTGTTCGTCGCTGCGTCCGCCACGCAATTACTATGGCAGATATCTGATGAGCAGCCAAGTGGTGGTCGAGATTTTCGAGCCGCCGCCCGCAGGGCTACACCTACCGTGGCCATTGGCGGAGCCGAACCTCACCGCCTCGATCTGCCCCATCGAGGCGATCATGGATGCGGGTAATCAACGGCCTTCTGCCCGGCCGTAGGCACAAACACATCTGATAGGTTGGCGTCCTCAGGACGGACAACAGTGGTCAGGCGCCATCAGTGGCGCCCAACAGCTCCACGGTGTCCAAGCCGCCTCGACAGCTCCTCGGCCGCGGCGGCGGCGTACTTCCCCAGCGCCGACTCCAGCGGCTCGGACCGGTGCACCGGGACGGAAATACTCAATCCGGCGACGACCGCTCCGGTGGCATCGCGAACCGCGGCGGCGACGCAGCGCACATCGAGGTTGGACTCGCAGTTGTCGTAGGCGAGCCCGCGCCGGCGGATCCTGGCCAGTTCGGCCAACAGGGCGTCGAGCCCGATGATGGTGTGCGGAGTCATGCGCACCCACTCGAACGGATCGGCGTAGCGTGCCGCCACCTCGCTGTCGCTCAAGCCGGCGAGCATCGCCTTGCCCACCGCGGTGCAGTGGGCGGGAAGACGCTTGCCCACGGCCGATACCATGCGCACCGTCTGCGGGCTGTCGACCTTGACAAGGTAGATCACCTCTGTGCCGTCGAGAACGGCGATGTGGACGGTCTCATCGCACTGCCGCACGACGTCGTCGGCCACCTGCTGGCCTTGCTCGGTCACGTCGATTCCCTCGGCGTAGGCGCTTCCGAGCTCGAACAGGCGCAAACCGAGGCCGAATCGGCGCCCGGTCGGGTCCGTCGGGCGAAGGCAGTTGCGAGCCACGAGTGTCTGCACCAGCTCGTAGGTCGTACTACGCGGCAGTCCCAGCGCCGCCGTCATCTCCGGGACCGATCGCGGTCCCTGCCCGTCGAGGAAGAGACCCAGCAGATCCAGCGCCCGCGCGACTGCGGGCACCTCACGTCCTGGTCCAGCCATCCTCACCGCCATTCGCCCAGGTGGCCCGTCAGCGCCCACGCACCACTCGTATCGCTGCCCCGTCCGGTCGACCGGCCGCGATCGGCCGGCCGCATGCGCGTACGCACCACGGCCGGCCGATCCGCCGACGGGGTCGCCACCGTCAACTCTCGCCCATCACTCGTTGCCGGCTGTCACAGGTCGTCGCACTGTCCGCTCGTCGGTCCCCGGACGACGTTGGCGAAGCCTTGGTCGACGGGCGCCGGCTCGTTGTCGGAACACGCGAGTGGACCGGATATCCGATTGTCGGCGATCACGGTGACACCACGGACCCCGGTGACGCTGACCGGGCCGGTGACCATGTTGCCGTCGCAGCCGTCCTGAGGACTCCCGAGCGCTACGCGGGCTCCGCCGGCGATGGTGACCGGTCCGGTGATCCGTGAACCGCAGAACTCGATCTCGAGCGCATCAGTGGCGCGGACGGGCCCGGACACACGAGAGTCCGCCGAACGTAGCCCCGCCCCCGCCGCGACGGTCACCGGACCGTGGACCGTCGCGCCATCGAGGCAGGTCACGCCGTGCGAGATGGTCATCGGGCCGGCATGGCGTCCTGTCACGACATCGAAGCACGGAAGCTCGTCGACTCGGGACAACCGCCATTGCTGCGGCGGCCACTTCGCCGCCTGGGTGAGGTTGCCCGCGGTGTGGTTGCTGTCCCGCCGGATGCCGCCGACAACATCGGTGCCGATCACGCCGTCGCAGTTGTACGACGCCTCCGGGTCGCAGTGGTTCTCGATCTCGACGGCGAGATTGGTTCCCTCGGACACGGCTCGATGGAAGCCGTGGCCCGTGTCGTCGAGGTTCCATCTCTGCAGATCCGTCGACTCGTCGCACCGTGCGGTCACCACATCGGTGCCGCTCGTGCCTGAGTCGTCCGCCATGGCGAGGCAGAACTCGCCGCCGGCACCCATCCCCCGGAAACGCCATGTGCCGTCGGGAGCGGCATTCATCTCCCAGATCTGTTGCGGCGCGGAGTCGTCGCACCGCGCTTGAACCACCGTGCCGTCGTCAGCCGTGAGGCACCGGTCACTGGCCACCGGATTCTGCAAGCTGTCCGGGTCGCTGATGATTCCGTCCTGGTTGACCAGTCGGTAGTGGGCGCCATCCTGCAGGTCGTACGGACCGCTGTCCGGTTCGTTCAGGTAGGGCCAGCCGTCGTGCCAGCTCATCGGCCAGATGCCCAACGTGTTCTGCGGCCGGTAGGCGTGGTAGACGAGGTGGTACACATCGTCCTCGACGAAGATGTCCGGCCCTCCAGGCGCCCGGTACAACCCCGGCGGACTCACACCGGACGCAGCCGTCCTGCTGTTGAGGATGATGCTGCCGCCGCCTTCGGCGAGGTCGACACCGTTCTTGTCGAGGTAGGGGCCGTAGATGTTCTCGGACCGGCCGACGACGACCTTGTAGGTGTTGTCGTTTCCGTTCGAACGGCAGCACCAGTCCCACGCGGCCATCAGATAGAAGTAGCCGTCCTTTTCGAAGATGGACGGCCCCTCGATGCGGTTGAAGTTCGGACAGCTCGCCAGAGGATACGGGCACCCCGGCTCGAGAATGGGGAACAGGTCGCTCTCGCGATGAGCGATCAGGCGGCGCTCGCCCACGACCGACGCCATGTCCTCGCCCAATTGCTGGATCATGATGCCGTCGAAGTGGGAGCCCCACACGATCCACCAGTCACCGTTCTCATCAGGCCAGATCGCACCGTCGATCGCGTTGAAGGTCGCGTGGTCGGGATCCTGCGAACCAGATCTGATCACCGTGCCGCGTTCGACATAACTCGCTGGGTCGTCGGGCGTCTTCGTGGTCTTGAGCCTGATCGACGAGTTGTTCGTGCCGAACGAAGAACTCGAGTAGTAGTAGTAATAGGTGTCGTCGATACGCTGGACGTGAGGTGCCCAGCCCGCCGCCGGCACGCTGCCGAGGTTGGTCCAGGGCCCCTCGAGGCTCGGGGCGCTGCGCACCAGGCCTCCGGTTGCCGACACGTAGTAGGTGTCGTCGTCCTTCCACAAGGTCGGGTCGTGCAGCGAGACGGACCCGGTCAACGGGATCTGGCCCGGCGACTCATCGATCAGCTCGCCGGCCTGGTCCGCCGGTGCTGCCTCGGCCGTCGCCTTCGGCGGTTCCGCGGCCGTCGCGGTCTGGGTGAGCAGCGCCGCCGGGATCGCGGCCACCGCTAGGATCGCCGCAGCCTGGGTGCGCCACGGCCGGTGCGGTCCTGCAGTATCGTGTTCTGCCAGCATTACCAGCTACCTTCCTGATCTGCCGCGTTGGCCCGCCCACTCATTCGTCATGCGTGCAACGGCAGCCCGGCGCGTACATGGCCTTGTCGCTGATGCTCAGCTCACTCCTCTCGGTCACGCGGTCGGTCTGGATCGGTGAGCCGGATGACGTTCCAGCTCGCGGGCTTCAGGTAGGCCCGTGCGGAGCCGTGGCCGGAGGTGTCGACGGGCACGGACACGGGGATCACGCGGTCCGGATTCGTGCTGCTGTTGGTCGCTGCGAGGTCGTCTCCGGACAGCACGGTGTGCTCGGTGATCCGGTGTCGTGCGAACGCGTCGTGCCGTACCGTGAGCTCGACCGGTTCGGCCGGGTTCCGGTTCACGGCGAAGATCGCCACGTCGCCGGAGTCGTCGTCGTAGGTGGCGACGGCGTGGACCGCCGGCACGTCGCCGTAGCGGGCAGTCGCCATGACAGGTGCCACCGGGTCGACGCGCAGTACGCGGCCACGGGCCAGCCGGGCGGTGAGCGCGAACGGGTGGAAGCTCGCTTGTCGCCATGCCGGTCCGCCCGGCTCGGTGCGGATCGGCGCGATCGCGTTGACGAGTTGGGCGAGGCAGGCGACCGTCACTCGGTCGCAGTGCCGCAGCAGCGCGATTAGCAGGCTGCCGACCACGACAGCGTCCGCCACGGTGTAGGTGTCCTCGATCAACGGTGGCGCCTCGGGCCAGTCGTCCGGAGGTCCTTGTTCCCGCCAGTCGGTCTGGTCCCACACGTTCCACTCGTCGAACGACAGGTTGATGCGCTTGGCCGCCCGTCGCTTGGCACGCACATGGTCGGCGGTCGAGACCACATCGTCGATGAACGCCTCCATGTCGACAGCCGATGCCAGGAAACTGGCCAGGTCGCCGTCCTGCAAGTGGTAGTACGCATGCAGCGAGATGTAGTCGACCTGGTCGTAGGCCTCCTCCAGCACGGTGGCCTCCCACTCGCCGAAGGTCGGCATGCCCGAGTGGGAGCTTCCGCATGCGACCAGCTCCAGCGACGGATCGATCATCCGCATCGCGCGACCGGTCTCGCCGGCCAGCCGGCCGTACTCGGCGGCCGTCTTGTGACCGATCTGCCACGGCCCGTCCATCTCGTTGCCGAGGCACCACAGACGGACGTCGAACGGCTTCGCGTGGCCGTGCGCCGCGCGCATGTCGGACCAGTACGTGCCCCCCGGGTGGTTGCAGTACTCCAGCAGATCGCACGCATCCTGGATGCCGCGGGTGCCGAGGTTCAGAGCCATCATCGGCTCGATCCCCGCTTGACGGCTCCAAGCGGCGAACTCGCCGAGCCCGAAGGCGTTCGTCTCGGTCGAACGCCATGCCGGGTCCAACCGCTGCGGCCGGGCCTCCCGCGGACCGACGCCGTCCTCCCAGCGGTAGCCGGACACGAAGTTGCCACCCGGGTACCGCACCACGGACACTCCGAGCTCGCGGGTCAGGTCCAGCACGTCGGTGCGGAACCCGTCGTCGTCGGCAGACGGGTGAGAAGGTTCGAAGATCCCGGTATACACGCAGCGGCCCAGATGCTCGACGAACGAGCCGAACAATCGCGGCGGCACTTCGGCGATGCGGAACGCCGGGTCGATGGTCAGAATCGCGCTGTGCACGAAGGGGTCACTCCTCATCGTTCGGGCTGGAGCATGGTGGCCGGAGACGGGCAGCCAGCACCGCGGACAGGTCGCGCTGGGCCGTACTGGGCTTCTTCCGCGGGCGGAGGGTCACTTGGTGCCAGTGCCGAACTGCCCGAGTCCGTTGATGAACTGCTTTCGGAGGAGCACGAACATGAGCATGATCGGCACCACCGCGATCACCGCGACCGCGATCACCAGGTCCCATCGCGGCCGGTACAGGCCGACGAGCGTGGTCATGCCGACAGACAGGGGGTAGTTGCCCTCGGATCGCATGACGATGAGCGGCCAGAGCAGGTCGTTCCACTGCTCGAGCGAGAAGATGATCGCAAGCGTTGCCAGCGCCGGCTTCACCATCGGGAGCACGATCCGGAAGAAGATCCGGTAGTCCGACGCTCCATCCACCCGTGCCGCGTCGAACACCGCCTGCGGCAGGCCGAGCATGTACTGGCGCATGTAGAACAGCCCGAACGGATGCGCCAGCATCGGCACGATGACCCCGAGATGCGTGTCGATCAGGTTGAGCTGGATCATCAGCAGGAACAAGGGAATCAGCAACAGATGGAACGGCAACATCTGCGAGGCGAGGATGGACACGAAGATCGTGTTGCGGAAGGGGAACCTGATCTGCGCCAGCGCATAGGCAGCCATCGTGACGACGACCAGGGAGCCGACCGTCGACCCCACGGTGAGGATCACCGAGTTCGCGAACCACGAGACGACGGGCGTCTCGTTGAACACGGTCCGGAAGTTCTGCAGCGTCAGCGACGACGGAAAGAACTGACCCGCGTCGGCGAAGATGCGCTGCGGCTCGCGCAGCGAACTGACCAGAAGCCAGTAGAACGGGATCAGGAACGCTATCGCGACCACCGCGACCACCGACGTCATGGCGATCTTCTTCACCGTCGGCCGATGAGACGTACCGCTGCTGATGAGTGGTTTTCGCTGGGCAACGGTCATCGTTCATCGGTCCTTTGCGAAGAAGCCGAACGCCTTCAGCACGATCAACGAGAACACCATGATGATCGCGGCCAGGACGACTCCGATCGCGGACGCGTAGCCGAGATCGAAGGACGTGAACGCCGTGCGGTAGAGGTGCACCACAGCGCTCAGCCCACCTTGGCCCGGCCCACCGCCTGAGCCCCAGAGGACCAGCGGTTCGACGAAGAGCTGGAATCCGCCGAAGATCGTCAGGACCGTGACGAACAGGATGATCGGTTTCGATAGCGGCACCGAGAGATGCCAGAACTGCCGGATCGGTCCGGCACCATCGACAGCAGCTGACTCGTAGAGCTCGTCCGGGATGTTGGACAGGCCGGTGGTGAAGTAGATGATGTTGATCCCGGTCCACCGCCACGTGGCCATGATGATCATCGCTGGGATCGCCAGATGCCGGGTCTCCAGCCATGCCTGTGCGGGCACGCCGAACAGTCCGAGGAAGCCGTTCAGCAAGCCGTTCGTGGACAGCAGCAGGGAGAACACCACGCCCACCACGACGAGCGAGGTGAGCACCGGCAGGAACAGGATGGAACGGAACATCGACTGTCGCGCCACCCAGCGCGAGCGCAGGATCGCAGCGAGGACGAACGGCACAGGGATCAGCACCAACAGCGTGCCGACCGTGTACAGCATGGTGTTCCGAAGTGCCGTGAAGCCTGTCCGGTCCGTCAACACTCGCCGGTAGTTGTCCAGGCCCGTCCACTCGGACGAGCCGATTCCCTGGATCTCCTGGAAGCTCAAGACCACGGCGTAGCCGACCGCATAGACACGAAAGACGACGTAGAGCACGAGGAACGGCAGGAGGAACACCATCGCCACGACTGCCGGACGGTGGAGGAACGGCCTCTTCGGCTTGCGCCCGCGCGGGGAGGTGCCGGATCGCGCATCGGCGTGTGTGGTGTCGGTCGCCATCGACTGCTTCCTTCCGTCCCGCTGATACCGTCCGCGCTCGTGGCTCGCGGCTTGGCCACGAGCCACGGACGGAGATGTAGGTCGTTCAGCGTCGCCCGCCGCTAGTCGAGCGAGCGGATCTCGTCAGCTGCTCGGCGAAGTGCCTCGGCCGGATCAGCGCCTTCCTCGACGACCTGATAGGCGACGACGTCGCGCAACTGGAGCACGGCCTCCGGGTACCGAGGCCCGGTGAACTCGGGCGCCAGACGGTCGAACATCGCCTGCACGTTGGTCATCACCGGCTCGTTGCCGAACCACGGGTCGGGCGCGGTCAGGGCCTCGTCGTCGTACACGTCGTTACGGAACGGGTCGAAACCGAGATCCGTGTACAACGCCACCTGGGCGTCATAGGTGAGCTTGGCGAACTCGAGGAACGCCTTGGCCGCGTCGACCTTGTCCTCGTCGATCTGCGTGGTGATCGCGGTCCCAGTGCCGCCGCCCATCGTGCTGATGAACCCGTCGGAGCTGAACTCCGGCATCGGCCGGATGAGGATCTTGCCCTCGGTCTCGGGCATGAAGTCCTTGAAGCGCGTCACGTACCACAACGGCATCCACACCGAGGCGTACTGGCCCTCGTTCAATGCTTGGTAGTAGGGCTCGCTGTGGTGCTGGCCGCCGGCGCTGGCCGTGGCGATCTCGTGCTCGTGCACCATGTCGGAGATGAGCTGCAGCGCCTCGATGTTCTCCGCGCTGTCGAGGATGAGTTCGTTGTTCTCGTCGTAGGTCCCGCCGCCGTTCTGCAACATGGGGCCGAGCACGGAGAAGCGGTCGGTCGTCTCGATCGACGCCATCCAGGCATCGGTGTTCTCGACGACCTGCTGCCCGGCCGCGATGTAGTCGTCCCAGGTCACGATCGAGTCGACGTCGACGCCCGCCGCGTCGAGGATCTCGGAGTTGTAGTACATGACCCACGCGCCGAGGTGATAGTCGATGCCGTACTCGACACCATCGGCCCGGTACGGTGCGGTCCGCTCCTCGACCAACTCGCTGCGGTGGTTGTCGATGATGTCGGTCAGCGGGTGCAGTGGCACGTCTCCGCGGAGGAACGTCGCGAAGCGCTGAATCTCGATGTCGACGATGTCTGGGGCGCCGGAGCCGGATTGGAGGGCCACCAGCAGCCGGTCATGCATGTCCTCGAAGTCGGCGCTCGAGGCGTTCAGGATGATGTTGTACTCGTCGCTCTGCTCGTTGAACTCGTCCGCCCGCGCCTGCATGAAGTCGGTATGAGCGTCGACGAACGTCCAGAACTCGAGCTCGACGTCCTGGGGCCCGCCGTCGGCCCCACCGCCTCCATCGGCGGCGGAGTCGTCGTCACCTGACCCCCCACAGCCCGCGGCAACGAGCAGTCCGGCGATCAGGACTGCCCCCCATCGAAACCGCCGGCGATCGGGATTTGTGATCGCTAACATGCTCGATCCTCTCGACGTTGAGTCTGGTCTGACGGGAGCGCAGCTCGTTGCGGAGGGAAGCTGCAGGGCCTCTGTCCGGCTACTCGGAAACCATCCGATCCCTTGGACAGCTCGAAGCTAGCCGTGACGTACATCACGGGTCAAGCCATCTGATAAGTTTTGTTACCCGTTCGTTACATCGCGTGCTCGAGCTTGCAGTTTCCTCCGACAGAACGGGGCACTGGTGACAGCTGCAGCGACATACTGCCGCCGCTGAGAGCTTAGACATGAACAACCTATCTGATAGGTTTCGCGCATCAAGGTGTCGAGGGCGAGCTCGAGCGGGCTGATCCTTGGCGAAGCTCGACGCTGTCTTCCGAGTACGAGCTCGCCGATCAGCTTCAGGTCAGCAGGCTCACGGTGCACGAGGCGGCCAGGTCACTCCCGGCACATGGGCTCATCGAAGTCCGTCAGGTCCGTCCAGAAGGAGAGGGACTCATGGAACGTCGGAGCATCGTCACGAGGCTGGTCGCTCGTATCGAGTCGGCCCGCCCTTCCACTGCACGGAGGCGCTCTGGGGTGGGAAGGACGAGAGCCGGCAAACGTCGCGCGCAGTGCGCTGCGGCGGTTGCAGCTGGCTGCGGTCTTCTCCTGGCCGTCGCAGTCGCCCCATCTTCCGCAGACACCGCCGACGACCTCGATCTTGGTCCTCAGGTGACAAGGACGGACGAGGGACCCACCGGGTACTCCGTCACGTTTCGATACAAGGCGCCCGGCGATGTCGAGCAGGTGCGGATCTGGGGAGAATGGCAGTTCTCCAGCATTGAGTCCCTCGTCAACACCCGCACTTCAGACGGCCGCATGGGATGGGACTGGAGACCAGGCGACACTGTGGCCGCTGCCGGTCCCGGGTTCTTCCCCGCGTTCCCGGCCTCGGACATGAGCCTAGGGGAGGATGGCGTCTGGACCTGGACCACGCCGCTGCCGTCCGGGATGCACTCCTACCGCTTCGTCCATGACTGCGGGGGGCCTGCGGGGATCGACGGCTGTACCTATCACTACGATCCGGCGAATCCGCCGTGGTCGGCTGGGCTGACCCCGACGGGCGCCCAGACACTCAGCACCGTCTTCGTGCCGGAGCACCCGGACTTCCCGACCTACGACACCCGCAACCATGCACCGACGCCGCCAGAGTTCACCGGGACGTTCGAGCATCGCGAGTATGTCTCGCCAACGTCGACGAATCCGCCGGGCAAGCACCACCTCGTGGCATACTTGCCCGCCGGTTACGACTCCGACCGTCCAGTGCCCTATCCCACGCTCTATCTGAGCCACGGCTTTGGGGGCAACGAATCTCACTTCTTCGTGCAGGCACTCGCCAACTACATCATGGAGAATCTCGTCGCCGACGGCCACGTGCAGCCGATGGTCATCGTCACTACCAACTTCAACGGGATCCCGGGTGGCGACGAAGGCTACGCGCGGGACCTGAGAGAAAACGTCATCCCGTTCATCGAGCGGGAGTACAACGTGTCCACGCTCCCGGAGGACAGGGCGTTCGGCGGGCAGTCGATGGGCGCGCAGCGAGGCATCAGCCTGCTGTACAACCACACACCCACCTTCCACTACTACGGCCTGTGGGCGGCGGCTGGGGGCGGCAACCCCAACGCGACCCAGGTCGAGAACATGAGAGGTGTCCGCGGCGGTATCCACATGGGCACGGGTCTGCAGGACTTCGTCGGCAACATCGGCCCGAACTCGATAGCGCGGGCGGCGACCTTGCGGAGCCATGGCCTGGACGTTGTGGAACACAACGTGGACGGCACCCATACCTGGGTTGCCGCGCGTCCGCTCTTCGAGGACTTCCTGAAGCGCGTCGTCTTCCGCGCCACGGAGACGTCCCTGTCGGTCGAGACCCGCGGCAACAGGGTCAACCATGTCTCCGCCACCGTCGAACCGCTGGGCACCAGCGCGGCGCGTCCGACCGGGTTCGTGGAGTTCCGCCGTGGAGACACGGTCCTCGGCGTCGCCAAACTGAACCCCCACGGCACCGCCCGGCTACGCCCGCCCTCTCCCGCGTCTGCGGAGGGCATCGAGGCCCACTACCTGGGTGACGATCTCTTCAACGGCTCCGACAGCAGGTCCACGGATACTGCACCGCCGTCGGAGGTCCGTCCGTAGCGGACACCCGGGGTGGTGCGGGTCAGGCGATGGTGACGGCGCACGTCTCGACTGAGGAGCGGTGTCATTGGTGATGGCGTCGGCTTACACAGCGCGGTCGTTCGCGTCCGAGCGTCCGAGCATGCAGGCCGAGCCGGCCACACCGCAGGACGGCCGTCACCGGGCCGACGGACGGCGGCCGGCCTCACGGCCGCTGCGGTACTGGCCGTGAGGCTCGTGGCCTCCAGCACGACGGGGGCCGCGAGCCTCACGACCCACAATGCCCTCGCTTCGCCGCGCCGCGCGCCCGCGGTTGATGATCAGGACGGGGCTGCGGCCTGGCTCGAATGACGGCGCCTCGACACGACATGCAAGAGGACCGAGCCCATCCGGGTGTTCAGGTTCTCCGAAAGGCTTGGTCGAGCAGGTCGGCGGTGACGGGGTTCACCATCTCATCGCGGCGGATGTAGTGGTCGAGGGTGATCTTGGGGTCACTGTGGCCGAGCAGCTCTGCGGCGAGGTTGACGCCGGCGGCCTCATTGACTGCGGTCGCGACGGTACGGCGGAACGCGTGCGGCGTGACGCCAGCGATCTCGGCCAGCTTCATGGCGCGGCGTAGCTGGCGCCGCACATTGTTCGGGGTCAGAGGTGTCCCGTTGCGGCTGGAGAAGAGCAGCGCTTCTGGAGACCGCTCCCCCATTGCCGCGAGCCGCTGGCGGACCGCTTCGGCCGCGTAGGACGGTAGCGCCATGGCCCGCCGAGACTTGGCGGTCTTCGGGTGGTCCTGCCGGTGCACCGGCTCGCCGCGACGGGTCACGATCGTTCCAGCAACCCGCATGGTTGGAGGTGACTCCCAATGCCGCACGGCCGCGCGGACGGCGTCGACCTCGGTCGCTGACAGAGCGTTCGGTGTCGACGGCGGGCGATGCAATCGAGCGATGCCGTCCATCGGGTTCCTGGGGAGGATCTCGTGCCGGACCGCCAGCGCGAACGCCAGCCGGAGAACGACCCGGGCGTGCTTGGCACGGCTGTAGCTCTGCTTGGCCAGCTGCTTGATGAAGCGGTCGCACCTGGCGACGCCGATCTCCCGGAGCGAAAGCTCGGCAAAGGCCGGCAACACGAGGGTGCGTATGTCCCGCTCGTAAAGCTCCCGAGTGGTCGGCGAGAGGTGACCCTCGAGGTCGAGGTCTTCCAGCCAGTAGTCGACGAGGGCGGTGAAGCTGCTGTCCGCTGTGAGCGCGGTGAAGGAGGTCTGGAAGAGTGATCGGTCGGACAGCTTCACCTTCAGTGCCCGTTCGGCGGCGCGCTCTGTGTCGGTCGTGGCCTGGACCAGGCGCGTCTTCCCGTCCCAGTCGCGGTAGCGGGCACGCGCCTCAACGCGCCTGCGCCCAATCTTGCGACAGATGATCTCGCCGAACGTCCCGATCGGCAGCCGTGGCCTAGGCATGGCGAATCACCCCGGCCCGGGCTCGGTCGGCGGCCGGTGCTCCCGCTGCCGTACCAGCCATGCCCGCACGTCCGAGACCGCGAACTTGAGTGCCTTCCCGAACTTGTACGCCGGTGGACCCTTCCCGTTGGTGCGCCAGTCGTAGATCGTCGTCACCGGGACGCCGAGGTACGCCGCCAGCTCCTCGACGTCGATGAGTGGTTCCAGGCCCCACGGGCCCGAAGGTGTCGTGATGTCGTCCATGTCGGTCAGGTGTGTGGCCGACGCCCTGACGACCAGGGCCATTGACAGCCGACCCGCAGCAACCGAGCCCGAGACGACGGAGCCCCGCCGAGCGGCGGGGTTTGTGATGGGTTTTCGATGGGCGGTTCAAATTCCACCTACCTGGAAGGTCCTGGGAACCGCCAGCTACCAGGACCTATCCGTCGGGCTGACAGGATTTGAACCTGCGACCCCTTGACCCCCAGTCAAGTGCGCTACCAAGCTGCGCCACAGCCCGTGGCCGCCCCGCCGTTTCCGGCGAGGCGACCATCAGTGTACCGCCTCCCCGCGCCGGGCCGTCCGCGGCACTCTGCATCGCCGCACCCGGCCGGTGGCTCGTGACGTTGGTGTCGGGGGTGTGGGCGGCGTCACTGTGACGATGACACATTGGCGCGCCTCATCGCCGTCTGAATCGGCGCATTTCGGGCGTCAAAGCGGTGACCAGCCGCACCAAGCTGCCCACCGATCCCCTGGCCGGCCGATCCGGCGCGGCCCTCACCAGGGACCCTCGCGCTGCGCCAGGCAGGCACGCATGAGGTGTTAGCCGCCATTGAAACTGCCGATGATGGCGTCACTGATCATGAGGATCTGGCGGTCACGGGCGAGGCCGGGTGATCGGCACGGCGACGTCGGCGTCGTCACGGCGTCGGCCGCCCCCGCGGGCCTGGCCGACCCGGCCAGGGCACCGAACACGACCCGGGCGTGGTGACACCAGCGCCAACAGTTGGCGCTCATGTCACCACCCCGCGACCACGACCGGCCCCCCGGCAGGGACACCCGGCCGCCGCAGCGGGCAGCACCTGGATGAACTACCCCCATGGCGGCTCACACCGCCGCCACCGAGTCGATCATGGAGAAGGGTCGGGTTCCCGCGACTGCAGAGCCGACCTTCTCCACACCTGGTCGTCAACGTCAACGACAACCCATCGTCACCGACAACGGCGGCTAACACATGAGGAGGCGGGCGAACGCGTGGCGGCGTCACCACGACCATGACATCAAGGCCCGCTCGACCCGCACGTTCGGCGACGCCCACACGGTCATCCCCAACGGCGCTGACAGGTTCACCCGTCTTTCACGCGATTTCTGCGCTGGCCACGGGGCTCTGGCCCGAGCTGGTCGCACGTAGGGGCTTGCGGTGCGCTGTCGCGACCCGTACGCTTCGCGAAATTAACAGGTAGGGCACCTGTTAAATAGTTGCGGAGGAGTGCGTTGTCCCTTCCCCCGGCCACCACCAACGCCGCTGCCGATCTCATCGGCTCCTGGGCACGACTTGTCGACCAAACGATCGGCGACGAGAAGGTCACCGCGATCTTCACCCGGGCAATGACCGACACGCTCGAGAAGACGGCCCGAGTGCTCCCCGACGGCACCACGTACGTCATCACCGGCGACATCCCGGCGATGTGGCTGCGTGACTCGACGGCACAGTTCTCGCCCTTCCTGTTGATGATGAGCGCCGACGACGCCGTGCAGGACCTGATCGCCGGGCTGGTCCGGCGGCAGCTGCGCTACATCTGCCTCGATCCGTACGCCAACGCCTTCAACGCCGAGCCCAGCGGCGCCGCGTACGACCCGGACGACCTGGCGGACAACCCGTGGGTCTGGGAGGAGAAGTATGAGATCGACTCCCTGGCCTTTCCGCTGCAGCTGGCCTATCGGACCTGGCGAATGACCGGCCGGCGCGACTTCCTCGACGACACCGCCCACCGTGCGCTGCGGACGGTCGTGCGCACGTGGCGGGTCGAACAGGAGCACGAGACGGCCTCGCGCTATCGCTTCCGCCGGCATGGCATGCCGCCCACCGAGACCCTGACCCGCGACGGGCTCGGATCGCCGGTGGGCCCGACAGGCATGACGTGGAGCGGGTTCCGTCCCAGCGACGACGCCTGCACTTACGGATACAACGTCCCAGGTAACCTCTTCGCCGCTACGGCCCTGGACCATGTCAGGGCCATCGCCCGCGAGGTCTTCCACGACGACGACCTGGCCGGCGACGCCCGGGCGCTCCGGGACGAGATCCGCGCCGGGGTCGAGCGGTTCGGCGTAGTCGATCATCCCAGCTATGGGCGGATATACGCCTACGAGGTCGACGGGCTCGGCGGCCAGGTGCTCATGGACGACGCCAATCTGCCGAGCCTGCTCTCGCTCCCCCATCTCGGTGCCACTGACCTCGACGACCCGGTCTACCAGGCCACTCGCGCGTTCGTGCTCGGCCCGGACAACCCGTACCACCACGCCGGGCGAGCCGCCCGCGGTGTCGGCAGCGCGCACACGCCGCCCGGCTACATCTGGCCGATCGCCCTGGCCGTCGAGGGTCTGACCAGCCCGGACCCGGCCGAGAAACTGGCACTGATCCAGACCCTGCGCGACACCGATGCCGGCACCCTCGCCATGCACGAGGCATTCCACTGCGACGACGCCGGTCGGTACACCCGCGACTGGTTCTCCTGGGGTGACTCGATGTTCTGCGAGCTGGTCCTCGACTACTGCGGCCACCGCGTGTCCGACGCCGTCCGGGAGGGCCGCCATGTCCAGTCGTAACCCGTCGCGGCTCACCCGGTCGCTGAACGACCGCCTGGTCATCGACCTGCTGCTGGAGCACGGTCCGTTGGACCGGCCGACGCTGGCCAGGCTGACCGGCCTGTCCAAGCCGTCGGTCGCGGACCTGGTGGGCCGGCTCCTCGAGAGCGGCCTGGTGGAGGAGATCGGCGAAGGCCCGTCCACGCGCCGCGGCCCGAACGCGATGCTCTACGGGCTGACGGGCGGCCTCGCGGCGGTGGCGGGCGTGGAGTTGCAGCCCGATCATGCCCAAGCGTCCATCGCGGACGTCAACGGCAGTGAGCTGGGCGCCGTCAACGTGCCGATCCGCCCAGACGAGTCCCCGAGCGAGCTGGTGGCACGCGCCTTACGCCAGGCGGCGGAACCGAGCAGCATCGACATCGGCGACCTCACCACGGCCGTCGTCGGTACGCCCGGCATCGTGGATCCCTCCGGCGACATGAGCTTCGTGTGGGGCCAGCCGGAATGGACCGGTGGACAGCTCGCCCGGATGCACGACGCGCTGGGCATTCCGGTCCGGTTCGAGAACGACATCAACCTTGCCGCCATCGCCGAGCGCCGGCTCGGCCGCGCCGTAGACGCCGAGGCGTTCGCGCTGTTCAAGTGCGACGAGGGCGTGGGCGCCGCCATCATGCTCGGATCGCAGCTGGTCCGCGGGTCACACGGAGCCGCGGGCGAGATCGGGTACGTGCCCGACCTCGCCTGGGAGCAGCGGTCGGCCGGCGACTACAACGAGGGCCTGCAGTCCGTCGCGGGTGCCCGGGGCCTGGCCGCCGCCCTGGCCGATCTGGGACTCGCGGACCTCTCGCCCGCCGCCGTCCTGGCGCCCGGGCCGGACGACACCGGGCCGGACGGGCGCGATGCCGTCCCCGCGGAACTGCGTCAGCGGTTCCTGCTCGAAGTCGCCCGCCGACTCGCCTTCGGCGTCGTGTCAGTGTGCGCCGTCATCGACCCGGAGCTGATCGTGCTCGTCGGCGAGATCGCGACCGCCGGCGGCGATCGGCTGGCCGAGGCTGTCGGCAGCCGGGTGGCACAGACATCTCCGTTCCGTCCCGCCGTCGTGGTCAGCGGCCTCGGCCACGACGCCGTCGTCTCCGGTGCCGTCACGACGGCGCTGGACTCCGCTCGCGACGAGATCTACGGCGTCGCGCCCGTCTTCGTCCGCTCCGCACCGGCTATCCGACGAACCCCCTGACCACGCCCACGCCAGGCACCCGAGCGTTGTTCGCCAGCTCCTTCACAGAACGGGAGAGCAGCATGTCCAGACGCACCATCAGAGTCCTCGCCGGTATCGCCGCCGCAGGCATCACCCTCACCGCCTGCGGCGTCGGCGGCGGCAGCGACAGCGACGACACCGAGACGCAGCAGCGAGCCGGCAGCTGCGAGCTCAGCGAGGAAGCCACCTCCGACGAGCCGGTGACCGGCGAGGTGGCCGGCGAGATCACCTTCCAGACCACCGCGCTGAAGCAGGACTTCAGCCCGTACTTCGAGACGGTCATCGCCGAGTTCGAAGAGATGCACCCCGACGTGACCGTGAACTGGCAGGACGACCCCGGCGACGCGTCGTTCACCCAGCGCCTGGTCACCGACGCCCAGTCGTGCCAGCTCCCCGACGTCGTCAACCTCAACCAGATCACGGCCTACGCGCTGTACCGGGAGAACTTCCTGCTCGACCTGGACGTCAAAGCGCCGGAGATCGGCGACGCCTTCATCCCCAGCGTCTGGGACAGCCTGGTCATGCCCGGGATCGACAGCCACTACGTGCTGCCGTGGTACTGGGGGCTGACCGGCATCCAGACCTTCAACACCGCGCTGATGGAGCGGGCCGGCCTGGATCCGAGCACGCCGCCGACGACCATCGACGAGCAGTTCGACGCCGCGGCCCAGATCGCCGAGACGTCCGGTGGCGAGTTCTTCGCCTTCTCCGCCAACCCGATGTGGCGCCTGCCGAGCGACTGGCAGCTGATGAACGTCGAGATCACCAACGAGGACGAGACCGAGTTCACCTTCGCCGACGACCCGGCCGCGCTGCACTGGACCGAGCGGATGGCCGAGCTCTACCAGGCCGGCGCCCTGCCTGCCGACACCATCTCCAGCAGCGACGACCCCACGACCCTCTACAGCCAGGGGAGGATCGTGTGGGGCTCGACCAACGCCTCGTCGCTGCGGTTCGTGCAGGAGAGCAACGCGGAGGTCTACGCCGCGACCGGTGTCGCGTCGCTCTTGAGCGAGCGCGGGCACGCCTTCCAGGACGGCCAGCTGATCGCCGTGCCCAGCACCAGCGACAACCCCGCCGCGGCGCTGGCCTTCGCCGAATACCTGCTCAGCCCGGAGAAGCAGTCGGAGTTCATCTCCGACGAGCGCATCTCGAACTTCCCCAGCACCGAGGAGTCGCTGAGCATCCCGAAGCTGACCGAGATCACAGGCGACGATGCGCTGGCCCAGGCCAACCGCCTCTCGGTGGAGCTGGCGCAGAACGCCGAGAACGCCTTCATCTACGCGTGGAGCGACGCGGTCAACTCCGCCATCATCGGCGAGATCCAGCTGGCCATGCAGGGCGACAAGTCGCCCCAAGAGGCCCTGGACGCGGCTCAGGACAAGGCCAACGACATCCTCAGCCAGGGGTAGTCGTGGCTCTCGCGCCCGCGTCGCAGCGCCGTGCCGTCCCGGACCTGGAAGGGCCGGGACGGCGCGGGCCGCGCCGTCGCCGACGTCCCGGCCGAACACCCGTGGCCAGGGGTGGTGCCGCGCTGTACCGCGCCTGGTGGGTCCCCTTCCTCTGGGTGGGACCGGCCATCGTGGCCGTCGCCGTGTGGGGGATCTTCCCCTTCGTCAACACCGTGCTGCTGTCGTTCACCGACGCCAAGCCGCTCGGCGGCGGTGGCGCGTTCGTCGGCCTGGACAACTACGCCCGGCTGCTCGACGACCCGGACTTCTGGCTCGCCACCAAGAACAGCGTCCTGTACGCGGTGTTCGCGGTGCCGCTCCTGGTGCTCCTGCCACTGATCCTCGCCCAATTGGTGTTCAAGAAGATCCCCGGGATCGGGTTCTTCCGGTCCGCGTTCTACACACCGGTGCTGGCCTCCATGGTCGCGGTCGGCCTGGTCTGGCAGAACCTGCTCAGCGACCAAGGCCCGATCAACACGGCGCTCGGCAAGCTGCACCTCATCGACGACGCCGTCCCGTTCCTGTCCGACAGCACGCTCATCCTGGCCAGCGCGATCGCGCTGACGGTCTGGAAGGGGCTGGGCTGGTACATGATCTTCTACCTCGCGGCGCTGGCCAACGTCCCTCGAGATCTGTACGAGGCCGCCGAGCTGGACGGAGCGGGCCCGGTCCGCCGGTTCATCCACATCACGATCCCGGGCGTGCGGCTGACCATGATGCTGATCGGCATCCTGTCCGGCATCGGCTCGCTGCGGGTCTTCACCGAGATCTACGTGCTCGGCGGCGCCACCGGCGGCCCCGGCGGGCAGGCCAGGACGCTGCCGTTCTACATCCGCGACGCCGCCCTCGACCCGATCGCGGGCAACGCCGGCTACGGCGCCGCGATCAGCGTCGCGCTGTTCGCGATGACCTGCGTGCTGGCGCTGCTCGCCCACAAGTTCGGCTCGAAGGAGGACTGATGCGCGTCGCCGCACGTCTGCGCGGCTACGGCCGCCCGCGCGAGCTCGTGGTCCGCTACGTCGTCCTGACGCTCGTGCTCGCCCTCATGGTCGGGCCGCTGCTCTGGCAGCTGCTGTCTTCGCTGAAGGGGGACGGTGAGGCGATCTTCGGCGACGCGGCCGGCCTGATCCCCCGGGAGCCGACGCTCGAGGCCTACCAGACTGTCTTCGATCAGGCTCCGATGGCCCGGTACATGCTCAACAGCCTGATCATGTGCGCACTGACCGTGACGTCGCAGGTCATCTTCCCGACCTTGGCCGGCTACATGATGTCGCGCCAGGGCTGGCGCGGCCGCAAGGCGGTCTACGCCGTCCTGATCGTCTCGATGATCTTCCCGTTCGAGTCGATCATGGTCTCGCTGTTCATGATGGTCCGGGACGCGGGGCTGGTGGACAACCTGATCGGCGTCTGGCTGCCGGGCGCGATCGCCGCGGTGAACGTCCTGATCATGCGGGCCACGTTCGACGCCGTGCCGGACGAGGTGGAGGACGCGGCGCTGCTCGACGGCGCCAACGAGTGGCAGCGCTTCACCAAGATCTACCTGCCGGCGTCGGTCGGAGCCATGATGGTGGTGATCATCAACTCGTTCATCGCCGCCTGGGACGACTTCCTGTGGCCGTTCATCGTGCTGCGCAGCGAGAACCTCTTCACCCTGACGCTCGGCCTGTCGCGGATGGCCGAGTCGTCCCTCGGCTACGACGTGCGCATCGTCATGGCCGGCTCCGTCATCTCCATCGCACCGATTCTCATTCTGTTCATCGTGTTGCAGCGCTGGTTCTACAAGGGCGTTGCCGAAGGGGCTGTGAAGTGACCTTGGTCGTACCGACACCCGAACAACTGTCCTGGCAGCGAATGGGGGTGGGGGTCTTCATCCATTTCGGCATCAACACGTACTTCGGCAAGGAGTGGAGCAACGGCTCCCTGCCCGCATCGGCCTTCGACCCCACCGAGTTCGACGCTCGTCAATGGGTGTCGGTGGCCAAGGACGCGGGTGCGCAGTACCTGGTGCTCACGGCCAAGCACCATGACGGCTTCTGCCTCTGGCCGACCTCGACCACCGACTACTCCGTCCGCTCCTCCCCCTGGCGGGGCGGCCGGGGCGACGTGGTGGCCGAGGTGGCCGAGGCCTGCGGCAAGGCCGGGCTCGGGCTCGGCCTCTACGTGTCGCCCTGGGACCGGAACGCCTCGTGCTACGGCGATCCGGCTGCGTACAACGACTTCTACGTCCGGCAGCTCACCGAGTTGTGCACGCGGTACGGCCCGCTCGTCGAGCTGTGGTTCGACGGCGCCGGGTCGGAGGGGTACCCGTACGACTGGCCTCGGATCGCCGACGTGATCCACCGCCACCAGCCCGGCGCCATGGTCTTCAACATGGGCGCACCGACCATCCGCTGGGTGGGCAACGAGAACGGCCTGGCCGCCGACCCGGTCGAGTACGTCGTCGACCACACCCAGATGAGCAACTACACCATCGTCTCCAGCACGTTCGCCGAGGCGCTGTACCTGCCGCCGGAGTGCGACGTCTCCATCAGGCGCGGCTGGTTCTGGCAGCAGGACGACTCCCCCAAGGATCTGGAGCACCTGCTGGGCATCTACTACCGGTCGGTGGGAATGGGCGCGAACCTGCTGCTGAACCTTCCCCCGAACCGGCTCGGCCTGCTGGATGAGGCCGACGTGAAGCGGGTGCAGGAGTGGGCCCGGGAGCTCGACGCCCGTTTCGCCGAGCCGATCCACGGTGAGATCGGCCGGCGGGATGACGAATGGCTGGTCCGGTTCCCGGACGAGGTGACCCTCGACCACCTGCGGCTGAGCGAGCACCTCGATGACGGCCAGCGCGTCACCGGACATCGGATCTGGCACAGTGACGACCTGATCTGCTCGGCGGGCACGATCGGCGTGAACCGGCTGCACGTCTTCCCGCGGCGGACGGTGCGCGAGCTGCGGGTGGAGCTGACCGGCCCCGGAGCCGGCCTGGACGCCGTCACCGCCTACCGCACCGGGCACGAATCGCCACCGCGGATCCCCGCCGGGTACGTGGCACCCACAGACCACCCGGAGGACTGACGATGGATCTCGGGACCGAGGCCGCCTGGACGGTCCGCGCCGTCGGAGGGCTGGACGCCGTGCCCGACGCGCTCCTGGAGCGCCTTCGCGACGACGGCGTGCCGGCGACCGTGCCCGGCTGCGTGCACACCGACCTGCTCGCCCAGGGCCTGATCCCCGACCCGTACCTCGACCTGAACGAGGCCGCGGTGCAGTGGATCGGTCACGTCGACTGGGAGTACCGGGGCGTCGTGGACCTCGACGAGCCGGCACCGGACGTGCACAGCGACCTCGTGTGCGACGGGCTGGACACCGTCGCGACCGTCCACGTCAACGGAGCGCTGGTGGCGCGAACGCAGAACATGCACCGCGGCTACCGCTTCGACGTGGCCGAGCACCTGCACGCCGGCAGCAACACCGTCGCCGTCAGGTTCGACTCCGCCGTCACGTACACCGAACGGGCCTGCGAGGAGCACGGGTACCTGCCCCAGGGCTACGAGCATCCGTACAGCTTCATTCGCAAGATGGCCTGCAACTTCGGCTGGGACTGGGGACCCACCCTCGTCACCGCCGGCATCTGGCGCGGGATCCGCCTGCACCGGTGGCGACGGGCCCGTCTCGAGGAGCTGCAGGTGCGCACGGACGTCGACGGCGCCACCGGTCTGGTGCACGTCCGCGCCGGCGTGGTCGGCAGGGCCGGATTCCTGGACGGTCTCACGGTGTGGGTGGAGGTCGCCGGGCGACGCCACCGGGTCGAGCCGGCCGCCGGAGCGATCGACTGCACGATCCCGGTCGATGACGCGCGCCTGTGGTGGCCGGCGGGGTACGGCGCGCAACACCTGGAGGACGTCACCGTCACCCTGGCCGACGAGGACGGCGTCGTCGAACGGCACCACCGCCGGGTCGGGTTCCGGACCGTCGAACTGGACACCGGCCCGGACGCGTTCGGCCGCGCCTTCACGGTCAAGGTCAACGGCCGGCCGATCTTCGTCAAGGGCGCCAACTGGATCCCGGACGACTGCTTCGTCAGCGGCATCACCCGCGAGCAGTACGCCGAACGCATCGCGCAGGCACGAGCGGCCAACCTGAACCTGCTGCGGGTGTGGGGCGGCGGCCTCTACGAGGACGACGCCTTCTACGAGCTCTGCGACGAGCAGGGGCTGCTGGTATGGCAGGACTTCCTGTTCGCCTGCGCCGGCTACCCGGAGACCGAACCGTTCCGCACCGAGATCGCCGCTGAGGCGCGCCAGGCGGTCCGGCGGCTCGGCTCGCACCCCAGCGTCGCACTGTGGAACGGCTCGAACGAGAACCTGCTCGGCTGGTACGACTGGGGCTGGCCGGAGCAGGTTGATGACCGCGGGTGGGGCGAGTGGTACTACACCCGCCTGCTGCCGGCCATCGTGACCGAGCTGGCGCCGACCACGCCGTACATCCCGAGCAGCCCGTTCTCGTCCACGCCCGATGTCCACCCGAACCATCCCGGCGACGGGCCGGTGCACCTGTGGGACGTCTGGAACGCGCTGGACCACACGCGCTATCGCGACGACATCCCGCGCTTCGTCGCCGAGTACGGCTTCCAGGCGCCGCCGACGTGGCCGACCTTGACCGACGCCGTCCATGACGAGCCGCTGACGCCGCGCAGCCCGGGCATGCTCGCCCACCAGAAGCAGATCGGCGGTCCTGACAAGCTCGATCGCAACCTGCGCGGCCATGTGCCCGAGCCCACGACCATGGCGGCGTGGCACCTGGCCACCTCGCTGAACCAGGCGCACGCGCTCCGGCTGGCCATCGAGCACTTCCGGTCGTGGTGGCCACGGTGCGCCGGTTCGATCGTCTGGCAGCTCAACGACTGCTGGCCGGTCACGTCGTGGTCGCTGATCGACGGCGCCGGGCGGGTGAAGCCGGCCTGGCACGCAGTGCGCGCGGCCTATGCCGACCGGCTGCTCACGATCCAGCCGCGGGAGGCCGGGCTGAGCCTGGTGCTGGTCAACGACACCGACCTGCCGTGGCGGCAGGACGTCCGGGTCCGGCTGGTCACCCTGGACGGCGATGTGCGGCGGGAGAGCGTCGTGCCGGTGCAGGCCGACGCCCGCGCCACCCGGACCGTCACGCTGGAGCCGGACCTCGTCGCCCCGAACCGGCGCCGCCAGGAGGTCCTGGTCGCCGACGCCGGCGACCTCCGCAGCGTCTGGCGGTTCGTCCCCGACGACGCCGTCCTGCTGCCGGCGCCACGCTACCGGCCCACCGTCACGGCCGCCGCGGACGCCATCGAGGTCACGGTGACGGCCGAGACGTTCCTGTCCGATCTCGTCCTGCTGGCCGAGCAGGCCGATCCGCGCGCGGTCGTCGACACAGGGCTGGTGAGCCTGCTGCCCGGTGAGTCGCACACGTTCCGGGTGAGCGGATTCGCCGGCGCGGCACCGGACCGGTTCGCCGCCGTCCTGCACACGTCCAATGAGTTGTTCCATGCCGCGTCCTGACCTCGACGCGATCGAGAAGCTGCTGACCCGGCTGAGCCTGCGCGAGAAGGTCGGCCAGCTCAACCAGCGCTTGTACGGCTGGGACTGCGTGCGCCGCACCGCCGTTGGATACGAGCTCACCGAGGCGTTCCACGTCGAGGCCGAGCGCTGGGGCGGCATCGGCGCCTTGTACGGGGCCTTGCGCGCCGACGCGTGGTCCGGGCGGGACTGGCGGACCGGCGTGGTGCCCGAGGCCCGGGCGGAGGTCGCAGCGATGATCGTCGACGCGACACGCACGCACTCCCGGCACGGCATCGGCCCGCTGCTGGTGGAGGAGGCGCCGCACGGCCACCAGGCCCTGGGCGGCCCGTCGTTCCCGGTCAACCTCAACGTCGGCTCGTCCTGGGACCCGCAGCTCTACGCGGAGTGCTCGGCCGCCGTCGCCGACGGGTTGCGGGCCGCCGGCATCCACCTCGCGCTGGTCTCCTCACTCGACCTGCTGCGCGATCCTCGATGGGGCCGCTCGGAGGAGTGCTTCGGCGAGGATCCGCTGCTCTCCGCCGAGCTGACCACCGCACTGGTCACCGGGATGCAGGGCGCGAATCGCTCCCGGCTGCACGCCGGTGCCGGAGCCGGTGTCGTCCTCAAGCACTTCGCTGCACAGGGAGAGGGCGTGGGCGGTCGCAACGGGCAGTCGGCGATCATCGGCCCCCGGGACTTGGCCGAGCTGCACCTGCCGGCCGCGCGAGCCGGCGTCGCCGCCGGTGCGCTCGGTGTCATGGCCGCATACAACGACGTCGACGGCGTACCCTGCTGCTCCAGCCCCGCTCTGCTGACCGGCCTGCTGCGCGACGACTGGGCCTTCGACGGTCTGGTCATGGCCGACGGGAAGGCGATCGACCGGCTCGCCCTCATGACCGGCTCACTGCGCCGAGCGGCCGAGGTGGCCCTGCGCGCCGGGGTGGACCTGAGTCTCTGGGACACCGCGTTCACCCTGCTGGAAGAGGCCGTGGAGCAGGACCCCAGGCTGCTGAGCGCGATCGACCGGGCCTGCCGCCGGGTGCTGACGGTGAAGGCCCACTTCGGCCTGCTCGACGCACTGATGGCTCGCCCGGAGCCGGTGAACCACTCGCCGGCGCAGGCCATCGAGCTCTCCCGGCGGATGGCCGCACGGTCGCTGATCCTGCTCGCCAACGACGCCGCCGCCCTCCCCCTGCGGTTGCCCGTAGCCGGTGGGCCACGGCCGCGGTGGGTGGTCGTCGGGCCCAACGCCGATTCGACCACGGCGATGCTGGGCGACTACGTGCCGCCGCTGCGCCCGCAGGACCAGCTCTCCGTGCTCGACGCGCTGCGCGCCGCGGCGGGCGGCCGGGTGGACGTCGTCCATGCCACCGAAAGGTCCGACGACATCGCGGGCGCCGTGGCATCAGCTGACCTCGTGCTCTGCGTGCTCGGCGGAACCAGTCACCGCACGTACGCCGACGAGTTCGCCGACAACGGCGCGGCGCTGTCCGGCGGTACGGTCGCCACCAGCGGCGAGGGCGTCGACGTGGCGGACCTCGCCCTGCCCGGCGAGCAGGACCAGCTCGTGCGTCTGGTGCGGCGGGCCACGCGCGGCACGGTGGTCAGCGTCGTGATCGCCGGCCGGCCGCACGTGCTGACCGGCGTGCTCGAGGCCTCCGACGCCACCCTGCTCGCCTGGTACCCAGGGCCGTACGGCGCGCCCGAGATCGTCCGGGTGCTCGTGGGCGACGCCGAACCCGCCGGCCGCCTTCCGGTCACGCTGCCGGCATCCGCCGGGGCGGTGCCGGTCCGCTACAACGACCGGCAGAGTGCTGTCGCCGTCTACGCCGACGCGCCCGAGCCGGTGCTGCGGCCGTTCGGCTTCGGCCTCAGCTATCGCGCCCCGACGATCCTCGCCGTCCGGGCCGAGCACCTGCCCGGCGACGACGATGTCCGCGTCGAGGTCGACGTGGCCAACCCGCACGACGCCGACGTGGCCGACGTCGTCAAGATCTTCGGGCATCGCACCGGTGGCGACACCTGGCCGCGCGAGTGTGAGCTGCTCGGCTTCCGCCGGGTCAGCGTCCCGGCCCGGGACTCGGTGACGGTGCCGTTCGACCTGGCCGGCGGGCGTGTCTTCGCCGACACCGGCCCGCAGGCCGTGACCACCATCTCCGTCGGCGCGTCGGGCCCGGGCACGACGCCCGGCCCCGCCTGCATCGTCCGGCGCCGGTGACGAAGGAGCCCACCAGGATGCACGACACCAGGATGATCACCGAAGGGCGGCTGCGCCGGTTCGTCGACGAGCGGCTGACTCCGGCCATCTACCCGCGCACGGCACCGCTGACGGTGTCGGCCTGGCCGGTGCCAGACGAGCCGGTGCCGGCCCGGCAGGCGATCGCGCAGGAGTACCTGCCGTTCTCCGTGGGCGAACCCTGGGGTCGGCCGTGGAGCACCCTCTGGCTGCACGTCACCGGCGACGTTCCCGCCAACTGGACCGCCCCCAACGGGCGCACCGGCCTGGAGATCCTGATCGACCTGGGCTTCGACGGCACCACGCCGGGCTTCCAGGCCGAGGGCACCGCCTACCGGCCCGACGGCACGATCATCAAGGCCGTCTCGCCGTTCAACCGCCACGTCCCGCTGGCAGCGGCAGGCGGTGACCGGGTCGACCTGTACGTCGAGGCCGCCGCCAACCCGAACACCGACAAGGACTTCACCTTCGCCCCTACCCCTCTCGGCGACAAGGGCACCGCCGGGGACGCTCCGCTCTACCGCTTGACGCAGGTTGATCTCGCTCAGCGCGACCTTGTCGCTTGGGAGCTGTACCAGGACGTCTGGACGCTGCGCGGGTTGATGGGCGAACTGCCGGAGGACCTGCCCCGGCGCAGCGAGATCCTGCGGGCGCTGGAGCGCATGCTCGACGCCGTCGACCCTGACGACGTCGCCGGCACTGCCGCCTTGGGGCGTGCCGAGCTGGCGGACGTGCTGTCCAGACCCGCCTATGCCAGTGCACACGCCGTCATCGCGACCGGCCACGCGCACATCGACTCGGCCTGGCTGTGGCCGGTGCGCGAGACTATCCGCAAGTGCGCGCGGACCTTCTCCAACGTCGTGGCGCTGATGGACGACGACTCGGACTTGGTGTTCGCCTGCTCCTCGGCCCAACAGCTGGCCTGGGTGAAGGAGTTCTACCCGGAGCTGTTCGGGCGCATCCGGAAGAAGGTCGCCGCCGGGCAGTTCGTGCCCGTCGGCGGAATGTGGGTGGAGGCCGACACCAACCTGCCTGGCGGTGAGGCCCTAGTGCGGCAGTTCGTCGAGGGCAAGACCTTCTTCGCCGAGGAGTTCGGCATCGACTGCCAAGAGGTCTGGCTGCCGGACTCCTTCGGCTACTCCGGTGCGCTGCCGCAGATCGCGGTTGACGCCGGCGCACGCTGGTTCCTCGGCCAGAAGATGGCCTGGAACCAGACGAACCCGATGCCGCACCACACGTTCTGGTGGGAGGGCATCGACGGCTCGCGGATCTTCACGCATGCCCCGCCGGTCGACACGTACAACTCCGACCTGTCCGGAGCGCAGCTGGCACACGCTCAGCGCAACTACCGGGAGAAGGGCCACGGCACCATCTCGCTGGTGCCGTTCGGGTGGGGTGACGGCGGCGGCGGCCCGACGCGGGAGATGCTGGCCGCGGCACACCGGCTGCGCTCCCTGGAGGGCTCTCCGACCGTCCGCATGGGTGCGCCGTCGACGTTCTTCGAGCGGGCGCAGGCCGAGCTGACCGATCCGGCGGTGTGGGTCGGCGAGATGTACCTGGAGTTCCACCGCGGCACGTACACGTCCCAGGCGAACACGAAGCGCGGCAACCGGCGCAGCGAGCACCTGCTGCGTGAGGCCGAGCTGTGGGCGGCGACCGCGACCGTCCGGCGGGGTGTCCCCTACCCCTACGACCGGCTGCGGCGCAGCTGGCAGAACGTGCTGCTCCTGCAGTTCCACGACATCCTTCCCGGCAGCTCTATCGCGTGGGTCTACCAGGACGCCGAGCGCGACTACGCGCGGATCGCCGCCGAGCTGGAGTCGATCATCGCCGACGCGGTGGCGGCACTGGTGGGCCCGGGCGACCGCCCGCTGCTGCTGAACGCGGCGCCGCATCCGCGCCTCGGCGTGGAGCCGCTGGCGGCCGGACCCGTGACAGAGCCGGCCGGACGCGTCGACGTCTCGCCGAGCGGCGGCGGCTTCGTCCTGGACAACGGCGTGATCCGGGCGCAGGTCGACCGGCGGGGGCTGCTGGTCTCGCTTGTCGACCACGCCTCCGGACGGGATGCGATCGCGCCGGGCGCCGCGGGCAATCTGCCCGAGCTGCATCGCGACCTGCCGAACCGCTGGGACGCCTGGGACATCGACGAGCATCATCGCCGCAACGTCGTCGAACTCGACGAGGCGGCCGACGTCCGGCTGGAGACGCCCGGTCCGGCCGCGACGGTCGTCGTGGAGCGACGGTTCGGCCGGTCGTCGATGCTCCAGCGCATCAGCCTCGACCCGGAGTCGCCGTCGCTGCGCATCACCACCACCGTCGACTGGCACGAGCAGGAGAAGCTGCTCAAGTTGGGCTTCCCTCTCGACGTGCGAGCCGATCGATCGGCCGCGGAGACGCAGTTCGGACACGTCTTCCGGCCCACGCACGAGAACACCTCGTGGGACGCGGCCCGGTTCGAGGTCTGCGCTCATCGGTGGCTGCATGTGGGCGAGCCCGGCTACGGCGTCGCTATCGGCAACGACAGCACCTACGGGCACGACGTCAGCCGCGCCGTCCGGCCCGATCGCGGTACCACGACCACGGTCCGGCTGTCGCTGCTGCGCGGGCCGCGCTACCCCGACCCGGCCACCGACCAAGGCGAGCACACGATGGTCGTGACCGTGCGCCCGGGCGCCTCGATCGCCGATGCCGTCCAGGAGGGCTACGGCGTCAACCTCCGACCTCGGATCGTCCCGGGGGCCGATCCCGTCGCGCCACTGGTGCGGACCCGCGGCGACGGTGTCGTCGTCGAGTCCGTCAAGCTCGCCCACGACCGTTCCGGCGACGTCGTCGTCCGACTCTACGAGTCGCTGGGCAGGCGGGCCCAGGTGGTCGTCGAGCCGGGCTTCGACGTGCGCGACGTGCACCTGACCGATCTGCTCGAGCGGGCGACCGGCAGCGCGGACGACGCGATGCTTCGAGCCGGGGCCGTCCGGCTCACGCTGCGGCCTTTCCAGATCGTCACCCTGCGCCTGGTGGCACCAGTGGCTCGAACCCCGCCTCACGGCCGCGGACGGCGGCTGTCGTAGTCCGAGCGGAACGGCTGGGCCCGCACGTCACCATGCTGCGCCGTCCACAGACCGGCCGCCAGCGCCCACGCCAGCAGCAACACCGTCACCACCACGATCACACCCATGATCAAACCGCCACCCGAAGAACAAGACCAATCCGCTGTCACCTCCCACGAAACACCAGTCCACTCTTCTCAACAAGATGCCAATCGTGGAAGACTGGACTGATGAACGGCGGACGGATCGGGCCGAAGGATCTGCGAACCCTGCTCGGCGAGTGGGAGACCGACGGGCAGAGCGCGTACCACGCGCTGGCCGACCGCATCCGGCTGCTGATCATCGACGGGCGGCTGCCGACGCGGACCCGGCTGCCCGCCGAGCGGGAGCTCGCGGACGAACTCGACCGCAGCCGCACCACCATCGTGTCCGCGTACCGCGCGCTCAAGCAGACCGGCCACCTGGTCAGCCAGCGCGGCTCCGGCAGCGTCGTCGCGCTGCCGCACCCGCACGACCGCCCGGGCGCGCTCCCCCAGCCGGCCGTCGTCGACTTCGCGCGGGCGGCGCCGGCGGCGATCAGCGGGCTCGAGACGATCATCCAGCGTGCCACGGCCAACCTCTCCGGGGTCCTCGGCAAGACCGGCTTCGACCTCATCGGCAGCCCGACGCTGCGCGAGCGCATCGCCCACCATTACAGCGCGCGCGGCCTGCCCACCCGCCCCGGCCAGATCATGATCACCCTCGGCGCGCAGCACGCGATCGCGCTGATCGGGCGGACGCTGGTGCGGCGGGCCGACCGGGTGCTGGTCGAGTCGCCGACCTACCCGCACGCCCTCGACGCCTTCCGCATGAGCGGCGGGCGGCTGGTCACCGTGCCGGTCACCGCCGACGGCTGGGACGGCGACCGGCTGCGCGACGCGTTCGAGCGGGTCCGCCCGTCGCTGGCCTACCTGATCCCCGACTTCCAGAACCCGACCGGCGCCTCGATGCCGCCGGCACAAAGGGACGACGTCATCCGCTACGCGCGCCGGGCGGGCACCGTCCTCGTCCTCGACGAGACGACGGCGGACCTCGACATCGACCGCGGCTGGACGGACGTGCCGTTCGCCGCCCGCGCGGACGACCACCGCACCGTCACCATCGGATCGCTCGGCAAGAGCGTGTGGGGCGGCCTGCGCATCGGCTGGATCCGGGCCGACGACGACGTCATCGGCGCGCTGCACGCGGCGCGGGCGGCCGGCGACCTCGGGACGCCGGAGCTGGAGCAGCTGGTGGCCATCGAGGTGTTCGACGACTACGACGCGCTCGTGCAGCGCCGCACCGAGCAGCTGCGGCACCACCGCGACGTGCTGGTGCGCGAGCTGCACGAGCGGCTGCCGCAGTGGGACGTTCCGGTGCCGGACGGCGGCATGTCGCTGTGGGTGGGGCTCGGCGCGCCGATCAGCTCGGCGCTAGCACTGTTCGGCCTGACCAGGGGCATCAGCCTCATCGCGGGCCCGAGGTTCGGCGTCGACGGGGCGTTCGAGCGGTTCCTCCGCATCCCGTACACCGGGCGCTCCGACGACCTCGCGCGCGGCGTCCACCTGCTGGCGGACACCGCGCGCTCGCTCCCTGCGCTCCCAGCCGGACGGGCGCCACAGCTGGCCGAGGTCGTCTAGACGGGGGTCACTCCCAGCGGAACACCCGGGCCGCGACGCCGCCGGCGACCACCGTCACGACCACCAGCGCGAGGAGGTTCGTCCCGTCGGGCCAGCCGCCGTTCCAGGCGTCCTGCAGCGCCTCCATGCCGGCGCCCAGCGGGCTCACCTCGCGGATCGGCCGCCCCCACGACGGCATCAGGTCGCCCGGTGTCCAGACCCCGGCGAAGAACATGCTCGGGAAGAACAGGAGCATCCCGATCGACGTCGCCGCCTTGCCGGTCGGCGCCAGCGCCGCCACCAGCAGACCCACCCCGAACAGCGCCGTCGCCGTCAGCACGAAGGCGACCAGGAACCCGGCCACGTTCGACGGCGTCCCCAGGTCGAACGCGGCCCCGCCGAGCAGGACCACCATCACCGCCGCGGCCACCAGCGCCGCCAGGTTCACCAGCACCTGGGCGGCCAGCACGTTGCCGGGGTGGACCGGGGTCGTCGACAGCCGGCGCAGGATGCCCTTCTCGCGGTAGGTCGCGAGCACCGTCGGCAGGATGCTCAGCGCGAGCAGCGCCGCCGACAACGCCAGCGCCATCACCGGCAGGAAGGCTTTCGTGATGCCGGTCTCGGGGTCGTTCTCCCCCAGCCCGATCGAGCCGAACACGATCATCAGGCCGATCGGCAGGGCGAACGTCATGACGGCGGACGTCGTGTCGCGGAGGAACAGCTTGGACTCGACCGTGGTGATCTTGGTCAGCGTGGACACGGGGTCTCCTCTTCCGAACGCGGCGGGCGGCGTCAGGCCGCGGCCTGGTGCTCGAAGGACCGGCCGGTCAACGCGACGAACGCGTCTTCGAGACTGGCCTGGTCCATGCGCAGCTCGGCGGCGACGACGTCGTGCGCGGCCAGCGTGGTGATGACGGTGTAGGGCAGGTTGCCGGTGCCGGTGACGACGTAGTGCCCGCCATCGCGAGCGACCCGGGTGACGTCGGGCAGGGCGGTGAGGACCGTCTCGTCCAGCGGTGACGACGGCCGGAACCGCAGCGTCTGCTCCGATGCCACCCGCGCGATCAGGCCGGCCGGGCTGTCGATGGCCGCGACCCGCCCGCCGTCGATCAGCGCGAGGCGGTCGCACAGCCGCTCGGCCTCGTCCATGAAGTGCGTGACCAGGATGATCGTGACGCCGCGCGCGCGCACCTGCTCGATCAGCTGCCAGGTGTCGCGCCGCGCCTGCGGGTCCAGGCCGGTGGTGAGCTCGTCGAGCACGGCGACGCGCGGGTTGCCGACCAGCGCGAGCGCGATCGACAGCCGCTGCTTCTGCCCGCCGGACAGCTTCTCGAACCGGGTGCCGGCCTTCTCGGTCAGCCCGAGGTCGGCGAGCAGCTCGGCCGGGTTCGCCGGCGACGCGTAGAACGACGCGTAGAGGTCCAGAGCCTCGGCGACGGTGATCTTCTCCGGGAGCTCGCTCTCCTGCAGCTGCGCGCCGAGCACCTTGCGGATGTCCGCGCGGTCGCGGACGGGGTCCAGGCCCAGCACGCTGACGCTGCCGCCGTCGGGCCGCCGCAGTCCCTCGATGCACTCGACGGTGGTGGTCTTGCCGGCGCCGTTGGGGCCGAGGATCCCGAAGATCTCGCCCTCCTCGACCGCGAACGAGACGTCGTCGACCGCGACGGTGGAGCCGTAGGCCTTGTGCAGGTTGGTCACGTCGATGATCGGCATGGTGGTGCCGTCCTTCCAGATCAGGGGGTCAGGCTTTCTGCGGCCGGAGGTCGATGGCGCGGACGAAGCGCTGCATGCCCGCGAGCGTCAGGGCGAGGACGGCGAGCGCGGCGGGAACCGCGGCGGCCGTGGGCAGGTGCTCGACGTTCATGGCGTCGAGCGCCTCGCCCGCCCAGCCGACCGCCATGATCGCCTCGACGGCCACCAGCGGGAGCAGCAGCAGCGGCAGGGCGAGCGTCGGGCCGAACCAGCCCCACTTGTAGTACGCCGAGCCGATCAGCCAGCCCGCGGCCACGTTGGCGGCGACGACGATCCAGACCTCGGGGACGATGATCCAGAACTGGTAGCCCTGGTCGAACAGGTGCCGCGTGGTGAACTGCGGCGTCACATCGATCACGCGGTACAGGCCGTACTCGATGAGGTAGCCGCCGGCCTCGAACAGCGCCATGAGACCGGACAGCGCGAGGACGGCGCCCGTGCCCGCCCAGGCGAAGCTGCGCCGCGTGACGCCGGAGGCCACGGCCACCGGCAGATAGGCGGCGGTGATCATGATGCCCATCGAGAGCGGAAAGTACCGGGTGGCGTACTGGGAGTTCTCCCAGATGCTCTCGCCGCCGTCGATGCCGCTGGCCAGCTCGATGCCCAGGCCGATGAGCAGGAAGATCACGGCGACGGTCGCGAAGAACCACAGGACGGCCGTCGAGAAGCCGGCCGAGAGGTCCAGGAACGACGCCCGGGAGCGGCGGTACGCGAGGGCGGCGCTCATGCCGGGTCTCCCTTCGTGAGGTGGACGAACAGGTCCTGCAGCGCGACCGGCGACAGCTCCAGGCCCCAGTCGGTGGCGACGGCGCGCGCGTCGGGGTGGATCTCGCCGAAGACGGTGACGGACTTCGTGCCGCCGAGGCGCTGCTCGCCGAGGACCGTCATGCCGGTGGTGAAGTCGTCGACGGCGGTCGCGGGGCCGACGACGGCGGCGCCGCGCATGCGCAGCGACTCGGTGTCGTCGTGGGCGACCAGCCGGCCGCGGTCGATGATGACGACCTGCTCGAACAGCCGCGCGACCTCCTCGATGAGGTGCGTCGACAGGATGATCGTGCGCGGGTTCTCGATGTAGTCCTCGAGCAGGACGTCGTAGAACGCGTACCGCGACGGCGCGTCCATGCCGAGGTAGGACTCGTCGAGCATGGTCAGCGGGGCCCGCGACGCCAGCCCGACGGTGATGCCGAGCGCCGACTTCTGCCCGCGCGACAGCTTCGCGACGCCACGGTCGAGCGGCACCTGGAACAGGTCGAGCAGCCGCTGCGCGAACTCGTCGTCCCACTGCGGTCGGAACCGGCGCGACCGACGCAGGATCCCTTTGACGCTGTCGCCGTCGACCACGATGTCGCCGCTCTCGCGGACCAGGCAGATCTGCTGCGTCAGCCGTTCGTTCTCGAACGGCGCCTCGCCGTCGACGAGGACGGTGCCCTCGGTGACCCGGCGGAACGCCGCGATCAGCGACAGCAGCGTCGTCTTGCCCGACCCGTTGCGGCCGAGCAGCCCGTAGATCTTGCCGCCCTCGAGCTTCAGCGTGAGGTCGTCGACCGCCGTCACGCCCGGGTAGCGGACGGTGAGGTTCTGGATGTCGATGTCCAGTGTCATGCCGACTCACGACCCTTCAGCGTCTGGATGCGGGCGACGACGTCGTCGAGCGGGATGCCGATGACCCGGGCCTCGGCGACCATCGGCTCCACGACGTCGGCGAAGAACCGATCGCGGCGCTGGGACAGCAGCATGTCGCGGGCGTCGGGGCTGACGAACATGCCGATCCCACGCCGCTTGTAGAGGACGCCCTCGTCCACCAGCTGCTGGAACCCCTTGGCGGCCGTCGCCGGGTTGATGCGGTAGTACGTCGCGTACTGGTTGGTGGACATCACCTGCTCGTCAGCTCCCAACGTGCCGCTGAGGATGTCGTTCTTGATGGCCTCCGCGATCTGGTGGTAGATCGGGCTCCGGTCGTCGAACATGCGCACCCCCTTCGGTTCCTAGGTTCATTACTTGACCGATGAACCGTAACACCGCAGGACCAGCGAACGCAAGCAGCCGGGGTTGTCACTTCACCACTTGGTGAAGTATTGTGCGACGCCATGAGCCCTGCCCGCCCGGCTCCGACCGGCCTGGACGTGGTCTTCGCCGCGCTCGCCGACCCGACCCGGCGGGCCGTTGTCGAGCGGCTGCGCCTCGGGCCGGCGACGATGACCGAGCTGGCCACTCCCCTGGCGGCCAGCCTCCCGGCGCTGACGAAGCACCTCGCCGTCCTCCAGCAGGCGGGCCTTGTGGCGACGGCGAAGAAGGGCCGGCAGCGGTACTGCATGCTGACGGCCGCCCCGCTGCGTGATGCCGCCGCCTGGCTGGCCGAGTACGGCGCCTACTGGGACGAACGGCTGGATGCCCTGACCGCCTATCTGAAGGAGAACCCGTGACGACGCCCCTGACCCTGCAGCTCAAGCGCCACGTCCCGGCCGACCGGGCCCGGGTCTGGCGGGCGTGGACCGACCCCGCGGAGCTGGCCCGCTGGTACTGGCCGGCCTCGTTCGAGACGTCGTGCCAGGTGGACCTGCGGGTCGGCGGCCGGTTCCGGATCGCGTCGGCGGCCGCCGACATGGCCGTCAGCGGTGAGTTCGCCGCTGTCGATGCGCCCGACCGGCTGGTGCACACCTGGCGCTGGGACGGCGAGGACCTGGAGACGCTGGTGACGGTGGAGTTCCTCGCCGCGGACGACGGCGGGACGGACGTCGTCGTCACCCACGAGCGGTTCACCGACCCCGGCCAGTGCGCCGATCACGCGCAGGGCTGGAACGACTGCCTCGCCCGGCTGATCGCTCACGATTTCTCCGCCGCGGACCGATGAATCGGCGGCATGCTGTGTCTCTGCCCTGGTGACTGTGTCACTACGCGGAAGGAACGCTCATGCGCAAGCTCATCGTCACGAACATCGTGTCGGCCGACGGCTACTACGACGGCCCCGGCAAGGACGTCATGGTCATGCCGTTCGACGAGACGTTCGACGACTACAACGCCGAGCGGCTGCGCTCCGCGTCGACGCTGCTGCTCGGCCGCACGTCGTTCGAGGGGTTCCGGTCGTTCTGGCCGTCCGTCGCCGACCGGACGGACGTGCGCGAGGCCGAGCGGGAGGTGTCGCGGCTCACGACGGCGATCGACAAGGTGGTCGTGTCCGACACGCTGAACGTCGATCCGTCGGAGCCGTGGGGCGACGCCCGCGTCGTGAGGCAGGCGGATGTGGCCGATGCCGTGGCGGCTCTCAAGGCCGAGGAGGGCGGCGACATCCTGACCTTCGGCAGCCGGACGATGTGGACGGCGCTGCTGCGGGCCGGGCTGGTGGACGAGGTCCACCTGCTGGTGGGGTCGACGTTCCTCGGCGGCGGGACGCCCATCTGGGGCGGCGGGCCGCGCACTCCCCTGCGGCTGCTGGACACCCACCGCCTGGACGACTCCCAGCTCGTCCTGCTCCGCTACGACGCTGGCCCGGCCGCCTGACGCTGCGACACCGACCGCCAGCCCACTGTTGATCTTGGAGTAACCGGGGTATCAATCGGACATTCGTGGCCGGAACTGCACGGTTGCTCCAAGATCAACGCGCGTCGGGGCGGGGTGAGCTCGGGGGCGAAGCCGAGACCGTCAGATGGCGCGGCCGAAGGTGGCGTGCGGCGACTCCTTGACGATCGGCGCCTGCTCCCCCGCCCAGTCGGCCTCGCGGATGACCTTCATCGCCGCCTTGCGGGCCTCGCGGTCGAGCTTGTCGATGAAGAGGATGCCGTCGAGGTGGTCGGTCTCGTGCTGGATCGCGCGCGCCAGCCGCTCCGACCCCTCGATGGCGACCGGGTCGCCGTACATGTTGAACCCGTGGGCGACGACGCGCAGGGCGCGGCGGCAGTCGTACTCGAGGCCGGGGAGGGAGAGGCAGCCCTCGGGCCCGAACTGCTCCTCCTCGGACAGCTCCAGCGACGGGTTGATCAGGTGGCCCACGACATCGTCGACGTCGTAGGTGAAGACGCGGAGGGAGACGCCGATCTGCGGTGCCGCGAGGCCGGCGCCGGGCGCAGCCTGCATGGTGTCGACGAGGTCGGTGACGAGCTGGCGCAGCTCACGGTCGAAGTCGACCACGGGTTCGGCCTTGGTGCGCAGCACCGGGTCGCCGAACAGCCGGATCCGTCGGACGGCCATCTCTTACTCCTCGGATGAACGATCGGGCGACACCAGGCCCAGCTGCGACAGCTCGTCGCGCAGCCGGTCGGGGCCGGTGAAGTGCAGGCTGGTCATGCCCAGGTCCGCGGCGGCGTCGACGTTGGGCGGGTTGTCGTCGATGTACACCGTCGACGACGCGTCGAGGTCGTAACGCTCGAGCAGCAGCTGGAAGATCCGCGGGTCCGGCTTCACCAGCCGCTCCGTCCCCGACACCACGATGCCCTCGAACCAGGACAACCACTCGTACCGCTCCATGGCCAGCGGGAACTTCTCCGAGGACCAGTTGGTCAGCGCGAACAACCCCACCGAGCCACCGTCGCGCAGCTCGCGCAACAGCTCGACGGAGCCGTCGATCTCGCCGCCGATGGTCTCGATCCACCGTGTGTCGTATGCCGAGATCAGCTCGGCATGCTCCGGGAACTCCGCGGACAGCACCGCCACCGCGTCGGCCCAGGTCCGGCCGGCATCCTGCGCGGCGTTCCACTCCGGCGTCGTGACCTCGGCGAGGAACCGCTCCACCGCGTCCTCCGACGGCAGCAGCGTGCGGTAGAGGTAGCGCGGGTCCCAGTCGACCAGCACTCCCCCGAGGTCGAAGACGACGGCCTGCGGCGCGCTCATACGTTGAAGCCGAGCGCGCGCAGCTGCTCCCGCCCCTCGTCGGTGATCTTGTCCGGCCCCCACGGCGGCATCCACACCCAGTTGATGCGCAGCTCGCTGACGAGGCCGTCGGTGGCGGCCGCGGCCTGCTCCTCGATGAGGTCGGTGAGCGGGCAGGCGGCGCTGGTGAGCGTCATGTCGACGGTGGCGACGTTCTGCTCGTCGACGGTGACGCCGTAGATCAGGCCGAGGTCGACGACATTGATGCCCAGCTCGGGGTCGACGACGTCGCGGAGGGCCTCCTTGAGGTCCTCGAGGTCGACGGTGGTGGTCATCGGGTCTCCTCCTTGAAAGGTTGCAGCCGACCGCGAGGTCTGACGCCAGTCGGTCAAGAAGTCCGCCCGGCGCCGGAGAGCGCGCGGGCGGTCGCGTCCTTGAACGCCATCCAGCTCAGCAGTGCGCACTTAACGCGGGCGGGGTACTTGGCGACGCCGGCGAAGGCGATGCCGTCGCCGAGCACGTCCTCGTCGGGCTCGACCTGGCCGCGGCCCTGCATCAGCTCGGTGAACACGCGCTCGGTCGCGAAGGCGTCGTCGACGGTGGAGCCGGTCAGCAGCTCATGCAGGACGCTCGCCGACGCCTGGCTGATCGAGCAGCCCTGACCGTCGTACGAGACGTCGGTGATCTTCTCGCCGTCGAGGGCGACCCGCATGGTGATCTCGTCGCCGCACGTGGGGTTGACGTGGTGCGCCTCGCCACCGAACGGCTCGCGCAACCCGCGCCCGTGCGGGTGCTTGTAGTGGTCCAGGATGATCTCCTGGTACAGGCTGTCGCTCACCCGAAGAACCTCTTCACCTGGTGGAGACCGTCGGCGAGCGCGTCGATCTCGTCGAACGTGGTGTACAGGTAGAACGACGCTCGGGTGGTCGCGGGTATTCCGTACCGGACGCAGACCGGCCGGGCGCAGTGGTGCCCGACGCGCACCGCGACGCCCTGCTCGTCGAGGAGCTGGCCGACGTCGTGCGGGTGGACGCCGTCGACGACGAACGAGACGGTGCCGCCGCGCCCCTCCAGTGAGTTGGGGCCGATGATGCGGAGGTCGTCGATGGCGTTCAGCTTCTCCAGCGCGTACCCCGTAAGGGTCAGCTCGTGCTCGTGGATGCGGTCCAGGCCGATGCCGGTGAGGTAGTCGACCGCCGCGCCCAGCCCGATGGCCTGCGCGATCGGCGGCGTGCCGGCCTCGAACTTGTGCGGGATGGGTGCGAACGTGGACCCCGTCATGTCGACGGTCTCGATCATCTCGCCGCCGCCGAGGAACGGGGGCAGCGCGTCGAGCACCTCGCGGCGGCCCCACAGCACACCGATGCCGGTCGGTCCGACCATCTTGTGGCCGGTGAACGCGAGCAGGTCGACGCCCAGCGCCGTCACGTCGATGGGCTGGTGCGGCACCGACTGCGACCCGTCCAGCAGTACGAGGGCGCCCACCTCGCGCGCACGGGCGACGACGGTGGCGACGTCGTTGACGGTACCGAGGCTGTTCGACTGGTGCACCAGCGAGACGATCTTCGTCCGCTCGTTGATCAGCTCGCCGATCGTCGAGAGGTCGAGCCGGCCGTCATCGGTGAGCCCGAACCAGCGGAACGCCGCGCCCGTCCGCTTCGCCGCCAGCTGCCACGGCACGATGTTGGAGTGGTGCTCCATCTCGGTGACGACGATCTCGTCGCCGGGCCCGAGCCGGTACCGCGGGTCGTCGGCCAGGCCGCTGGCCAGCGTGTGCGCGACCAGGTTGAGCGCCTCGGACGCGTTCTTCGTGAAGATGATCTCGTCGCGGCTGGGTGCGTTGATCAGTGCCGCGAGCTTGTCGCGGGCGCTCTCGTAGGCCGCCGTCGACTCCTCGCCGAGCTGGTGCACCGCACGCGCCACGTTGGCGTTGTGCCGGGTGTAGTGCTCGGCGAGGACGTCGAGGACGGCGGCCGGCTTCTGCGAGGTGTTCGCGGAGTCGAGGTAGACCAGCGGGTGGTCACCGGCGAGCCGCCGTTCGAGGATCGGGAAGTCCTTGCGGACCCGATCCACGTCCAGCGGGCTGTGCGGTGCGCTCACGATGGCTCCTCGGTCTCGGTTCTGACGGCTCAGGCGGGGGTGCCGACGTAGTCGACGTAGCCCTTCTCCTCCAGCTTCTCCGCCAGCTCCGGGCCGCCCTCCTCGGCGACCCGGCCCGCGACGAAGACGTGCACGAAGTCGGGCTTGATGTAGCGCAGGATGCGCGTGTAGTGCGTGATCAGCAGGACGCCCTTGTCGCCGCTCGCGGAGAAGCGGTTGACGCCGTCGGACACCACCCGCAGCGCGTCGATGTCGAGGCCGGAGTCGGTCTCGTCGAGGACGGCGAACTTCGGGTTCAGCAGCTCCAGCTGCAGGATCTCGTGCCGCTTCTTCTCACCACCGGAGAAGCCGGTGTTGAGGTCGCGCTCGGCGAAGTCGTCGGCGATGGCCAGCTTGTCCATGGCCTCCTTGACGTCCTTCACCCAGGTGCGCAGCTTCGGCGCCCCGCCGTCGACGGCGGTCTTGGCGGTGCGCAGGAAGTTCGACACCGACACGCCCGGCACCTCGACCGGGTACTGCATGGCCAGGAACAGGCCGGCGCGGGCCCGCTCGTCGACCGTCATGGCCAGGACGTCCTCGCCGTCGAGCAGCACCTCGCCGCTGGTGACGGTGTACTTCGGGTGTCCGGCGAGCGAGTACGCCAGGGTCGACTTGCCGGAGCCGTTCGGGCCCATGATGGCGTGCGTCTGGCCGCTGCGGACGGTGAGGTCGACGCCGCGCAGGATCTCCTTGGGACCGGCCTCGGTCTCGACGGAGACGTGCAGGCCGCGGATCTCCAGGGTGCTCATTTTCGATGCCTCTCGGGTGTTCTCGGTGGTCAGTGCTCGACGGTGGCGGTAGGCGGCGTGGCCGACGCGGCCGGCAGGCCCTCGCCGATGGCCAGCTCGCGCTCGACTGTGGCGGTCAGCCGCTCGGCGATCTCCGGTACGCCGATCTTGTTGATCAGCTCGGTGAAGAAGCCGCGCACGACCAGCCGGCGGGCCTCGTCGGCCGGGATGCCCCGCGCCATCAGGTAGAACAGCTGCTCGTCGTCGAACCGGCCGGTGGCGCTGGCGTGCCCGGCGCCCTCGATCTCACCGGTCTCGATCTCGAGGTTCGGGACGGAGTCGGCGCGGGCACCGTCGGTGAGCACCAGGTTGCGGTTGAGCTCGTAGGTGCTGATGCCCTCGGCCGCGGGCCGGATGAGCACGTTGCCGATCCACACCGTGTGCGCCTTCCTGCCCTGCAGCGCGCCCTTGTACAGCACGTTGCTGCGGCAGTGGGGCTGGTTGTGGTCGACGAACAGGCGCTTCTCGAGGTGCTGGCCACTGTCGGCGAAGTACAGGCCGAGCAGCTCGGCGTCGCCGCCGGGAGCCGCGTAGTCGAGCGTGACCGAGGTGCGCACCAGGTCGCCGCCGAAGCTCACCACGGCGTGCTTGACGACGGCGTCGCGGCCCACGCTGATGTGGTGGTGCGACAGGTGCACGGAGTCGTCGGCCCAGTCCTGCAGCGAGACCACGATGAGCCTGGCGCCGTCGTGGGTGACGATCTCGACGTTGTCGGCGAAGGCCGCCGAGCCCTCGTGCTCGAGGACGACCACGCTCTGGCTGAACCGCTCGGCGGTGATGACCACGTGGCCGGCGGCCGCCTTCTCGGCGCTCAGGCCCTGCAGCCGGACGATGGTGGGCTTCTCGGCGACGACGTCGGCCGGCACGGTGATGGCCAGCACCTTGTCCGCCTCGGCCCACGCCCGCGCGCTGGGGCGGTCGTTCGGCACGTAGCCGGACGAGCCGCGCCGCGCGTCGGTCGCCTCGACCGTCTCGACGACCACCTGCGGGTCGGCGTCGACGCTGACCTCGTAGTCGTGGCCGTCGAGCGGGGCGTCGTCGTGCAGGCCGCGCAGCCGCGCCATGGGCGTGAAGCGCCACTCCTCCTCGCGCCCGCGCGGCACCACGTGGGCGTCGACGTCGAACGACGCGACGGTGTCGAAGGCGCTCCCGCCGTGGTCGGGCGCGCCGGCGCCGTGGGAGTGCTCGGTGAGGCCGTGCTGGGCCTGCTGAGCCGTGTCCGTGGTCATCTGCTCTCTCTCGTGGGTGGACGGCTGCTGCTCGGTGTGTCGGGTGCGGCGGCCGCGTCAGCCGACCGCGCCCTCCATCTGCAGCTCGATCAGCCGGTTCAGCTCCAGCGCGTACTCCATGGGCAGCTCGCGCGCGATGGGCTCGATGAAGCCGCGCACGATCATCGCCATGGCCTCCTCCTCGGTGAGGCCGCGGCTCATCAGGTAGAAGAGCTGGTCCTCGCTGACCTTGGAGACGGTGGCCTCGTGGCCCATGGAGACGTCGTCGTTGCGGATGTCGACGTACGGGTAGGTGTCGGAGCGCGAGATGGTGTCGACCAGCAGCGCGTCGCAGCGGACCGTGCTGGCGCTGTGGTGGGCGCGCGGCATGACCTGCACCAGGCCGCGGTACGACGTACGGCCGCCGCCGCGGGCGACCGACTTCGACACGATGGAGCTCGAGGTGTTCGGCGCGAGGTGCACCATCTTCGACCCGGAGTCCTGGTGCTGGCCCTCGCCGGCGAACGCCAGCGACAGCGTCTCGCCCTTGGCGTGCTCGCCCATGAGGTAGATGGCCGGGTACTTCATGGTGATCTTCGACCCGATGTTGCCGTCGATCCACTCCATGGTGGCGCCCTCGGCGGCCGTGGCGCGCTTCGTCACCAGGTTGTACACGTTGTTCGACCAGTTCTGGATGGTCGTGTACCGGACCCGGGCGCCCTTCTTCACCACGATCTCGACGACGGCGCTGTGCAGCGAGTCGGACGTGTAGATGGGGGCGGTGCAGCCCTCGACGTAGTGGACGTAGGAGTCCTCGTCGGCGATGATCAGCGTCCGCTCGAACTGGCCCATGTTCTCGGTGTTGATGCGGAAGTAGGCCTGCAGCGGGATCTCGACGTGGACGCCCTTCGGCACGTAGATGAAGCTGCCGCCGGACCACACCGCGGTGTTCAGCGCGGAGAACTTGTTGTCGCCGGCCGGGATGACCGAGGCGAAGTACTCCTTGAACAGCTCGGGGTGCTCCTTCAGCCCGGTGTCGGTGTCGAGGAAGATGACGCCCTGCTCCTCGAGGTCCTCACGGATCTTGTGGTAGACGACCTCGGACTCGTACTGGGCCGCGACGCCGGCCACGAGGCGCTGCTTCTCCGCCTCGGGGATGCCGAGCTTGTCGTAGGTGTTCTTGATGTCGTCGGGCAGCTCGTCCCAGGACGCGGCCTGCTTCTCGGTGGAGCGGACGAAGTATTTGATGTTGTCGAAGTCGATGGTCGACAGGTCGGCGCCCCACGTGGGAACCGGCTTCTTCTCGTAGAGCCGCAGCGCCTTGAGGCGGGTCTCGAGCATCCACTCGGGCTCGCCCTTGAGCGCGGAGATCTCGCGGACCACGTCCTCGTTCAGCCCGCGCTTCGCGGCCGCGCCGGCGGTGTCGCTGTCGGCCCAGCCGTACTCGTAACGACCCAGGCCCTCGAGCTCGGGGTGAGCGGTGGTGGTCATATTCAGGAGATCCTCTCCGCGTTCTCGGTCGTGCCTGTGGCCGGGACGACGCCGCCCCGGGGGATGTGCGTGGTGCAGACGCCCTCGCCGTGCGCGATGGTGGCGATGCGCTGGACGTGGGTGTCGAGCAGCCGGGCGAACGCCTCAGTCTCGGCCTCGCACAACTGCGGGAACTGCTCGGCGACGTGCGCCACCGGGCAGTGGTGCTGGCACAGCTGCTCGCCCGTCACCGGCGAGGCCTGGGCCGACGCGGCGTACCCGTCGGCGCTGAGGGCGTCGGCGAGCGCGGCCGCGCGCTGCTCCGGAGGTACCGACTCGATGATAGGCCGGTACCGCTCCTCGAGGTCGGCGATGCGCCGACGGGCGAACTCGGCGACGAGGTGCTCACCCCCGGTCTCGGCGAGGAACCGCAGCGCACCGACCGCGAGATCGTCGTAGGCCTGCTCGAACGCGTCGCGACCGGCCGGCGTCAGCACGAACACCTTGGCCGGGCGGCCGCGGCCGCGGTGGCCGTAGACTCGCTCCTCGCGGGCCTCGATGACGCCGTCGCCCAGCAGGGTGTCGAGGTGACGCCGTACGGCCGCCGGGGTCAGCCCCAGGCGCTCGCCCAGCGCCGCCGCCGTCGACGGGCCGTTCTCGAGGATGGAGCGGGCGACGCGCTCGCGGGTGCGCGCGTGCGCCTCCTGGACGCCGGGCTCGTCGCCCGGTGCCCGAGTCGCGTCGCGCACGTATTTCACAACACCATCGTGCTCTTTTTCAGGTCGGGACTCAACCTCCTCACCGTGCGATGCATCACGCAGGTGAGCCTTACCTTTCTGTGTGGAGCGTCACAGCCCGCCGCATGGTCGTCGGACGGCGCCTTGCCCCTGGTACCCGCGAGGCCGGCGGATGCTCGCGAAACCGACGGATACAGGCCGAAGCGGGCCGGGATCCGTCGGTTTCGCGGGCACCCGCCGTTGATCGATCCGCGGGCGGGGTACGCCCTGAGCGAGAGGCGGGTGATCGTTCGATGGAAGCAGCCGTCGTCCTGCTGTTCGCCGTGCTGGCCGGCGCGGTGTTCGTGAGTGTGCGGTACGGACGGTTCACCGCCCAGCGGCGCCTCGCGGACCTGCGCGGATTCGTCCACTCGCACGGCTGGCGGCTCGGCTCGGGCGACGAGGAGCTGACCCGGCGCTGGCCCGGCCCGCCGTTCCACCCCGGCGGCGGCGTCGCGCGACCCGTCGTCACCGGCACCCACCGCGGCCGCGACTTCCTCGCGTTCGAGTACCTCTACGAGGTCACGCCGTCGCCCGCGGCCAAGACCGCGATCCCGCACCGGCGCACCGTCGTGACGATCCCACTGCCCGCACCCGTCCCCGACCTGGCCGTGACCAGGAAGGACGCCGTCGCCGGTGCGGTGGCGCGCGTGCTGGACCGGCCCGGTGCCGACGTCCCCGGCGAGTCCGGGCGCCGGTACCACGTCGCCTGCACGGACCAGCTGTTCGCGACGACGGTGCTGCAGCCGCCGGTCCTCGCAGAGCTCGAGGCCGGGCCGGCGTGGGAGTGGCGGTTCGCCGGCGACACGATGGTCGGCTACCAGGCCGGCCGGCTCACCCCGGACCGGCTGCTGAGCGGCCTCGACGCGCTGGCGGATGTGCTCGACCGGATCCCGGCGGAGGCCTGGCGCCATGGCGGTCCTGCGGCGGCGTGAGCCCGGTCCGGCAGCCGGTTTGTGCGGGTCGGCCGGGGGTACGTGGCTGACATGACCCTTGGCCGCGGCATCTTCCTGATGACGCTGGGGCTGATCCTGGCCCTCGGCGTGCGTGACCGGGTGGGTACGTTCGACCTCAGCGTCATCGGCTGGATCCTGACCGGCGTCGGCCTGCTGATCTTCGTCCTCGCATTCGTCGTCGGCCCGGCGCGAGCAGCGCGTGAGCCGGAGGTCATCGACGAACAGGACGACGTCGGCGAGCTCTGACCCCGGCCCGGAGACGGCCGGTCCGACCGGTCGTCGGCGGTTCCGGCGACTCGTGCAACACTCGCACGATGAGCGCAGCGGCGGCCGTCGAGATCTCCTCTCTGGTCAAGCGCTACGACGCCGTCACCGCGGTCGACGGGTTGTCGCTGCGGGTCGCGGCCCGGACGATCACCGCGGTTCTGGGTCCCAACGGCGCCGGCAAGACCACCACCATCGAGATCTGCGAGGGCTTCCGCCGCCCCGACGCCGGCACCGTGCGGGTCCTGGGGCTGGATCCGTGGCGCGACGGCGCCGCGCTGCGGCCCCGAGTGGGCGTCATGCTGCAGGAAGGCGCCGGCTTCTATCCGGGTGCGCGGCCGGTCGAGCTGCTCACGCACCTGGCCCGGCTCCATGCCTATCCGCTGGACGTGCGGATGCTGGTGGCACGGCTCGGCCTGGACACGTTGGGCCGGGCGCCGCTGCGGCGGCTGTCCGGCGGCGAGCGGCAGCGGGTCGCACTGGCGGCGGCGCTGATCGGGCGGCCCGAGGTGGTGTTCCTCGACGAGGCGACCGCCGGGCTGGACCCGCAGGGCCGGCGTTCGACGTGGCAACTGCTGGACGAGCTGCGGGCCGCCGGGGTCACCGTCGTGCTGACGACCCACCTGATCGACGAGGCCGAGCGGCTCGCCGACCACGTCGTCATCGTCGACGCCGGCCGGGTGCTGGCCGAGGGGACGCCGCAGGAGCTGACCAGCGGCGTCTCCGATGACGTGATCCGCTTCGGCGGCCCGCCCCGCCTGGACGTCGGGTCGCTGCGGGCAGCGCTGCCGGACACCGCCGCGGTGCGCGAGATCGCGCCCGGCTCCTACGAGGTCACGGCCAAGGTCGACCCGCGGCTGCTGGCGACACTGACCTCCTGGTGCGCGGCGAACGACATCCTGGCGGAGGGCCTGCAGGTCGGGCACCGGTCGCTGGAGGACGTCTACCTGGAGCTGATCGGGGCGGAAGGGGCGACGCGGTGACCACGACGCCGTCCGCCGGACGATCACCGTTCGCGCCGGCGCCCGGCGCGGCGCCCGTCGGCCTGATGCTGCTGGCCCAGACGCTGTTCGAGATCCGCCTGCTGCTGCGCAACGGCGAGCAGCTCCTGCTGACCGCCGCGATCCCGGTCGTGCTGCTGTGGCTGCTGACCGCCGCGCCGGTGTTCGACACCGGCGACTACGAGCGGGTCGACTTCCTCGTGCCCGGGATCCTGGCGCTGTGCGTGATGTCGACGGCGTTCACGTCGCTGGCGATCGCGACCGGGTACGAGCGGCGTTACGGCGCGCTCAAACGGCTGGCGGCGTCGCCGCTCCCCCGCTGGACGTTGCTGCTGGCCAAGGCACTGACCGTGCTGGTGGTCGAGGCGCTGCAGGTCGTGCTGGTCGGCGGGCTCGGTCTGGCCCTGGGCTGGCAGCCATCGGGATCGCCGCTGGCCGTGGTCGTGCTGCTGGTCGCCGGAACCCTGGCGTTCGCCGGTCTGGGCCTGCTGTTGGCCGGCACCCTCCGCGCCGAGGCGACGCTGGCTGCGGCGAACCTCGTCTACCTGTTGCTGCTGGTGCTGGGCGGCGTGGTGATCCCGCTGTCCGGCTTCCCGTCCGGCGTGCGGACGGCGCTGGAGCTGACGCCGACGGGTGCCCTGGCCGACGGGCTGCGGTCGGTCCTGGCCGACGGCGCCGGCCTGCCGTGGGGATCGGTCGCCGTGCTGGCGGTCTGGGCGGTCGCCGGCCTGGCGGCGGCGGCCCGCTGGTTCCGCTGGGAGTGACCGCGCTCCGAGCGTCGCCGGGCCCGTCAGGCACCGCTCACGGCTCGCGGAAAGCCGCCTGCTCGGGATGGTCCACGATCGGCCGTTCATGGACGAGGAACGGGTCGAGCAGGCCGGGAACGGCCTCCGCGCCGAACTCCAGGACCTCGTGCTCGTCGGCGTCGATGACGGAGTAGCGCCGCGCCCCGGCGGCCGTCGTGGCGGTGAGCGTCATGAGGCCCGCGCGGCGCTGGAACACCGACTGGCTCACCCGCCAGCCGATGATGCCCTGCCGCTGCAGGTACACCGTCGCCCGCCGTACGCTGCCCTTGCGCGCGACGAGGAAGTCGCCGTCGAGGTCGTGGCCGAGCGATCCGTACGCGTCGCCGGCCAGCACCACCAGCGCCACGGCGCAGCCCGCCGCGAGCACCGTCAGCACGATCGCCCAGAAGTCGCGCACCGGCGAGGCGACCGCCAGCCAGGCCACCACCGCCGCCAGCACCGCGTCGGCCGCGAGGGCCCAGCGCAGTCGCCGGGTGCGCGCCGTCGCCGGATGTCGTCGCAGCCGGCCACCGGGCCGGATTCCGGCGACGGCCGCCGCCACGGACGCGGCGACCGTCATCGGCGCGGCCGGCAGCAGTGTCGACGCCTCGGACTTGGGGTCGGCGCGCAGGCCGGTCGTGACGACGTCGACACGGGCCGCGCCGGCGGAGCGGACGCCGAGCGGCTCGACGATCTCGACGCCGCGGACGCGCTGCTCCTCGATACTGACCGAGCGGGTGGTGAGCAGGCCGCGGCGGACTCGCAGCGTGCCGCCGGGCTCGCGTTCGAGGCGGTAGGCCCACCACGCCTCCAGGCTGAAGGCCAGCGTTGCCACAACTCCGACCAGCACGAACACCCCCGCGAACAACAGCAGCGTCTGCGTCGCGCCGATCTCCTCGACGACGTCGCGGGTGACGTCGACCGGCAGGCTCTCGCGACCGAACCAGTTCAGCACCTGGAACAGGCCGCCGACCGCGACGCCGGCCAGCGCGAACGTCCAGAACGACAGCGGCGCGAAGCGGAGCCAGACGGGATCCCAGCGGGCCAGCACCCGCACGCCCGATTCCGTGCCGTCGGCGGCCACCGGCGCGCGGTCGAGCAGCAGCGCGCGCAGCCACTCGCCCTCGCCGCGGGCCACGGAATCGAGCACCAGCGTCTGCGGCGACTGTCCCGCCCCGCCGGCCTCGACCTGCTCACCCGTACCGATGCTGACCTTCACCAGCCCGAACACCCGCTGGACCGGGTCGGCCGAGAGGTCGACGGTGCGGATGCGCTCGCGCGCGAGCGAGCGCTTCGTGGTGAAGACCATGCCCTTGTGCAGTTCCATGCGGGTCGGCGTGACCCGGAAGCGGCTGTGCCGCCAGCGCACGTAGTCGGCGATGACCGCCGCCGCCACGACCAGGACCACCGCCGGCACCACCCACGCCAGGGCGACGCCGTAGGAGGTGCCGGAGCCGATGCCGTACGTGGTGGGGACGGCGCCGCCGAGAGCGAGGACGAAGACCCAGACGCCGGTGACCTTGACGGTGTCGCGGTGCAGCGCCAGCCAGCCGTCCTCGTCGGTGGCCGGGCCGGCGGTGGAGGCCGCGGCCGGGCCGGATGCCGAGTCGGCGGGATCGGGGCGGTTCACGTCGCGTCGCCCGGGGTGTTGTGGGTGATGCGGGTGAGTTCCTCGGCGAGCTCGGCCGCCTGCTCGTGGTCGAGGCCCTCGATCTTCACCGCGCCCGCGGAGGAGGCCGTCGTCACCGTCACCGTCGACAGGCCGAAGGCGCGCTGCAGCGGGCCGCGGACGGTGTCGACCGTCTGGATGCGCGACATCGGCGCCACCCGCCAGACCTGCCACAGCACGCCGCCACGGGTGTAGACGGCCAGGTCGGTGACCTCCCACCGGTGGATCCGGAACCACCACGGCGGCAGCAGCAAGAGTCCCAGCAGTCCGATGACCGCGAGCACGGCGGCGGGGATCAGGAACCACGCCCGAGCCGGCGCGATGAGCAGCCCGAGGATCAGCAGCGGGACCACCACAACGGCTGTCAGCACGCCGACCTGAGCACGCCACCAGGCCATGACACGCTGGTCGAGCCAGTTCCGGGGCGGTCGCAGCCGAGTGGCGCCGCTCATGTCCCTTGCCTCCCGCAGGTCGTCGCAGTGAACGAGCAGGCTGCCAGAGCCCGCCGGTGTGCCCACGGCGGCTCTCACGGCGATCATGGCGTGCCCGCAGTCGCACGGTAGCGGAGCCGCCGCGCCGGGGCGACCGAAGCGGGACGAGCCGCGCCGGTGCGGTAGCGGCGGCGCCGGCGGGCGGCGGCGGCTCGCGATCGCCATGGCAGCGGCACGTGGCGAGCAGGGCTCGCCGGCGCTCGGCGAGCACGGCGGGCGCTGCCGGCTCGGCACCCCGGCCGGCACCGGCGGCCGGGCCTCCCGCGGCCCCGCTCGGCTCAGCCGGCGGCCCGACGGGCTCAGCCGCATCGCCGGCCCGCCCGCCCACGGCGAGCGCGGCGGCGAGCACCGCGACAAGCGCGGCGACGACCACGGTGACGAGCACGGTGACGAGCACCGCGACCACGGCCGGCGCGGCGGCGGAAGGAGCGGATCGAAGAGCCATGCCCCGGACGCTAAGCCCGAATCCAGCCCGCTCGGCGGTTTCCGCGTTTGCCCGAATGAGCAGGGCGTTTGCCCGAATCCGGGCTAACCGACGAAGCACCGGATCAACAGCGAGGGCCAACTTCCGGGCTAACGCTGACGGGAGTCGGGCAGATCGCAGACCCTTGACAGAACCACCAGGCGTGAGGCAGCCCACGTCGACCCCGAGATCGCGATCGGCCGCCGGGTCCTACCATGACGTGGTGACCGCGACCCTTCCGACGACTCCGGCCCCGGCGCCCGGCCGGGCCGCCCGGTTCGTGCGGCGGCTGCCGCTGCCGTCGGAGGCGGTGCTGCGTCGGCTGGCGGTCGCGTCGCTGGTCACGCAGGCCGGCATCATCGTGACCGGCGGAGCGGTCCGGCTCACCGACTCCGGGCTCGGCTGCCCGGACTGGCCGCACTGCACCGCGGGGTCCCTCGCCGCGACCCCCGAGATGGGGATGCACGGCGCGATCGAGTTCGGGAACCGGCTGCTCACGTTCGTGGTCGGCGCCGTCGCGTTCGCGATGCTGGTCGCGGTGCTGCGGACGTTCACATCCGATCGGCCGCGCCGCGACCTCCTGGTGCTGTCGGCCGCGCTGCTCGGCTTCGTGCCGGCGCAGGCCGTCATCGGCGGCATCACCGTCTGGAGCGACCTGAACCCGTGGGTCGTCATGTGCCACTTCCTGGTGTCGACTGTACTGGTCGGCGCCGCGACGGTGCTGGTCAGACGCACGCAACGGCCGCTCGGCGCGGTCCCGGCGCGCGTCGGGCTGCCATGGCTGGAACGGCTCGGCCTGCTCACGCTGGTCGTCACCGCCGTCGCCGTCTATCTGGGCGCCGTGGTCACGGGCAGCGGGCCGCACGCCGGCGACCCCGACTCCAAGCGCACCGGCCTGGACGTCGCGGTGGTGACGCAGGTGCACGCGGACTCGGTGCTGCTGCTCATCGGCATCTCGATCGGTCTCTACTTCACCAGCCGGGCGGTCGGCTCGCCCGGCCGGGCCGCCCGCGCCGCCGCTGTCCTGATCGCCGTCGAACTCGGGCAGGGACTCATCGGGCTGATGCAGTATCGGCTCGAGCTGCCGGAACTGCTGGTCGGGCTGCACATGCTCGGCGCGGCGCTCATGGTGATGGCCGCGACCGACGCCTGGTACGCGACCCGCTGGCTGCCCTCGCGCCGGCCGGGCTGACCAAGGGCACCGGCTGCCTGACAACTGGCAGTTCTGGGCCGTTTGCCGATCGACCGGCCGGGTACCTCCCAAGGCGAATCCCGCCTATTCGGGAGGTGTGTCCATATGAGCATCGGTCTGGGTGTGTTCCTGATGGCGCTGGGCCTGATCCTGGCGCTCGGCGTCCGGGACCGGCTTTCCGACTTCGACCTCAGCGTCATCGGCTGGGTGCTCACCGGTGTCGGTGCCCTGGCCATCGTGGTGTCGATGATGGTCGCATCCATGCGTACGCGTCGTGCGCACACCACGGAGTACGTCGATCGCCCGCGCACCACGGAGTACGTCGAACGGCGCGACGACATCGACCCGCTCTGATCCCGCAGGATCAGCGCACGACCAATGGAGCACGACGTCGCCGGCGGCAGCCGGCGAACCGTGGCGCCCGCCCCGAGCTCGGGACGGGCGCCGCTCCTTCGCGCCGCCCGCTCAGGCCTCGGCGGCCGCCAGCAACGCCTGCGCGAACCACTCCATCGTGGCGACGCTGCCGGATCGCACCTGCTCGCGCGGCCAGTCGTTGATGATGCCGACCAGCTCCCAGTACCGCTCGACCCGGGCGTCGGAGAACAGGACGACCTGCTGGCCGAGCTCCCGGCGGAAGTCCACACCGTCGGAGACGCCGCGGGCGTGGGCGAAGCGGGGCGCCAGCTGGTCGACCACCAGACGGCCCTCCGGCGATGCGGGCGCCACCCCGGCCGATCGCAGCGGCGTCACCAGGTCGGTCACGCTCTCGTAGAGCGCCACCTCCGCGGGCGCCGGGCCGGAAGACTCCCCCGACGCCCCCGCCGCGCCGGCCTCGGCCATCTGCCGCGCCCGCGCCCGGTAGGACGGGTCCTGCACCAGGTCGGCCAGCTCGACCCAGGCCTCCACCTGAGCCGGCGTGGGATCGTCCGGAAGGTCGACGCTGACGGAGCGCATGCGCTCCGCGAACACAGGGTCGGCGTCCAGCCCCTGGAACGTCGACTCCCAGTAGTCGTCGATGATCTGCTGCCGTTCGGCGGCCGACAGGTGGGCCAGGCGGTTCATGAGATCCAGCTCCTCGTGGTCGTCGATCCCCAGCGCGGCCACCGCCCGCAGCACCGAACGCCGGGTCCGGAGCAGCCGGATCTGCGCGTCGAGGGCGGCGGCGTGCGCCGTCGCCATGTCGGCCAGTGACAGCGACCGGTCGAGGACCTGCCGGACGGTCGCGAGATCGATGCCGAGCTCGCGCAGCGTTCGGACGAGGTCCAGCCGGGCCACGGCGACGGCGTCGTAGCGGCGGTAGCCCGCCGGGGATCGGTCGGTCGGCGGCACCAGCCCGATGTCGGCGTAGTACCTGATCGTCTTCACCGGGAGTCCGGTGCGCCGGGCCAGGTCGCCGATGCTCAGGAAAATGCCGTCGTCGTTCACGCGAACCACCGTGGTGTCTCCAGTCGCTGGAGAGTCAACACCACCGACGAGAACCCAGGTCAGCCCAGGATCAGCACGTCGGCCATCACCGCGGCGAACACCACCGTCAGGTAGGTGATCGAGCCGTGGAACAGCCGCATGGCGGTCAGCCCGGCACCGTCGGGCGTCCGCCGCGCCCGGCCGTACAGGCGGTGCGCCTCGACGAGGAACCACACGCCGGTCAGCACGGACGCCAGCCCGTAGATCCACCCCAGCCCCGCCACCGGCCACAGCACGAACGTCGTGGCGACCATGGCCCACGAGTACAGCAGGATCTGCAGCGCCACCGTCCGCGCCGACGCCACCACCGGCAGCATCGGCACCCCGGCCCGCGCGTAGTCGTCGCGGTAGCGCATGGCCAGCGGCCAGTAGTGCGGCGGCGTCCAGAAGAACACCACGAGAAACAACAGCACAGCAGCCCAACTGAGCGACCCGGTGACGGCGGCCCAGCCGATCAGCGTCGGCACGCAGCCTGCCACCCCGCCCCACACGATGTTCTGCGACGTCCGCCGCTTGAGCAGCATGGTGTAGACGAGGACGTAGAACAGGTTGGCGGCGATGGTCAGCGCCGCTGCCATCGCGTTGACCCACACGAGCATGATCGCGACAGAAGCGGCCAGCAACACCGACGCGAACGCGAACGCCGGGTACGGGCCGACGACGGCGCGAGCGAGCGGCCGCCGCCGGGTGCGGTGCATGACGGCGTCGATGTCGCGCTCGAGCACCTGGTTGAACGCGTGCGCGCTACCGCCGGCCAGCGTGCCGGCGACCAACGTGGCGACCACCAGGCCCAGCGACGGCAGCCCGCGCTCGGCCAGCACCATGGCCGGCAGCGTCGTGACGAGCAGCAGCTCGACGACGCGCAGCTTCATGAGCGCGACGTAGGAGCCCATCACGGCCCGCATCCGCGCCAGCCGCGTGGGCGGCTCCGGCGCACGCCGGGTCGCGGCGAGACTCGGCTCGACGGACGTCAACGTTCACCTTCGTGTGGTCGAAGAGACAGGCGGGCGTGGGAACATCCGCCAGCTTGGCCTGTTGAGTCTAACGGTGCGCCCAAACCGCCGAGCGGCCGGGCACACGTGCGAGTGACGTCGATACGCTCGACCGTGAACGGCCGTCGCGTCGACGGCGCCGTGAGCAGAGACGTAGGGACCCTTCCGCCTGAGAGGAACGTCACGCCGGTGAACACGACACCCGAGAACAGCGCAGCCTTCGAATGGACGGAGCTCGACGACCGGGCGGTCGACACCGTGCGGCTGCTGGCCATGGACGCCGTCGAGAAGGCGGGCAACGGGCATCCCGGCACGGCGATGAGCCTCGCGCCGGTCGCCTACACGCTGTACCAGCGGGTGCTCCGCCACGACCCGTCCGACCAGCACTGGCTCGGCCGCGACCGGTTCGTCCTGTCGGCCGGGCACAGCAGCCTGACGCAGTACATCCAGCTGTACCTGTCCGGCTACGACGTGACGCTCGACGACCTCAAGGCGTTCCGCACGTGGGGCTCGTCGACGCCGGGTCACCCGGAGTACCGGCACACCAACGGCGTCGAGGTCACCACCGGCCCGCTCGGATCCGGGTTCGGGACGGCGGTCGGCATGGCGTTCGCGGCCCGCCGCGTGCGCGGCCTGCTCGACCCCGACGCGCTGCCGGGCGAGAGCGTCTTCGACCACCACGTCTTCGTCATCGCCTCTGACGGCGACCTCGAGGAGGGCGTGTCGAGCGAGGCCAGCTCGCTGGCGGGCACGCAGGAGCTGGGCAACCTCATCGTCCTGTGGGACGACAACCACATCTCCATCGAGGACGACACCAACATCGCCTTCACCGAGGACACCGTCGCCCGCTACGAGGCGTACGGCTGGCACACCCAGGTGGTCGACTTCACCGCCGACGGTGAGTACAAGGAGAACCCGCAGGCCATCATCGAGGCGCTGCAGAACGCGAAGGCTGTCACCGACCGGCCGTCGTTCATCGCCGTCCGCACCATCATCGGCTGGCCGGCGCCGAACAAGCAGAACACCGGCGCCATCCACGGCTCCGCCCTGGGCGCCGACGAGGTCGCCGCCACCAAGCGGGTGCTGGGCGCCGACCCGGAGAAGTCGTTCGACGTCGCCGACGACGTCCTGGCGCACGCGCGCGAGGTCGGCGAGCGCGGCAAGCGGCTGCGCACCGAGTGGGACGGGCGCTACGCCGCCTGGCGCGAGGCGAACCCCGACCGCGCGGCCCTGCTCGACCGCCTGCAGGACCGCGAGCTGCCCGAGGGCTGGACCGACAGCCTGCCGGTCTTCGAGCCGTCGGAGAAGGGCGTCGCCACCCGCGCCGCGTCGGGCAAGGTGATCAACGCCGTCGCGCCGGTGCTGCCGGAGCTGTGGGGCGGCTCGGCCGACCTCGCCGGCTCCAACAACACCACCATCGAGGGCGAGCCGAGCTTCCTGCCGGAGAAGCGCTCCTCGAAGATGTTTCCCGGCGACCCGTACGGCCGCACGCTGCACTTCGGCGTCCGCGAGTTCGCCTCTGGGCTGATCGTCAACGGCATCGCGCTCAACGGCTTGACCCGCCCATACGCCGCGACGTTCCTGGTGTTCAGCGACTACCAGCGGGCCGCGGTCCGGCTGGCGGCGCTGCAGCAGCTGCCGGTGACGTTCGTGTGGACGCACGACTCCATCGGCCTCGGCGAGGACGGCCCGACGCACCAGCCGGTCGAGCACCTGTCGGCGCTGCGGGCCATCCCGGGCCTGGACGTCGTCCGCCCCGCCGACGCGAATGAGACGGCCGTCGCCTGGCGCACCATCCTGGAGCGGCAGCACCCGGCCGGCCTGGCGCTGACCCGGCAGAACGTCCCGACGTTCGACCGCAGCGTCTTCGGCTCGGCCGAGGGCACCGCGCGAGGCGGCTACGTGTTCGCCGAGGCCGCCACAGACGACGGGAGTGGGACGCCTCGAGTGATTTTGATCGGCACCGGCTCGGAGCTGCAGATCGCCGTCGAGGCACGCGAGCGGCTGCAGGCCGACGGCGTGCCCACCCGAGTGGTCTCGATGCCGTCGCAGGAGTGGTTCGAGGAGCAGGACGCCGAGTACCGCGAGTCCGTCCTGCCGGCCGCCGTCAAGGCCCGCGTCTCCGTCGAGGCCGGCGTGGCGATGAGCTGGTACCGCTACCTCGGCGACGCCGGCCGGGCCGTCAGCCTCGAGCACTTCGGCGCGTCGGCCGACTACAAGACCCTGTACCGCGAGTTCGGCATCACGGCCGACGCCGTGGTGGCCGCGGCCCTCGAGTCCATCTCCAACGCCTAAGAGGAACCGATCATGACCACATCCGATCCGCTCGGCCGGCTCTCCGCGGAGGGCGTCGCCATCTGGCTCGACGACCTCTCGCGCGACCGCCTCACCACCGGCAACCTGCAGGCGCTCGTCGACGAGAAGCACGTCGTCGGCGTCACCACCAACCCGTCGATCTTCCAGGCCGCCATCACCAAGAGCAGCCTGTACGACGACGACCTCCGCCGCCACGCCGGGCAGGGCTCCGACGCCGACGCCGCCGTGCGCGACCTCACGACCGACGACGTCCGCGCCGCCGCCGACCTGTTCGCCCCGATCGCCGAGCGCAGCGCCAACGGCGACGGCCGGGTCTCCATCGAGGTCGACCCGCGGCTGGCGCACGACACCGACGCCACCATCGCCCAGGCGCGCGAGCTGTGGGCCGAGGTCGACCGCCCGAACATCTTCGTGAAGATCCCCGCGACGAAGGCCGGGCTGCCGGCCATCACGGCGTCGATCGCCGCGGGAATCAGCGTGAACGTCACGCTGATCTTCTCCATCGACCGCTACCGTGAAGTCATGGACGCCTACCAGGCGGGACTCGAGCAGCGGGTCGCCGCCGGTGAGTCGCTCGACGGCATCGCCTCGGTCGCGTCCTTCTTCGTGAGCCGGGTCGACACCGAGATCGACAAGCGGCTGGAGTCCATCGGCACCGACGAGGCGCTCGCGCTGCGCGGGCAGTCCGCCGTCGCCAACGCCCGGCTTGCCTACGCCGCCTACGAGGACGTCATCGCCACCGACCGCTGGCAGCGGCTGGAGGCGGCCGGCGCCCAGCGGCAGCGACCGCTGTGGGCGTCGACGTCCACGAAGAACCCCGACTACGACGACACCATGTACGTCACCCAGCTGGTCGCCCCCGACACCGTCAACACCATGCCCGAGGCGACCATCGAGGCGGTCGCCGACCACGGCGACATCACCGGCGACACCATCCGGCCCAACCGCGACAACGCGTGGAACACGCTGGCCGCGGTCCGCGCCGCCGGCGTCGACCTCGACGACGTCAGCGAGGTCCTCGAGCGCGAGGGCGTGGAGAAGTTCGAAACCAGCTGGAACGACCTGCTCGAGTCCGTCAACGCCAAGCTGGAGGCCGCCAAGTGACCGCTCTGACCGTCACCACGTACGGCGTCGACGCGGACGCCGTCGTCGACGGCCTGGTCGGCGAGAAGGTCGCGTCCCGCATCGCGGCGAAGGACGCCACGGTGTGGGGCCCGGAGGCCGAGCCCGAGGCGTCGATCCGGCTCGGCTGGACCGACCTGCACGAGACGTCGCGGCCTCTGCTGGCCGAGATCGAGGCGCTGTCGGCGGAACTGCGGGCCGAAGGGCTGGACCGCATCGTGCTGGCCGGCATGGGCGGCTCGTCGCTGGCGCCGGAGGTCATCACCCGGACGGCGGGCGTCGAGCTGACCGTGCTCGACACCACCGACCCGGGTGCGGTCCGGCGGGCGCTGGCCGACCGCCTGGACCGCACCGTCCTGGTGGTGTCCAGCAAGTCCGGCTCGACGGTCGAGACCGACAGCCAGCGCCGGGTGTTCGAGGCGGCCTTCACGGAGGCCGGCATCGAAGCCGCCAGCCGCATCGTCGTCGTGACGGACCCCGGCTCCGGCCTGGCCGATCTCGCCGGCGAGCGCGGCTACCGCAGGCTGTTCATCGCCGACCCCAACGTCGGCGGCCGCTACTCCGCCCTGACGGCGTTCGGCCTGGTCCCGAGCGGGCTGGCCGGCGCCGACATCGCCGCCCTGCTGGACGAGGCGGCCGCCGCCGCCGAGCGGCTGGCCGGTGACATCCCCGACAACCCCGCGCTGCGGCTGGGTGCCGCTCTGGCCGGCGGTCACGGCGACGGGCGAGACAAGGTCGCCATCGCCGACGCCGGCTCCGGCATCGTCGGCTTCGCCGACTGGGCCGAGCAGCTGATCGCCGAGTCCACCGGCAAGCAGGGCACCGGCATCCTGCCGGTCGCCAGCGGCAGCGTCGACGACCCCGAAGTCACGCACGCGGCCGCCGACGTGCTGCCGGCGCTCGTCGGCTCCCCCGCGCAGGCGCCCGCGAAGGGCGTCGTCGTCGCCGGTGAGCTGGGCGCGCAGTTCCTGCTCTGGGAGTACGCGACGGCCGTCGCCGGGAAGCTGCTGGGCATCAACCCGTTCGACCAGCCCGACGTCGAGAGCGCGAAGGCCGCCGCGCGTGGCCTGCTCGACGCCACGCCGGAGCCCGAGGCGCCCGCGTTCACCGACGGCGGTGTCGAGGTCCGCGGCTCCGCCGGGCTGCTGGACGGCGTCGACTCCCTCGCCGGCGCGGTCGACGCGCTGCTCGGCCGGCTGGCGCCGAACGGTTACCTCGCCGTCATGGCCTACCTCGACCGCGAGGGCGACGACGCCGTGCTCGCCGACGTCCGCGTCCCGCTGGAGCGGCGGACCGAGCGGCCGGTGACGTTCGGGTGGGGGCCGCGCTTCCTGCACTCCACCGGGCAGTACCACAAGGGCGGCCCGGCCCAGGGCGTCTACCTGCAGGTCACCGGCACTCCCGCCGACGACCTGGAGATTCCGGACCGGCCGTTCACGTTCGGGCAGCTGATCGCCGCGCAGGCCGCCGGCGATGCCCAGGTGCTGGCCGACCACGACCGTCCGGTGCTCCGGCTGCACCTGACCGACCGCAAGGCAGGCATCGAGACCCTGAGGGGCATCCTGAGGTGAAAGTGACGAACCCGCTGCGCGACAAGCGCGACAAGCGGCTGCCGCGCATCGCCGGCCCGTCCGGTTTGGTGATCTTCGGGGTCACCGGCGATCTCGCGCGGAAGAAGCTGATGCCGGCGGTGTACGACCTCGCCAACCGCGGCCTGCTGCCGCCCGGCTTCTCGTTGGTCGGCTTCGCCCGGCGCGACTGGGCCACGCAGGACTTCGGCAAGATCGTGCACGACGCCGTCAAGCAGCACGCGCGCACTCCGTTCCGGGAGGCGACCTGGCGGCAGCTCGCGCAGGGGTTCAGGTTCGTGCCGGGCGACTTCTCCGACGACGACGCCTTCGACCGGCTGGCCGAGACCGTCCACGAGCTCGACCAGCAGCAGGGCACCGGCGGCAACTTCGCGTACTACCTGTCCATCCCGCCGTCGTTCTTCGACATCGTCTGCAAGCAGCTGGACCGCTCCGGGCTGGCCCATCCGGACGGGCCTGAGCAGTGGCGGCGGGTGATCATCGAGAAGCCGTTCGGTCACGACCTCGCGAGCGCGCGGCAGCTCAACGCGACGGTCGAGAGCATCTTCCCGCCCGACGCGATCTTCCGCATCGACCACTACCTGGGCAAGGAGACGGTCCAGAACATCCTGGCGCTGCGCTTCGCCAACCAGCTGTTCGAGCCGATCTGGAACGCCCACTACGTCGACCACGTGCAGATCACGATGGCCGAGGACATCGGCATCGAGGGCCGGGCCGGCTACTACGACGGCATCGGCGCGGCCCGCGACGTCATCCAGAACCACCTGCTGCAGCTGCTGGCGCTGGTGGCCATGGAGGAGCCGGTGTCGTTCAACGCGTCGGACCTGCGCGCGGAGAAGGAGAAGATCCTGTCCGCGGTGCGGCTGCCGGCGGAGCTGGACCTCTACACCGCCCGCGGGCAGTACGCGGACGGCTGGGCCGGCGGGCAGAAGGTGAAGGGCTTCCTCGAGGAGGACGGCATCCCGGCGGGCTCCACGACGGAGACCTACGCCGCCGTCCGCCTCGACATCGACACCCGTCGCTGGGCCGGCGTGCCGTTCTACCTGCGCACCGGCAAGCGGCTGGGCCGCCGCGTCACCGAGGTGGCGATCGTCTTCAAGCGTGCGCCGCACCTGCCGTTCGAGTCCACCGCCACCGAGGAGCTGGGCCAGAACGCGCTGGTCATCCGCGTCCAGCCGGACGAGGGCACCACCATCCGGTTCGGGTCCAAGGTGCCGGGCACGGCCATGGAGGTCCGCGACGTGACGATGGACTTCGGCTACGGCGGCTCGTTCACCGAGGAGAGCCCCGAGGCCTACGAGCGGCTGATCCTCGACGTCCTGCTGGGCGACCCGCCGCTGTTCCCCCGTCACGAAGAGGTGGAGCTCTCCTGGCAGATCCTCGACCCGATCGAGGAGTTCTGGGCCAAGAGCTCCGGGCGGCCCGAGCAGTACTCGCCCGGCGGCTGGGGTCCCGCGTCGGCCGACGAGATGCTGGCCCACGACGGCCGCAGCTGGAGGCGTCCATGATCATCGACATTCCGTCGACCACGGCCGGCGACGTCGGCAAGCGCCTGGTCGACCTGCGCGAGAAGCACGGCGCGGTCGCGCTGGGCCGCGTCCTGACGCTGGTCGTCGTCGCCGAGGAGGCCAACGCCGAGGACGCGATCGAGTCGGCCAACCAGGCCAGCCACGAGCACCCGTGCCGCATCATCGCGGTCATCCGCGGCACATCACGGGGGTCGGCGCGGCTCGACGCGCAGATCCGGGTGGGCGGCGACGCCGGCGCCAGCGAGGTGGTCGTGCTGCGGCTGTTCGGCCCGCTGACCGGGCACGCGGAGTCGGTCGTCGTCCCGCTGCTGCTGCCGGACAACCCCGTCGTCGTCTGGTGGCCGGCCGAGTCGCCCCCGGTGCCCGCCGACGACCCCGTCGGCCGGCTCGCGCAGCGGCGCATCACCGACGCCGCGGCGTGCAAGCGGCCGATCGCCGCACTGCACGAACGGGCCGAGAGCTACCGGCCGGGCGACACCGACCTCGCCTGGACCCGGCTCACGCTGTGGCGGGCGCTGCTCGCCGCCGCCCTCGACCAGCCGCCGCACGACGAGATCACGGCGGCCCGGGTCGTGGGCGGGCCCGACAACCCGAGCGCGGACCTGCTGGCCGGATGGCTGGCGCACACGCTGAAGGTGCCGGTCACGCGGACCAAGGCGACCGGCGTACAGGGCCTGCTCAGCGTGCGGCTGGACCGTCCGTCCGGGGCCATCGGCATCGAGCGGCCCGACGACGAGGTGGCGACACTGACCGTCCCGGGCCGGGCCGACCGCCGGGTCGCACTCCCCCGCCGCTCGGCCGGCGACTCGCTGGCCGAGGAGCTGCGCCGACTCGACCCCGATGAGGTCTACGGCGAGGTCATCCAGGAGGGCCTGGAGGAGCTGCACGAGTTCGGCAGGATCACCCGGTCCAAGGTGAAGGTCAAGCGATGACCACACCGACGATCGTGATCCACCGCGACGCCGGCGTGCTCGTGCAGGCGGCGGCGGCCCGGCTCATCACCCGCCTGGTCGACGCCCAGGCCGCGCACGGCGACGCGTCGGTCGTGCTCACCGGCGGGACGGCGGGCATCGCGACGCTGCGCGCGGTGGCGGCATCGCCGGCGTGCTCGGCCGTCGACTGGTCCGCGCTGTCCATCTGGTGGGGCGACGAGCGGTTCCTGCCTGACGGTGACGCCGAGCGCAACGAGACGCAGGCACGCCAGGCGCTGCTGGATCAGGTGCCGGTCGATCCGGCGCGGGTGTTCGCGATGCCGGCCCGGTCCGGCGACCTGACACCGGAGGACGCCGCGGCGCGGTACGCGGACGTGCTGGCGCAGGAGACGGAGAAGCGGCTGCACTCCGGCGCGCCCGCGTTCGACGTGCTGCTGCTCGGCGTCGGCCCGGACGGTCACGTCGCGTCGCTGTTCCCCGAGCACCCGGCGCTGTACGACGACCGCTCCGTCGTCGGCGTCCGCGGGGCGCCCAAGCCGCCGCCGGAGCGGATCAGTCTCAGCCTGCCGGTGATCCGGTCCGCCGACGAGGTCTGGCTGGTCGTCGCCGGCCAGGACAAGGCGTCGGCGGTCCGGCTGGCGCTCGGCGGCTCCGGCCCGGTCCAGATCCCGGCCGCCGGTGCTCAGGGCCAGCGGGCGACCCGGTGGCTGCTCGACCGCACGGCTGCCTCCGAGCTCCCGCCCGGACTCGGGCGTCCGGCGTCGCCCTGAGTAGTCGCTCGTTACATCGGGGCAGATATGACGAAATAGGTCAGCCTTACCTATGCTTCGCCCATGGCGACGGTGAAGGCCAAGAAGAAGTGCTGCAAGGACCGGCCGCGGTGCAAGGAGTGCCCGGTCGTGCTCAAGCGGCTGGCCGACGCCGGCCTGCTCGAGCGCGAGAGCAAGCGCCGGTACACCTTCGACACCAAGCCGCCCAAGTCCGCCGTGTCGGCCGCCCGCGCCGCCTGAGCTCAGCCGGGTGCGCCCACCGGGGCGACCGACTGGTGGAATCGGAACCAGTCGTCCGGGTCGTAGCGGCGTTTGACCGCGCGCAGCCTCGTCAGGTTGCTGCCGTGGTACGCCATCTCGCCGTCCTCCAAGCTGGGGTCGGGGAAGTTCGGGTAGACGCCGCCGGATCCCCAGGGATGCACCACGTCCCAGACGTCGGCGAGCCAGTACTGCGCCGCTGACCGTAGGCGCGGCGTCGGGTTGCCGATGACGGTGGTGACGTCGAGCATGAACGTCTCTTCGCGGTGCACGAACGCGGTGGCGCCCACGGGCACACGGTTGTAGGCGCCACCCCAGGCGAAGAACGTGCACTCCCGGGCGTACCCAGGCACCCGGTCGGCGATCAGGCGCTCCACGAGCGCCGAGACCGTCGCCGACGGCAACGCACGCCGGAAGAACTCCGACTTGCCGACCTTGAGGTCGACAGGCACGGCTCCCGGTGGCAGGTCCGAGCCGAGGAGGTTGAGCCGGCGCACAGCCGGGACGTAGGGGCTCTGGTCGTGGAACTCCCACGTCGGCTCGGTCTCGACCTCGTCGATGATGGTCGTGAGCAGCCCGGTCGTCGTCGCGACGTCGGCGTCGAGCACCATGCCGAACAGGCTCACGTCGGGCAGCTCGCGCGGGTCGCCGGGCACGACGAGGCGCAGTTCCGCGACGAGCTCGTCCGGCGCCTGCGGCGCCGATGCCTGCCACGCGCCGATGACCGCGGCCGCGTGCTCGTACGGCCACCTCACATGGAACGCGGACGTGATGGCCGGCGTCCGTACGGCCTCCAAGACCAGCGTGCTGACCACGCCGAACTGCCCGCCGCCGGAGCCGCGCAGTGCCCAGAGCAGGTCGGGGTCGTGATCCTCGTCGCACCAGACCACTCGCCCGTCGGCGAGCACCACTTCGGCAGCGACAAGGCGATCACTGGCCAACCCGTGTGCCCGGCCGAGGAACCCCAGGCCGCCGCCGAGAACGTGCCCGGCGACGCCCACCGTCGGGCAGGTGCCCATCGGAAGAGTGAGTCCGTCGGGCTCCAGTGCGTCGTAGAGCCTCCCCAGCCGAGTGCCGGCGCCGACGGTGACGGATCCGTCCGTGACCTCGATCCGGTCCATCGGCGTGACGTCGATCAACAGCCCGGAGGTCGATGAACGGCCCGCATAGCAATGCGCACCACTGCGCGGAACCGTGGGGACGCCGTGCTCGCGTCCGAACGCGATCCCCGCCGCGACATCCGTGGCGTCGGCGGCCATGACGATGCCTGCCGGCCGCAGATCGGACGGCTGCCGCCGCGCCGCGTGGCGAGCGGACTCGTATGCCGGAGTGCCGGGCAGCAGCAACGTCCCCTCGAGGGATGCCTCGAGCCGTTCCCAGGTCGGTTCGCGCATGGTCCCCTCCGGTGTCAGGGCTTCGAGACGGGGTAGCCTAGCCCGCTGGCCTAGGACTTCTCCCGCTCCCGCTCCCCCCGGGAATGCATGCCTCGCAGAGCGGGAACACCCTGTCCTTCCGTGGCGCTGCCAAGCAAAGGCGCGGTCCCGCTCAACGTGATCGACTCGGGGCGGTAGAGCGGAGGTAGGCGGCCACGTCGGGGTGCTGGAAGAAGTCGGCCCAGCCGGCGGCGTCCAGGTGGAAGCGATCGTCTTGTGCCGAGACGTCGGCGCCGTGCTCGACCAGCAGCTTCACCGCCTCCAGTCGGCCCGCGCCGGCCGCGTAGTGCAGCGCCCCGTCGACCGGCGCACCGGCCGTCACGAGCGCCCGGACCACCTCCCAGTGGTGCAGGCCGGCGGCCTCGGCGACCAGCGTCGGGCGCACGCCGGCCGCACCCCCGCCCGCCGTCACGCCTGCCGCGTCGCCGCGCAGCGCCGCCGCCACGATCGGGTCACGCCGGTCCGCGTACGCCCGGTACAGGTCGCGCAGCAGGCAGATCTCCGCGCCGTGGGCCAGCACCTCCCGGTTGACGTGCAATACGAGCTTGGCCATCGAGTCCTGGGCGTACGGCCCGCCGCGGGGCCCGAGCGGCCGCAGCATCGCCTCGTCGTCCAGCGCGGCCACCCCTGAACGCCACAGCCCGTACGCCTCGTCGAGCAGCGCCAACGCCCCGTCCGCGGTCGAAGGCAGCGGCGACGGCCAGTGGCGGGCGTCGTACATGTCCGCGTCGGACGACTCCCCCGCCGGCGAGCCGCCGAAGAACGCCCGCGCCCGCTTGCCCAGCACGTCCCGGCCGACGTGCATGGCGCGCCAGGCGATCGTCGTGACCGGCGGGATCGGCGGCTCCGGCTGGACGAACTCCAGCTCGAGCGCGTCACCGGGACCGGCCGGGCGCAGGCTCCACGCCCCGTCGACCGGCTCCCACAGGTACTCGTCGTCGGTCAGGCCGGCCAGCCGCGGCCGGAAATGGACCGTCCAGTAGAACTCGAGCTGGTCGAGCAGCTCGGCACTCCACGTCATACCGACGACCGTAGACCCCTAATAGGACACCGTCTGTCATATTAAGGAGATGCGTGCTGAACGCCTCGTCCAGATCGTCCTGCTGCTGCAGACGCACGGCCGGCTGACGGCGGGCGGGCTGGCCCGGCGGCTGGAGGTGTCGGCCCGGACGGTGCAGCGCGACCTCGATGCACTGAGCGCGGCCGGCTTCCCGGTGTACGCCGACCGCGGCCGGGCCGGCGGGTGGTCGCTGGCGGCCGACTACCGGACCCGGCTGACCGGCCTCTCCCCCGCCGAGACCGCCGCGCTGTTCGTGGCGTCGACGGCGCACGTGCTGGCCGACCTCGGGCTGGACGCGGCGGCCGGGACGGCGGAGGCCAAGCTGCTGGCGACGGTGCCGGCGCACGCCCGGCGGCAGGCCGACCTCGCCCGGGAACGGGTGCTGGTCGACCACGCCGACTGGATGGAGACGCGCGAGCCGTCGCCATGGCTGCCGGTGCTGCAGCGAGCCGTCTGGGACGACACCCGCCTGCGCCTCACCTACGGCAGCGCGCCGGACGCCGTCGTCGTCGAGCCGCTGGGGCTGGTGGCGAAGAAGCGGTCCTGGTACCTGGTCGCGCGGAAGCCGGCCGGCGAGTTCCGCACCTACCGGGTCGAGCGCATCGTCGACGCCATCACGACGGACGAGCGCTTCGACCGCCCGGACGACTTCGACCTCACCGAGCACTGGCAGCGCAGCAGCGACCGGTTCTTCGCCGAGCTGCGTCGCTACCCTGTCCGGCTGCGCGTCCGCGGGTACGCCGCCACCCGGCTGCGGTGGGCCCGCAACGCCGTCATCGACGCGCAGACGCCGCCCGACGAGCACGGCTGGTCAGACGTCGCGATGACATTCGAGTCGGCCCACGAGACGCGGATCTACCTGCTCGGACTGGCCGGCGACGTGGTCGTACTGGCGCCCGCGGAACTGCGCGACGACATGCGCCGCGCCGCCCAGGAGTTTCTGGAGCAGAACGCCTAGAGGCTGCGGCGCTTGCGCAGCGCCTGCAGCGCCTCCTCGAGGATGGCCGCGCCGTCCTCGTCGCTGCGCCGCTCCTTCACGTACGCGAGGTGCGTCTTGTACGGCTCGGTGCGCGGCGCGGCCGGCGGGTGCTCGCGGTCCTGGCTCGCCGGCAGGCCGCACCGGATACAGTCCCAGGACTCCGGGATGGCGGCGTCGGCGGCGAAGCTGGGCGAGCTCTCGTGCCCGTGCTCGCAGTAGTACGTCACCCGGCGTCGTGGTGCGGAATCGCCGCGTTCCGCCTCCCCCATAGGACCGGCGCCCACCCGGCTGCCACGGATCGCGTTGCCTCCGACCACGGTGCGTCCTCCCTGACGGTTCTAGCTGGCGCGCAGCAGGCCGAGCGCGACGATGGCAGCAGCCCAGACGAGGCCCAGCGCGACCGTCAGACGGTCGAGGTTGCGCTCGGCCACCGAGGAGCCGCCCAGCGAGGACGACACACCCCCACCGAACATGTCGGACAGGCCGCCACCCTTGCCCTTGTGCATGAGCACCAGCAGGATCAGCAACGCGCTGGTGATGACCAGCAGGATCGAGAATGCCAGTTCCACGGTGGTGTGCCTTCGTCCTTCCGGATCGGCGGGTCGGCAGAGGGCCGGCCGCACGGTCCAAGAGTACGCGTTCGAGCCCGTCCAGCCGAATGCTACCCGCTCGCGGTGAATGATCATGTCCCCGCCCCCGGCCGTTGACACCGGCCGGGCGACGGGGACACGAACGTGCTGGTGTTCAGGGGTTGCGGTGGTAGCGGGCGATCAGCGCGAACTCGTCGGCGACGATGCTCGCGCCGCCCACGAGGGCGCCGTCGACGTCGGGCTGCTCCATGATCGGCTTGACGTTCGCCGCCTTCACCGAGCCGCCGTAGAGGATGCGCACACCCGCGGCGACCTCGGCGCTGTACAGCTTCGCCAGCCGCTCGCGGATGGCCGCGGCCATCTCCTGCGCGTCGTCGGGCGTGGCGACCTCGCCGGTGCCGATGGCCCAGACCGGCTCGTACGCGACGACGATGCTGGCCGCCTGCGCCGCGCCGAGGCCGTCGAGGGCCCCGTCGAGCTGCGCCAGCGTGTGCTCGACGTGCCGGTTCTCCTGCCGGACCTCGAGCGGCTCGCCGACGCACAGGATCGGCGTGAGCTCGTGCTTGTAGGCCGCCTTGATCTTCGCGGCGACCAGCTCGTCGGTCTCGGCGTGGTACTCGCGCCGCTCGGAGTGGCCGACGACGACGTACGTGCAGCCCAGCTTCGCCAGCATGGCCCCGGAGATGTCGCCGGTGTAGGCGCCGGAGTCGTGCTGGGAGAGGTCCTGCGCGCCGTACGCGATGTTGTAACGGTCAGCGTCGATCAGCGTCTGCACCGAACGGATGTCGGTGAACGGCGGCAGCACCGCCACCTCGACCTTCTCGAGGTCGTCGTCGTTGAGCGAGAAGGCGAGCTTCTGCACCAGCGCGATGGCCTCGAGGTGGGTGAGGTTCATCTTCCAGTTGCCGGCCATGAGCGGCCGGCGGGTGATCGTCGCCACGTCAGTCCTCCAAGACGGTGAGGCCGGGCAGCTCCTTGCCCTCGAGCAGCTCCAGCGAGGCCCCGCCGCCGGTCGAGATGTGCGTGAACGCGCCCTCGTCGAGGCCGAGCTGGCGGACGGCGGCCGCGGAGTCGCCGCCGCCGACGACGCTGGTGCCGTCGACCTCGGAGACGGCGATCGCGACCTGCCGGGTGCCCTCGGCGAACGGCGCCAGCTCGAACACGCCCATGGGGCCGTTCCAGACCACCGTCTTGGCGTCGGCGAGCTTGCCGCGGAACAGCTCGATGGTGGCCGGGCCGATGTCGAGGCCCTTCTGGTCGGCCGGGATCGCCGACGCGGTGACGACGGACGTCGCCGCGTCCTCGCTGATGTCGGCCGCGACGACGACGTCGACCGGCAGCACCAGCTCGACGCCGCGCTCCTCGGCCCGGCTCAGGTAGCCGCGGACGGTGTCGAGCTGGTCCTCCTCGAGCAGCGAGCCGCCGACCTCGTAGCCCTGGGCCTTGAGGAACGTGAACGCCATGCCGCCACCGATGAGCAGGCGGTCGACCTTCTCGAGCAGGTTGTCGATGACGCCCAGCTTGTCGGACACCTTCGAGCCGCCGAGCACGACGACGTACGGGCGCTCGGGGTCGTCGAGGACCTTCGAGAACGCCTGCACCTCGGCCTGGACCAGCTGGCCCGCGGCGTGCGGCAGCAGCGTCGCGACATCGTAGACGCTGGCCTGCTTGCGGTGCACGACCCCGAAGCCGTCGGAGACGAACACGTCGGCCAGCTCGGCCAGGTCGGCCGCGAAGGCCGCGCGCTCGGCGTCGTCCTTGCTGGTCTCGCGCGCGTCGAAGCGCAGGTTCTCGAGCAGCGCGACCTCACCGTCGGCCAGCGCGGCCACGGTCTTCCGGGCGCTCTCGCCCACCGTGTCGGTGGCGAACGCGACGTCGGCGCCGAGCAGCTCGCCGAGCCGCTTCGCGACCGGGGCCAGCGAGTACTTCGGCTCCGGCGTGCCTTTCGGCCGGCCCAGGTGCGCCGTGACGACGACCCGCGCCCCCGCGGCGGTCAGCTGCTGGATGGTCGGCACCGAGGCGCGCACCCGCCCGTCGTCCGTGATCACGGAGTCGCCGGCCTCGCCTTCCAACGGCACGTTGAGGTCGGAGCGCAGGAGGACCCGCTGACCGCGCAGGTCCCCCAGCTCGTCGATTCCCCTCATCACGCTCAGAGCGAGTTGCCGACGAAGCGGACCAGGTCGACCAGACGGTTGGAGTAGCCCCACTCGTTGTCGTACCAGCCCACGATCTTGACCTGGTCGCCGATGACGCGGGTCAGGCCGGCGTCGAAGATGCACGAGGCCGGGTCGGTGACGATGTCGGAGGAGACGATCTCGTCCTCGGTGTAGCGCAGGTAGGCGCCCAGCGGGCCCTCGGCGGCGGCCTTGAACGCGGCGTTGACCTCCTCGACGGTGACCTCGCGCGAGAGCGTCACGGTGAGGTCGGTGGCCGAGCCCGTCGGCAGCGGGGTACGCATGGCGAAGCCGTCGAGCTTGCCCTTCAGCTCCGGCAGCACCAGGCCGATCGACTTGGCCGCACCGGAGCTGGTGGGCACTACGTTGACCGCCGCCGCCCGGGCCCGGCGCAGGTCCTTGTGCGGGCCGTCCTGGAGGTTCTGGTCGGCGGTGTAGGCGTGCACGGTGAGCATGAAGCCGCGCTCGATGCCGAAGCTCTCGTGCAGCACCTTGGCCATCGGTGCCAGACAGTTCGTGGTGCACGAGGCGTTGGAGATGATCTGGTGGGCGGCTGGGTCGTAGATGTCGTCGTTGACACCGAGGACCACCGTGACGTCCTCGTTCTTCGCCGGGGCGGAGACGATGACCTTCTGCGCACCCGCCTCGACGTGGGCCTTCGCCTTCGTCGCGTCGGTGAAGAAGCCGGTGGACTCGAGGACGACGTCGGCGCCGAGGTCCTTCCAGGGCAGCTGGGCCGGGTCGCGCTCGGTCAGCACCTTGAACGACTGGCCGCCGGCGTTGATGGTGTCGCCGTCGTAGCTCACGTCGTGGAGAGTGCCCAGGATCGAGTCGTACTTGAGCAGGTGCGCGAGGGTCTTGGTGTCGGTGAGGTCGTTGGCGCCGACGATCTCGATGTCGTCGCCGCCCTGCGCGAAGACCGCGCGGGCGAAGTTGCGCCCGATACGGCCGAATCCGTTGATGCCAACACGAACGGTCATCAGGAGATGCTCCTTCACGGTTCAGGGCGTACAGAACGGTCGTCCACCCCGTCGTGGTGACCCAGACGAAACACTAGGGCATCCCTGCCGGAAACGTTGAGTGGCCCGTCACCACCATGCTAGTGCTGTCGTCGTACCCGGCGTGACCTCGGTCAGCCCGCCGTCGCGGACCACCACACCGGACCGGTCGAGGGCCGCCGTCCACTGCTCCTGCGTCACCGGGACGAGACGCACCGGACACCCGGCCGCCGCCCACTCCCGGCGGCGCGCCGACGGCATCGCGTGCCAGGCGAGCTGGGCGGCGTGCCCGGCCTGGGCGGCCGCCTTGCCCGCCGTCATGGTCACCGCGGGGTTGACGGCGACGGCGAGCGCGGCGGGCGGTGGCGGGTCGCCGTCGACGGCGTCCGGCGCGTCCGCTGCCGGCTCGTCCGCCGCCTCGGTGCCGCCGACCTGCAACTTGCGCACCTCGCCGGGCAGGTCGCCGACGGGGCCGGGCAGCAGCGCCCGCACGCTGGCGCCGTCGTGCTCGACCCCGATGCCGGGCAGATCCTGCACCCGCCGCCAGTTGATGCCGCGGGACCGGCGCACCACCTTGCGGATCCAGCCGTCCTCGTACCGCCGGATCGCTGTCGCCCACGCCGGGTCGGCGTCGTCGGCGTAGGCCGCGTCGACCAGCCGGCCGACCGCCGTCGCGGCCGCCTCCAGCAGCGCCCGCCGGGTGGGCGGGTCGCCCTCCGGCGAGCCGGGCCGGGGCAGGTGGACGACGACCTGCATCGCCCACGCCTCCGGCCCGTCCGGCGGACGGCCCGCCGGTCCGGCGTCGCTCACGGGCCGAGCATGTCCGGGGTGAGGCTCGCCTCGGTGTCGGGAATGCCTTCGTCGGCGGCCTTGCGGTCGGCCATGGCGAGCAGCCGCCGGATGCGGCCGGCCACGGCGTCCTTCGTCATCGGCGGGTCGGACAGCTGGCCCAGCTCCTCGAGGCTGGCCTGCTTGTTCTCCAGCCGGAGCAGGCCGGCCTGGCGGAGGTGGTCGGGTACGTCCTCGCCGAGGATCTCCAGCGCCCGCTCGACCCGCGCCCCCGCGGCGACGGCCGCCCGCGCGGACCGGCGCAGGTTGGCGTCGTCGAAGTTGGCCAGCCGGTTCGCCGTGGCCCGGACCTCGCGGCGCATGCGCCGTTCCTCCCAGGCCAGCACGCTGTCGTGCGCGCCCAGCCGGGTCAGCAGCGCGCCGATGGCGTCGCCGTCGCGCACCACCACGCGGTCGGTCCCCCGGACGTCGCGCGCCTTCGCCGAGATCGCCAGCCGCCGGGCCGCCCCGACCAGCGCGAGCGCGGCCTCGGGCCCCGGGCAGGTCACCTCGAGCGCCGACGACCGGCCCGGCTCGGTGAGCGAGCCGTGCGCGAGGAACGCGCCCCGCCATGCCGCCTCGGCGTCGTGGTCGGCCCCGTTCACCACCTGCGGCGGCAGCCCGCGGACCGGCCGCCCGCTGCCGTCGATCAGCCCCGTCTGCCGCGCCAGCCGCTCGCCGTCGCGCACCACGCGCACGACGTAACGGCTCCCCTTGCGCAGCCCACCGGCGGCGACCATCGCGAGGTCGCTGTCGTGGCCGAACACCTCCGCTATGTCACGTCGCAACCTGCGGGCCGCGACCCCCGTATCCAACTCGGCCTCGATGACGATCTTCCCACTGACGATGTGCAGGCCGCCGGCAAAGCGCAGCAGCGACGACACCTCAGCCTTACGGCAGCACGTCCTGGTCACCTCGAGGCGAGCCAGCTCGTCCTTCACGGATGCTGTCATCGCCATGCCGTGATCCTGCCACACCGGACGGCCCGTCCGGTGACGGTCACGGCATGCCGGACGACGGCGGTCCGGCCCGGCGCTGGTCGCAGCCCCACCACCGAGTTGATCTTGGAGTAATCGTGGAATTGATCGGACATTTCGGCCCCTAACTCGACGATTACTCCAAGATCAACGCGAGACCGGGGCAACGATGCCGCTGATGCGGAGCCGGCCTCAACGCCAGGGGCCGATGCCGCCGCTGCCGAGCGTCTGGGCATAGGTGTGACCCAGGCGGACGGGGTCATGCTGGGCGGTGCCGTCGCCCTTCGCGACGTCGGCGACGACGAGCTCGGCGCCCATCTCGCCGGCGATGCGGCGCAGCAGCTTCTCGTCCGGGCAGGACCGCCGCTCGGCGATGACGAGGTCCAGCCGCAGGTCCGGCGCGTACGCCGCGAGCACCTCCAGGTGCATCTCCGGGGTGAAGCCGGTGGTCTCGCCACCCTCCTCCGAGAGGTTGAGCGTCACCGCCCGCCGCGCGGACGTCGTGACCAGCGCGTCGCGGATCTCGGGGACCAGCAGGTGCGGGACGACGCTGCTGAACCAGGAGCCGGGGCCGAGCACCACCCAGTCGGCGTCGGCGATGGCCTCCAGGGCCTCCGGGCAGGCCGGCGGGTTCTCCGGCACCAGGCAGACGGCGGCGATGTCGCCGTCCGTGGTGGCCACCTCGTGTTGCCCGCTGACGGTGGAGATCTCGCGCGGCGCGCCGGGTTCCGCGACCGGCCGCCCGACCAGCGCCTCGATGGTCAGCGGGACCAGCGCCATCGGCAGCACCCGGCCCTGGGCGCCGAGCAGCCGGCCGACCCAGTCCAGGCCCTCGACGTGGCCGCCGAGCAGCTCCCACAACGCGACGATGAGCAGGTTGCCGGCCGCGTGGTTGTGCAGTTCGCCGCCGCTGAGGAACCGGTGCTGCAGCACCCGCGCCCAAGTGCGGCCCCAGTCGTCGTCGCCGCAGAGGGCCGCGAGCGCCATGCGGAGGTCGCCGGGCGGCAGCACGCCCAGCTCCTCGCGCAGCCGGCCGCTGGAGCCGCCGTCGTCGGCGACGGTGACGACGGCGGTCAGCCGCCCCGCCATGCGCCGCAGCGCCGACAGCGACGCCGCGAGTCCGTGCCCGCCGCCGAGGGCCACGACCTTCGGGCCGGCGAGCCGGCCGCGGGCGACGCCGCCCGCTGTGCCCGTGAATGGTTCTGTCATTCCCGTCCGAGATCGCGATGGACCACGAGGGTCTCGATGCCCTGTTTGCGCAGCCGCTGCGCGAGCGCCTCGCTCATCGAGACGCTGCGGTGCTTGCCGCCGGTGCAGCCGATGCCGATGGTGACGAACCGCTTGCCCTCGTGCAGGTAGCCGGGCGCCACCATGGCGACCAGCTCGCTGTAGTGCTCGAGGAAGTCCTCGGCCCCGGTCTGCGCCAGCACGTAGTCGCTGACCTCGATGTCCTGACCGTTCTGCGGGCGCAGGTGCGGCACCCAGTGCGGGTTGGGCAGGAAGCGCATGTCGGCGACCATGTCGGCGTCCACCGGCAGACCGTACTTGAAACCGAACGAGATGACGATGGCCCGCAGCCCGGTCTCCTCGGGCGTGGAGAACGCCGACCGCACCCGCCCGGCCAGCTCGTGCGGGTTGAGCAGCGAGGTGTCGATGACGACGTCGGCGGCGACCCGCAGCGACGCCAGCTCCTCGCGCTCGCGCTCGATGGCCTCGAGGATGCGGCCGCCGCCCTGCAGCGGGTGCGGCCGGCGCGCGGACTCGAAGCGGCGGACGAGCGCTTCGTTGCCGGCCTCGAGGAACAGCACCGTCGGGCGGTAGCCCTGCTCGGTGAGGCGGTCGAGCGCTCCGCGCAGCTCGCCGAAGAACACGCCGCCGCGGACGTCGGCGACGACGGCGACGCGGCGCAGGTCGGTGCGCTGGGTGACGGTGGTGACGAGGTCCATCAGCAGCGACGGCGGCAGGTTGTCGACGACGAACCAGCCGATGTCGTCGAGGGCTGCCGTCGCCGCCGTCTTGCCGGCGCCGGACATTCCGGTGACCAGGAGCAGCTCGAGCTTCTCCGAGGCCTCCGGTCGGCCCTGGTGGTTCATGGTGCGATCCCCTTGTGCGGTGCGGCGGTGGATGTTCAGTTGTCGGGCGCCTCCGGCGAGCGACCGTGGCCGGTGCTGGTCACGAGTCGAGTATCTCGCCGGTTGCGGTGTTCACGGCCGGCACGGCCGGGCGCTCCGCCAGCGCGTCGACCACCGCCTGCGCCGTCGCAGGACCGAAGCCGGGGACCTCCGCGATCTGCTCCATGGTTGCAGCTCGGAGCCGTTTCAGCGACCCGAACCTGGTCATCAGCGCCTTACGCCTTGCGGGCCCCAGACCGGGCACGCCGTCGAGCAGGCTGTCGACCATGGAGGTGGAGCGGCGCTGCCGGTGGAACGTGATGGCGAACCGGTGCGCTTCGTCCCTTACCCGCTGCAGCAGATACAAGCCCTCGCTGGTGCGCGGCATGATGATCGGGTGGTCGGAGTCGGGCGGCCACACCTCCTCCAGGCGCTTGGCCAGCCCGACGACGGGGATGTCGCTGACGCCCGCCTCGTCCATGGCCTGCCGGGCCGCGTTGACCTGCGGCTGGCCGCCGTCGACGACGACCAGCCCGGGCGCGTAGGCGAACTTGCGCGGCCGGCCGGTCTCGGGGTCGATGCCCGGCCGCAGCTCCGGCCCGGCGGGGGCGGCCGCGCTGCCGCCGTCGGGAGCGGGCTCGTCCTGGTCGGCCTGGGGCGACTCGCGCAGCCGGCGGAACCGGCGGGTCAGCACCTCGCGGATGGCGGCGACGTCGTCGGTGCCGCCCTGCTCGCCGCGGACGGTGAACTTGCGGTACTCGCTCTTGCGCGGCAGGCCGTCCTCGAACACCACCATGGAGCCGACGACTTCGGTGCCGGCCAGGTTGGAGATGTCGTAGCACTCGATGCGCAGCGGCGGCTCGTCCAGCTCGAGGGTGTCCTGGATCTCCTCCAGCGCCCGGCTGCGGGTGGTGAGGTCGCTGGCCCGCTTCGTCTTGTGGAGGTTGAGCGCCTGCTTGGCGTTGGCGGCGACCGTCTGCAGCAGCGCCCGCTTGTCGCCTCGCTGCGGCACCCGGATCTCGACGCGGCCGCCGCGCAGCTCGGTGAGCAGCTCCGTGAGGGCGGCGGCCTCCTCGGGGTCGTCGGGCAGCGCTGGAACGAGGATCTCGCGCGGCACCGACTCGCCGCCCAGCTCGCCGTAGAGCTGCAGCAGGAACCGCTCGACCAGCTCGCCGGCCGGCGCGTCGTCGGCCTTGTCGGCGACCCAGCCGCGCTGCCCGCGGATGCGGCCGCCGCGCACGTAGAAGACCTGGACGGCGACCTCGAGGGGGTCGTCGGCGAGCGCGACGACGTCGGCGTCGGTGCCGTCGCCGAGCACGACGGCGTTGGCCTCCATGGCGCGGTCGAGCGCGGCGATGTCGTCGCGCAGCCGGGCGGCCCGCTCGAAGTCGAGCTCCGCCGCGGCGGCCTTCATCTCCTTCTCCAGCCGCCGGATGTAGCCCGTCGTCTTGCCCTCGAGGAACGAGACGAGGTCGTCGGCGATCTCGCGGTGCTCGTCGGCGTCGACCCGGCCGACGCACGGCGCGGAGCACTTGCCGATGTAGCCGAGCAGGCACGGCCGGCCGATCTGCCGGGACCGGTTGAACACGCCCTTGGAGCAGCTGCGCACCGGGAAAACGCGCAGCAGCTGGTCGAGCGACTCGCGGATGGCCCACGCGTGGGCGTAGGGGCCGAAGTAGCGGACGCCGCGCTTCTTCGCGCCGCGCATGACCATGGCCCGCGGGTACTCCTCGTTCAGCGTGACCGCGAGGTACGGGTACGACTTGTCGTCGCGGTAACGGACGTTGAACCGCGGGTCGAACTCCTTGATCCAGGAGTACTCCAGCTGCAGCGCCTCGACCTCGTTGCGCACCACCGTCCACTCGACCTTGGCCGCGGTGGTGACCATGGCGAACGTGCGCGGGTGCAGCGCGGAGAGGTCCTGGAAGTACGACGACAACCGCGCGCGCAGGCTCTTGGCCTTGCCGACGTAGATGACCCGGCCGTGGGCGTCGCTGAAGCGGTAGACCCCGGGCTCCACCGGGATCGACCCCGGGGCCGGTCGGTATGTCGTCGGATCGGCCACGACTGACAGCCTATGACCTCGCACCGACGAAGTCGGCATGGCGGCCTTCGCCGTGGGCGTGACCTTCGGTCGACCGGCAATGTGCGGCGATGTGCCGACAATTCTCACACCTCCCTCGGCCGATCAGCGGAACAAATCGGAATCGCAATGATCCGTTCGCCGGCCGGAACTATGTTCGGGGCACCTTCGAGACAGGGCGGGAGGCATGGAATGCCCACATCTGTGCGAACAGAGAATTTCGTCGACCAACTCGGCGACTCGTTCAGCCGACTAGGATCCGACATCGGCGACTTCGTGCCGCGCCTGGTGGTCGCGCTACTACTACTGCTGGTCGGGCACTGGGTCGCGAAGCTGATCCGGCGACTGCTGACGGCCGGGTTGAACAAGATCGGCGCGGGCCGGCTGACCGAGGCCGCCGGCCTCGAGAACACGCTGCGCCAGGCGGGTACCAGCGGAGTGGCGCTGATCGGCCAGGTCGCCTATTTCCTCATCTTCATCATCTTCGTGCAGATCGCCGCGGAAGTGCTGGAGATCGACGAACTCACGTCGATGCTGAATCTGCTCATCGCGTATCTGCCGCTGGTGGCCGTCGCACTTCTGGTGCTGTTCGTGGCCGCTGCGATCGCGAATTGGGCGGCGAATGTCGTCCGGCCGTTCGCGGAGAGCCGGAACATGAGCTGGGTCAGCAGCGCCGTGCGTATCGGCGTGCTGATCATCGGAATCCTGGCCGCGTTCGACACACTGAACTTCGCACCGTCGGTGACGTCGAAGATCGAGAACACGCTGCTGCAGTACCTGCCGCTGGCGATCCTGGCCGCGGCGACGATCGCGTTCGGCGTGGGCGGCATCAACACCGCCCGCGAGTGGTGGAAGAAGCTGTCGCCGTCGACCTTCGGCTCCCCCATGGGCCGCACCGCAACGGCGTCCGCGCACGGCTCCCCGGCAGCCGGCGCGCCGGCATCCGGCGCGCCGGGTTCGGCCGCTCCCGCCGACCCGCCCGGCCCGTCGCTGTTCGGCGACGAGGAGCCACCGCCCACGGAGCCGCGCCCCGGCGCCTGACGCCGTGCGACTCCCCTGACGCCGCACCCGGCCGCCGGTTCACCCCGTTCGCACCGGCCGGGTGCGGCCCCGTCAGCCCCCTGCAGATCAGCATCGAGCGTTGATCTTGGAGTTGTTCGGCTCAAGCGTCCGATTTGCCCGATAGATGGCCGAACAATTCCAAGATCAACCGGTGCGTGGTGCAGGCGCCTGATCACCGAGCCACGTCGAGCCGAGGTCAGCCAAGTCGGCGGCGTTGGCGGTCGAGCGCGCGTCGAATGCGAGCGCACAGCTGTGCCGGGTGAGCGATGTCGGCGGCGGTGACGCGGACAACCTCCCAGCCGTGATCGCGGAGCACCTCATCTCGGCCGACGTCCGCACGCCAGCGTTCGGCGTTCGTCCGATGGACGTCGCCCTCGTACTGGATGGCGAGCCTGACGTCCGCATAAGCGAGGTCCGGGCGGCCGATCCAGCCGCCGCGCTCGTCCGATAGGTCTGGGTTGACCGCGGGCTCGGGCAGATTCCCAGCCACGAGCACCAAGCGCAACCGGGTCTCCTGCGGCGAGTCCACCCGGTCCCGGACCAGCCTCGCCAGCGACCGTGCCCGGACGATCCCGCGCCGCCGGCGCGCGACGTCCGCGGACTCCACGAGGCGGTCGCAGGTGGTCAGCCCGCGCCGCACCATCGCGTCGCCCACAACGACGAGTTCGACGTCGCCGAGCGTCAGCGACAGGTCCAGCCACGTGCGCTCCGGCGTCGTGACCCGCAGACCCCGATGCACGGTCACATCGTCCAGACCGAGACCTTCGTGAGGTTCGAGCCCGGGCCGCCGCCGCGGCACCGTTCCCGGCGGGACGATGACCTGCACGTCGGCCGGCGGCGCGACCGGTAGCCCGAACCAGGCCGCCGCCGTCGCACCGTACAACGCGGCGTCAGCGGGCAACGCCAGCAGCCACGCCCGTACCCGCCGGTCGCCGTCCACATCGAGTTCGCGCTCGGCATAGACACCCCGATGCAGGCGGACGTACCCGGGCCCGCACAGACGGTCCTTGGTGACACCGGCGGCTCGTGCGGCGCCGTACGTGAACCCGGCGCCGGCCAGCCGCTCGGGAACCGGCTGCGTCCGGCGGCCGGGGCCGTATCGCCTGTACCGCACGCGCCCACGATCGTCCTGTCCTGCCGTCGCCGCAGCGGACGAACGCCGAAATGTGGACAACTCCCGCGGTGGCCATCACGTGTGGATAGACCCACCGCCGTTCTGACCCTGTTGATCTTGGAGTTGTTCGGCTCAGGCGTCCGATTTGCCCGATAGATGGCCGAACAACTCCAAGATCAACCGGTGGGTGGGCGAGCTGGGGCCGGCTGCCGGCGGGGCGGTCAGCCGGCGAGGATCTGGTCGCCCTCGACGACGATCGCGACCGGCGGCAGCGGCTGCTCGGCCGGGCCGTTCACGACCGAGCCGTCGGTGACGCTGAACCGGCTGCCGTGGCAGTCGCAGGTGATCAGGCCCTCGGCGACCGTCGTGACCGCGCACCCCTGGTGCGTGCACGTGCTGCTGTAGGCGACGAACGTGCCTGCGGCCGGCTGCGCCACCACGACGCCGGGGCCGTGCAGGACGATCCCGCCGCCCACCGGCACCTCGGCGGTGGTGGTGAGCGCCTCACCGCCCGGCTCCCCCGCCGGCGTCGACGGTTCACCGCTCGGCGAGGCCGGCTCGCTCGGGGTCGTGGCGTCGGCGCCGGCGTCGGTGCTCTCGGTGTCGGGTTCGGCGCTCGCCGACGGCGCGCCGCCCGTGCTCGGCTCGTCGTCGCCGCACGCCGCCAGCAGGCCCGCGACGCCGACGGCGCCCATGCCCATCAGCGCGGTTCGCCGGCCGATGCACCGGCCGCAGGCCACGTGCCCATCATCGCTCTCCTGCGTCAGGGTTGCCGCGTGGTGATGATCCATCGATCGCCTCTCCGTGTCAGCTGCGTCTGAGCGGCCGACGGCGCCAAGCATCCGCCGGCTCGCCGCAGTGTCAACGACCGGCGCCGGCGGATGGCTCCGTCGCCGGCCGCAGCCACCGCTCACGTCTGGTTCTACGGACCGGCCGGCCGGATGGATTGCACCACACCCCGATGGTCTAGACCCCGAGGATGTCCTTGAGGAACGCGCCGGTGTGCGACGCCTCGACCTTGGCCACCTGCTCCGGCGTGCCGGTGGCGACGACGGCGCCGCCGCCGGTGCCGCCCTCGGGACCCATGTCGATGATCCAGTCGGCGGTCTTGACGACGTCGAGGTTGTGCTCGATGACGACGACGGTGTTGCCCTTGTCGACCAGCCCCTGCAGCACGCCGATGAGCTTGCGGATGTCTTCGAAGTGCAGCCCGGTGGTGGGCTCGTCGAGAACATAGATGGTCTTGCCCGTGGACCGCTTCTGCAGCTCGGCAGCGAGCTTGACCCGCTGCGCCTCGCCGCCGGACAGCGTGGGCGCCGGCTGGCCGAGCCGCACGTAGCCGAGGCCGACTTCCTTGAGCGTCCGCAGGTGCCGGGCGATGCGCTCGACTGGGGCGAAGAACTCCGACGCCTCCTCGATCGGCATCTCGAGCACCTCGGAGATGTTCTTGCCCTTGTAGTGCACCTCGAGCGTCTCGCGGTTGTACCGGGCGCCGTGGCAGACCTCGCACGGCACGTAGACGTCGGGCAGGAAGTTCATCTCGATCTTGATGGTGCCGTCGCCGGAGCACGCCTCGCAGCGGCCGCCCTTGACGTTGAACGAGAACCGGCCCTGCTGGTAGCCGCGGACCTTCGCCTCCTGGGTCTCCGCGAACAGCTTGCGGATGACGTCGAAGACGCCGGTGTAGGTGGCGGGGTTGCTCCGTGGCGTGCGGCCGATGGGCGACTGGTCGACGTGCACGACCTTGTCGACCAGGCCCATGCCCTCGATGCGCGTGTGCCGGCCCGGCACCGCCCGGGCGTTGTAGATCTCTTTCGCCAGCGACGTGTACAGGATGTCGTTGACCAGCGTCGACTTGCCCGAACCGCTGACGCCGGTGACGGCGACGAAGCAGCCCAGCGGGAAGCTGACGGTGACGTCCTTGAGGTTGTTGGCCCGCGCCCCGACGACCTTGAGCGCGCGGTCCTTCGCCGGCGGGCGCCGCACCGCCGGGATGTCGATGCGCTTCTTCCCCGACAGGTACGCCCCGGTCAGGGAGTCTTCCTGCGTCATGAGGTCGTCGACGGTGCCGCTGACGACGATCTGGCCGCCGTGCTCGCCGGCGCCCGGACCGATGTCGACCACCCAGTCGGCCACCTTGATGGTGTCTTCGTCGTGCTCGACGACGATCAGCGTGTTGCCGAGGTCGCGCAGCCGGACGAGCGTCTCGATCAGCCGGTGGTTGTCGCGCTGGTGCAGCCCGATGGAGGGCTCGTCGAGCACGTACAGCACGCCGACCAGGCCGGACCCGATCTGCGTGGCCAGCCGGATGCGCTGCGCCTCGCCGCCGGCCAGCGTGGCCGACGCGCGGTCGAGGCTGAGGTAGTGCAGGCCGACGTCGACCAGGAACTGCAGCCGCTCGTTGACCTCCTTGAGCACCCGGGCGGCGATCTGCTCCTCGCGCTCGGACAGCCTGAGGGTGCGCAGGAACTCGGCGCACTCGCCGATGGGCAGCGCGGCGACGTCGGCGATGCTCTTGCCGCCCACCGTCACCGCCAGGACAACCGGCTTGAGCCGGGTGCCGCCGCAGGCCGGACACGGGACCTCGCGCATGAAGCCCTCGAACCGCTCGCGGCTGGCGTCGGACTCGGCCTCGGCGTAACGGCGCCGCACCCACGACAGCACGCCCTCGTAGGACGTGTAGTACGAGCGCTCGCGGCCGTACCGGTTGCGGTAGCGGACGTGCACCTGCTCGGGGTGCCCGTGCAGGACGGCCTCGCGCGCCTTCTTCGGCAGCGTCTCGAACGGCACATCGGTGCGGAACCCGATGGCCTCGGACAGCGCGGTGACCAGGCGGTCGAAGTACTCCGATGTGGTGCCGGGCGCCCATGGGGCCAGCGCGCCGTCGTCGAGGCTCTTGGACGGGTCGGGGACGACCAGCTCCTCGTCGACCTCCATGCGGGTGCCCAGGCCCGTGCACTCGGGGCAGGCGCCGAACGGGGAGTTGAACGAGAACGACCGCGGCTCCAGCTCCTCGAACGACAGCTCGTCGTACGGGCAGTACAGGTGCTCGGAGTAGACCCGCTCGCGGTGGTCGTCGTCCTCGGGCAGGTCGACGAAGTCGAGCGTGACCAGGCCGCCGGACAGCCGCAGCGCGGTCTCGACAGAGTCGGTGAGCCGGCGCTTGGCGGACTCCTTGACCGCCAGCCGGTCGACCACCACCTCGATGGTGTGTTTCTCCTGCTTCTTCAGCTTCGGCACGTCGGTGAGCTGGTACACAGTGCCGTCGACCCGGGCCCGGGAGTAGCCCTGTGACTGCAGCGTGCGGAAGAGGTCGGCGTACTCCCCCTTCCTGGCCCGGACCACCGGCGCCAGCACCTGGAACCGGGCCCCCTCCTCGAGGCCGAGCACCTGGTCGACGATGGACTGCGGGGTCTGCCGGCCGATCGGCCGCCCGCACTCGGGACAGTGCGGATGTCCGGCCCGCGCGTAGAGCAGGCGCAGGTAGTCGTAGACCTCCGTGATGGTGCCGACGGTCGAGCGCGGGTTGCGCGACGTGGATTTCTGATCGATGGAGACCGCCGGCGACAACCCCTCGATGAAGTCGACGTCCGGCTTGTCCATCTGTCCCAGGAATTGGCGGGCGTAGGCCGACAGCGACTCGACGTAGCGGCGCTGGCCCTCGGCGAAGATGGTGTCGAAGGCCAGGCTGGACTTCCCCGACCCGGACAGCCCGGTGAACACGATGAGCGCGTCACGCGGCAGGTCGAGGGAGATGTCTTTGAGGTTGTGCTCCCGTGCGCCGCGGACCACCAGGCGGTCGCTGGCTCGGGCGGCGGTTCGTTCGGTCATGGGACCCCGTGGACTCCGGTATCAGTGGTGGCGCAGTGGACAGGTGTACGGCTCATAGCATCGTAGGGGGCGGGTCCGACAAGGTCGCTCGGACGAACGGCCCGGGACGAACCAACTCAGTCGCCCCAGCGGCCGATGAGGACTAGGTTCGAACCCGTGCCCACCGTGAACGCCGAACCGATGTCCCACGATTCCGGCGGTGACTCTCCCGCCGCCGGGCCGGTGACCGCCGCGACCGAGCGCATCGTCGCGACGGCCGCCACGCTGGACGACGCTGACCTGACCGCGCCCAGTCTATGTCCCGGCTGGACCCGCGCCCACGTCCTCACGCATGTGGCCCGCAACGCCGACGCGCTCTCCAACCTGCTGGCCTGGGCGCGCACCGGCCGCGAGAACCCGATGTACCCCAGCAACGAGGCCCGCGCCGCCGACATCGAGGCCGGCGCCGGGCGCTCGGCCGCCGAGATCGTCGACGACCTGCGCGCCTCGGCCGACCGCTTCGTCCGCGCCGTCATGGAGATGCCCGACGACGGCTGGGAGCGGCAGGTGCGCCGCGGCCCGGCCGGCACCGGCGATCCGCTGCCCGGCCGGCGGGTGCTCTGGCTGCGGCTGCGCGAGCTCGAGGTGCACCACGTCGACCTCGCCACCGGCTACGGCCCGGCCGACTGGCCCGCCGCGTTCGTCGGCCGCGCGCTGGACGAGACGGTGCGCGCGTTCGGCCGCCGCGAGGACGTCCCCGCGGTCACGCTCGAGATCGACGGCGACGGCGTCGAGCACCTGGGCGCCGAGGCCCCGGTCACCGTCGGCGGCGCGCCGGCGGATGTTCTTGCCTGGCTGATCGGCCGGTCCGACGGTGCCGGCCTGCGGGTCCAGCCCCCCGGCCGGCTGCCCGCGCTGCCGCCCTGGCTGTGACCGCGTACACCGGCCACGTGACGCCCGGCGGCGTGCCGGGCGTGCACGAGCTGGCTCGGCTGGTCGTCACCAAGGCGTCGGTCGGCGGGAGCCGGGACAACAACGTCTACGTCCTGCGCGACCGCTTCACCGGCGACGAGCTGCTGATCGACGCCGCCGCGGAGCCTTCGCGGGTGCTGGCGTTGTGTGGCGAGGGTCCGCTGCGCTACGTCGTCACGACCCACCGGCACCCCGACCACTGGGGAGCGCTGGCCGAGGTGGTGGCGGCGACCGGCGCGGTGACGGTCGCGCACGCGGCGGACGCCCCGGCGATCCCGGTGCCGACGGCGCAGGTGGCGCAGGACGGCGACCGGCTGCACTTCGGCGACGTCACGGTGGAGCTGATCCACCTGGCCGGCCACACGCCCGGCGGCCTCGCGGTCTTGTACGACGACCCCACCGGTCCGCCGCACCTGTGGACCGGCGACTCGCTCTTCCCCGGCGGCGTCGGCAAGACCCGGTCGGCGGCCGACTTCACGTCCCTGCTGGACGACGTCGAGCGCAGGCTCTTCGACCGGCTGCCGGACGAGACGTGGGTCTACCCCGGCCACGGCGACGACACCACGATCGGCGCCGAGCGCCCGCACCTGGCGGAGTGGCGCGCCCGCGGCTGGTAGCCCGGCGATCCGCTGCGATGGATGACGACGATCGCGGCGTCGGCCCGCGCAGCGGCGACCGGGTGTCAGGCACGTGGCCTGGCACCCGGTCGCCTGGTCGAACGGACGCTCAGCGGTGGTCGTCGACGTGGTGCGGCTCCACGGCGGCGGCGTCGGCGGACTCGCCGGCCGAGGCGGCGGACGAGCCGTCCTCGACCTCGCCCCGGGCGGCGCGGGCCGCGCCGGCTGCCCCGGCCAGCTTGCGGTCGTCGCTGCGCGACTTGAGCAGGCTGAGCACCGTCGTCGCGAGCAAGGTGCCGATGATGACCGTCAGCGACAGCCAGATGGGCACCTCGGGCACGCTGTGGAACGGCTCGCCGCCGTTGACGAACGGCAGGTTGTTCTCGTGCAGAGCGTGCATGACCAGCTTCACGCCGATGAACGCCAGGATGACGGCCAGGCCGGCGGACAGGTAGACCAGCTTCTCCAGCAGCCCGCCGATCAGGAAGTACAGCTGCCGCAGGCCCATCAGCGCGAAGATGTTCGCGGTGAAGACGATGAACGCCTCCTGCGTCAGGCCGAAGATGGCCGGGATGGAGTCGACGGCGAACAGCAGGTCGGCGGAGGCGATGGACAGGAAGACGATGACCATCGGGGTGTACAGGCGCTTGCCGTTCTCGCGGATGCGCAGCTTGACGCCGTGGTACTGCTGGGTCATCGGCAGCACCCGCTGGGCGCGGCGGACGAACGCGTTCTCGTACTCGTCGTCGTGCTCGTCGTGGTGGACCTGCTGGTTGGCCAGCCGGACGGCGGTATACACGAGGAACGCGCCGAAGAGGTAGAAGACCCAGGCGAACTCGTTGATGAGCGCCGCGCCGAGCAGGATGAACACGCCGCGCATCACGATGGCCGTGAGGATGCCGAACATCAGCACCGACTGCTGGAACTGCCTGGGCACCCGGAACTGGGCCATGATGATCACGAAGATGAACAGGTTGTCGACGCTCAGGCTGTACTCGGTGAGCCAGCCGGCGAAGAACTCGCCGGACGCCTGGCCGTGGCCGACGAACCCCAGGACGATGCCGAACACCACCGCCAGCCCGACGTAGAACGCCACCCACAGGCTCGCCTCGCGGATGGACGGGGCGTGTGGGCGGCGGGTGACGATGAGCAGGTCGGCGGCGAGCAGCAGGACGAGAACGACGAACGTTCCGACTTCGAACCACACGGGCAGGTTCAACACGAAGACAGGGTCCTCTCCGGTGAGCAGACCGCACAGCGGGCGCTGTGCGCAACCGGAGGTCTCGTCCGCCCAGGATCACCGGGCCGGAGGCACCGGGAGCTCCCCGGTGTAGGGAGCATCCGTGATGACGATGCCACCGCGTCGGGATTACTCCCCTCCACGCTGAGCTCAGTATATTTCACAGCCCCCGCCGGAAGTGCAATTCGTCGCCCCGGCCGGCGTTCCCGGACTCACTCCGGCCGGAGCCGTTTGGGCAGCTTCGCGACGACCATCGCGTACGAGTCGTCGATGGCGTGCCGGATCTCCTCGTCGGGAATCGCCCCGCCGACGCGCAGCGTGTTCCAGCCGGACCGGCCGATGTAGGCCATGATCGAGGCGTCGTCCGGATACCGCGCCAGCCACTCGTCGGCCTCGTCGCGGTCGCGGCCGCATTTGACGCCGACGCTGGGGCCGCCGGGCGGCGTCCCGGTCCCGAGGAAGGCGAAGATCTTGTCGCCGACCTTGGCGACGACGTCGCCCTCCCACGGCTCGTCGCGCCAGGCGCCCGGCTTGGCCAGGCAGTACGTCAGCAGCTCGTCCCACATAGGTCCATCACAGCACGCCGTTGCGGGCGGCCTGAAGCCCCGCCTGGAACCGGGTCCGGGCGCCGAGCCGGCCGCTGATCTCCTTGATCCGCCGCTGGACGGTGCGCTGGCTGGCGCCGACGTGCCGCGCGATCGACTGCTCCGTCAGGCCCGCGGCCAGCAGGTTCAGGATGACGCGGTCGTCGTCGACCTGGCCGTCCTGATCGCTGGGGGCCAGCCGCAGCGGCATGGCCCGCAGCCAGGTCTCCTCGAACACCTCGGCGAGGACGTCGAGCAGCCCGCCGGGGTGGACGACGAGCAGCTGGTCGGTGATGAGCGCGCCGGCCGTGGCCGGGAGCATGGCCAGGCGGTCGTCGATCAACAGCATGCGGGCCGGCAGCGTCGGCGCGACCCGGGCCTCCTCACCCGCCGCGATGCCGCCGATCAGGTCGTGGAGCCGGCCGGGCAGGTCGACGGCGCTCTGCTCGTACAGGACGCGGTGCCGGACGCCGGCACGCAGCAGCTCGACCTCGATCGGGTTCGGCTCGCTGTTCACGACGCCGTACGGCGGCCGCTCCATGGCCCGGACCTGCGTGCGGGCGCTGCTGTAGACGTCGACGAGGCGGCGGGCCGTCGCCTCGGAGCCGGTGACGATCTCGACGAGGTCGCCCGGCTCGACGGCGTCGTGGCGGCGGCGGTGCCGGACGGCGAGCTCGTCGACGAGGACGCGGCTGCGCTGCAGGTCGCGCTCGCGGGCGGCCAGCGTTCCGGCGAACGCCAATGCGGGGTCGACCAGGCGGTAGGCGGGCGGCTCGCCCGGCAGCCGGTCGGCCAGGCCGCGCCGCTCCAGCGCGTCGAGCAGCTTCTCGACCGCGTCGGGCGGCAGGCCCGCCGTCCCGGCGCCCAGCTCCGCCGCCGTCGCGGGCCGGGCGTGATCCAGCAGGGCGAGGTAGACGATCTGCTCCTCGTCGCTGAGGCCGAGCTGTTCCAGCATGCGCGGCTCCGGGGGTCGAGACCGCTGGCCAAAACGCGCCACTGACGGATTTCCGCCAAAGCATAACCCCTGTCACGCGCCGCCGTCGTGGAACGCGGCTGGTCAGGAGAGCGCGTACGCCCGCTGGATCGTCTGGGTGGTGCGGTTACCGCGGCCGTCCCAGACCTCCACCCGGAGACTGACGAAGCCGCTCGTGTCGGCGAGCTTCGGGTGGTGCGTCCGGACGTGGAACTCGCCGCCCCTGGGCCTCGGGATGACCCGCGCCGGCTCCCAGCTCGCGCCGTCGTCGAAGGAGACCTCCACCGTCATGCCGGCGACGTCCGCCGGCCCGGCGTACCCGACGGCGCGGCCCGTGCGCACGATGAACCCGAAGCCGCGGCCGGACGGTGCCCGGTTGAGCAGGTCCAGCGGCACGTCGTAGCCGAGCATGATCACCGGGAACGCGGCGCACACGTCGGCGCTGGGCAGAATCTCCCCACAGCCCTCGACCTCCAGCTCGGCCGGCGCCTCGGACACGAACGTCCACGCGGTGTGCATGGTCGCGGCCAGCTGGTGCTCCGGACCCACGTCGGCCTGGCCGACCTGCTCGATGCGGTACGTCGCCTCCTCCTCGACGAGGAACTCCGCCGGGTCGTCGATCCGCTCGCCGTCCCGGAACAGGGTCGAGGTGGTCCAGGTGCGGCCGCTGCCGTAGTGCGATGGATCGGAGTCGCCCCGGGGCCACGGGGCGAACGCCCAGATGTTCTCGGTGCGGCACATGACGCACGGAAGCACGGTGTGCGCCTTCGGGTGTGCGGGCGCCTCGTGCCAGCTCACCGGGTAGATCCGTCCCGGCTGGTAGGCCTGCACGATGCCGCGGAGGTTCACCGAGTTCCAGCCCCAGACCGAGTGCACCTGCTGCCGCTGGCGCATCTCCGGGCCGGCCGTGACGTAGTCGGTGCGCCGGGCCGGCTGGATGAGCTGGTCGAAGAACCGGAACGTGCCGCCCTCCCATGCGGCGAAGACCTCCATCACCTCGCTGCCGCGCAGCCCTTCCATCTCGGCGTGGTAGGAGTTCTCGACGGCGGCCAGCTCGGATCGGCGGGTGGTGTGGGTGAGCTCGTCCGGGATCCGGCCGGCGTCCTCGGCCCACAGCTGGTAGGTGAAGCCGGACTCGGCCACGCCGGTGAGCGTCAGCTCGACCGGCCCGCCGGCCAGCCGCTCACGCAGGCGCTCGCCCTCGTCGAACGACGTGGCCAGCACCGGCAGCGTGTTGGCGCTGTCGACGGAGACCGATACCGGCCCGGGGCGGTCCCGCGTCACCAGCAGCGCCGCCGCCCCGTGCGCCTCGGCCAGCCGGGCCTGGTCCTCGGCCCAGGAGGGGTCGCCCGACACGAGGACCACGGCGCCGTCGACGTCCGCTCGCGCGTAGTCCTCGGCGGTGCCGGCGCCGGCGTCGACCAGCGGCGCCACCCGTTCCCCGGCGAACCGGCCGGTGTAGCGCGGGGTGACCACGGGCACCGTCGCGGACCCGGCCGCGGCCTGGATCAGCGGCTCGCGCAGCGTCGTCGCGATGGTCATGGTGAGCTCGCCGGCCGCCGGCTCCGGAGCCGGGATGGCGCCGTGCCGGGTCGTGCGGTCCGACCGGTCGGCCAGCCCGGTGTACACCGTCGTCGCGCCGTTCGCCATGGTCCGGTAGAGCGTGGTGGTGATCTGCGTGGGCTCGGTGGGGCGCGGGTCGTCGGTCACGTCGAACTCGATGTCGACGGCGTTCCGGGCGTCCGCCTCGACCCGGGTGTCGGCGCCGACTCGCACGCCGGTCTCCACGAAGATGTCGCTGCTGAGGTCGGTGAAGCCGCCGCCGGGGTCGGCCGTCGCGATCGTGCCATAGACGGTGTACGTGCCGGCCGGGACGCCGAACGCCAGCTCGTCGCCGTCGTACACGTCCTGGGTCGAGTAGTGCAGCGCTGGGTTCGCCTCGTTGACGACGACCACGCTGGCGCGGTCCGGTGTGGCGCCGTCCCGCCCGACGACGCCGACGGTGAGCTGGTGCGTCGCCGGCTCGACGTGGAAGGCCACCGCGGTGATCGCGGCGGCCCCGCCCGGCGCCGTCGCCCGCAGGTGCCCGGTGAACCGGCCGGCGGCGCTGCGGGCCGGGTCCAACGTGACCTCGACGGTCGCGCTCCCGCCGGCGGGCACGGTCAGCGTCGGCGCGGACAGGGTGAGCGCGCCGGCCGCGGGCGCGGTGCCGTTCCGGTCGGTGACGTCCAGCGCGAGCTCCAGCCGCAGGTCGGTGTCACCGCTGTTGGCGTAGGTGACGGGGACCGTGCGGGGCGCGGCATCGGCCTGCGGATACGGGTGCACGCCGAGCTCCACCTTGCCGGTCGCGGTGAGCGGTGACGACGTGACAGCGGCTGCGTCGACTCGGCCGGTGCCCTGCGCGTAGAGGTCGTGACCGAGGTCCACGGCGGTGCTCATGAGCGCGTCCTTGAGCTGCGCACCGGTCCAGTCCGGATGCCGCTGCGCGACCATCGCGGCGACGCCGGCGATGTGCGGGCTGGCCATGGACGTGCCGCCGTTGGCGAGGTAGTACTCGCCCACCGGCACGCCCTCCTCGGTGCCGCTGGACCGCGCGGCCACGATCGCCGCGCCCGGTGCGGTGATCTCCGGCTTGACCGCCCGGTCACCGACGCGCGGGCCGCGGCTGGAGAAGCCGGCCATCCGGTCCTCGGCGTCGACGGCGCCGACCGCCAGTGCCGCGTCCGCGGCGGCCGGCGAGGTCACCGTCGGGGAACTGGGGCCGTAGTTGCCGGCGGCCACGACGAACAGCGCGCCGGACTCCTCGCTCAGCCGGTTCAACGCCTGGCTCTGCGGGTCCTGGCCGTTGCTCGGGTAGGAGCCGAGGCTGAGGTTGACGATGTCGGCGCCCTGCTCGACCGCCCACTCCATGCCGTCGATGACCTCGGAGTTGTAGCTGTAGCCCTGGTCGTCCAGCACCTTGCCGACGAGCAGGTCGGCACCGGGCGCGACGCCGCTGTACCGGCCGTCCGACGCGGCGCCCGTGCCGGCGACGGTCGAGGCGACGTGCGTGCCGTGGCCGTGGCCGTCGTGCACCGTCTCGCCCTCGATGAAGCTGCGCGAGCCGACGACCTGGCCCGCCAGGTCCGGGTGGCCGGTGTCGTATCCGGTGTCCAGCACGGCGACGGTGACGCCGTCGCCGTGGTAGCCGCTATCCCACGCCTCCGGGACCCCGATCTGCGGCCGGCTGTCGTCCAGGCTCGCCGAGACCCGGGCGTCCAGCCACACCTTCTCCACGGTGGCGGAGCTGCGCGCCCGCGGGCTGGTGAGGTGGCGCCAGAAGTCACCGGTCGTGTCCTTCGCGACGTCGACCGCGACACCGTCGATGCTGCTCAACGTCGTCACGTCGGACGTGGCAGGCAGCGCGGCCGACCGCTGCGCCGGCCGGCCGGCGCCGTCGGCGTAGGTGACGATGAGCGGGATGGTGTCGATACGGTCGTCGGTGTAGCCGTTCTCCGCCAGGTACCGCACGTCGAACAGCCGCTCGTCCAGGAGGCCGGCGGAGATCAGCGGCTTCGCCTGGTCCGGCACGACGTGCACGCCGTCCGGGCCGACGGTCATCTCCATGCTGCGGGTGCCGCTGTCCGGGGCGAGCTCGACGCTGACGTCGGGCCGCGGGCCGCCGGTGTCGGTGTAGACCACGGTGTCGCCGGTGATCAGGGTGATCTCCACCGGTGTGCCGGCTGGTGCGGCCGCCGGTCGGGGCGCGCCGCCGAGGGTGTCGAGCGAGGGCGCCGCGGTATCCGGCGAGCCGGGGACGGCGGGTGCGGCGGGGGCGCCGGCCGCCGTCGACGCGCCGGCCGTCAGGACGAGGACGGCCGCGCTGGCCAGGACGTTTCTCACGACGTTCTCCTGTTCGTTGCACCTGAGCGATCGGCGGCGGCTCACGGCCGCACCCGGAAGCGGGCGGTCGCGGACAGCTCTGGCACCCCTCGGCTCGTGATGGTGGGCAAGACAGTACGAATGACGCGATCACCAGCTCAACGGTCACAAGCGGCGACTGTGCGCCAATGTCACAGAGACGACACGCGGGTCCTGTGGCGTCAGACCCAGCCGCGGCGAGCGGCCTCCCAGGCCAGCTGCATGCGGGTGCGCACGTGCGCACGGCTCATCAGCGCCTGCACCTTCCGCTGGACGGTACGCATGCTGGTGCCGCGATGCACGGCGATGGCCTCGTCGGTGAGCCCGGCCAGCAGCAGCGAGAGCAACTGGCGGTCGTCGGCGTCGAGGAACGGCTCGCGCGGCGAGGGCGAGTTCTCGTTGTCGACGTGCAGCGGCACGGCGGTGGCCCAGACGAAGTCGAACAGCTCGAGGAGGGCGTCCAGGACGGCGCCCGCCCGGACCAGCACCCCGACCGGGGTGGTGTCGTCCTGAGCCATCGGCAGCATGGCCACCGAACGGTCGACGACGAGCATCTTCACCGGCAACCGCGTGTGGACCCGGACCTGGTCACCGGGCCGCAGGCCGTCGCGTACCGCCTGCAGGGCGCCGGGCCCCTCTAGCGCCTCGGTCTCGAAGACCGTGCGACCGCGCACCGGCGCGGCGGGCTGTACCCGTTCCTCTGTGCGCACGGCGATGATCGGCGGCTTGATGAGGTTGAGCACCTCGGAGCGGGCGGCGGCGAACAACGTCATCGCGGTCTGGCGTAGCGCCTCGTGGCCACGGACGATCTCGAAGACCCCGGACGCCTCCATGGCCAGCGCGTTGGCCCGGTGCTGGACAGCGAGCCGGTCGAGCGCCTTCTGCGCCGACCGCAGCTCGCTCAGCCGGTCAGCGATCATCGCCTCGACGACCCCGGGCGACGCCGCGACGTACCGGGCCGGGGTGTCGGTGGTGCGGCGGGCCAGGCCTCGTTCCAGGAGCCCGGCCAGTGCGGTGTCCACGGCCGACGACGGCAGACCGGTCGCTGCGGCGAGCTCGGCGGCCGTCGCGGAGACCACGGACACCAGCTGCCGGTACACGCGGTCCTCGTCCCCGGAGGCGCCCAGAACCGTGAGCATCAGCACCTGACGCGGGTCATGGGTGCCGGCCTCCGGGGGGGTTCGTCCGGTTTGACCGAGAACCCTAGCGCCCGCCCGGCCCGAGCGCCGGCCGCGGACCACCCTGACCCGGCGGCCGCGCCGCGATCATCGGGTCAGCGGACGCCGGCCTCGTGCATGCCCCGCAGCTCCTTCTTCAGCTCGGAGATCTCGTCACGCAGGCGGGCCGCCAGCTCGAACTGCAGCTCCGCCGCCGCGGCGTGCATCTGGTCGCTGAGCTGCTGGATGAGGCCGGCGAGGTCGGCCGCGGGCATGCCGGCGAGGTCGGCCGCGTGCTTGCCGGCGCCGCCGACACTGGCCCGGACCCCCGGCACCGGCGACTTACCCCGGCTGGCGGCGCGGCCGGAACCGCCGATGAGCGCCTCGGTGTCGGCGTCTTCGCGGGCCAGCAGCTGGGTGATGTCGCTGATGCGCTTGCGCAGCGGGGTGGGGTCGATGCCGTGCTCGACGTTGTATGCAACCTGCTTCTCGCGCCGCCGGTTGGTCTCGTCGATGGCGTTCTGCATGGACGGCGTGATGGTGTCGGCGTACATGTGCACCTGGCCGGACACGTTGCGGGCGGCGCGGCCGATGGTCTGGATGAGCGACGTGCCCGACCGGAGGAACCCTTCCTTGTCGGCGTCGAGGATGCTGACCAGCGACACCTCGGGGAGGTCGAGGCCCTCGCGGAGCAGGTTGATGCCGACCAGCACATCGAACTCGCCCATGCGGAGTTCGCGCAGCAGCTCGACCCGGCGCAGGGTGTCGACCTCGCTGTGCAGGTAGCGCACCTGGATGCCGCGTTCGAGCAGGTAGTCGGTGAGGTCTTCGGCCATCTTCTTGGTCAGCGTGGTGACGAGGACCCGCTCGTCGCGCTCGACCCGCAGCCGGATCTCGTGGATGAGGTCGTCGATCTGGCCCTTCGTGGACTTGACCACGACCTCGGGGTCGACCAGGCCGGTCGGGCGGATGATCTGCTCGACGACGGTGTCGACCTTGTCCATCTCGTACGGGCCGGGCGTGGCCGACAGGTACACCGTCTGGCCGATGCGCTCGAGGAACTCCTCGAACCGCAGCGGCCGGTTGTCCATGGCGCTGGGCAGCCGGAACCCGTGGTCGACGAGCGTGCGCTTGCGGCTCATGTCGCCCTCGTACATGCCGCCGATCTGCGGCACCGTGACGTGCGACTCGTCGATGACCAGCAGGAAGTCGTCGGGGAAGTAGTCGAGGAGGCAGTTCGGCGCCGAGCCCGGCGCGCGCCCGTCGAGGTGCCGCGAGTAGTTCTCGATGCCGGACGTGAACCCGACCTCGCGCATCATCTCGATGTCGTATGTGGTGCGCATGCGCAGCCGCTGCGCCTCGAGCAGCTTGCCCTGCCGCTCCAGCTCGGCCAGCCGCTCCTCCAGCTCGGCCTCGATGCTGCGGATGGCCCGCTCCATCCTCTCGCGCCCGGCGACGTAGTGCGTGGCCGGCGCGACATACGTCTCGTTCTCCTCGCGCATGACCTCGCCGGTGAGCGGGTGCATCGTCATGATCCGCTCGATCTCGTCGCCGAAGAACTCGACCCGCACGGCCAGCTCGTCGTACATCGGGATGATCTCGAGGGTGTCGCCGCGGACCCGGAACGTGCCGCGGGTGAGGTTCTGGTCGTTGCGGGTGTATTGGACGTCGACCAGCTCGCGCAGCAGCCCCTCGCGGTTCTTCTCGTCGCCGACCTTGAGGTGCACCATGCGGTGGAGGTACTCGTCGGCCGAGCCCAGGCCGTAGATGCACGACACCGTCGCCACCACGATGACGTCGCGTCTGGTCAGCAGCGACCACGTAGCCGAATGCCGCAGCCGCTCGACCTCCTCGTTGATGGAGGAGTCCTTCTCGATGTAGGTGTCGCTCTGCGGGACGTACGCCTCGGGCTGGTAGTAGTCGTAGTACGAGACGAAGTACTCGACCGCGTTGTTGGGGAACATCTCGCGCAGCTCGTTGGCGAACTGGGCGGCCAGCGTCTTGTTCGGCACCATGACCAGCGTGGGCCGCTGCAGGCGCTCGACCAGCCAGGCCGTCGTCGCGCTCTTGCCCGTACCGGTGGCACCGAGCAGGACGGTGTCCTTGTCGCCCTTGCGGATCCGCCGCTCGAGCTCGTCGATGGCCGCCGGCTGGTCGCCGGACGGCTCCCACTCGCTGACGACCTTGAACGGTGACACCGTCCGGGTGATCTCACTTGCCGCACGCATGACATCAAAGGTATGCGCTCCCACCGACAAGGTCCGACGGTACGGCTACGGCGAATCCCGCGTTTTCCATGATCATCCAGGATTCGACCCCCGATGGTGTGGTGGATCCTTGATGATCACGGGAGCGGACGCCAGCCGGCCTCCGCTGCCCACGCGTCGGCGCGGGCCAGCGCCCCGTTGATCCACGGGGTCTTGCGCGTGGCGTACTCGTCCACCGACGAGTGCGGCTGAGCGGCCAGCCCCCGCTTGAGCGCCGCATACTCGTCCACCGCGTCCGGGTGTGCCCGCAGCCAGTCGCGCAGCAGCAGCGCATCGCGCCACGTCGGCGACGTGACGGAGCGGATGTGGCAGTTGACGGCGCGGCCGGGGTCGGCGTTCGCAGACAGCACCTTGTCGCGCTCGACGCCGTCGCGGTCGACGTCCCACCAGCGGTCGGGCAGGCGGACCAGCCCGGCCTCGACCAGGTCGCCGGCCACCGACGCCGCCGTGTCTAGATCCGCGACGACCAGCTGCACGTCGATCACGTCCTTCGCGGGCAGGCCGGGCACCGACGTCGAACCGTGGTGGTCGGAGCGGATCAGCCGGTCCCCCGCGACCCGCCGGATCCGCGCCAGCAGCCGCTCGCCCTGCTCGGCCCAGTTGGGGTCGGGATCGGCGATGACGGCGTGCGGCGGACGCGGCGCGCGGGTCCGGGTCCGCAGGTTCGCCTCGAACGGCACCAGCCGCTGCGTCCACAGGGCGTCGACGGCGGCCTCGGTATCCGCAAGCGGCCCGGAGTTGTCCAGCCAGACGTCCGCCGCGGCGCGCCGCTGCTCGTCGGTCGCCTGCGCCCGGATCCGGGCCAGCGCGTCCGCCTCGATCATGCCGCGGTCCTCGACCAGCCGGCGCAACCGCTCGTCCTCCGGCGCGTGCACGACGATGACCAGCGGGAACCCGGCGGTCAGTCCGTTCTCGACCAGCAGCGGGATGTCCTCGACGACGACCGCGTCCGGCCCGGCCGCGCCGACCAGCTCCTGCCGGCGCCGTCCGACCAGCGGGTGCACGATCGCGTTCAGCGCCCGCCGACGATCCTCGTCGGCGAAGACGATCTTCCCGAGCGCGGGCCGGTCGAGGGCGCCGTCGGGTGTCAGGACGCCGGGCCCGAACTCCTCGACGACGGCGGCCAGCCCCGGCGTCCCCGGCGCGACCACCTCGCGGGCGATCAGGTCAGCGTCGACGACCGTCGCACCCCGCTCGGCCAGGCGGTGCGCCACCACCGACTTGCCGGCCCCGATCCCGCCCGTAAGCCCGACTCTCAGCACCCCACGACCCTAACGGGCGCCGCGAGTCCACGGGCCGCCCGCGCTCAACTCCTAGGTCGTCGACGCGCCGGGCGTCGCGGACGCGCCCGGCGTCGCCGTCTCCGTCGTTGCCGGCGTGCCCGTGCCCGACGGCGCGGGCGTCGCCGTGCCCGTCCCCTCACCGCCACCCAGCAGGTGCGCGGCCAGGTTCACCAGCACGACCGGCTCCGCGGCGGCCGGCACGAGGCCGTGCCGCAGCGTGACGACGTAGGTGCGCATGTCGTCGGCGACCACGAACGACACGTCCTCGGTGTCGGACAGCAGGAAGCCGTCGTGGCCGGCGACCGCCTGGGCGGTGACGACGGTGCCCGCGGCCTGTGCGCTGTCGACGGTGGAGTCGATGCGGCCGGCGGCGGTCTCGGCGTCGGTGTAGCCGCTGACGGCGATCTCCAGCGGCACCGGTGGCGGGGTGGGCGGCGGCGTCTGCCCCTCCGGGACCTCGGGCACGCCGTAGCTGCAGGTCAGCCGACCGGTGCGGCCCGAGTCGGCGAGGAACTCGTCGTTGTAGACGCGGACCGTCTCGCCCTGCATCGGCACCTGGAGGATCTGCGCGATCTCGCCGGCGCTGGCGAGGTCGCCGCAGAGCTCCGGGACGCCGGTCGTGGAGGTCGGCGACGCGGTCGGGTCGCCCGCCGCCTCGGTGCCGCCGCCCTCGGTCGGCTCCTCCGACGTGGGCACGACCGGCACCTCCGGCTCGTCGCCGTTCGAGCAGCCGGCCAGCAGCAGCAGGAGCATCGGCAGGATCAGCGTCGCGGCTCCGGCTCGCCCGGTCCGCCGGCGGTCTCTGCTCGTCATCAACGTCTCCTCCCGCTCGGGCACACCGTAACCTCCCGCGCCGCCGCGATCACGAAGGCGCCGCGGCACGACCGGCAGATGCGACGAGCCCCGCACCCGAGGTGGGTGCGGGGCTCGCGATGCGATGGGCTCAGTTGCCGGTGAGCTTCTCGCGAAGCGCCTGGAGCGCCTCGTCGGACGCCAGCGTGCCGGCGCCTTCGTCGTCCTCGCCCGAGGAGTACGTGGACGGGCTGTCGACCTTCGCCTCGGCGTCGGCCTCCTGCGCGCTCTCGATCTGGGACTTGTGTGCTTCCCAGCGAGCGTGGGCCTCGGCGTACTGCCGCTCCCACTCCTCGCGCTGCTTCTCGTAACCGGGGAGCCAGTCGTTGGTCTCCGGGTCGAAGCCCTCGGGGTACTTGTAGTTGCCCTGGTCGTCGTAGTCGGCCGCCATGCCGTACAGCGTCGGGTCGAAGTGCTCGCTGACGTGTGCGGCGGTGTCGCCCTCGTTGGCCTGCTTCAGCGACAGCGAGATGCGGCGACGCTCGAGGTCGATGTCGATGACCTTGACCATGACGTCCTTGCCGACGGTGACGACCTGCTCGGGCACCTCGACGTGGCGCTCGGCCAGCTCGGAGATGTGCACGAGGCCCTCGATGCCGTCCTCGACGCGGACGAACGCGCCGAACGGGACGAGCTTGGTGACCTTGCCGGGCACGATCTGGCCGATCTGGTGGATCCGGGCGAACTGCTGCCACGGGTCCTCGAGGGTGGCCTTGAGCGACAGCGACACGCGCTCGCGGTCCATGTCGACGTCGAGCACCTCGACGGTGACCTCCTGGCCGACCTCGACCACCTCGGACGGGTGATCGATGTGCTTCCAGGAGAGCTCCGAGACGTGCACCAGACCGTCGACGCCGCCGAGGTCGACGAACGCGCCGAAGTTGACGATCGAGGAGACCACGCCGGAGCGGATCTGCCCCTTCTGCAGGGTCTGCAGGAAGGTCGACCGGACCTCGGACTGCGTCTGCTCGAGCCACGCCCGGCGGGACAGGACCACGTTGTTGCGGTTCTTGTCCAGCTCGATGATCTTGGCCTCGATCTCCTTGCCGACGTACGGCTGGAGGTCGCGGACCCGGCGCATCTCGACCAGCGACGCGGGCAGGAAGCCGCGGAGACCGATGTCGAGGATGAGGCCGCCCTTGACGACCTCGATGACGGTGCCGGAAACGACGCCGTCGGCCTCCTTGATCTCCTCGATCTTGCCCCAGGCGCGCTCGTACTGGGCGCGCTTCTTGGACAGGATCAGGCGGCCTTCCTTGTCCTCCTTCTGCAGGACGAGGGCCTCGACGTCGTCGCCGACCGACACGACCTCGGATGGATCGACGTCGTGCTTGATGGACAGCTCACGCGAGGGAATGACGCCCTCGGTCTTGTAGCCGATGTCGAGCAGGACTTCGTCCCGGTCGACCTTGACGACGGTACCGGAAACGATATCGCCGTCGTTGAAGTACTTGATGGTCTCGTCGATCGCGGCGAGGAAGGCTTCCTCGGACCCGATGTCGTTGACCGCGACCTGCGTGGTCGTCCTAGGGGCCGTCGAGGTAGGCGTCTCGGCCTCGATGCTGCTCGTCATGTGGAAGGGGACTCCGGACAAGGTTCGGTTGAAGCGTGCGCGCCAGGACCCTTGGATCGCTGTGCCATCACCGACCAGGTCCTAAGTTCCCCTGTGCCGCCAACCGACAATAACGAGCGCGAGCCTGCTCCGTCCGAGGTTCGCGCAGGCCCACAGCGCACACACAGATTACCTGCCCGCGACGACCAGGGTCAATTGGCGGAAGGTCGCGAGTTGATCACGGCGGCGGATTCAGCTATGGGGTCACCGGGCGTCAGGCCCCCGTTCGTCGGTGGGCACCAGGATACTCCTCCTGCCCGGCCCGGCGGGTCGTCGTATCCGCGCAGGCAGCGACGGGTGGCGCGCATGGACGCGGGTGCGGCGACCGGCTCAGTAGCGGTGGAGGCTGCCCGCCGACTGGCCGTCGTCGTCGAACTCGTCGAACAGGCCGTCGTCGTCGCGGGCGCGGCGTCGGCCCTGGGCGGGTGCGGCGGCCGTCAGGGGCTCTGACCCGGCGGACCGCGGCTCGGCGGAGGCCGGTTCTGGATCGGGCGACGCTGGGGCGGGTGTTTCCGCAGCGGGCCGGTCGGATCCGGCGAGGTCGGGGTGCTCCTGGGCGAACCGATCCAGCTCGGCGCGCGCCTGCTCGAGCCGGGCGAGGTCGGCGCGGGTCTGCTCCAGCTGCGGGGACTCGGCGGAGCCGCCCGACGGCTGGACCGCCGGCAACCGGTCGTCCTGCGACCGGCCGGTGTGGCCGGCCGGGGGCTGGTCCGGCGCGAGCGGGCTGGTCAGCGCCTGCCCCGCCGGCGACTGGCCGAGCAACGACGGGGTCGACGGCGCCTGCACGTGCGGCCGGCCCACCGGCGGCCGCACGGCCGACGGCTGGGGACGGCGGCGTGGCAGCGGCCCGGGCGTCCGCTCGTCCAGTGGCTGCTCTTCCGGGTTCTGGCCGGCTCGGGCGAGGTAGTCGGCCGGCTCGGGCTCGGCGTACTCGGCGGCCGGGGCGAACTGGTCGGCCTGCGCCGCCGATCCGGTGCCGGACGCGGTTTCGCTGTGCAGTCGCGGCTCCGCGGCAACAGACCCGCCGGGCCCACCAGACCCCGGCCCGCCGGGCCCGCCGGCATCGTCCGCGACGGGCGCCCGCCGCTTGCCCGCATAGGCGCCGCGGCGGGCGAGCAGCAGCCCGAGTATCACGAACGCCAGACCGCCGGCCGCCGCGGCCACCGGGACGGTGTCGCGGACGAGCTCGAGACGGTCGGCGCTGGAGGAGAACTCGTCGACGTTGGCGGACACCTGGTCGTCGGTGTAGGCGAGCGTGCCCTGGACGATCGTCGGGCCGCGGGTGCCCTCGAAGTCGAGGTAGGAGTCCTGCTCCTCCTGGCCCTTGATGATCGCGCCGGTGTGCGGCTCGACCCAGATGGTGCGGGTGTTGCTGTAGATGCGGTCGGCGACGATCGAGCCGGCCTGGCCGAACAGGGCGCCGGGGATCTCCAGCGCCGACACCGGCGTCGGCTCGATGATCTGCTGGAAGACGTAGACCGGAAGGCCCTCGATCGTGGCCTCGCTCTGGAACTCCATCGGCCGGGTGTCCTGGATGGTGGAGTCCCAGAACGGGTACGACCGCTGCTCGGTGCCGAACGGCAGCTTGAAGTAGTAGCCCGCGTGGTCGACCTCGACGCGGTCGGCGCGCTCGCCGGTGGGCGTGTAGTACTGGTGGTGGCCGTCGACGGCCTCGGCGGAGTGCCGCTCGAACGCGACCCGCTCCTCGAAGTAGGAGAGGACGTTCTCCTCGGGGGTCGCGCCGGAGCCGAGCTCGTCGAACGTGGTGACGCTGGTGTCCCAGACGGCGGTGTCGCCGGTGCTGTCGCCCTGGTCGGGGATGATCCGGCGGACGGAGCGGACGTCGGTGACGCGCTCGACCTCAGCGTCCTGACGCACGACGGCACCGAGGTCGAGGACGGTGACGTCGGCGCCGGTGGACACCCGTTCGGCGACGTCGTTGGAGACGACCGCCAGCCGCGGATACGCGTACCAGCGGGACATCGGCGCGAGCACCACCATCAACACGCCCAGTCCCACCAGGACCAGGCCGATACTGCGCCGCATGGACACGCCTTCCTCGGATCGGGGTCTCCGCGGCCCGCGTCGACCACCGCCGGGCGCGGCCCCGGGGCGGCACGGGGGCTCCTCGTGAACCTACCTTCCGATCCGGGCCCGTGCATGCCACTCGGCAACATCGCCCCCCGTTCATGCCCGCTCCTCGATGATCAGCGATGCCTGGCGTCGCGACGCCGCCGCGGTGTCAGGAGACGGACGAGGCCTGGGCGGGGTGCCGGCCCTCGGCGAACTCCTCGACCATCTTCGCGCAGAAGGCCGGGAGGTCGTCGGGCTTGCGGCTCGTGACCAGGCCCTGGTCGGTGCAGACCTTCTCGTCGACCCAGTTGCCCCCGGCGTTGCGGATGTCGGTCTGCAGGCTGGGCCACGACGTCAGCGTGCGGCCGCGCACGACGTCGGCCTCGACCAGCGTCCACGGTGCGTGGCAGATCGCCGCGACCGGCTTGCCGGCTGCGAAGAACGCCTTCACGAACGTCACCGCGTCGGGCGACATCCGCAGCTGGTCGGGGTTGGCGACGCCGCCGGGCAGCATGAGCGCGTCGTAGTCGTCCGCGCCGGCCTCGGAGAGCGGCTGGTCGACGGGGAACGTGTCGCCCTTGTCGAGGTGCTTGAACGCCTGCACCTCGCCACGCTCGGGGGCGATCAGCGCCGGACGGCCGCCGGCGTTCTCGATCGCCTTCCAGGGCTCGGTCAGCTCGACCTGCTCGACCCCTTCGTTCGCGACGAGGACCGCGACCCTCGTGCCGTCGATTCGCTCGGCCATGACGGCTCCCTCCCGTTCTCGGGTTCGGCTGTCCCTACCGTCGGCCGGTACCCGGCGGGCGGGGAGCCATTCGCCGCGGGGTCGAACATCGCGTCGATCCGCACGTACTCGTCGTCCTCGGGGACGGTGCCGGCGCGCTGCCAGGCGACCGAGCCGATGACGGCGAGCGCGATCCCGATCAGCACCAGGACCTGCGCGAGGCCCGAGTGCGCCCCCGGCGACGGTCCCGGCCAGGGCCGCAGCGCGACGACGAAGCCGGCCAGCAGGATCGCGCCGGCGGCCAGCGCGGGCGCCAGCCGGGTCAGCCAGGGCCGGCTGGGCCCGGAGAGGAGGACGACGGCGCCGACGGCGGCCGCGGCCAGCCCGGCGGCCCCGCCGAGCAGGACCATCACGACGGCGCCGAGCAGGATGACCGGTGCGGCCCGCTGCCGGCGATGCCGGGCCAGCGGCCGGGCGGCGACGGGCGGCCGCAACGGCGCAGCCGCCCCGAGCGGCACGGTCCGACGCCGCCGCCCGCCGCCCGCGCCGGCGGGGACGGCCTCGCCCGGGGCGCGCTGCGCGGGCACCGGCGCCGGCGCCGCGGGCACCCTCGTCCCCCGCCAGGCGAGCACGCCGACCATCAGCACGGCGCCCAGCCCGGCCAGCAGCGCCCACCGGTACGGCTGATCCGGCCCGTAGCTCAACCGCACGACGCCGGCCGCGCCGACCGGCAGCACGAACCCCTGCGCCCAGCCGTCCAGCCGCACCGGCTCCAGCGACTCGCCGTTCAGCGTCGCCTCCCAGCCGGTGTTGAGGTTCTCCGCGACGGCGAGGACGGCCGGCTGGTCGCGGGCCGGCACGACGACCTCGCGCTCGGCCGCGCCCCAGGTCTGCACCGTGACGTCCAGCGACGGCGGCGGCGCCGGCGGCTCGTCCACCGGCCGCAGCGTCACCGACTCCGGCCGGACGGCGCCGGTCGCCCGGACGACGACCATGTGCGTCCCCTCGTCCAGCGGCACGGGACCGGCGCCGTCGCCGCAGGGCAGCACGTCCAGCCGCCGCCCGTGCAGCAGGTCCCCGACCGTCGTCTCGAGCCGCGTGGTCACCTCGGCACCGTCGATCACCAGCGGCGGGCCGTCGCCGCAGGCGATGGCCACCTCGCGGTCCTCGTCGACCGGCAGCCGGAGGTCGTCGGCACCGAGCACCCGGACCTCGGAGACCCCCGCCGGCAGCACCGAACGCAGCCCGAACGCGGGGTCGCGGTCCTCCACCTCGGCGACCTCGACGATCTGGATGGTCAGCTCGTCGGTGCGCACCGGCTCCGGGAACGTGACGGTGCCGTCGTCGCCGACGCTCGCCTGGAATCGTGCCTCACCGGCGCGCACCTCGACCAGGCTCGGCGGCGACGCCGCCAGCCACGGCTCGACCTCCAGCCGCAGGCCCTCGACGGTGCGCCGCGGCCCCCAGGTCAGGGTCAGCGACGGCGTCTCGTCGCCGGGCGCGGCCACCCAGCCGGTGCCGGGGTCGTGGTCGACGGCGGCCTGCGGCCGTCCCCGCGGGTCGGCGACGGCGCGGGAGCTGGCCGTCGCGACGATCGCGTCGGAGTCGGGCGCGAGCAGTTCCTCCAGCGCGCGGCCGGCCCGCGGCCGCGCCGCCAGCTCGGCCTCGTAGTCCGCTGCGGCGGCGAGGTCGGCGCTGCGGCGCAGGTCGCGGTGCTCCTCACCGGGCCGCGCCAGCTGCCGGGCGCACCGCTCCACTTCGGTGTCGCCGGACGTCGTCCCGACGCACTCGCCGCGGCGGCCGTCGGCGACGGCGAAGACCAGGGTGGCCGGTGCCGGCTCGCCGGACGCGGAGCCGCCGAGGTCGGCCTCGGTCACGGCCGGCACCTGGAGCGTCCGGGTCACCTTCAGATCGGGGACGGCCAGCTCACGGATGCCGACGCCGCTGACGGTGCCCTCGCCGACGGCGACGACGGTCACCCGCAGCGTGCTGGTTTCGCCGGACGGGACGGCGAGCACCTGGGCGTCGCTGCCGGGCTGCAGGTCGCTCTCCAGGACGCCGGTGTCGGTCTGGACGGCGACCCGCTGCATCGGCGCGCTGACCGGCCCGCCGGTGAGCGGGGTCAGCTCCACCGACGAGACGCGGCGTGGCTCGTCGAACCGCAGCTCCAGCCACTGCCCGACGGCGCTGCCGTACTCCCCCGACACCCAGCTGGTCCCGAGTTCGCCGTCGACGGCGGCCCACGGCGAGTTCTCCGCGCCGCGCGCCATCGTCGCCCGCGGATCCGAGCCGGACGACGACGCCATCACCGACTCCACTCCGCCGACGACGGCGACGGTCTCGCGAGAGGGGTCGTCGGCTGCGACATATCCGTCCTCGGCTGAGGTGCGTACCTCGGCCGGTAGGAAGTCGCGCACCACCCGGCCGAGCCCACCGTCCTCGCCGGCCCGCAGCACCTCGGTGGTGTTGTCGCGGCTGGCGCCGAACCAGACCGCCCGCCGGCGCAGCCCGTCGGTCACGACAGGGACCGGGTGCGGGTCCGCGATCCCCGCGCCGTCGCCGGCCACGAACGCGGCCCGTCCGTCCAGCAGCCCGGCGTCGCCCGCCGTCAGCAGCGACTCCGGGCCGCCGGACATCCGCAGCGTGCCGTCCAGCGGATAGGCGTGGACGCGGTGCTCCTCGACCTCGGGGTCGGCGATCGCGAAAACCTCGACGGCCGGGTACTGGACGTCCAGCCGCGAGTCCGACGCGGCCGCGGGGTCGTCCGCGGCGCCGACCTGCGGGCCGAACGTCGCGACCCGCTCCGCGCCGGGCAGCGCCGCGATGGCCTGGTGGACGAGCGCGGCGCGCGGCGCGTCGGTGCGCGACCGGTCGAGGTCGTTGCGGACGACCAGGTGGGTGACGCCCGCGCGGCGCAACGCGTCGACGACGCCGGCGCCGCCCTCGCCGGCCGCCAGCCGCGTCTCGACGGCGTCCAGCAGCCGGATGTTGCCCGCCGACGAGAGCGGAACGGAGTCGCGGACCGCCCACGGGGCGTCGCCCAGCGCCTGCAGCGGCTCGTCGCGCGGCGCGCCCCACGTGTACTCGGCGAACGACGTGCCGGGCACCAGCAGCGCCCGGCCGGTGGCGGCGTTCTCGTCCAGCCAGTCCGACGCCTCGTGCCAGTAGCCGGGGATCTCGTCGTATGAGCCCGCCTGCGGCAGCCGTCCGGCCAGCGCCGGCGTCGCCACCCCGGCGATCACCACCACCGCGAGCCCGACGACGAGCATCCGGAACCGGCGCACCGAGATGGCCGGCACCCGCAGCGACGCCAGCGCGTGCGCCAGCCCGAGCGCCAGCGGCAGCCGCAGCACGACGTCGAACTTGTGCACGTTGCGGAACGGCGCCAGCGGCCCGTCGAGCAGGTCGCGCACCGTCGCCGCCAGCGGGCCGGCCGCGGCGCCGACGTATCCCGCCGACACCAGCGCCAGTCCCAGCAGCGCGCCGGTGAGGAAGACCCGGCGCCCGGGCATGTCCCGCCGCGCCAGCCCGCCCAGCCCGATCGCCGCGATCAGCACCGTGTGCAGGATCAGCACCGGCTCGCTGGCCAGCAACCAGCCGGCCGGCCACTGCGGGCCGCCGGCCACCGACAGGTAGGACAACCAGTGGTCGTTGCCGCGCAGCACCTCGATCAGCGACGTGTGCTGGGTGGTGTTGCCGGCCGTCTCGATCCAGTCCAGGAACGGCGGGCTGTGCGCGCCGAGCAGCAGCAGCGGCACCCACCACCACACCGTCACCGCGGCGCAGCAGCCTGCCCACCACGCCGCGAACCGCCACCGTCCGGGCCAGTGCGGCGCCAGCAGCAGCCAGAGCCCGGCTGGTACGACGGCGGCAGCGGTGGCGGCCGCGTTGACCCCGCCCATGCACAGGACGGCCAGCGCGGACAGCGCCGCGTTGCGCACGACCGGTCCGCCGCGCCAGGCCCGGACCAGCGGGATCAGCGCCCACGGAGCGAGCGCCGTCGGCCACGCCTCGATCGACACCGCCCCGAGCGAGACCAGGATCCGCGGCGCCAGTGCGTAGACCAGGCCGCCGAGCAGCCGGGTCCACGTCCGGCCGATACCCATCTCGCCGGCCAGCCGCACGACGCCGAGGAACGCCGCGACCAGGATCAGCGACCACCACAGCCGCTGCACCATCCACGCGGGCAGGCCGGCGACGTCGCCGGCCAGGTGCAGCGGCCCCATCGGCCACAGGTAGCCGTAGGCCTGGTTCTGCAGCTGCCCGAACGCGGCGGCCGGCTCCCACAGGTGCAGCGCCCGCTGCAGGAACCCGGCCGGGTCGGCGGTGAGGTCGAGCTTGGTGTCCGGGACGATCTTCCCGGGCGCCTGCCGGAAGGCCAGGGCGACCAGCCCGAGGCAGCAGGCAGCGAGCTGCACGTGCCACGCCGGCAGGCGACGGCGCGAAGCGCCGCGGACGAAGGGCAGCCGCCACGCCGGCAGGCGGCGGCGCGGCGCGCTGCGGTGGTCGGTCATCGGCGGCGCAGCACCACCGCGAGGTTCCACGTCGCGAGCTCGCGCAGGCCAGGCACCCGCACCACGCCGCGCGCCCACCACGGGTGGTAGCGCGGGAACGCGTCGAGCAGTTGCCCGTGCGGCGTGTTCCGGGCCCACAGCAGCGCGTCGGCGACGGAGACCGGGAACAGGCTGGTGCCGTACCGGTTCTTCGGGTCGTGCCCGTGTCGCCGCGCGTACCGGCGAGCGGCGGTCTCGCCGCCGAGGTAATGCCAGGGAGCGGTCTCGTGCCCGCCCCACGGCGACAGCCAGACGGTGAAGGACAGGAAGACGACGCCGCCGGGCCGGGTCACCCGGAGCATCTCCTCGGCCATGCTCCACGGGTCCGGCACGTGCTCGAGGACGTTCGAGGAGTAGCAGACGTCGGCGGCGTCGTCCCGGATCGGCAGCGCCATGCCGCTGCCCATGACGCTGCCCGGCTCGGGCCTGCCGCGGGCGGACAGCTCGCCGAGGTCGCTGTCGACGGAGAGGTAGCGGGCGCCGGCCCGGTCGAACGCGTCGCGGAAATATCCCGGCCCGCCGCCGACGTCGAGCACCAGCGCTCCCCGCAAATCGGCATAATCGGACAATTGCCTAACCGAATCAGCGGCCAGCACTCCATAGAAATGGTCGGGGTCACGCTGTTCGGCGAGGAATGCCCGGAATAACCGGACCGAACGGCTCAGGGTGGCCCGGTCGTGGGAATCGCTCAGGAGCACGTCGGCAAATTACCGCATTGATCGGGATGGTTGTGCCGATTCGTCACGACTGGCGGAAGAACGGGGTGCCGTGGGCCGGAACGGGCGGCCGGTGCGGGTCCAGCGGGACGCCGACGCTGACGGCGGCGACCCGGCGGGCGGACCGCTCGGCGGTCGCCTCCCCGACGGTGCGGCGCAGCAGCGCGTCCCACGAGCGGACCGTCTGGTCCCAGGTGAACGTGGCGGCGCGGGCGGCGGCCGCCCGGCCCAGCGCGGTGCGCCGGACGCCGTCGGCGAGCAGCTCGTCGGTGGCGGCGGTGAGCCCGTCCAGGTCGTCGGCGAGCAGGCCGGTGACGCCGTCGACGATCGACTCGGCCAGGCCGCCGGCGCTGCGGTAGCCGATGGTGGGCACCTGGTGCTGGGCCGCCTCGACGACGGTGAGGCCCCAACCCTCCTTGACCGACGGCGCCAGCATCAGCCAGCTGCGGGCCAGCTCCTCGTGCTTGGCCCGTTCGTCGACGAAGCCCAGGAAATCGGTGATGTCGTCGACGCCCAGCCGCTTCGCCTCGGCGGTCAGCCGGTCGGACCACCAGCCGTCGCCGATGACGCTCACCCGCAGGCCGGGCCGGCTCTCGCGGAGCCGGGCCGCGACCTGCAGGGCGTGTTCGACCCGCTTGTGCGGCACCAGGCGGCCGAGGACGCAGATGCGGGGGGCGTCCGCCCGCTGCGTCGTCGTGGCCGGCGCCGGCGCGGTGCCGTTGTGGACGACGTCCACTCGCTCGGGACCGACCCCGAGCGCGGCGAGTTCCGTCCGGGTGATCTCCGAGACGGTGACGTAACGGGAGCGCCGGTACACGCGCGGCGCGAGCCGGGACTCCAGCCACCAGCCCAGCCGGGCGGTGGCCGGGCCGTAGACGACCCCCCACTGCTCGCGGTGGACGTGGTGGACGAGGACGACCACGGGGCACCGGACGGCCAGGCGGCTCCAGAACGGGATCCCGTTCTGCACGTCGACGATGACGTCGGGCCGCCCGAGTGCCCCGCTGGCCAGCATCCGGACCGCGTGGGCGTAGACGGTGAACTTCCCGCCGCGCCGGACGATCCGGTAGCCGTCGCGCCGCTCCACCTTCGGCGCGCCCGGATGGGCCGCACAGAAGAACGTCACGTCGTGCCCGGCGGCGGCCAGGCCGACGGCGACGTTCTCCACGTAGCGTTCCGAGCCGCCACCCTCCGGGTGGGTGGTGTCGCGCCAGTTGAGCAGCACGACGCGCAATGGGCGCGGCTCGACCAGGGTCTCCCTCATGATGTCGTGGTGACGCCGGGTCAGTTGTCGTCGTAGTTGATCAGCTCTTCGTGGCTGACGTCATCGGCGTCGCCCGGCTGGCTGACGTTCACGGCGGTGACGACGGTCAGACCGGCGAGCACCACTCCCACAATGGCGGCGACAACGCCTCCGAAATTGCCCATGAACGAAAGCACTCCTCGAGCGGTGCGAAAATCACGACGCTTGGGAGCGTAACGACCGCCGCCGTCGAGAGAAGGCGATTCGGGCAACATCAGCCGATGCGCCGATGAGAATGACCGAAAAGATGATATCGGCGGCGATGACTGGCGGAGCGGGCGGAATACGGGTCCATGTGCCGATGGCGCCCGGAACGCGATAGAGGTCGAGCACGCCGTTGCTTTCGACCGATTCGAGCGCTTCGAGGAGTCCGTCCGGAATGGTGCCCGGGGTGTCGCGTTCGACGGCGACCCAGCCGACGCCGAGGACGGCCAGGTCCCGCGCGGGGTCGTCGCCGTCGAGGGCCGCGGCGAGCTCCGCGGCCCGGCGGTCCTCCCCCGGCACGACGGTGTCGCCGCCGACCGGCAGCGCGTCGGGGACGACGGCCTCGACGCCGAGGTAGCGTGGCGCGGGGTCGAGCACCGCCCGGTCGCCGGCCCACGGGAACCGGCGGAACGGCTGGTACGGGAGCACGACGACGTCACCATCGCCGTCGGCGGCGCGCAGGGTGGCGCGGACGTCGGCCCATTCCTGCGGGTACCGGGACGGCTCCAGCCGGCCGGCCGCGCCCCAGGCGAGGTCGGGCAGCGCGGCGATCGGGAGCACGGCCGCGACCAGCGTGACCGCGGCCGCGGTGTTCCGGTTCGCGGCGGCGCGCGCCAGCCGGGCGGCGCCGGCGGCCGCCGCGAGTGCGACCAGCAGCGCGTTCCAGGCGAGGAACTTCTGACCGTCGCGGATCAGCCCGCCGCCGGGGATTTCCGACACCAGCCATTCCAGAACGGCGTCGCCGCCGGGCAGCGCGCTGCTCACCGCGACGACGAGCCCGGCGGCGGCCAGCGCGCCGGTCGTCGCCAGCTCCGCGCGGCCCAGGTGCCGGCGCAGCTCCGTCGCACCGAGGACCGCGAGCACCAGCACGACCATCGTCAGGGCCACCGCGGACGGCAGCGCCCGGCTGTCCGGGACGGCGCCCTCGTTCCAGATGCCGCCGAGGGTGAGCAGGCTGCCGAGCAGCCCGAGCGGCGAGTCGGACGCGGCGGCGAAGGCGGCGACGCCGGACGGGTCGGAGACGGCCGGGTCGGGGCGCAGGACGGACGGGACGACCCAGGGCGCCTGGAGCGCGAGGACGGCGACGGCACTGATGGCGCGCGTCCGGCTGCCGTGACGGCCGCCTGGGGCGAGCACCAACGCGCCGAAGAGCGCCGCCGCGAGCAGCCCGCCGGTCGGCGTCAGGGAGGACGCCCCGACGAGCAGCAGACTCGGCGCGACCGCGGACGTGCGGCCGCGGCGGACCCGGCGGCCGAGGATCAGCAGCCACGGCAGCGCGGCGTACGCGATCAGCGTCGGCCAGTGCCCGATGACCAGCCGCTCGAACACGTAGGCGTTCCAGGTGTAGACCGACGCCGCGACCAGCCGCGTGCCCGTCCGGACCTTCGGTAGCGCCAGCCCGGCCCCGAGCGCCGCGCCGAGCACGATGCCGGCCAGCGCCAGCTTCTGCAGCAGCTGGCCGGTGAGGACGGTGTCGAGGACGGCCACGGCCGCGTCGAGCGGGACGGCCCGCGGCACCGCGCTGCTCAGCCCCACGGACGACGGCAGCAGCGCCTGGTCGGGCACCGCGACCATGTCGTAGGAGAGGACGTACCCGGGCGCTGCCAGCGGCCCGAGCATGACGACGGTGAGCAGGACGCACCACGTCAGCAGGATCCAGTCGCCGCGGTGCGCCCGCCTGTGCTTGGCCCCGCTGTCCGGCGGCGCGTCGGCCGGAGCGGTGCGCTGTGCGGGAATGGCGCCCGAGGTGGTCGTCGAAAGGTCGGACTGCGGGGCGCTCACACCAACTCCTCCCCGCCTGCTCGACCTTGCGGCGAGCATAACGGTGTGGCCTCCGCCGTACGGCCGATTCGGCCAGGTGAGCCCCTCCGCACACCCCAACGGAGTTGATCTTGGAGTAACCGTGGAATCAATCGGACATTTCGCCCGGGAACTCCTCGGTTGCTCCAAGATCAACTTCTCGGGGGGGCGTGTAGGACGGGGGTCGCCGCGGGGCGGCCGGCCGCGGGGGACGGACGGCCACCCCGGCGGGTCAGGTGCGGCGGCTGCGGACGAACGTCGCGGCGGCGGCCGCCGCTGCGAACACGCCGAGCGCCACCACGCCGCGGGTGAGGTTGCGGCCGCCCTCGCCGCTCACCTCCGGGATCTCGAACGTGAACGCCGTCTTCAGCGTGGCCCCGTCCGGCGCGCCGTTGACGAGCGGCTCGTTCTTGGCGCGATCGGCGCCGGCCTCGAGCAGGGCGTACCGGGTGCCGAAGTCAGCGGCGGTCGTCTGCCCGGCCTCGACCAGCTGCGACGTGCCCTCGGCGGACAGCCGCTCGGCGCCGTCGACCAGCTGCGGCGCGCCCTGCGTGGCCTGGAGCAGGCCGTCGTAGATCTGGACGGAGCCGTCGGCGGCGTCCTCCAGCCCCGTGGCGAGCACCCCGGCCCCGACGGCGGCCTCGTCGGCGCCGTCGGCCAGTCGGCCGGCGCCGTCGGCGATCTGCCCGGCACCGTCCGCCGCGGCCCCGGCACCGTCCGCGAGCTGTCCCGCGCCGTCGGAGATCTGCCCGGCGCCGTCGGCGGCTTCGCGGGCGCCGTCCTCCAGTTGCCCGGCGCCGTCGGCGATCCGGCCCGCGCCGTCGGCCGCCTCGGCCGCGCCCGCGGCCAGCTGACCGGCGCCGTCGGAGATCCGCAGGTTGCCGTCGTGCAGCTGGTGCGCGCCGCCGGTGAGCTGCATCAGCCCGGCGACCAGCGCGTTGCCGCCGGCGATGATCTGGTCGACGCCGTCGCTGAGGCCGTTGACGCCGCCGCGCAGCGTCTCGTCGGCCGGGGTGTCGTCCGGCTCCCCGATGCCGCCCTGCACCGAGCCGACCACGCCGCTGACGAGCTGCCCGACGCCCTCGTCGAGCAGGTTCAGGCCCTGCAGCAGCCCGGGCTCATCTCGGTCGCAGACGTCGGCGGACCGGTTGGACAGGCCGCACTGCAGCCGCACCAGGCCGCGCAGGACGCCGTCGTCGCTCGTCAGAGCGGACTCCAGCGTGTTGAGGCCGTCGTGCAGCTCCAGCAGGCCACCGCGTCCGTTGTCCAGCTCCTCGGCGAGCGTGCCGAGGATCTGCTCGGTGATCAGGTCGTACTCCGGCTTGATCAGCAGCCGGCCGGCGGTGATGGCCCCGTGCTGGTCGCCATAGCAGACCGGGTCGAAGCCGGAGTCCTTGCGCTCGAGCAGGTCCTGCAGGATCAGCACGGCGCAGCCCAGCCGCTGGTAGGCGCCCATCTCGTCGCGGTCGTCGGACTCGTGGTAGACGCCGTCGGCCATCTGCCGCAGCGCCGGGACGGCACGCTCCGCCAGCCCGACCCGGATCTCCTCCAGTCCGCCGAGCAGCGTCCCCTCGGCGTCGACGGCGCCGATGCCGGCCCGCAGCCGGTCGATGCCGTCGGCCAGCGGCTGCGCCTGCTCGGGCAGCCCGCCGATGCCGTCGTACAGCCGGGTGAGGCCGGCGTCGACGCGGTCCAAACCGGACCCCACCTGCTCCAGGCCGCCGATCAGCTCCGGCGCGCGGTCGCCGGCGGTCTCCAGTCCCTCGGCCAGCTGCCCGGCGCCGGCGGCCGCGTCGGACGCGCCGTCGGCCAGCTGCGACGCACCGGGCGCGAGCCGGCCCTGCAGGCCCTCGGCGAGTTCCGCTCCCCCGTCGGCGAGCTGGCCGGCGCCGGGCACCAGCCTGGACGAGAGCCCGTCGGCCAGCACGCCGGCACCGTCCGCCAGCCGCTGCGCGCCCGGCGCCAGCTCGCCGTTGACGCCCTGGTAGAACTCCTGAGCGCCGGCCCGCAGCTCACGCGCCCCGGGCGCCAGCTGCCCGCCGAGCCCGTCGGCCAGGTCGCGGGCGCCCGGCGCGGCCCGGTCGGACAGCCCGGTGCTCAGCTCCTGAGCGCCGTCGCGCAGCTGGATGAGCCCGCCGAGCAGGTCCGCCGCGCCGTCGCGCAGCCGCAGCAGGTTCTCGTCGATGGTCTGCGCGCCCGCGGTGAGCTCGATGCCGGACTCGATGCCGCCCTGGTACCCGGCGACGCCGGTCGCGTACGTCGGGCTGTCCAGCGGCGACACCGGCAGCGCCGACAGCGTGGCCTCCGGCACGATGCCGTCCTCGATGACGGCGGTGTAGCCGAACTCCTGCTCGGCCGAGCCGATCGGCGGGAACAGCGTCAGCGCGTATGTGAGCCGGGTCCCGCCGCGGCCGTCACCGCCCATGTTCGCCTCGCCGGAACGGACGTCGGTGAACGACGACGGCAGAGTCGTGGTCATCGTCCCGACCATGGGGACGTAGACCTCCTCCTCGGCGGTCACCGTGGTGCCGGTGCCGTCGTCGTACTCGATCTCACGCCGCTCACCGGTCTCGTTGACGACGCGGTAGCGGACCTCCAGCTCGCCGGACTCCCCCACCACCTCGTCCGCGTCGACGACCTCGCCGTCGAGCCGGTACTCCACCGACACCGACAGCGGCAGGTCGCCCTCGAAGTCCGACACGGTACGCCGGCGCTGCTCGCCGTCGACGTCGGTCTGCAGCACCGCCTCGCCGTCCTCGGTGTCGGTGTCACCGAAGCCGTCGAGGTTGCGCAGGCCGTCGGTGGTGACCGGGTTGCTCAGGTCGACGCTGCCGGTGCCGGTGAGGTCGAGCTGGTCGTAGACGCGGGCGCGGTCCACGCCGCCGTCGGGGTTCAGGTAGACCTGGACGGTCTCGGTGTTGGTGACCTCGACGTCCGCGGCCGCGGTGGGCGCGGCCACGAGGACGACGGTGACGGCGCCGACGGCCGCCGCGACGATCCGGCGGCTCATCGCAGCGCCCTTTCCCAGAACGGGCCGCGCGCGGTGTCGTCGACCGGCTCGCCGGGGTCGGCTCGCACCGCGTCGGGCTCGTCGTCGAAGCCGTACCGGCCGCGCTCGCGGGCCCGCTCCTCCTCGATCGTGTTGCCGAGGAACACGGTGGCGAGGAAGCCGAACGCCGCCGCCAGCAGCACCGTGGTCAGCGCCGTCGGCGACGTCTCGACGAACTCCGGCGGCGCGGCCGTGTAGGCGACCTCGTACGCGCCGACCACCGCGGCCGCCCCGATGAGGAACGACCACAGCGGCAGCCGGCCGTTGGTCAGGAACGCGATGAGCAGGCAGGCGAGCACGACGAGCATGGCGGCGACGCCGCGGCCCGCGGAGGTGTCCGGCAGCCAGGCCGCTCGGAGCGCATAGCCGATCCACGCGAGCACCGCGCCGGACAGCAGGCCGGCCGCCCGCTCCCATGGCGCGCGGTCCGGGACCACGCCGGTCGCGCCGCCGAGGGCGGCTCCGAGCAGGGCGACGTGCTGCAACTCGAGGCCGAGCCATTCGCCGCCCCAGACCAGTACGCCGGTCGCCACGGCCAGGAAGAGTCCTGGCAGGAAATAGCCCTTCATCGCATCCTCTCCGGCGAACGTCCGCGGCCGCCGTCATCGATGAGGAGAGTTCTTACCAGCCAGTAACAAGATGCGCCAGTACTTCCGGCAAGAAACTTGGTCATGCAAGAAGAAAGGGTGTAACCCGTAGCAGTCCGGGCAACCGGGACCGGCCGTGGCGGCGGACTGGCACGATAGGGCGCGTGCCGCCGCTTGCCAGACGCCTGCTCGGTGCCGGACGCAGCTCCGCGGGGCTGCTCGCGCTCGGCACCAGCGTCGCCAACCTGCTCGGCTACGCGCTGACGGTGGCCGGCGCGCGGCGGCTCGGCCCGCACGAGTTCGGCGCGTTCAGCGCGCTGCTCGCGCTGATCATCGTCGGCAACGTCGCGGCGCTGGCGGTCCAGGCGACGACGGCGCGCGCGGCGGCCACCGACCGGCCGGTCGCTCCCGCGGTCCGGTCCGGACTGGCCCTGGCCGTCGTCATCGGCGTCGCCCTGACGGCGCTGAGCCCGGCCGCCGAGTCGGTGCTGCAGCTGCCGTCACCGGTCCCTGCGGCCGCCGCGGCGGTGGCGATCGCGGCGCTGACCGCGACGGCGCCGTCGCTGGGCATCATCCAGGGCCGCGAGCGGTTCGGGCTGCTGGCGGCGATGGTGACGGTCCAGGCGGCGCTGCGGGTCGGCGGCGGGCTGGTCGGCATGGCGCTGGAACCGACCGCGACCAGCGCGCTGATCGGCATCGCGCTGGGCTTCGCCGCCGCGGGCGTCGTCGCCTGGCTGGTCGCCCGGCCGCCGGCGCTGCTGTCCCCGCGCGGCGGGTTCGCCGTCCGGGCGACGCTGTCGTCGGGCGCGATGCTGCTGGGCTTTGTCGTCCTCACGAACATCGACGTGATCCTCGCCCGGCACGTGCTGCCACCGGAGGTCAGCGGACTCTACGCGGCCGGCTCGATCTTCACCAAGATCGCCTTCTGGCTGCCGCAGTTCGTGCCGATGCTGGCCTTCCCCGCGCTGGCGGACCCGGCTCGCCGGCGGTCGGCGGTCACGCTCGGCGTGGCGGCGGTGGCGGCCTGCGGCGCGGCACTGACGGTGCTGTGCTGGCTGCTCGCGAACCCCGCCGTCGAGGTCGTGGCCGGCCCGTCCTACGACGAGGTCGCGCCGTGGGTGCCCGGGTTCGCCGGCCTCGGCGCGCTGTACGCGCTGGCCCACCTGCTGGTGTACGCGCATCTGGCGCAGCGCGACCGTTGGACCACCGGCGTACTGTGGCTGGTGCTGGCGGGGTACGTGCTGGTCGTCGAGCTGTGGGCGGCGACGCTGGCCGAGGTGCTGGTACCGGGGCTGGTCGCCGCCGGGCTGATCGTGCTGTGGGGGCTGGCCCGCGAGCGCCTCGGCGCGCCGGGCCGCGACTCTCACGCTGACGACTACCCTGCCGGCACCGCTCACCCGAGTTGATCTTGGAGTTCTTCGGGCAACTATCGGACATTTCGTCCCGCAATTGCCGAACAACTCCAAGATCAACGTTGGCGCGCGGCGGCGCAAAGCCGCGGCGGCGCAAAGCCGCGGCGGAAGGCGGGGGTCAGCGGCCGGTGCGCCCGAGCCAGCGACGGCGGCCGCTGGACTCCCGCGGCGTGGGCGTCGCGGTGTTCGGCGTCTCCGCGTCGGTCGGCGACTGCGAGGAGTCCTCGGTGGGCGACGGGGAGCTCGTGATGGCCGGCGCCTCCGTGGACGGCTCGTCCGTCGGTGTCTCGCAGTCGGGGTCGATCACCTCGCCCGTCGCTGGGTCGACGCCCGTGCCGTCCTCCGGGCACACGCCGTCCGGCTCTTCGGCCGGCGGTTCCGTCGGCTCCTCCGTGACCGGCGGTTCCGTCGGCTCCTCGGTGGGCGGCGTCGTCGGGTCGTCCGTGGGCGGCGGCGTCGTCGGGTCGTCCGTGGGCGGCGGCGTCGTCGGGTCGTCCGTGGGCGGCGGCGTCGTCGGGTCGTCGGTCGGCGGCGGCGTCGTCGGGTCGTCGGTCGGCGGCGGCGTCGTCGGAGGCGAGG
>NZ_SMLB01000060.1 GCF_004349105.1 Jiangella aurantiaca
GTGGCGGGTGTGGTCATTGCGGTCACCTCGTCGTCGGTCAGCGCGTGGTCGATGGTGTGGAGGATCCCGCGCAGCCGGGTGACCCGGGCGTCGATGCGGCGGCGGTGCTCGGCCAGGGCGGACCGGAACGCGTCGCGGTCGTCGACCAGCGCCAGCAGCCGGCGGACGTCCTCCAGCGGCAGCTCGAGCGCACGCAGCCGGCGGACCAGCCGCACCTGCTCGACCTGCTCAGGGAGGTACCACCGGTACCCCGTCACGGGGTCGACGTCGGCCGGCCGGAGCACCCCGATGCGGTCGTAGTGCCGCAACGTCTTCGGGGTGACCCCTGCCAGCCGAGCCACCTGCCCGATGGACAGCCGCCGCGCGTCCTCCACGTCCGGAACGCTAGGCCCTGCCCTTGGGGCAAGGTCAACGGTTCAGCCCAGCGGGGTGATGAGGACGTCGTCGTAGGCGTGCTCCATATTGCCGACGTCCTGGGGGAGCAGACCGGTCTCGGCGCGGAACCCGGTGAACTCCTCGACGTCGGCGAGCGCGAGCGACGTGGTGCCCATGACGGTCCCGTTGAGGCTCACCGTCGTCTCCGCCGCGGTGCTGTCGATGGTGACGGTCATCCAGGTCTTGTTCGCCGGCACCGGTCCGGCCAAGCCGACGTCGACCCACGAGTCACCGTCCCACGCGCGGACCTTCATCTTGTTGGCCGCCCAATCCGGGGCGAAGTGCAGCCGGAACGCCGTGACCTCCTCGCCGTCGGCGTTCGTGCCCAGGACGTCCCAGAGCGCTCCGCTGCCGTAGCCGTAGCCCTCGAACCCGAACGACACGTGCTGGGCCGACGACGGACGCGCCGCCGGGAACGTCGCACCGGCCCGGGCGCCCATGTCGGCATCGACCAGCGCCATGTGGGTGGCGGAGTGGTCGTAGCTGTCGATGATCGTGTCGACGACGAACGCGTAGCGGGTGTCCGTCAGCGTCCGCGGCACCTCGTTGATCGCGTCGTTCTCGAAGGTCAACAGGTCGGCGGCGTAGAGCTCGACCTCGGTGACGGCGGTGAGCGGCGCGCCGCCGGAGCCCGCGTTGATCCGGATGTACCGCGCCCGCACCGGCTCGATGTCGGTGTACGTCATGGCGTAGTCGGTGCGGACGCCGGTGTCGAGGACCGGACGGCTCCAGCGGCGGCCGTCCTCGGACACCTGGATCCGGGCGCTGTTCGCTTCGCCGCGGGCCAGCATCAGGCCGATCCGGTCCAGCGTGTACACCCGGTCCAGCTCGATGGTCAGCGTCGCGTCGCCGGCGAACCGAGCGGCCGCCCGGTACTCGGAGCTGCCGTCGACGGCGCCCTCGATGCGCTGCTCGGGGAAGCGGCCGTCGGCCGCGGCCACGGTGCCGCTCAGCGTCGCAACGCCGGTGCGGACCTTCGTCGCGAGGTCGATGCGGCCGACGCCGGGCGAGCGGGCCTCGACCTTGCGGGTCCAGATCTTGTTGTCGTGGCCGTACTCGCGGCACCACCATATGTTGTGGCAGGTGTCGCCGAAGGCCAGCGAGGCGCCGCTGCTCAGCTGGATGATGTCCATGTTGCCGCTGCTGCCCATCCAGCGGCGCAGCGGATCGTCGCCCGGGTGCCGCGAGTAGACGACCGTGCCGGTGTCCCACGTGCGGCCGGTGCCGTCGCGCGACACCACGACGTTGTTGTCCGGCCGGCCGTACGCCAGCAGCAGCTGGCCGTTGGGCTGCAGGACCAGCTTGGGCGACACGCCGTTGTCCGGCATGCCCTCCGGCGGGACGTAGGGCTGCACCGGCGACCAGGTGACGCCGTCGTCGTCGGAGAAGCTGACGGTGAGCGGCATCGACGGCGGCCGCGGCACGCTCTCGGAGCCGCGCATGACGGCGATCAGCCGGCCGTCGCTCGTGCGGCCCAGGCCCAGCTCGTTGGTGCCGTACCGGGAGCCCGCGTTGACCGCGGCGCGCTGCCGGAACGTCTGCCCGCCGTCGCTGGACTCCAGGACCAGGCTGTACTCCTTGGTGACCCCGCCGATGGTGCCGTGCCCGTAGGCGCCCATGAGGATGGTGCCGTCGGCCAGCTCGATCAGGTCGCGGTGGATGCGATACCAGTTCAGCCGCCACTTGTTCTCGACCAGCTGGGCCGTGTACGTCGTCCACGATGTCGCGGCGTCGGCCGAGCGGGCCATCGGGATGCCGATGCGGTTCGGCGACGGCGGACTCAGGGTGACCGGGACGAAGCTCGCCGACAGCACCGAGCCGTCGCGCAGCCGGGCCGTCGCCGTCATGGTGAACGTCGACGGGAGCGCGTCGTACGGCACGAACACCTGCCCGTTGTCCTCGCCGACCGCGCGGCCGCTGCGCAGCGGCGCGTTGGAGCTGTCCTCATTGCGTCCCCACGAGGCGACGACCTTCTTCACGGTCCGCCCCTGGAGCACGTGGTCGATCGAGAACGCCGCCGGCACGGCCCCGAGCTCCCCGGGTCCGGGCGCCCACGGGTACCACATGGCCCCGGCCGACAGCGACGGCTCGTCACCGGGCGCACCGTCGACGAGCGGCGGCGGCGCGGCCGACGCGGGTCCGGACGAGCCGGGGGTGAGTGCCGATCCGATGACGATGCCGACGGCAAGCAGGGCCAGGGCGAGTGCCCCGAGGCCCCAGCGGCCGCTCGAGGATCCGGGTGTGCGGCGGAACCAGCTCATCAGCGCCTCCTGGTGCGGTGAACAGCATGGAACGATCTGCCATCCGATATCGCGCGGCTCGTGCCAGCCGAACGCTGAGGGGCGATGATGGCCTGGCAACGCGTTCCATGTCCATGCCCGAAGGCGCCGAGCCTTCCGGGACGGTCGCGGAGCTGTCACACTCACACGCGTGGCCGGCCAGACCTACCGCGAGCGGCCGCCGGTCCGGCGGCTGGCGGCACTCGTGACGACGACGTGGGTGCAGCGCATCCCGCGCGGCGAACCGGCGTACCCGCAGCGGCACCTGCCCACCGGCGGCGTCGAGCTGCGCTGCCGGGTGGGGTACGCGCCGCAGCTCGCCGGCGTGCTCACCGGACCGCACGTCGAGCTGCTCCTGCCCGGGACCACGGTCGTCGGGCTGCGCCTGCGCCCCGGTGCCCTGGCGGCCGTCCTCGGCCGGCCGGTCGCGGACCTCACCGGCCTCGTCGTCGATGCCGTGGAGGTGTGGGGGACGGCGGCAGCGGCGGCCGGCGAGCGGCTGGCGGCCGCGACGACGGACGACGCCGCCGTCGGTGTACTGGAGGACCTCGTGGCGGCCGCCGCTCTGCGGACCGGTGCCACCGGCCCCGAGCCGTTGCTCGCCGAGGCGACCCGCCGGCTGATGCCGTGGCACGCGGCGGAGGTCCGCGCCGTGGGAGCGGAGCTGTACGTGTCCGAGCGCGGCTTCCGGCGGCACTGCCTGGCCGGCGTCGGCATCGGGCCGAAGGCGCTGCAGCGGATCCTGCGGTTCCAGGGCTTCCTCGCCCGGACGCAGGCGGCGACGGCGGCGGGCGGCGAGGCGGCCGGCGACGGTCTGGCCAGGCTCGCCGTCGACGCCGGCTACGCCGACCAGGCGCACCTGACCCGCGAGTGCGTGCGGCTGGCCGGCGTGACGCCGCGGGTCTTCCTGCGCGGCGTCGGCGAGGCGTGCGCCTGCGGCCACGACCACTCCGCGTCGTACACGCCGCTGCTGCGCGAGGCGCAGCTGGCCGGTTCGTTCAAGAACGGTGCTCGGGGCGCTCCTAGCCTCGCCTCATGACCGAACTGACCGACGAGGCCCGCCGCCTGCTGAGCGGCGGCCACCCCGCGCACGTCGCCACCCTCCTGCCCGACGGCTCGCCGCACTCCGTGCCGATGTGGGTCGGGCTCGAGGGGGACCGCGTCACGATCCTGACGTCGCCGAACTCGCGCAAGGCGCGGAACCTCGAGCGCGATCCGAGGGTGGCGATCTCGGTGACCGACCGCGCTCGCGAGGCGACGTCCGTGCTGGTTCGCGGGCGGATGGTGGAGCGCATCGAGGGCGACCCGGCGTGGGAGATCATCGACCGGATGTCCGACACGTACATCGGCATGCCCTACGCGCCGCGCACCGACCGCGTCGTCTACGCCATCGAGCCCGAGCACGTCCAGCTGGTGGTGATCGGATGAGCGTCCTCGGCGGGATGGCCGTCTCGGTCGACGGCTACGTCACCGGCCCGGACGAGATCGCGGGCGACCGCGACGTCGGCCTCATGGGCGCCCGCGTGACGACGGCCGCGCTGAATCGCCGACCCAGGTGCGGATGACGCCATGTAAGCGCTTACCCTGGTCCGGAAAGCCATCGTCCGTCGGGAGTCGTGATGCCGCACGATCGGGTCAGCGCCTTGCTGGTCATGTCCGACGCCGCGTACCGCGACCTGTTCGACGACGCGCTGCGGGAGCGGCTGGAGACGCTCGCCGATCTCGCCCTGCCGGTGCCGGTCGCGACGTTCGCCGACGCGGCCGTGCAGGCGGCGCTCGGCGGCACCGACGTGCTGGTGACGTCGTGGGGCTGTCCGCCCATCGACGCGGACGTGCTGGCCGGCGCACCCCGGCTGCGGGCCGTGCTCCATGCTGCAGGCTCGGTCAAGCACCACGTCACCGACGCCTGCTGGGACCGCGGGCTGGCAGTCACGACGGCGGCCGCGGCGAACGCCGTCCCGGTGGCCGAGTACACGCTGGCCGCGATCCTGGCCGCGGGGAAGAGGGTGCCGCAGTTCGCGGCCGGGTACCGCGCGCACCCCGGCGAGTTGGGCTGGCGCGACGGCGTCGACGACGCGTCGAACTACCGGCGGGTGGTCGGCGTGGTCGGGTTCTCCCGCATCGGCCGCCGGGTCGTCGACCTGCTCCGGCCGTTCGACCTCACGGTGCTGGTCGCCGACCCGTACGCCGACCCGGTGGCGGTCGCGGCCGCTGGCGCGGAGCTGGTCGAGCTGGACGACCTGCTGGCCCGTAGCGATGTCGTCACGCTGCACGCGCCGTCGCTGCCGGAGACCCGGCATCTCATCGACGCGCGTCGATGTGACCTGATGAGGGACGGTGCCACGCTGATCAACACCGCGCGCGGCGCGCTCGTCGACCACGCGGCGCTGACCGCCGAGTGCGAGCGCGGCCGGTTGCACGCCGTGCTCGACGTCACCGAGCCGGAGCCGCTGCCGCCGGACTCGCCGCTGTACCGGCTGCCCAACGTCGTGCTCACGCCGCACATCGCCGGCGCCCTGGGCAGCGAGTGCCGCCGGCTGACGGCGCTGGCGCTGGACGAGCTGGAGCGGTTGGCGGCCGGCGAGCCGCTGCGGTACGAGGTGCGGCGGGCCGACCTGGTGATGCAGGCATGAGCATGCAGACCGGCCTGGTGTCGATCACGTTCCGGCAGCTCGGCGTCGACGACGTGCTCGGCGTCATGCGCCGGGCCGGGCTGGTGGCGGTCGAGTGGGGCGGCGACGTGCACGTCCCGGCCGGCGACGTCGCGGCGGCGAAGCGGACGGCGCAGGCGAGCGCCGACCACGGCGTCCGGATCGTCGCGTACGGCTCGTACTACCGGACCGGCGAGCACGATCCCGGCGACTTCGACGACGTGCTGCGGACGGCGGTCGCGCTGGGCGCGCCGCGGATCCGGATCTGGGCCGGGTCTGCGGGCTCGGCCGACGCGACGCCCGAGCAGCGCGAGCGCGTCACCACAGACCTGCGCCGGATCACCGAGCTGGCCGGCCGCGACGGCGTCGAGATCGCCGTCGAACACCACCCGAACACGCTCACCGACACGCTGGACTCCGCGCTCGCGCTCTACGCCGCAGTCGACCACCCGGGCCTGCGCCCGTACTGGCAGCCTCGGCTCGGCCTCGACCCGGCCGAGGCGATGGACGAGGTGACGGCGCTGCTGCCGGGCCTGGTCACCGCACACGTGTTCACCTGGACCGCCGACGGTGCCAGGCTCCCACTGGCCGACGGCGCGGCGCTGTGGGAACCCGTGCTCGGCACGCTGCGGGAGCGCGGCGACGCCGAACGGTACGCGCTGCTGGAGTTCGTCCCCGACGACGACCCCGAGGCGCTGGTCCGCGACGCCGTCACGCTCCGGGAGTGGCTGGCCGGGTCCTGACGACGGCGGCCGTCTCGGCGCCCAGCTCGACCGCGGCGCCGTCCGGCATCGTTGTCACCGGGCCGGTCGTCAGCAGCACCTCGCCGGCCGGTCCGGACAGCGGCACCCGGCGCGGCTCGCCGGCGAGGTTGACGGCGACCCGCAGCGCCCCGCGGTGCAGCGCGAACCAGCCGGCGTCCTCGTCGAACCCGCAGGCGACGGCGGTGAGGTCGCCGTCGCGCAGCTCCGGTTCGGCCGCTCGCAGCGCGATCATGCGCCGGTAGAGGCCGAGCATCTCCGCGTGCTCCGGGCGAGTGGGCTCGTCCCAGTCCAGCCGGGCCGTCCGGAACGCGGCCGGGTCCTGTGGGTCGATCATCGCCGAGGTGTCCCAGCCGTGCCGGCGGAACTCCTCCAGCCGGCTCGGGCCGATGGCGGCGGCCAGCACCGGGTCCGGGTGCGAGGTGAAGTACGGCCAGCGGGTCGACGCCGCCCACTCCTCGCCCATCCAGAGCATCGGCGTGAACGGCAGCGACAGCAGCAGCACGGCGCCGATGCGCAGCCGGGCGGGCGAGGCCAGCTCGGTGAGCCGCTCGCCCGCGGCCCGGTTGCCGACCTGGTCGTGGTTCTGCAGGCAGACGACGAACCGGTGGCCGGGCGTGCGGGCGCGGTCCACCGGACGCCCGTGCGGGCGGCGGCGGAAGGTGGAGAACCGGCCGTCGTGCAGGAACGCGTCGCGCAGCACCTTCGCCAGCACGGTCAGCGAGCCGAAGTCGGCGTAGTAGCCCTGCCGCTCGCCGGTGAGCAGCGCGTGCAGCGCATGGTGGACGTCGTCGTCCCACTGCGCGTCCAGGCCGTACCCGCCGGACGCGCGCGGCTCGATCATGACCGGGTCGTTGAGGTCGGACTCCGCGATCAGCGGCAGCGGCCGGCCCAGCTCGGCGGCCAGCCGCTCGGCCGCCGCGGACAGCTCGGCCAGCAGGTGCGGGTGCCCGTGCCCGGCCAGCGGGTCGACGAGCGCGTGGACGGCGTCCAGCCGCAGCCCGTCGAGGTGGTAGTCGCGCAGCCACATCAGCGCGTTCTCGACGATGAACCGGCGTACCGTCGGTTCTCCGAGGTTGACGACGTCGCCCCAAGCCGTGCCGGCGTCCGCGGTGAGGTACGGGCCGAACCGGGGCAGGTGGTTGCCGCTGGGACCGACGTGGTTGTAGACGACGTCCAGCACAACCGCCAGCCCGCGGGCGTGGCAGGCATCGACGAACCGCTTGAAGCCGTCCGGCCCGCCCAGCGGCTCGTGCACCGCGTACCAGCCGACGCCGTCGTAGCCCCAGTTCCAGTCGCCGCCGACGGCGTTGACCGGCAGCACCTCGACGTGCGTCACACCCAGCTCGACCAGGTGGTGCAGCCGCGCGACCGCGCCGTCGAACGTGCCCTCCGGGCTGAACGTGCCGACGTGCAGCTCGTAGAGGACGGCGCCGGCCAGCGGGCGGCCGGTCCATCGGCCGTCGGACCACGGGAACGCCGCATGGTCGTACACCCGGGCACGGCCGTCGACGCCATGCGGGAGCCAGGCCGCGCGCGGGTCGGGCAGCACGTCGGGGGAGTCGTCCAGCTGCCAGCCGTAGTCGGTGCCCGGCGGCGCCGGCGCGTGCGCCGTCCACCAGCCGCCCGGCGCCGGGACCGCCGTCGCCGTGCGCCCGCCGGCACGCAGCACCACGCGGCGGGCGGCCGGGGCCCAGACCAGGAAGGTCGTCATGCCGGTGGGGCCAGCAGCGCGACGGGGTAGTGATCGAGCAGCTCCGCGAGCCGCACTGCGCCGCCGGCCACGGGACGCCCGGTGAGCACGTCGACGCGGCCGTCCGGCGCCTCCACGACGGTGTCCGCCCACCCGCCCCGCCGCTCCAGCCGCATGGGCAGCCGCGTCGCCACCGTCACCGCGCCGCCGCGGTCGAACGCGACGGCGTGGTCCGCGGCCGGGCCGTGCACCGGGACCCGCCGGTACGCCGTGAACAGGTCCGGCCGGTCGCGCCGCAGCCGCAGCGCCCGTGCGACGACCCAGATCTTGGCGGCGCCGGTCTCGTCGACGGGCGGCGGCGTGCCGGCGGCGTCGACGCGCGCCAGCAGAGCCCGCAGCCGCACGAAGTCGACCGGGCGCCGGTTGTCCGGGTCGACCAGGGAGTCGTCCCAGCCCTCGGTGCCCTGGTAGATGTCCGGCACACCGGGCATGGTGAGCTGCACGAGCTTCTGGTTCAGCGCGTTGCTCCAGCCGTAGGGCCGGATCCGGTCGACGAACGCCTCGACTGCCGCCCGCAGCTCCGGCCCGTCCGCCAGCGCGTCGAGCGCGGCGTGCAGGTGTGCCTCGGCGTCGGCGTCGGGGTCGGCCCAGCCGGTGAACGTCGAGGCCTCGCGCATCGCCTTGGTCGCGTAGGCGTGCAGCCGCTCGGGCTGGTCCAGACCGAAGCCCACGACGGTCTGCCACAGCAGGTAGCCGACGGCGGCGTCCGGCATCGGCGCCTCGCGCGCCAGCAGCCGGACCAGCCGTGCCCACTCGTCCGGCACCTCGGCGAGCACGGCCAGCCGCGCCCGCACGTCCTCGCCGCGCTTGGTGTCGTGGGTGGACAGCGTGGTCATCGAGTTCGGCGCCCGCCGCTGCCGCCGTTCCTGGGCGGCATGGAAGTCGTCGAGGCCGTGGCCGAACCGGGCCGGGTCGCCGCCGACCTCGTTGAGCGCGACGAACCGGGTGTACCGGTAGGCGGCGGTGTCCTCGACGCCCTTGGCCATGACGGCGCCGGTGGTCTGCTGGAACCGGGCGCAGAGGTCGTCGGCGGGGTCGCTCAGCCGCGGCGCAAGCGCGTCGAACGCGGCCGCGAGCTCGGGCCGCCGGTTCCGCGCGCCGGCGAACGCGGCCGCGAGATGGTCCGCCCCCGACGACGGCAGGTACGAGCGGTAGACCGGGAACGACAGCGCCAGCTCGGTCAGCGCAGCGACGGCGTGCGGGACGGACGGCGCCAGCCGGGCCAGCCGGTGGAACTCCGAGCGCAGGATCGTGGTCGCGACCGCACGCTTCCCGCTCAGGATGTGCGCCGGCCAGGTCGACCTGTCGCCGGTGACCTCCCGGTAGAGCCGGTCGAGCTCGGGCTCCGCCGCCGGGTCGACGAACAGCGGCCCCACCTCGGCCAGCGCGTCGTATCCGGTGGTGCCGTCGACCGGCCAGTCCGCCGGCAACGTCTCGCCCGGCTCCAGGATCTTCTCGGCGAGCAGCCAGGCGTCCGGGGCGTGCGAGCGCAGCCAGCGCAGGTAGCCGCCGGGGTCGGCCAGCCCGTCCGGGTGGTCCACCCGCAGCCCGGCGAGGCCGTCCTCGTCGACCCAGCGCAGGATCCGCTCGTGCGTCGCCGCCGCGACCTCCGCGTCCTCGACGCGCACCCCGGCCAGCGTCGACACCGCGAAGAACCGCCGGTAGGTGAGGTCGGTCTCCGCCCGCCCGGCCGCCACCAGCTCGTAGTGCTGCCGGGCGTGCACATCGGCGGCGGTGTCGCCGGGTCGCGGCCCGGTGCCGGGCGCTAGCGGGAAGCGCACTCTGCCAGCCACGAGCGCGGCGCCGGCCCCGTCGCCGGCGACCTCGAACGCGCCCGGCTCGTCCAGCACCGGCAGCACCAGCCGGCCCGCCGCCCAGTCGACGTCGAACCAGTCCGCGTACTTCGACGCCGGGCCGTGCCGCAGCAGGTCCTGCCAGGCCGGGTTCTGCTCCGGGTCGGCGACGCCCTGGTGGTTCGGGACGATGTCGACGACGACGGCCAGCCCGTGCTCCCGAACCGCCGCGAGCAGCGTGCGCCAGCCGGCCTCGCCGCCGCGCTCGTCGTCCATCGACCCCGGGTCGACCACGTCGTAGCCGTGCGCCGACCCGGCGGCGGCGCGCAGCACCGGCGACAGGTAGACCGCGCCGGCGCCGAGGTCGCGCAGGTAGCCGGCCAACTCGGCCGCAGCCTCCAGCGCCAACGCCGCGCTCAGCTGCAGCCGGTAGGTGCTCGCGGGCCGGGCGCTCACGGCTCGGTGTCCCGGGGCGCCAGCAGGACCAGCAGGGACCGGGCCTGGACGGTGACGACGGAGCCGGCTGCGCGAGGCCCGCCGCGGTCGCCGGCGTCGTCGTCGGCGGTGTCCAGGACGGTGTCCCAGGCGGCACCGAACTCCGGGCCGGGCAGGGTGAATTCCAGCGGCTCGTGGTGGGCGTTGAAGCAGAGCAGGAACGAGTCGTCGACGACGCGCTGCCCGCGGGCGTCGACCTCGGCGATGCCGTTGCCGTTGAGGAACACCGCGATCGCCCGGCCGAACCCGGCGTCCCAGTCCTTCTCGGTCATCGGGCTGCCGTCGGGGCGCAGCCAGTCGATGTCGGGCAGCCCTTCGGCGTCCGCGCGGCGGACCGGGCGGCCGTTGAAGAAGCGGCGCCGCCGGAACGCCGGGTGGGCCGCGCGCAGCGCCGTCACCCGCCGGGTGAACTCCTGCAGCGGCCGGTCGGCGTCGGCCCAGTCGACCCAGCTGAGGTCGTTGTCCTGGCAGAACGCGTTGTTGTTGCCGTCCTGGGAGCGGCCCAGCTCGTCGCCGTGACCGATCATCGGCACGCCCTGCGACAGCAGCAGCGTCGCGAGGAAGTTGCGCTGCTGCCGGGCCCGGATCGCGTTGACCTCAGGGTCGTCGGTGCGCCCCTCGGCACCGCAGTTCCACGACCGGTTGTGGTTCTCGCCGTCCTTGTTGTCCTCGAGGTTGGCCTCGTTGTGCTTCTCGTTGTACGAGACCAGGTCGCGCAGCGTGAAGCCGTCGTGCGCGGTGACGAAGTTGATCGACGCGACCGGGCGCCGGGTGGACTGCTCGTAGAGGTCGGCCGAGCCGGTGATGCGCGAGGCGAACTCGCCCAGCGTGGCCGGCTCGCCCCGCCAGAAGTCGCGGACGGTGTCGCGGTACTTGCCGTTCCACTCCGACCACTGCGGCGGGAAGTTGCCCACCTGGTAGCCGCCCGGGCCGAGGTCCCACGGCTCGGCGATCAGCTTGTCCTGGCTCACGGTCGGGTCCTGCTGCACGAGCTCGAAGAACGCCGACAGCCGGTCGACGTCGTAGAACTCGCGGGCCAGCGCGGAGGCGAGGTCGAAGCGGAAGCCGTCGACGTGCATCTCGGTGATCCAGTACCGCAGCGAGTCCATGATCAGCTGCAGCGTGTGCGGGTGGCCGACGTTCAGCGAGTTCCCGGTGCCGGTGTAGTCGAGGTAGTAGCGCTTGTCGTCGTCGACCAGCCGGTAGTACGCGGCGTTGTCGATGCCGCGGAACGACAGCGTCGGGCCGAGGTGGTTGCCCTCGGCCGTGTGGTTGTAGACGACGTCGAGGATCACCTCGATGCCGGCCTCGTGCAGCGCGCGCACCATCGCCTTGAACTCGCCGACCTGCGCGCCGGGGGTGGCGGCCGAGCTGTACTTGGGGTCAGGCGCGAAGAACCCGACGGAGTTGTAGCCCCAGTAGTTCGACAGGCCCTTCTCGATCAGTGTGGCGTCGTTGGCGAAGTGGTGCACCGGCATCAGCTCGAGAGCGGTGACGCCCAGCGACGTCAGGTGATTGAGGACGACGGGGTGCGCGATGGCCGCGTAGGTGCCGCGGATCTCGTCCGGGATGTCGGGATGGGTCCGCGTGAGTCCCTTGACGTGCGCCTCGTAGATGACGGACTCGGCGTACTCGCGGCGCGGCGGGCGATCGGTGCCCCAGTCGAAGAACGGGTTGATGACCACCGACTTCGGCATGTGCGGCGCGGAGTCGTCGTCGTTGCGGCTGTCGGGGTCGCCGAACTGGTAGCCGAACAGCGCCTGGTGCCACTCGATCGTGCCGTCGATGGCCTTCGCGTACGGGTCGAGCAGCAGTTTCGACGGGTTGCAGCGGTGGCCGGCCTTGGGGTCGTGCGGGCCGTGGACGCGGAACCCGTACCGCTGGCCGGGCTCGACGCCCGGCAGGAACGTGTGCCAGACGAACCCGTCGACCTCGGTCAGCGGGAGGCGTGTCTCGGCGCCTACCGCGTCGAACAGGCACAGCTCCACGCCGTCGGCGACCTCGCTGAACAGGGCGAAATTGGTGCCAGAGCCGTCATACGTGGCGCCGAGCGGGTAGGCCGCTCCGGGCCACTGCGGCATCGGCTCGGCAGAGGTCATCCGTGGCCTTTCGTCGCGGTTCGATGTGGTGCTCGCAGCGCCGCGAGTCAGGCTCAATGTTCCCGGCTCGGCGCGTTCGAATCCACCCGGTCGGCGCGGCCCGGCCCGCCGGCGATCGCCGGTGATCAACGTGATCCGGCACACAGTGTGACGAATTGTGGCCCAATATGTGTCACTGCGGTATCGGAGGCGACGGTCCTTACGCGATCATGGTGCGGCATACGGCACCCGGGGGCGGGGGAACGTGGAGGTCAACAGATGGATCATGCTGCGCACGAACGACCCGGATCGGCCGGCGAGCACGCACTGCAGGAGGTGAACGGCAGCCGGGAACGGGCCGACCGCTTCTACCGTGAGCAGGTCACCGATCGCCTCAACGGCCACATGCGCGAGTTCGTCGGCCGCATGGAGATGGTGTTCGTCGGAACGGCCGACGGCGGCGGTGAGTGCGACGTCACGTTCCGGGCCGGCCCGCCGGGCTTCGTCCGGGTCCTGGACCCGCGGACGCTGGCCTGGCCGGAGTACCGCGGCAACGGCGTGATGGCCAGCGCCGGCAACATCGTCGAGAACGGCCACGTCGGGCTGCTGTTCATGGACTTCGTGCGCGATCTCGTCGGCCTTCACGTCAACGGCGCGGCGGCGCTGCTGTCGCCGTCGGAGTTCGCCGAACGGCACCCCGAGGAGCCGGCCGACGCCGACGTGCCCGGCCGCCGTCCCGAGCGCTGGGTGACGGTGCACGTCGAGGAGGCCTATATCCACTGCTCCAAGCACGTGCCGCGGCTGATGCCGGTGCCGCGGAACCGCCAGTGGGGCACCGACGACCGCAAGGCCAAGGGCGGCGACGCGTTCGGGGTGGCGGCCGCGCGCGGGCTGGGCGCGCATGCGAAGCGCACGCTCATGCAGGGCCCCTGACGGCGGCGCGGCCAACACGCCGGACCGGCCCCGCTCCTCGGGAAGCGATCGGGGGAGCCGTACCATCAGCGCCTACCATCCAGATGGTCAGAACAGCTGAAATGTGGGCTGAATGTTGATGACGTGCGCCTTCTGCGGCAAGAGCCAGAAGCAGGTGAAGAAGTTGATCGCGGGCCCGGCCCGCATCTGCATCTGCGACGAGTGCGTCGAGCTGTGCAACGAGCTGATGGCCGACGACCCGGCCACCGACGCCGCCGCCGGGCTGGTCGACCCGCCGAAACCGCGCGAGATCCACGAGTTCCTCGACCGGTACGTCGTCGGGCAGGACGCGGCCAAGAAGGCGCTGGCGGTCGCCGTCTACAACCACTACAAGCGGGTCCGCTCGCCGTCGTCGGACGTCACCGTCGCCAAGTCGAACATCCTGCTCGTCGGCCCGACGGGGTGCGGGAAGACGTACCTGGCGCAGACGCTGGCGAAGATGCTGAACGTGCCGTTCGCCATCGCCGACGCCACCGCGCTGACCGAGGCCGGGTACGTGGGAGAGGACGTCGAGAACATCCTGCTCAAGCTGATCCAGGCCGCGGACTACGACGTGAAGAAGGCCGAGACCGGCATCATCTACATCGACGAGGTCGACAAGATCGCCCGCAAGAGCGAGAACCCGTCGATCACCCGCGACGTGTCCGGCGAGGGCGTGCAGCAGGCGCTGCTGAAGATCCTCGAGGGCACCACCGCCAGCGTCCCCCCGCAGGGCGGCCGGAAACACCCCGGCCAGGAGTTCATCCAGATCGACACCACGAACGTGCTGTTCATCGTGGGCGGCGCGTTCGCCGGGCTGGACGACATCATCCAGGGCCGCATCGGCAAGCGCCGTCTCGGCTTCGGCGCGCAGATCCAGTCCAAGTCCGAGCGCGACGCGGTGAACACCTTCGGCGAGGTGATGCCCGACGACCTGCTGAAGTTCGGGTTGATCCCGGAGTTCATCGGCCGGTTGCCGGTCATCACGACGGTGTCGCCGCTGGACCGGGCGGCGCTGATCCGCATCCTGTCCGAGCCGCGCAACGCGCTGGTGAAGCAGTACATGCGGTTGTTCGAGCTCGATCACGTGGAGCTGGAGTTCACCGACGACGCGACCGAGGCGGTCGCGGACCTGGCGTTGCTGCGCGGCACCGGGGCGCGCGGGTTGCGGGCGATCCTGGAAGAGGTCCTGCTGCACGTGATGTACGAGGTGCCCTCGCGCGACGACGTCGCCCGGGTGGTCATCACCCGCGAAGTGGTCGACGCCAACGTGCTCCCGACGCTGCTGCCACGGGGCCGCCGCCACCAACGCCGGCAGCGGGAGCGGTCGGCCTGAACCGGACCTCGTCACCGGGGCGCAGCTGCGCGGCGAGCGGCAGGTCCGCCGTCAGCACTACACCGACGACGGGGTAGCCGCCGGTCACCGGATGGTCGGCCAGGAACAGCACCGGCCGGCCGCTCGGCGGCACCTGCAGCGCGCCAGTCACCATCCCCTCCGGCGGGAGCTCCGCCGCCACACCCGGCGCCGCCGGCAGCGGCGGGCCGGCCAGCCGGAGTCCCACCCGATCGCTGTCCGCCGTCACCTCGTAGGCGGAGACGAACAGCCGGTCCAGGGCCGACGCCGCGAACCGGTCGGCCCGCGGGCCCGGCAGCACGCGCAACGTCGCAGCACCAGAGAGCGGCGGCAACGGCGCCCGCACCGGGGCGACGTCGACGAACGGCTCGCCGTCGTGGTCGTCGGCCAGCGGCAGCAGGTCGCCGGCCCGCAGCGGCGGCGGGCCGATCCCGGCCAGCGAGTCCCACGACCGCGACCCCAGCACCGGCGTCACGCCCAGCCCGCCGCGCACGGCCAGGTACCCACGCAGCCCGCGGGCCGGCCGGGCGACCCGCAGCACCTCGCCGGCGCGGACGGAGAACGGCGCGTTGAACGCGGCCGCCCGCTCGCCGGCCCGGACGTCCGCCGGCGCGCCGGTGAGCGCCACCGTCGCCGTCCGCCGGAACCGGATCGCCAGCCCGCCGAGCACGAACTCGATCGCGGCGGCCAGCTCCGCGTTGCCGACCAGCCGGTTCGCCAGCCGGAAGCTGCCTTCGTCGGCCGCACCGGCCCGCCCGACGCCCATCGCGCCGAGCCCCGGCCGCCCCAGGTCCTGGACGATCGCCAGCAGGCCCGGCTCGAGCACCTCGAGCACGGGCTCGCGGCCGGCGGTCATGCGAACGCGGCGATCGGGACGCCGTTCTCGGTCAGCACCTCGCGGACCCGGCGCAGCAGGTTCACGGCGCCGGGGGTGTCGCCGTGCACGCACAGCGAGCGCGCCCGTACGGCGACCGGCTCGCCCTCGATGCTGGTCACCTGCCCGGTGGTGACCATCTGGAGGCAGCGGGCGGCCACCTCGTCGGGGTCGGTGACGAGCGCGCCCGGCCGGCGCCGCGACACCAGCCGGCCATCGGCGTGGTAGGAGCGGTCGCCGAACGCCTCGGCCACGGTGGGCAGCCCGTGCACTGCGGCGATGCGCAGCACCTCCGAGCCGGGCAGTCCGAGGATCGTCAGCGTCGGGTCGTAGGAGCGGGCGGCGTCGACGACGGCGGCGGCCTGCTCGGCGTCATGGACGATGGTGTTGTACAGCGCGCCGTGCGGCTTGACGTAGCGGACGCGGGTCCCGGCCACCCGCGCGATGCCGTCGAGCGCGGCCAGCTGGTACAGCACGTCGTCGGCCAGCTGCGTGGCCGGCATGGCGATCTCGCGGCGCCCGAACCCGGCGAGGTCGCGGTAGCCGACATGCGCACCGACGGTGATGCCACGGGCGGCCGCGATCTCGCAGATGCCACGCATGATCGTCGGGTCGCCGCCGTGGAACCCGCAGGCCACGTTCGCGCTGCTGACGACGGCGAGCAGGCCGGCGTCGTCGCCCATGGACCAGGCGCCGAAGCCCTCGCCCAGGTCGCAGTTGAGGTCGATCGAGGTGGTCACCGGCGGCCGTCCCGGCCGCGGACGGTGAACCGCACGCGGGTGCCCGGCACCAGGGCCGCCGGCGGTGTCCGGTCGAGGTCCCACAGCACCGCGTCAGTGTGCCCGAGCAGGTGCCAGCCGCCCGGCCCGGACCGCGGATAGACGCCGGAGTAGCGGTCGGCGATGGCGACCGAGCCGGCCGGCACCCGGGTCCGTGGGTTCTCGCGGCGGGGGAGCGCGAGCCGTGGGTCGAGCCCGGTGAGGTAGGCGAAGCCGGGCGCGAACCCGGTGAACGCGACGGTGTAGGTGGTGCCCGCGTGCCGGCGGACCACCTCGTCGGCGGACAGCCCGGTGGCCTCGGCGACGGCGTCGAGGTCGGGGCCGTCGTAGCGGACCGGGATCTCGACCAGCGGCGTCTCGTCGGCGGTGAGACGCTCGTCGGGCAGCCGCGCGAGGTAGTCGGTGAGCCGCTCCACGGACGTCACCCCGGGGTCGAACATGATGAGCAGCGTCTCGGCCGCCGGGACGACGTCGACCAGCCCGGCCGGCTCGTGGCCGCGCAGCGCCGCGTTCAGGGCGAGGACGTCCTCGAGGTCGTCCAGCTCGACCAGGATCGCGTGGTCTCCACACGGAAGTACGTGCAGTTCACTGGTGCGCATGGTGTCGCCCCTCCACACGGGTCGACGCTCGTTCGGTGCTGCCGAACCGGGCACCTGACGAGCGTCCTCACCGCCATTGAATGGAGGGCGAACCGATCATGTCAAGACGCTGCCCGCGGGTGGGGCACGGCGGCCTGCGCGCGGCGCTCGAGGAGCAGGCAATCGTGCCAGACGCCGTCACGCTGGCCGAGCTTCTCGCGTACGCCGACGGTGCGGTAGCCGGCCTGGTGGTGCAGCGACAGCCCGGCCCGGTTGACGCTGAACACCGACGTCTGCAGCATCCAGATGCCGGCCCGGTCGGTGGCCGTGACCTGCTGGAACAGCAGCGCCTTGCCGACGCCGCGGCCGCGGTGGGCGCGATCGACGTACACCGATGTCTCGCCGACGCCGCGCAGGCTCTCGCGCTGCGAGGCGTGGGCGACCGCCGTCCAGCCCACCACGGCGCCGTCGATCTCGGCGACCCAGCGGTGCCCGGGCAGCCAGCGCGCGGCCAGCCGGGTGCTCGGCGGCACCGTGGTGTCGAAGGACGCGATGCCGGTGTCGAGGCCCTCCTGGTAGATGCGGCGCACCGCGGGCCAGTCGTCCAGCCGCAGCTCCCGGACGGTGATCCCGGCGGGCGCGACTTCGGGATGCAGCGGCCGCGTGGCCAGCGCACCCATGACGACGTCGGCCATGTGCGGCAGCCCGATGATGCACGCCTCGTTGACGGTGACCCTGGTGAACGGCCCCTCGCGGTCGACGTGGACGAAGCCGGCCTCGGCCAGCTTGCGGACGTGGTGGGAGCAGGTCGACTGGCTGATGCCCAGCCGCTCGGTCAGCTCGCCCACCGTCCGGCCGGCCGGTGCGGTCGCGACGGCGTGCAGGAGCCGGACGCGGGTGGGATCGGCCAGGCAGGCGAAGGACTCGGCGAAGCGGGCGACGTCGTCGGTGGGGAGCAGATCGGGGTGCGCGAGCGTGCCGGCGGTCATGTCAACGGAGCCTATTGACCCCGATCGATGCTTGCGTGATGTTCGCGTATCGCTGAGGTTTCCTCGTCCGGAACACTGTCCGACGTCGCGTTCGGGCCTGTGGCGCCACAGCACCGCAAACCCTTGTTGATCATGGAGAACGCCCCCTTTCGAGGCGCCGGAAGAGGGCGTTTCTCCATGATCAACGTCATCGTGTGGCCGGCGGGCGGAGCTGCTGTCGCGAGGTGATGCCCAGCTTGGTGAAGACCTTGCGCAGATGCCACTCGACCGTGTGATGGCTGAGGAACAGCCGGGCGCCGATCTCCGCGTTGGTCAGCCCCGCGCCGGCGAGGTCGGCGATGTGCGCCTCCTGGGCGGTCAGGGAGTCGCTGGCCGGGCCGGTATGCTCGTCGACCACCTCGCCGGTCGCCGCGAGCTCTCGACGGGTGCGCTCGGCGAACGCGCCGGCGCCGGCGGTGGTGAACATGCCGTAGGCGGTCCGCAGCTGAGTGCGGGCGTCCTGGCGGCGTCCTTCGCGGCGCAGCCACTCGCCGTAGAGCAGGTGGGTGCGGGCGAGGTCCATCCGGATTCGGGTGCCGGCGAGCCGCTCGACGGCCTCGCGATAGTGCGCCTCCGCCGCCGCGCCGGTCACCAGCAGCGCCCGCGACCGGGCGAGCGCGCCGAGTGCCCAGCCGGTGTCGCACGCCACCGCCAGCTCGGTCAGCCGGTCGAAGCCGTCAGCCGCCAGCTCCGGCCGTCCGCTGCGCGCCGCCGCCTCGACCAGCTCGGGCAACGCCCAGCCGGCGACGCCGAGCTCGGCCGGATACGCGGTGGCGGTGCGGGCCGAGGCCAGCGCGTCGTCGTACCTGGCGAGACCGTTCATGAGGACGGCGTTGGCGAAGTGGGCGATGACCACCCCGCCGCCCTCGCCGCGGGCCGTGGCATCGTCCAGGGTCGCGCCGATCAGCGCGGTCCCCTCGTCTTCCCGGCCACGCCAGGCCGCCAGTGTGACCGCGCCGTACGGCGCCAGGCCGACCCCCGTCGCGTCGCTGATCGTCCGGATCTCGGCGACCAGCGACGCCGCCGCTGCGTCGTCGCCGGCGAAGAGGCTCAGCGCGACCCGGTGGTTGAGGACGAGCGGGAGCTCGGTGAGGTCGCCCAGTTCGCGAGCGATCCGCACGTGGCGCGCGGTGAGGGCATCCCAGTTCTCGTCGTCCCAGAGGTTGACGGCCAGGGCCGACGCCAGCCACATCCACCGCAGGTCGTCCTGGCCGGCGCCGTCGTCGTCCCGGAAGGCCTGAACGGCCTCCCGCACCGGTGGCACCGCCGCCGGATACCCTTCGGAGAACAGCCTGGCCGCACCGTCCAGCAGCGCGTCACGCTTGCGGCGTGCCGTCGCCGCCGGCGCCGACCGCGCGGCTCGTGCGACCTCCGCCACCCCGAACCGGCCGGCCAGGCGCCCGCCGAACATCGCGGCCGCGATCGCGTCGAGGTAGGTGTCGCGCGCCAGGTCGACGTCGAGCGGTTCGAGGCGCCTGGCGACCTCCAGGAGCAGGCGAGGGGCGTCCTTGCTGTGACCGGAGGCGAACGCGATCTGCGCTCGCAGGAGATCCACATGGGCGCGGTGCAATGGGTCGGCCGGCCCGTCCTCGGCGCTGACGAGCAGCCGCAGCGCTTCCTCGAACGCGCCGGCCCGCAGCGTGACCTGGGCGGCGGCCAGGGCCCGGGTTGCGCGCACGGCCGGGTCGGGGGTCAACTCCGTCGCCCGCTGCAGGAACGCGGCCGCGGCCGCGACACCGCCGCGGCGCTGCGCCCGATCCGCGGACCCGGCCAGTTCGCCGGCCACGTCCTCATCGGGGCCGGCCGCACCGTGGGCGCGGTGCCAGGCGCGCCGGTCCCGGTCGAGATCGACGTCGGTGGCCTCGGCGAGCGCCTGGTGGACGACGCGGCGGTCGGCGGCGGCCGCTGCCCGGTAGGTCGCCGACCGCACGAGCGGATGCCGGAAGCGGACCCGCGCGCCCAGCTCGATCAGGCCGGCCGCCTCGGCGGGTGCGGCCGCGTCGATCGGCACGCCCAGGATCGTCAGGGCGCGCAGCAGGAGCGGGAGGTCGCCCACCGGCTCGGCGGAGGCGGTCAGCAGCAACCGCTGGGTCTGTGGCGGGAGTGCCCGCACCCGGCGGGCGAAGTTCTGCTCGATCTGGTTCGTCAGCGGCCGGGCGTCGGGCCGCTCGAACCCACCGGCCAGCTCGGCCGTGGTCAGGCCGCGCGGCAGCTCGAGCAGCGCGAGCGGGTTGCCCCGGGTCTCGGCCACGATCCGGCGCCGGATGCGCTCGTCCAGCCGGCCGGGGACCACGGCGGCGAGCAGGCTCTCGGCGTCGTGGTCGGCCAGGCCGCCGACCGGGAGCTCCGGGAAGCCGCGCCACTCCGGCCCGTCCACGGGCTCGCGGACGGCGAACACCAGGCCGATGCGGTCGGCGAGCAGCCGCCGGCCGACGAAGGTCAGCGTCTGCGCGGAGGCGTGATCCAGCCACTGTGCATCGTCGACGACACAGAGCAGGGGCTGGCGGTCCGACGCCTCGGTCAGCAGGCCGAGCGTCGCCGCGCCGACCAGGAAGCGGTCCGGCGGACCGCCGGATTCCAGGCCGAAGGCGACGGCCAGCGCGTCGCGCTGCGGGCGGGGCAGGCGATCGCCGAGGTCGAGCATCCGGCCGCACAGCTGATGCAGGCCGGCGAACGGCAGCTCCATCTCCGACTCGACGCCGCTCGCGCGGATGACCCGGCTCCCGCCGGCCTGATCGACCAGGTACTCGAGCAGGGCGGACTTGCCGATTCCGGCCTCGCCACGAACGACCAGCACCTGGCCCTGGCCGGAGTGCACCTCCGCCACCAGCCGGTCCAGGCGGGTGCGCTCCGCACGCCGATCGCGGAACTCCAGCGCCGCGCCACCCATCGTCATGGCAGTCACCTTCCCCCGGGGCTAGGGCAAGTCTGCCTGTCGGCGGCGGCAGCCGGAATCGGCTGTCCAGGGCTCGAAGCGCTTCGCTCGATCAGAAGGTCCGCGGAGGGTCGGCGACGGCCAGCGGCTGCTCGGTCAGCGTCCGGAACGCCAGGGACGGGTGACCCCCCAGCGCGCACGGGGCCGGGCCGGTGTTCGTCGCGCCACGCCGGGCCTGCTGGCGAGCACGTACGCATCCTCGGCGTCCCGTGTTGATCTTGGAGTTGTTCGGCCATTGCGGGCCAAATGTCCGATAGATGGCCGAACAACTCCAAGATCAACACGAGGTGGGCGGTTCTCGACGTCGTGGCGCCTGGCGCCAGGTGGCACCGTGATCAGGAGGGTGTTCACCCCGCTGTAGCAGGGAACTCCCTCGCGATCACGCGCCGGCCCACGGAAACGGCAGAAGAGCCCCATGGTCCGCGGAGGGTCAATGCGGGACGTGCACGCGCACCGCATGCGGCCGCACCGTCCACGTGCGCGCGCCGACCAGTTCGGACAACTCGCCGTCGGCGTTGACCGGCACCGGCCCGCCCGCGACGGTCACCTGGTGGCCGCGCGCCGCCTCGACGTCGTGCCGCTCCGGGTGCCGGCCACGGACCAGCGCGGCGGCGAACGCCAGCCGGGCCCGCCAGCCGGTCGAGAACGACACGACGACGTCGACCCGGCCGTCGTCGGGGCGGGCCGACGGCGTCACCGGGGCGCCGCCGCCGATGGTGACGCCGTTGCCGAGCGCGACCATGAGCGCGCGCCGGTCGCCGCCGGCCAGCACCTCGCCGTCGACGGTGACGCGCAGCTTCCATCCGCGGGCCGCCGCTCCGGCCACCGCGCTGCCCACCGGGTAGGCGAGCCGGCCGAGCCGCGGCTTCAGCGGGACGGCGCGCCGCCCGGCGTCGGCGCCCACGCCCAGGTGCACGGCGTTGACGACGACCCCGCCGGCGTCGTCGGTCAGCACGTCGAGCTCGCGCCCCCGGCCGTCCAGCGCCACCTCGGCGGCGCGCGCCGGGTCCAGCGGCAGCCCGAGCGTGCGGGCGAGGTCGTTGCCGGTGCCGAGCGGGATCAGCCCGAACGCGAACGGCGGCCGGTCCAGCAGGCCGAGGCGCAGCGCTGTGGCGACCACCAGGTGCGCCGACCCGTCGCCGCCCAGGACGACCGGCCGGTGACCGGGGTGTCCTTCGAGCACGCCGGGGAGCGTGTCCGGGTCCAGATCGGCGATCTGGACGTCGCCGCCACCCGCGCGCAGCACGCCGAGCGCCGTCTCGACCGCCTCGCCCCGCACGCTTCCCGCGCGGGTGTTCATGATGACCAGCAGGTTCGGCACCGTCCGATGGTGTCAGGTTGACATGAGAGAACGCTGAGCGATAATCAACCCATCGGTTTATCAACCCGTAGGTTGAATATCGGGAGGCTCGATGGACGACGACGGCCTGAGCCGGGTGTTCGCCGCGCTCGCCGATCCGACCCGGCGGGCCATCCTCGCCCGGCTGGCGGAGGGGCCCGCGCCGGTCACCGAGCTGGGCCGGCCGTTCGACATGACCGCCCAGGCGATCTCCAAGCACCTCAAGGTGCTGGAGCGGGCCGGGCTGGTCAGCCGTGGCCGGCAGGGGCAGTGGCGTCCGTGCCGGCTGGAGGTCGCTCCGCTGGACCGCGCGAGCGGCTGGATCGAGCACCACCGCGCGGCCTGGGAGGACTCACTCGGCCGCCTCGAGCAGGAGATCGTCAGGATTCAGGAAGGACGGGGTCATGCGCACGACTGAGGTGCTCTTCGAGCCGGGCCGCCAGGACATCGTCGTCACCAGGACGTTCGCCGCGCCACCCGACGTGGTGTTCGCGGCGATGACCGACCCGGAGCTCATCCCTCGCTGGTGGGGGTCGCGCCGGTTCGAGACCACGGTCGAGGTGATGGACGTGCGCCGCGGCGGGCTCTGGCGGTTCGTCACCCGGCAGCGTTCGGGCGCCGGGACCCCGTACACCTTCTGGGGCGTCTACCACGATGTCGTCCCGGGGTCGCTGATCGTGTCGACGCTGCAGTTCGAGATGGGCGGACCCGGTCACCTGCAGCTGGTGACCGACTCGTTCGAGGCCACCGGCGACGGCGGCACGCTCTACACGAACGTCTCGCTCTTCCAGTCGGTCGAGGACCGCGACGGCTGGATCCCCACCGACATGGAGTCCGGCATCCGCGACTCACTCGACCTCCTCGACGGCGTGATCGGGGTGACGCGCTGATGGATCTCACGGTGACGCGCACGTACGACGCGCCGCCCGTGCGGGTGTGGGCGGCGCTGACTGAGTCCGACCTCGTCAAGCGCTGGTGGGGCCCCGACGGCTTCACCGCGCCGGTCGCGCGCATGGAGGTGCGTCCCGGCGGCACGTCGCTGGTGGCGATGCGCTCGCCCGAGGGCTTCGAGCTCTACAACACCTGGACCTACGGTCTGGTCGACCCGCCGCGCCGGCTCGAGTACGTCCTGGGCTTCTGCGACGCGTCCGGCCGGCCGGTGCCGCCGTCGTCGCTCGGGCTGCCCGGCGACATCCCGGAGACCGGTGTGCCGCACGAGGTGACGCTGACCCCGTCGGGCGGCGGGACGGAGCTGACAGTCACCGAGCGCGGGTACGGGACGGCGGACACCGTGCGGATGTCGCGCCTCGGGCTGGAGCAGACGCTGGACAAGCTCGCCGCTGTGTTGTGAGGCGGAACCCTTACCCAGCGACAATCCATCGATGAGGCAGGGTGATGACGCGCCACTCGACCTGGGAGTTCTCGGTTCGACGCGCGAGCCGGAGGCGGGCGAGCCGCCGCCGGGATCACCGTCCGGTCCGGCCTGGCCGTGGCGCTGGGTGGTGGTGGCGAGCGGGTGGTCGAGGCCGGAGGGCTGCCCGAGTTCGGAGGCGTCGGCGACGTCTGGCGGCACGCCTGCCGGCCACCCGAGCTGGTGTTCCCCGAGCTCGCCGCTACCGTGACAAGCAGTGACGCCGGGACCCTCACCACCGACATCCGCCTGGCGAATCCCGGGACCGAGTCCCTGGAGGTGATCGCGTTGGAGGCCGAAACTCCCGGCCTGGCCACCGCGGGACCCGAGGTGCCGTTCGAGGTGCCGCCAGGCGAGTCGCTCTCCGTGCCGCTGACCTGGACGGTCACCAACTGCCGGCTGGCGCTGCAGTGGCTCGAACCGCAGCTCCTCTACGCGTACGCCGGCGAGTCGTCGGCGCGCGGACACCACCCCCTGGACAGCGCCGCGCAGGCCGAGCTGGTGCTGCTGGTCGACCGCGTCTGCGGGGGCTCGCCATGACGACACCAGGCGAGCCACTCGACCTCGGCGTGGTGCGCGGCGGTGACGCGGCGCCCGAGCCGCCGCCGGCGGACCGGCGCGAGCGGGCGGCGCTAGCCGCCGGCCGGTGGCGCTGGGTGGCCGTCGCGCTGGCGTTCGTCGTGGGCGCCGTGGTCGGACTGGTCGTCGCCGACGCGCGCGAGGACGCGGCGCGCCAGGGACGGGTCGAGCTGTTCGGCGGTGCGGTGCAGCCGGTCGTCATCGACGGCGGCCGGCCGCGGGGCGAGCTGACCGTCACGCTGCTCAACGCGGGCGACCATCCGGTCGAGATCGTCGGCGTGGAGGTCGAGGGCATGACGCTCGCCGACGGCGCCGAGCCTGGCGATCCCGTGGCGGCCGAGCCCGGCGTCTGGGTGACGTACGTCCAGCGCGGCCTCCAGGTCGACTGTGAGGGCCGGCTCCCAGACGGCCTGCGGGTGCGCGCTCGCACGGAGTCCGGGGAGGAGCGGCAGGTCGAGGTCGAGCCGCCGGACGACTACGAAGGCCTGCGCGGCTTCTGGTATTACGAGTGCCAGGCCCCTCGGTTCGGGCTGCAGGTCCGCGACAGCGCCGTGCTCCGGACCGGCGACGGTGCGGTGGTCCTGGGTCTCGAACTCGGCAACGACGGGCCCGACGACCTCCGCATCGGCACCATCGCGGCCCGGGCGCCGGGCTTCGCCCTGACCACCGAGGCGGCCGACCTGGCCATCCCCGTCGGCGAGACCGTCAGCGTCACGACCACGTGGACGGTGAGCGACTGCGAGCGGGCGTTGAGAGCGTCCGGCGGCTCACTGGCGGTCCGCATCCTCCACGGGGACGCGGAGACTGAGCAGATCATCGTGCTCCCGGAGGCCGGGTTCACCGCGCTGGCCCGGTTGTCCGGCCAGTCCTGTCCAGCGAGAATCCAGGAATGACGATGGGGGACGAGCGCGACGACGGCATTCTCGACCTCGGAGTCGTCGGCCGGGCCGGCGGCGAGGGACCACCGGAGCCGGCCGGGCGGTCTGCCCACCCGTGGCGGCACTGGGCGGTCCCAGCCGCGGCGCTGCTGGTCGGCGGCCTGCTCGGCGCGGTCGTCGCCGACGCCCGGCACGACGCCGCCGAACTGGCCCGCGTCGGCGTGGTCAGCGCCGTGACGAACTGGACGCCGGAGCGCAGCGACGCCGGCACCAGCGTCGAGGTCCAGCTGATGAACATCGGTGCACGGGCGGTCGAGATCGTCGGGCTCGAGGCCGACGGGTTCGCCATCGACCCCGGCGCGGGCTCGCCCGACGCGATCCTGGCGCCGGTGGGCGAGTGGGTCACAGTGCGGCAGGACGGGCTGGTCGCCGACTGCGCGGCAGCGGCGCCGACCCACGTGCGCGTGCGCATCCGCGACGACGGCGGCGATGAACGCACCGTCACGGCTGACCAGCAGGCCGACTACGGCGGCCTGGACATGCTGTGGAGCTCCGAGTGCGAGTTCGGCGCCGGCTACGTCCAGTTCGCCGGGCCGGTGACGGCGCGGTCCGACGGCGCCAGCCTCACGGTGACGCTCCCCATGCTCAACCACTCCGGCCGGCCGGCCCGGGTGACCAGCATGGTGCCCATGGTGCCCGGCATGAGCGCCGTCCCGCCGGAGCTGCCGATCGAGCTGGACGGCAACAGCACTGTGCAGGTCGCGGTGACGTGGACGGTCGAGGACTGCGCGGAGGCGACCACGATGAGTGGCTACGACGGACAGATCGAGTACTCCGTGACGTCCGGGACCACGCAGCTGCCGGAGCGGTTCCCGCTGGACGCCCCCACCATGGTCGAGCTGGTCCGGCTGGCGGGCCACGTCTGTGGCTGAGTGGGCGCGGCCGTACGTCGCCGGGCGTAGCCGGCGGATCAGCGCCTGAGCGGACGAGCGCGACCCGGCGCCGCGGCCATGGTGAGCGGCATGAGCATCGACCACGCCCCGTACCTGTCCACCCTGAGCCGCCGCGGCCTGGTCGGGCTGGCGGCGGTCGCGGCCGGCACGACGCTGCTGCCGGGCCCGCGCGCGACGGCGGCCGGCGTCGCCGTCCGCACGGGGGATCCGTTCGTCGAGTGGCTCGACCGGCACGCCACCCCGGTCCGGACGAGCCCGCGCGGCCCGCTCGACGACCTCACGCCGCTGCGCCGGACGGTGCGCGACGCGGCCGTCGTCGGGCTCGGCGAGTCCGCCCACGGCACCCACACCCAGTTCGCGCTGAAGCACCGCGTCGCCCGCTACCTCGTCGAGGAGCTGGGATTCCGCACGATCGCCTGGGAGGAGAGCTGGGGTAGCGGCGTCGTCCTCGACCGCTACGTCCGTGGCGACGGCACCGACGCCCGCACCGCCGTCGGCCAGGCGCCGTTCAGGCTGCGCAGCCAGGCGATGCTCGACCTCGTCCGGTGGATGCGCGAGTTCAACCGCGGCCGGCCCGACTGGGACCTGGTCCGTTTCCTCGGCGCCGACGTGCTCGAGCTGCGGGCGCTGCAGTACGACGAGATCGAGCGGTTCGCCGCCGCCGTCGTGCCGGACCGGCTGCCGCGGGTCCGCGAGCTGCTGGGGGCGCTGGCCCTGCGCGGGACGCCGCAGGAGCACCTCGTCTGGTACAAGTACCGGCTCACCGAGGACGAGCGGCAACCGCTCGTCGCCGCCGCCCGCGAACTGCATGAGATGGTCCGCGACGCCGCGGCGAGCCGGGCCGCCCGCAGGCGCCGGGCCGCCGTCGATCCCGATGACGCCGTGCTGCACGCGTTCGCGCTGCTCGGGTTCTACGAGTCCGGATCCGCCGCCGGCGTGCGGGACGACCTGCGCGATCGGTACGTCGCCGGCGTCGTCACGGCCTGGCACGAGCGGACCGGGCACCGGATCGTCTACAGCGCCGCCAACGCGCACGTCGCCGCCGCCGAACGGATGGTGATCGAGTTCCCGCCGGACCCGCCGGCGCGGCGGCGGCTGGCCGGCGGCCTGCTCCGAGCGGGGTTCGGCGCCGGCTACGTCGCCGTCGGGACCGTCTTCGACCACGGCGACGTGCTGACCGGCTGGGAGGTCGACGGCGGGCCGCGCGTGTACACCGTCCCGCCGTCGAGCCCGTCGTTCGCCGACGCGCTGCTCGGCCGGGCACGCCTCGGCGACTACCTGATAGACCTGCGGCGCGGCGGGCCCGCGGAGGTGCGGGAGCGGCTGGACGGGCCTGCGTCGCTGCGGATCATGAGCTCCGCGTACGACTCTGCCCGCGACGAGCACTACGCCCAGCACCTGCCGTCGTGGCGGGCCGGCTTCGACGCGCTGCTGCACGTCCGCACCGTCACCGCGACGCAGCTCGTCCAGGCCGCCGGCGGGAGATCGCGACGCCGACGAGGCTGAGGGCGCCGCCGACCAGTCCGAACGCCGTCGGGATCTCACTGAGCAGCGCCCACGACATCAGCACGGACACCGTCGGGACGACGTAGGTGGTGGCGCTGAGCCGGCCGGCGTCCATCCGCTTGAGCGCATACGCCCACGTCGTGAAGCCGATCGCCGTCGGGAACAGGCCCAGATAGACCGCGGCCAGCACGGCGCCCGGCGAGGCGTCCGACAGCTCCGACACCAGGGCCGGGGTCCACGGCAGCAGCACCGCGGTGCCGACCAGGCAGGCCAGCCAGGTGGTCGTCAGCCCGTCGGTGACGCGCAGCACGACCTTCTGATCAGCGCGCCGGCCGTGTAAAGCACCGCCGCCAGCAGGCAGAGCGCGACGCCGAGCCAGTCGCGGTCGCCGGTGGAGCCCAGCGAGATGACCGCGACGCCCCCGAGCGCGACCAGCGAGCCGGCGATCAGCGCCCTCGGGAACCCCTCGCCGAGGAACAGCCCGGCGCCGAACGCGATGAGCAGCGGCGCCACGTTGACCAGCAGCGCCGCGGTGCCGGCGTCGACATGCTGCTCGCCGGCGTTGAGGGCGACCGTGTAGCCGGCCAGCCAGAGCACCCCGCAGGCCGCGATCAGCCCGAGGGTGCGCCGCGACAGACGCACCGGGACCACGCGGCGGCCGCGGGTCGCGACCACCAGCACGGTCAGTGCCAGGGACGCGACGGCCAGCCGGATCAGCGCGAGCGGCGCGGCGGACAGCGTGTGGCCGACGTCGCGGATCGCGACGAACGCGGAGGACCAGAGCACGACGGTGACGGCGGCGGCGACGGCGGCCTTGCGGCTCTCGGTGAGACGGGGCGCGGTGGCGGCGGGAGCCGGGAGGGTCTGCGTCACCCTGTCATGATGCGGTGGTGGATTCGACAGCACAAGCACGTATTACTGTCCATTCATTAAGTGTTCCTTTACGATGAACCCATGCTGGACGTGCCCCGCCTCCGCCTGCTCCGCGCCGTCGTCGCCACCGGCTCCGTCCGGGCCGCCGCCGAGGCGCTCGGCTACACCCCGTCCGCCGTCAGCCAGCAGCTTGCCGCGTTGCAGCGCGAGACCGGGCTGCGGTTGCTGGACCGAGCCGGCCGCGGCATCGAGCCGACCACCGCCGGCCGCACTCTCGCGGCCGAGTCCGAGCCGCTGTTCGAGGCGCTGACCCGGCTCGAGGGGCTGGTCGGCGACCTGCGGGCCGGCCGGGTCGGCAGCCTGTCGATCGGCTACTTCGCCTCCGCGGGCGCGGCCTGGCTGCCGCCCGTCGTCGCCGCGCTGCAGGCCGAGTTCCCGGAGCTGCGACTGGACCTGCGGATGACCGAGGTGAAGCTGCCCGACAGCTATGAGCCCGACGTCGACATCTTCGTCGAGCGGCCGGAGTGGACGCCGCCGGCCGGTTCCGACGTGCGGCATCTGGTCGACGACCCGTACCTCGCGGTCGTGCGCGCCGACGACCCGCTGGCCGCACGGGGCGAGGTGCCGCTCGCGGAGCTGGCCGGGCGGCGCTGGATCGACAACGACCTCAACGACGGCGCATGCCGCCGCGTGCTGCTGCGGGCCTGCGCCGAGGCCGGCTTCTCACCGGAGTTCGCCGTCGAGACGCACGACTACCACACGGCGATCCCGTTCGTCGCGACCGGCATCGGGCTCACCGTCGTCCCAGAGCTGGGCATCCGCGACCTCCCGCCGGGCGTGACGACGCTGCGCATCGTCGCGCCGGCGCCGGTGCGGCGCATCCACGTCGCCGTCCGTAAGTCCGCCGCCCAGCACCCGGCAGCACTGCGCGCCGCCGACCTCCTGGGTGAGGTGGTCGGCGGCGCGGCGCGCGGCTGAACGTCGGCCGTCAGGGCCGGAGGCCGGCGAAGAACGCCCGCAGGTCGTCGACCAGCACGTCCGGCCGCTCGAGCATGGCGTAGTGCCCGCCCTCGGGAAACTCGCTGTAGTGGACGATGTTGCTGTTGTCGCGGTCGGCGAACGCGCGGATGGTGCGGAAGTCGTCGGCGAACACGGCGACGCCGGTCGGCGCGTGGTTCACCGCGGGGGCGGCGCCGGAATGGGCCTCCTCGAAGTGGTACCGCCCGGCCGTCGCCGACGTGTTGGTGAACCAGTACAGCGACACCTCGGTGAGGATCTGGTCGCGGGTGACCAGGCTGGTCCCGTTGCCGAACGAGTTGAACAGCTCGTTCCAGGCCAGCTGCCCGACGGGGGAATCCGAAAGCCCGGCGGCGACGGTCTGCGGCCGGCTGCCGTTGATCGCGTTGTAGCCGCCGACGGACTGGAACCACTCGAGGTGCTGCAGTCCGGCGTGGTCGGCCGGCGACAGCTTCTCGAACTCGGCCGGGTCGCCGGACGGGAACGAGAACAGCTGCAGCACGTGCAGCCCCAGGAATCCGGGCGGGTTCAGTAGGCCGAGCTCGCGCGAGATCATCGCGCCGCCGTCGCTGCCGTGGGTGCCGTAGCTCTCGTAGCCCAGCCGGCGCATCAGCGTGTCGTACGTGCGGGCGACCCGGGCCATCGTCCAGCCGCGGTCCTCGACCGGCGTGCTGAAGCCGAAGCCGGGCATCGACGGCACGACGACCGAGAACGCGTCCTCGGCCTTGCCGCCGTGCGCGACGGGATCCGTCAGCGGGCCGATCATGTCGAGGAAGTCGGCGAACGAGCCGGGGTAGGAGTGGAGCAGAAGCAGCGGCGTCGCGCCCGGCTCGGCCGACGGCATGTGGATGAAGTGGATCGTCTGGCCGTCGATCTCGGTCAGATAGTGCGGGAAGGCGTTCATCCGCGCCTCCTGGGCGCGCCAGTCGAACCCGTCGCGCCAGTAGTCGACGGTCTCGCGCAGGTAGTGGTTCGGGACGCCGTAGTCCCAGTCGTCGCCGGGGACGGGCCGCGGCAGCCGGGTGCGGGACAGGCGGTCGTGGAGGTCGTCGAGGTCGGCCTGGCTGATCTCGACGCGGAACGGGCGGATCGGTGCGGTGGAGTTCGTCATGACCGCTACGCTAGAAGGCCAATAGGCACGGTACGTTCCTAATGAGACGGCAGAGTTCGGAGACATGAGAGAAACCTCGGCCCGGATGCTCGCGCTGCTCTCGCTGATGCAGTCGCGGCCCGCCTGGACCGGCGCTGAGCTGGCCGAACGGCTCGGCGTCAGCCCGCGGACCATCCGCAACGACGTCGACCGGCTGCGCGAGCTGGGCTACCCGGTCGACGCCGCCCGCGGTGCCGCCGGGCACTATCGGCTCGGTGCCGGCGCCCGGCTGCCACCGTTGCTGCTGGACGACGAGGAGGCGGTCGCGGTCGCGATCGGGCTGCGGGCCGGCAGCGGCGTCGCCGGCATCGAGGACAGCAGCGCGCGGGCGCGGGCAAAGCTCGAGCAGGTGCTGCCGCACCGGCTGCGCCGCCAGGTCGCCGCGATCCACGACGCGATGTCGCGCGGGCCCGAGAACACCAGCAGCAACGTCGACGACCCGGTGGTCGACGCCGCGGTGCTCACCGCGTTGGCGGCCGCGATCCGCGACCACGAGCAGGTGCGGTTCGACTACCCGGGCCGGCCGGACGGCCCGCCGCTCGCCGTCGAGCCGTACCGGCTGGTCAGCTGGCAGCGGCACTGGTACCTGGTCGGCCGCGAGCCGGCGTCGGGGGAGTGGCACCCGTACCGCGTCGACTGGCTGTCGCTGCGCATGCGGACCGGCCTGCGATTCGCGCCGATGCCGCTCCCGGGCGAGGACTACACCGCGTTCGTGCTGCGCGAGGTCGCATCGACGGGCTGGTCGGTGCACGCGCGGATCACGGTGCTCGCGCCGGCGGCCGAGGTGCTGGCGCGCATCAACCCGACGGTCGGCGTGGTCGAGTCGGTGGACGAATCTACGTCGGTGCTGGTGACGGGCGCCGACAGCCTGGAGATCATCGCCGTCTACATCGGGATGCTCGGGCTGGACTTCCGGGTGACGGAGCCGCCCGAACTGGTCGAGCACCTCCGAGTGCTCGGCGAGCGGTACCGCCGGGCCATCCGGCCGTAGTCCGTGCTTCCTGTGGGGGATTCCTCGGGCGGTTCGTGACACCCCGTGAGAGGCTGTGCACGGCCGAACGAGCGACCCCCGGGAGGACCGGCAGTGCCCAGACGAGTGGTGCGGCTGCGCGACGAGGTGTTGTCCGCCGACGGCGAGGCGCTGCGGGCGGGCGTCGCGGCGATCCAGGCCGAACTCGAGGTCACGCCGGACTTCCCGCCGGAGGTCGAACAGGCGGCGCAGGAGGCCGCCAAGAACCCGCGCCTCCCGGCTCTCGACCGCACCGACCTGCCGCTGGTCACCATCGACCCGGCGACGGCCATGGACCTCGACCAGGCCCTTCACATCGAACGCGGCCAGAGCAACGGCTTCACCGTCTTCTACGCCATCGCCGACGTCGGCGCGTTCGTGAGCCCCGGCGACGCCGTCGACGAGGAGGCGCACAAGCGCGGCGAGACGCTCTACGGCGCCGACTCGAAGGTGCCGCTCTACCCGAAGGCGCTGTCCGAGGACGCGGCCTCGCTGCTGGCCGACCAGGTGCGCCCGGCGCTCCTGTGGACCATCGAGCTCGACGGCGATGGCGACACGCTGGCGGCCCGCGTCGAGCGGGCGCTGGTGCGCAGCCGCGCCAAGCTGGCCTACGCGCAGGTGCAGGAGCAGCTCGACGCCGGCACGGCCGACCCAGTCTTCACCCTCCTCAGAGAAGTCGGCGAGCGACGACTCCGCAGGGAGGCGGAGCGCGGAGGCGTTTCGCTGCCGCTGCCGGAGCAGGAGGTTCGCATCGAGGGCGAGCACTGGTCGCTGGAGTTCCGGCAGCAGCACCCGGTCGAGCAGTGGAACGCGCAGATCTCGCTGCTGACCGGCATGACGGCGGCCAAGCTCATGGTCGGCGCGAAGACCGGCCTACTCCGCACGCTCGCCCCGGCCGACCCGCGCGACGTCAAGCGGCTGCGGCGGACGGCGAAGGCGCTGCGCATCGAGTGGCCGGAGAACCAGAGCTACCCCGACTTCGTCCGCTCGCTCGACCCCGCCACCTCCAGCCACGCCGCCATGCTGGTCGCGTGCACCCGGCTGCTGCGCGGCTCCGGCTACGTCGGGTTCGCCGGCGAGCTGCCCGAGCACACCGGCCACTCGGCCATCGGCGCCGACTACGCGCACGTGACGGCGCCGCTGCGGCGGCTGGTCGACCGGTACGCGGCGGAGATCTGCGTCGCGCTCAGCGCGGGCGACGAGGTCCCGGGCTGGGTGGTCGACCGGCTCGGCGAGCTGCCGAAGACCATGCAGGCGTCCACCCGGCGGGCCAACCGGTACGAGCGCGCGGTGCTCGACCTCGTCGAGGCGGCGGTCCTGCACCCGCACGTCGGCGAGAGCTTCGACGGCGTCGTCGTCGACCTGGACGACCGCGACGCACGGAAGGGCGACGTCACGATCCGCGAGCCCGCCGTCGAGGCGCTGATCAGCGACGACCGCGAGCTGCCGCTGGGCACGGACGTCCGGGCCCGGCTGGCCGCCGCCGACCCGCGGACCAGGACGATCCGGTTCGAACTGGCCTGACCGGGTAAACGACCGGACACATCACCGTCCGGAAGGGAATCCCGACCATGCCTGTCGTCGGCTGGCACGCGTCGCACGAGCAGATCGCGCCGAGCAGGCTGCTGGCCGACGTCCGGCACGCGGAGCAGGCCGGCTTCCAGGCCGTGTGGTCGTCGGACCACTTCGCGCCGTGGAGCTCGCGGCAGGGCGAATCAGGGTTCTCCTTCGCCTGGCTCGGCGCGGCGATGGCGACGACGGCGCTGCCGTTCGGCGTCGTCTGCGCGCCCGGCCAGCGCTACCACCCGGCCGTCGCCGCGCAGGCCATCGCGACGCTCGCGGAGATGTTCCCCGGCCGGTTCTCCGTCGCGCTGGGCAGCGGGGAGCACCTGAACGAGCACATCACCGGCGACCCCTGGCCGGACAAGGACACCCGCAACGCTCGCCTGCGCGAGTGCGCCGGCGTCATCCGGGCCCTGCTCGACGGCGACGAGGTCACCCACCACGGGCTGGTGACGGTGGACCGCGCCCGGCTCTGGACCCTTCCTGAGACCCCGCCGCCGCTGTACGCGACCGCCGTCACCCCGCGGACGGCCGGCTGGGCCGCCGCGTGGGCCGACGGCCTGGTCACCGTCGGCCAGCCCGTGAACACGCTGCGGAACGTCGTCGAGGCCTTCACCGGCAGTGGCGGCGACGGCAAGCCGCTCGCCGTCCAGATCCACGTCAGCTGGGCGCCCGACGAAGCAGAAGCCCTGCGCATCGCCCACGAGCAGTGGCGGACGAACGTGTTCGCGCCGCCGTTGTGCTGGGACCTGGCGACGACGGAGCAGTTCGACGAGGCCGCGAAGCACGTCCGCCCCGACGACGTCCGGCAGAACGTCCTCGTCTTCGCCGACCTCGGCCGCTTCGCCGACTACCTGCACACGCTCGCCGACCTGGGCTTCGGGACCGTCTACGTCCACCACGTCGGCCAGGAGCAGCGGGGGTTCATCGACGCGTTCGGCGAGCACGTGCTGCCGGCCCTGACGGCGGTGCGCGCATGAGCCGGCGCCGCCGGAGCGCCGGCGACCTCTGGTGGAAGAACGCCGTCATCTACTGCCTGGACGTGCAGACCTTCCTGGACTCCGACGGCGATGGCTGCGGCGACCTCGGCGGGCTGACGGAGCGGATCGACTACCTCGAGGGTCTCGGCGTGACCTGCCTGTGGCTGATGCCGTTCTACCCGTCGCCGGAGCGCGACGACGGGTACGACATCGTCGACTTCTATGGCGTCGACGAGCGGCTCGGCACGCTGGGCACATTCGTCGAGATGGTGCGGACGGCGCAGGACCGCGGCATCCGGGTCATCGTCGACCTCGTCGTCAACCACACGTCGCACAACCACCCGTGGTTCCGGTCCGCGCGCAAGGGCCGCGACGCGCCGTTCCACGACTTCTACGTGTGGCGGGACGAGAAGCCCGACGACAAGCCGAAGGACGTCGTGTTCCCCGGCGAGGAGCGGTCCACCTGGGCGTGGGACGACCAGGCCGGACAGTGGTACTACCACCGCTTCTACACCGAGCAGCCGGACCTGAACACCGCCAACCCCGCCGTCCGCGACGAGATCGCGCTCGTCGCCGGGTTCTGGCTCGCGCTCGGGCTGGCCGGGTTCCGAGTCGACGCCGTCCCGTTCCTCATCGAGGAGTCCGACCGCGCGGCGGCCGCCAGCCAGGAGCCGCACGAGCTGATGCGCGACCTGCGCGCCTACCTGACCCGCCGCCGCGGCGACGCCGTCCTGCTGGGCGAGGTCAACCTGCCGCCGGACCAGGCGGTCGAATACTTCGGCGAGACCGCCGACGAGCTCACGATGGAGTTCGCCTTCACCGTCAACCAGGCGATGTACCTCGCGCTGGTCCGCGAGGACGCCGGGCCCCTGGTGAAGGCGCTGCGCTCGCTGCCGGAGATCCCGCGCGAGTGCCAGTGGGTCAACTTCGTCCGCAGCCACGACGAGCTCACCCTGGACCAGCTGAGCGAGGACGAGCGCGGCGAGGTCTTCGCCGCCCTCGGCCCGGAGCCGGACGTGCAGCTCTACGGACGGGGCATCAGGCGGCGGCTGCCGAGCATGCTCGACGGCGACGAGCGGCGGGTCCGGATGGTGTACTCGCTGATGTTCTCGCTGCCCGGCACGCCGGCGCTGTTCTACGGCGAGGAGATCGGCATGACCGAGAACCTCGACATCGCGGGCCGGCTGAGCGTGCGCTCGCCGATGCAGTGGTCGGGGGAGCGGCATGCCGGCTTCTCCCCGGCGCCTGAGGGCGCCCGGCTCTGCCGCCCGATACCGGACGGAGCCAAGGTCACCGTCGAGAGCCAGCGCCGCGACCCCGACTCGCTGCTCAACTGGATGGAGCGGCTGATCCGGCGGCGCAAGGAGTGCCCGGAGCTCGGCTGGGGCCGGCTGGAGCTTCTCGAGTCGGCGGGTCCGGTGCTGGCGCACCGCAGCGACTGGCAGGGCCGCACCGTCGTCGCGGTGCACAACCTCTCCGGCCGGCCGGCGCAGGTGCGGCTCCCGCGCGACGACGGCTGGGAGCGGCTCACCGACCTGCTGGGCACCGACGACCATGCGCCGGGCGACGAGCTCGAGCTGGAACCGTACGGCCACCGCTGGTTCCGCCCCGGCTGACACGTCCGGGGCGCCGCGCGCGACGGCGTCCACAGTCTGTCGCGTTGACGCCGGCTGTCATGCGACAGCTGTCGGATGACATTGCACTGGGCCACCACTAGCGTCCGAGCATTCCCGCCCTTCGAGGAAGGACCGCTCATGGCCCTGCGCGGACACCGGACCAGAGCCGGCGCGGCACTCGCCGCCGCCGGCGCCTGTACCGCCGCCCTGCTCACCGCCCACGGCGCCGCCGCCGGCGCCGTGGGCGGTGAGCAGGGC
>NZ_SMLB01000061.1 GCF_004349105.1 Jiangella aurantiaca
ACCCCCAGCCGCCCGGTCGCCGCCAGCACCGCGACCACCCCGGCGAGCCCCGCCTGCACCGCCACGCCGCGCCACAGCAGCCCGGCCCGGTCGTGCCGGTCGACCAGCGCGCCGGCCGGGAGCGAGAACAACAGCCACGGCAGGTAGGTCGCCGCGGCGACGACCGAGACCAGCCGAGGATCCCGGGTCAGGGTCGCCGCCAGCAGCGGCACGGCGGCCGCGAACACGCCGTCGCCCGCGGCGGTGAGGCTGGTCGCGGCCGCGAACCGGCGGTAGGGAGCCATGCCGGCGATCGTCACCGGGCCGCCGGTCCGGGCGGCACCATGTAGCGCTCTGCTACACAGTGGGACCATGGCGCTGACGGTCGAGCTGAGGGTGGACGACCTGGCGGCCACCCGGTTCGCGGTGTCGCCGCTGTCGGAGACCGTGGCCGCGCTACGGCAGCTGGCCGGCGAGGACCGGCAGGCCGTGCACGAGCCCTGGCTGCGCTGGGCCCGCGCCGAGCTGGCCCGGGCGCCGCTGGCGCTGCCGCTCACCTGGCCGCTGCTGTTCGGCACCGGGCCGGGCTGGCCGGAGTTCCTGGTCCCGGCGCCGGCCGGACCGGGCGGATCGATCGACGACGATCTGGCCGCGCTGCGCCGCACGCCGGCCGAGAACGTCCGCGCCAACCTGCGTCGCCGGTACGGAGACACGCCGGAACCGGCGGCCGTCGCCGCCCTCGCCGCCGACCCGGCCGCCGGCCTCGACGAGCTGGCCGCAGAGCTGCGCGCCGCCCACGACCGCCTGGTCGGGCGGCACTGGCCGCGCATCCGCGCCGTGCTCGAGGCCGACGTCGCTCATCGGGCCCGGCGGCTGGCCCGCGGGGGAGCGGCGGCGCTCTTCGCCGACCTGCACCCGGACCTGAGCTGGCGCGACGGCCGGCTGCGGCTGGGCGGCGACCGCTGGCGCGAGGACTCCGCCGTCGACCGCGGGCCGGGTGGGCTGGTGCTGATGCCGGTGGTGCTCGGGTCGGCGTACGTGCTGATCAAACGGCGCACGTCGACCCAGACGACGGTGCGCTACCCGGCCCGCGGCGCCGGGGCGCTGTGGAGCGTGCGGCTCGGCCCGCCGCCCGCCGGCGCGACCGTCCGGCTGCTCGGGCGAGCCCGGGCCGCGCTGCTGGACGCGCTGCGTTCGCCCGCGTCGACCACCGATCTCGCCCGCGCGCTCGGCGTCACGCCCAGCGCCGTCGGCCAGCACCTGCGGGTGCTGCGCGAGAACGGGCTGGTCGCGGGGGAGCGGCACGGCCGGTCCGTCCTCTACCGCACGACGGCGCTCGGCGCGGCGCTGCGCGACGGAGCGGTTCACGACGGCGACGGCTCACCGTTGGCACCAGTTGCCGACGCCGGGCACGGCGCGCCGCCGGTTGAATCGTCCGCATGTCCATGATCCGCATCGGCATCGACACCGGCGGCACGTTCACCGACGTCGTCGCCGTCGACGAGGAGACCGGCCGGCAGGCGAGCACGAAGACGCCGTCGACGCCGGCCGACCCCGCCGAGGGCTTCATGGCCGGCATCCACAAGATCCTCGCTCGGCTCGGCGCCGACGCCGCGGACGTCGCCGCCGTCGTGCACGGCACCACCGTCGCGACGAACCGGCTGCTGGAGGGGAAGGTCGACCGCCTCGGCTTCGTCACGACCGAGGGGTACGCGCACGTGCTGGAGATCGCCCGGCAGTCGGTCCCGGACGGCTACGGCAACAGCTACTTCTGGGTGAAGCCGCCGCGCATCGTCCCGGCGGACCTCGTCCGCACCGTCGGGGGCCGGCTCGCCCACGACGGCAGCGAGCTCCGCCCGTTCAGCGAGGACGACGCCGTCGCCGCCGCCCGGTTCTTCCGCGACCGCGGCATCGCCACCATCGGCGTCTGCTTCCTGCACTCCTACGCCAACCCCGAGCACGAGCTGCGCATGCGCGACGTCCTCGCGCGGGAGCACCCGGACGCCGTCGTCTCGATTTCGGCCGAGGTGCTGCGGGAGTACCGCGAGTACGAGCGAAGCGTGACGACGCTGGTCGACGCCGCGGTGAAGCCGAGCATCGCCCGCTATGTCCGCACCATCGCCGACCGCCTCGCCACGCTCCGCGACACCGGCGAGCCGCCGCCCTTCTACGTCATGAAGTCCAACGGCGGCGTGCTGTCGGCCGACGAGGTGGTCCGGCAGCCGATCTCGACGGTGCTGTCCGGCCCGGCGGCCGGCGCGCTGGGCGCCGCGGTCGTCGCCCAGGCGGCCGGGTTGGCCAGCGTCCTCACACTGGACGGCGGCGGCACCTCCACCGACGTCGCGGTCGTGGTCGACGGGCACCCGGCGCTGACGACGGAGGGCAGCGTCGGCGCCTACCCGAGCAAGATCCCGATGATCGACGTCGTCACCGTCGGCGCCGGCGGCGGGTCGATCGCCTGGCTCAGCCCGGAGGGCACGCTCAAGGTCGGCCCGCGATCGGCCGGCGCCGATCCGGGCCCGCTCTGCTACGGCACCGGCGGCACCGAGCCGACCGTCACCGACGCGCACCTGCTGCTCGGCCGGATCCCGCCGCACCTGCTCGGCGGCGAGATCCCGCTGGACATCGGCGCCGCCCGATCCGGCATCACGGAGCTGGCCGGACGCCTCGGCCTGACGCCCGAGCGCTGCGCCGCCGGCATCCTGGAGATCTCCGCGTGGAACCAGGCCAACGCGCTGCGCCAGGTCACCGTCACCCGCGGCATGGACGTGCGCGACTTCCACCTGGTCAGCTTCGGCGGCTCCGGATCGCTGCTGGCCTGCCGGCTGGCCGACGTGCTCGGGCTGGCCGGTGTGCTGGTCCCGCCGGACCCCGGCAACCTGTCCGCGTATGGCCTGCTGACGGTCGACGTGCGCAACGACTACGTGCGGACGGCGGTCGCACGGCACGCCGTGGTCGACCCGGACGCCGTCGGCAAGATCTTCGACGACCTGCGCGCCGAGGCCGACGCCGCGCTGGCCCGCGAGGGCTTCCCGGCGGGAGAACGGCGGTTCCTGCGCACCGCCGACCTGCGCTACTTCGGCCAGGCCTACGAGGTGCGGGTCGACGTCCCCGACGGTCCGGTCACGACCGCGCTCGCGGACGCGGTCGCCGGCGCCTTCCACGCCGCCCATCGCCGGCTCTACGGGTACGACTTCGCCCGCGACGCGCGGCAGGAGGTCGAGTGGGTGAACCTGCGGGTCACCGGCGTCGGCCCGATCGCCCGCCCGGCGCTGCGGGTGGCGCCTGGCGGGACGGGGGCAGCGCCGCGCACGTCCCGTCCGGTCGACTTCGGCGACGGGCGGACGGCCACCGCGATCTACGACCGCACCGCGCTGGGCGCCGGCGACACCGTCGCCGGGCCGGCCGTCGTCGAGGAGTTCGGCTCCACCGTCCCGGTCCACCCGGGCTTCCGCGCCGTCGTCGACGCGCACGGGAACCTGCTGATCACCCGGGAGGCGCCCGATGAGCCGACCGACTGATGTCGTGAGCATGACCGCCGACCCGATCCTGGTCGAGATCGTCGAGGGCTACCTGACGTCGGTCGAGAAGGAGGTCGAGACCGCCATCGGACGCACGTCGCGCTCGCCGATGATCCGCGACGCGCACGACTACCGCGCCGGCATCCACGACCGGCGGCTGCGCAAGCTGACCGGCCGCTCGTACTCCGCGCTGGTGCACCCGGTGGTCCGCGACTACCCGATCGGGACGATGCGGCCCGGCGACGTGTTCTTCCACAACGACGTCTACCTGTCCGAGGGCGGCATCGGGCACCTGCCGGACCTGTGCGTCACCGCACCCGTCTTCCACGACGGGGAAGTGGTGGCGTTCGTGCAGGCCTTCGGGCACCACGACGACATCGGCGGCACCGTGCCCGGCTCGATGCCCTCGCACGCCACCAGCGTGTTCGAGGAGGGCCTGATGGTCCCGCCGATCCGGCTCTGGGACCAGGGCGTGCCGAACGAGGCCGCGCTGAAGATCATGACCCGCAACTCGCGCATGCCGGAGTCGCTGGCCGCCGACCTCGACGCCGAGTGCGCCGCCTGCCTCATGGGCGCACGCCGGCTGGCCGAGCTGTTCGAGCGGTATGGCCGCGAGGACGTCGAGGCCTGCTTCGACGCGATCCTGGACAAGACGACGCAGACGTTCCGCCGGGAGATCCTGGCGAAGATCCCGGCCGGCACGTACGTCTGGGAGGACTACGCCGAGCACGACGGCGTCGACCCGCCGAAGCTGCACACGCAGCGGATGACCTTGACGAAGCTGGACGACCGGCTGGTCATCGACTTCGCCGGCACCGGGCCGCAGGCGAAGGGGCCGATCAACCACTGCGGCGACTACGCCGACGGCGCGTTCCTGAAGAAGTGGCTGGCTCCGATCCTGCGCAACCTCGCCGACTCGCCGGAGCGGATGGCCGAGCTGGAGGTCAACGAGGGCGTCGTGCCGCTGATCGAGCTGCGCTTCCCGCCGCCCGGCACGCTGCTGACGCCGGTGTTCCCGGCGCCCACGAACGCCCGGACGTTCGTGATCCTGCGGCTGCTCGGCGTGCTGGCCGGCGTACTCGCCAAGGCGGTCGACGGGCGGATGCCGGCGGACCAGGAGACGATCCGCTACACCGGCGTCTACGGCGACGACCTGGATGGACGGCCGTACCTCATGCGCGAGGTGCTGGGCGGCGGGTCGGGCGGGCGGTACTACGCCGACGGCGAGGACACCATCCACGTGGTCCCGGACTCGCGGAACCTGCCGACGGAGTTCAGCGAGTCGCGGTTCCCGTTCGTCGTCGAGAAGCTGGGGCTGGCGGTCGACTCCGGCGGGCCGGGCCGGTACCGCGGCGGCCTCGGCTACGAGAAGCACATCCGGATGCTGCGCGACGCGCACTTCATGTCGATCGCGGACCGGTCGATCCTGTCCTGCTGGGGCGTGCGTGGCGGGCGGGCCGGGCGGCCGTTCTCGGTGACGATCGACCCCGGCGGCCCGCACGAACGCGAGGTCGACGCGCTGGCCGACGCCGAGCCGGTGCGGGCCGGCGAGGTGATCCGGATCCGGACCACCGGCGGCGGTGGCTGGGGCGACCCTCTGGACCGGCCGGTCGACGAGGTGCTGCGCGACGTGCGCTGGCGGAAGGTGTCCCTCGACGGGGCCGGCGAGGACTACGGCGTGGTGATGCGCGGGCCGCTGGACGATCCGGTCGTGGACGACGGGGCGACGGCCGCGCTGCGGGCAGAACGGCGGGCGGCGCGCACCGGCGACGAGCCGTTCTTCGACCGCGGCCCGGGCTACGCCCGGCTGTCCGGCGGCGCCACGTTCGCCGCCGTCGACCGGCTCTGAGGCCTCCCTCACGGCAAAGCGGACACATCTGGTATTGACGACAATAGTGTCGGTATCCCATGCTCCCCCTGGTGGCTACCGCGAGATGCCACCACGTCGCTATTCAACCGGGGGGCTGAATTGCTGTCGGCAACGAGTGAAGTGGATCATTTCACCCATGGTGTGACCACGCCGGCGATCGGGTACGTCTTCATGGTCATGGCGGCTGTGATCGGGCTGATGTGCACCGTTCGTGCGAGGGCTTCCACCGGTGGTGCGCGGCGCAACTGGCTGATCACCGGTGCGGCGTCGCTGGCCGCCGGGATCTGGACGCTGCACTTCATCGCAATGCTGGGATTCCGGGTTTCCGGCAGCCCGGTGCGCTACAACGTATCGCTCACCTTGATCAGTTTGGTCGTCGCTTTCCTCGTGGTCGGCGGCGGCGTGCTGATGGTCGGTTACGGGAAAGATCGAAATCGCGCCCTGCTGTTCGGCGGGCTGGGCACCGGTGTGGGCGTCGCGGCCATGCACTACAGCGGCATGGCCTCGGTGCAGATCAACGGGTCGATCCACTACCGGGCCGACCTCGTGGCGGCCTCGGTGGCGATCGCCGTCCTGGCGGCGACCGCGGCCCTGTGGCTGGTGTTCACCATCCGCAGCCTCGGCGGCGCGATCGCCGCCGCGCTGGTGATGGGCGTCGCCGTGAGCAGCATGCACTACACCGCGATGGCGGCGGTGTCGGCCGAGGTCGCGGAGCCGAGCGACCTGGTTCCGGGTGCATCGGCGACGGAGTTCCTGGTGCCGTTCACGATCGGGCTCGGTGCGGTGCTGCTGGCCGGCTTCACGGTGATCGCCGTGTCGCCGGTCGAGCTCGCCCCGCGCGAGGACGACGAGGACGACCTGCCGGTCGAGGAGAGGGAGAACCTGTTCGTGCGGCCGGCGCGCCCGGAGCCGCCGGTGTCGCCGTCACTGCCCGCCCAGCATCGGCGGACGCGACCGCCGGCACCGCAACCCGTCGCGGTGCGCGCCGCCGCGCGGCGTGACATCCGGCCGCTCCCCGTGCGGCCGGTGCGCGACGACGGGCACGACCGGCCGACGCCGGCCGACCCGCCGGTCGTTCAGAGCTGGCTGACGCGGCCGGACGCGAGGTCGTAGACGCCGGCGACGACGGACGTGCGGCCGTCGGCGACCGCCTCGCGGACGATCGGCGACGCGTCGGCGAGCGCCGCCGCGGCGCTGCGGGCCTGCGCCTCGACGCAGGCGGCGAGGTACGCCGCGTCGTCGCCGCCGGCGCTCACGCCACGGACGGCCGGCTCGATCGCCTGGACCAGCGCGGCGATCGAGCCGTCGGGCGCCGGGCCGCCACGGACGACGTCGACGGTGGCCGCGACGGCGCCGCAGCCGGCGTGCCCGAGCACCACGACGAGCGGCACGGCGACGTGCTCGACGGCGTACTCGATGCTGCCCAGGACGGCGTCGTCGAGAACCTCGCCGGCCGAGCGGACGGTGAACAGATCGCCCAGCCCCTGGTCGAACACCAGCTCCGGCGCGACCCGCGAGTCAGCGCAGCTGAGGACGCAGGCGATCGGGTGCTGACCGGCGACCAGCGACTCCCGGTACGGCCGGTCCTCGTGCGGGTGCCGCGGCTCGCCGTTCGCGAACCGCTCGTTGCCCGCCGCGAGCGCCGCCCAGGCGTCGTCGGCGCTGGTGGGGACCGGCTCGGGGGTGGAAGTGGTGGCGGCGTCAGCGGTGTCGTCGGACGACGAGCAGCCGGCGAGCCCCGTCGCCGTCAGACCGAGAGCACCGAACAGGCCGAGGGCCCCACGCCGCGACAACCGGCGGTCGTTGATCATGGTCGCCCAGCGTAATCTGTGACGATGGCCGACACGCAGGAGTTCGCCGATGCCGGACCGCTCGCCGGCTACGTGGTCGTCGACCTCAGCCGCGCGCTGGCCGGGCCCCACGCGGGCATGATGCTCGGCGACCTCGGCGCCCGCGTCATCAAGGTCGAGGCGCCGGGCCACGGCGACGAGTCGCGCACCTGGGGTCCGCCGTTCCTCGGCCCCAACGACCAGCCGGTGTCGTCGTACTTCCTGTCCTGCAACCGCAACAAGGAGTCGGTCACCGCCGACCTCAAGTCCGAGGCCGGCAAGGAGCTGCTCACCCGGCTGGTCGAGCGGGCCGACGTGCTGATCGAGAACTTCCGCACCGGCGTCCTCGAGCGCCTCGGCTTCGGCGTCGAGCGGCTGCACGAGATCAACCCGCGGCTGGTCGTGCTGTCCATCACCGGGTTCGGGCCGGACGGCCCCGAGGCGGGCCGGGCCGGTTACGACCAGATCGCCCAGGGCGAGGCCGGCATCATGAGCCTCACCGGCGAGCCGGGCCACCCGGCGAAGGTCGGCGTCCCGATCGGCGACCTGCTGGCCGGCATGTACGGCGTGTCCGGCCTGCTCGCGGCGCTGCTGGAGCGGGAACGGACCGGCCGCGGCCGGGTGGTGCGCACGTCGCTGCTGTCGGCGCTGGTCGGCGTGCACGCGTTCCAGGGCACTCGGTGGACGGTGGCCGGCGAGCTGCCGCACGCCATCGGCAACCACCACCCGTCGATCGCGCCGTACGGGCTGTTCAACGCCGCCGACGGCGCGCTGCAGGTCGCCGTCGGCAACGACGTCTCCTGGCGCGCGTTCGCCGCCGTCGCCGGGCTCGACCCGGACGACCCGCGGTTCGCCACCAACCGGCTGCGGGTGCAGCACCGCGACGAGCTCGTCGCCGAGATCGAGAAGGCGTTCGCCGCGCACCCGCGTGACCACTGGCTGGCCCGGCTCGACGCCGCTGGCATCGCCAGCGGCAAGGTGCGCAGCCTCGACGAGGTGTACGAGTGGGAGCAGACCCGCTCGCAGGGCCTGCTGGTCGACGTCGAACACCCGCTGCTGGGCACCGTCCAACTGCCCGGCCCGGCCGTCCGCTTCGACGACGCGCCGCCGAAGCGGCACGCCGCGCCGCCGCTGCTGGGCGAGCATGACGAGACGGTACGTGCCTGGCTGGCGGAGGGCTAGCGGGCTGCCGGGGCTCCGTCAGCTTCCCGCGTTGATCTTGGAGTTGTTCGGCTCTCGCGGGTGAAATGTCCGATGGATGGCCGAACAACTCCAAGATCAACACTGGTGTGGCGGCCTAGCGGCTGAGCTCGCGCGACAGCGTCGCCAGCCGGTGAGCCTGGTGTCCGGCGGGAAGCCGGTGCCGGCCATGGGCACCTCCGGGGTCGACGGGTGGCCGGGACCCATCATGCCCGGTGGCGCGGGACGGATCGGCGATCGTTGCCGAACGGCGGGGGCCGATTGGGCGAAGATCACCGTCGTGGCGGGCGGGGCGGGTCCGTAGGCTCGGCGCGTGCGGGTGCTGATCGCGCTGGGCGGCAACGCCATGACGTCGGAGGACGGGCGAGCGCGGCCGCGCGACCAGGTCGCCGCGGTCACCGCCGCGATGGAGCCGGTGGCCGACCTCGTGGCCGCCGGCTACGACGTCGTGCTGACCCACGGCAATGGGCCGCAGGTGGGGAACCTGCTGGTCAAGAACCAGCTCGCGGCGAGCGTGGTGCCGCCGGTGCCGCTGGACTGGTGCGGCGCCCAAACGCAGGGGACCATCGGCTTCATCGTCGTGAACGCGCTGGAGCGGGCGCTGGCCGCGCGTGGGGTGCGCCGCCGGGTGGCCGCCGTCGTCACGCGGACGCTGGTCGACGCCGCGGACCCGGGGTTCGCCCGGCCGACCAAGCCGATCGGGCGGTACCTGCCGCGCGAGGAGGCCGCGCCGCTGATCGACCACGGCGAGACCTGGGAGGACCGCGGGCCGCGCGGCTGGCGGCGGGTGGTCGCCAGCCCGGAGCCGCTGGAGGTGCTCGACGCGCCGGCGGCGGCCGCGCTGCTGGCCGCCGGGTTCGTGGTCGTCGCGAACGGGGGCGGCGGCGTTCCCGTCGTGCGCGCGCCGGACGGGTCGATCCGCGGCGTCGAGGCGGTCATCGACAAGGACCTGGGCGCGGCCCTGCTCGGCCGGGCGCTCGGCGCCGAGGCGCTGATCATCGCGACCGACGTCGACGGCGCCGTGCTCGGCTTCGGCACCCCGCACGAGCGCGCCGTCGGCACCGTCGACGTCGCCACCCTGCGCGGTTACGCCGCCGAGGGGCACTTCGCGTCCGGGAGCATGGGCCCGAAGGTCGAGGCGGCCTGCCGGTTCGTCGAGCAGGGCGGCCGGCGCGCCGTCATCACCACGCTCACTCGAATCGCCGAGGCCGTCCGCGCGGACATGGATGGGGCCGGGACGACCGTACTGCCAGCAGACATCACACGAGAGGTGGCCGGGCATGCCTGAGCCGATCGAGGTCCGCAAGGTGCCGATCACGCACGTCAGCGACGCTTCCGGGCTCGCGGAGCTGATCGACTCGGGGGTCATGGAGGCCGACCGCGTCATCGCCGTCGTCGGGAAGACCGAGGGCAACGGCGGGGTCAACGACTACACGCGGATCATCGCCGACCGCGCCTTCCGCGAGGTCCTGGTCGAGAAGGGCGCGCGGACGCCGGAGGAGGTCAAGCAGATCCCGATCGTGTGGTCCGGCGGCACCGACGGCGTGCTCAGCCCGCACGCGACTGTGTTCGCGACGCTCTCGGCGGCCTCGGCCGAGGCGACCGACGAGCCGCGGCTGTCCGTCGGCTTCGCGATGAGCGAGCCGATCCTGCCCGAGGAGATCGGCCGCCGCGGCATGATCGAGAAGGTCGCCGCCGCGGTCCGGGTCGGCATGGAGCGTGCGGGCATCACCGACCCCGCCGACGTCCACTACGTGCAGACGAAGACGCCGCTGCTGACCATCCACACCATCCGCGACGCCAAGGCGCGCGGCAAGGCGGTGTGGACGGAGAACACGCATGAGTCGATGGACCTGTCCAACGGATGCACCGGCCTGGGCGTCGCGGTGGCGCTGGGCGAGATCTCCATGCCGGACGACGACGCGGTGCTGCACGACCGGTCGCTGTACTCGTCGGTCGCGTCCTGCTCATCCGGCGTCGAGCTGGACCGGGCGCAGGTCGTCGTGGTCGGGAACGTGCGCGGCGTCGGCGGGCGGTACCGCATCGGCCACTCCGTCATGCGCGACGCGATCGACGCAGACGGCATCTGGGCGGCCATCCGCGACGCCGGGCTGAAGCTGCCGGACCGGCCGCACCCGGACGACCTCGACGGCCGGCTGGTCAACGTGTTCCTCAAGTGCGAGGTCAGCCAGGACGGCGTCGTCCGGGGCCGCCGCAACGCCATGTTGGACGACTCCGACGTGCACTGGCACCGGCAGATCAAGGCCGCGGTCGGCGGCGTCACGGCGTCGGTGACCGGCGACCCGGCGGCGTTCGTGTCGGTGTCGGCCGCCCACCAGGGCCCGGACGGCGGCGGCCCGGTCGCCGCCATCGTCGACCTCGGCGAGTGAGCGCGGCGGGCCTGCGGCCGGATAGGCTCGGCGCTCATGCGCGTGCTGTTCGCCGGAACCCCGGAGGTCGCCGTCCCGTCGCTGCGGGCGGTGCTCGGGTCGCGGCATGAGGTGATCGCCGTCCTGACGCGGCCCGACGCGCCGGCTGGGCGGGGCCGGAAGCTGACCCCGTCGCCGGTGGCGGAGGTCGCGGCCGAGGCGGGGGTGGAGACCCTCAAGCCCCGGCGCCCGCGCGACCCGGAGTTCCTCGAGCGGCTGGGCGACCTGGCGCCGGACTGCGCGCCGATCGTCGCGTACGGCGGGCTGATCCCGAAGACGGCGCTCGACGTGCCGAAGCACGGCTGGGTGAACCTGCACTTCTCGCTGCTGCCTGCCTGGCGCGGCGCCGCGCCGGTGCAGCACGCGGTGCTGGCCGGCGACGACATCACCGGCGCGTGCACGTTCCAGCTGGAGGAGGGTCTCGACACGGGGCCGGTGTACGGCCTGGTCACCGAGGAGATCCGCCCCACCGACACCAGCGGCGACCTGCTGTACCGGCTGGCGCTGTCCGGCGCCGACCTGCTGGTGCGCACGCTCGACGGCATCGAGGACGGGTCGCTGCGCCCGCAGCCACAGCCGGCCGACGGCGTGTCGCTGGCGCCGAAGCTGACCGTCGAGGACGCACGGGTGGATTGGACGGCGCCGGCGCTGCGGGTCGACCGCGTGGTTCGCGGCTGCACGCCCGCGCCCGGCGCCTGGACGACGTTCCGGGGCGAGCGGCTGAAGCTGCGCCCCGTCACCATGGAACGCGGCCGCGACGGCCTGGCGCCCGGCGAGCTCGTGGTCGAGAAGTCCGGCGTCCGCGTGGGGACCGGCAGCCACGCCGTCGTGCTCAGCGAGGTGCAGCCGCAGGGCAAGAAGGCGATGCCGGCCGCCGACTGGGCCCGCGGCGTCCGGCCGGAGCCGGGGGAGCGACTCGGCGCGTGAGGCGCGAGAAGGGCGACTCCTCCCGCGAGGCCGCGTTCGACGTCATGCGCGCGGTCTCCGCCGACGACGCGTACGCCAACCTCGCCATGCCCGCGGCGCTGCGCCGGCACGAGCTGCGCGGCCGCGACGCCGGTCTGGCGACGGAGCTGGCGTACGGGACGCTGCGCGGCCAGGGGACGTACGACGCGGTCGTCGCGGCGTGCGTGACGAGGCCGCTGGCCGACCTCGACCCGCCGCTGCTGGACGCGCTCCGGCTCGGCGCCCACCAGCTGCTGGCCACGCGCGTACCGGCGCACGCGGCGGTGTCGACCAGCGTCGACCTGGTCCGCCGGCACGTCAACGAGGGCGCCGCGCGGCTGGCCAACGCGGTGCTGCGGCGGGTCGGCGAGCGCGACCTGGACGGCTGGGCGGCCGAGCTGGCGCCGTCCCGGGACGAGGACCTGGCGGGCTACCTGGCCTTCCGGCACGCCCACCCGGCGTGGATCGTCCGGGCGCTGCGCGACGCCCTGGGCGGCGACGATGCGGAGCTGGAGGCGGCGCTGCGCGCGGACAACGAGCCGGCCGAAGTGAGCGTCGCCGTCCGGCCCGGCCGGGCCACCGTCGAGGAGCTGGTCGAGTCCGGCGCGCGGCCGGCCCGCTGGTCGCCGTACGGCGCCGTCGTCGAGTCCGGGACGCCCGCGCGGCTGGCCGCGGTCCGCGAGGGCCGCGCCGGAGTGCAGGACGAGGGCAGCCAGCTGGTCGCACTCGCGCTGGCCACTGCGCCGGTCGAGCCGCCGGATGAGCGCTGGCTCGACCTCTGTGCCGGGCCGGGTGGCAAGGCGGCACTGCTCGCGGGCCTGCTCACGCAGCACGGCGGCCGGCTGCTCGCCGTCGAGCAGCACGAGCACCGCGCCCGGCTGGTGGCGCAGGCGCTGGCCGGCGACCCCGGCGAGCACGAGGTGCTGGTCGGCGACGCGACGCAGCCGAGCTGGCCCGAGGCCGACTTCGACCGAGTGCTGCTGGACGCGCCGTGCACCGGGCTCGGCGCACTGCGGCGGCGGCCCGAGGCGCGCTGGCGGCGCCGTCCGGCCGACGTCGCCGGGCTGCGGCGGCTGCAGGCCGACCTGCTCCGTTCCGCGCTGTGGTCGGTCCGCCCCGGCGGGCTGGTCGCGTACGTCACCTGCTCTCCGCACCTGGCCGAGACGGTCACCGTCGTCGACGACGTCCTGAGCGGCCGGGGCGACGTCGAGCGGGTCGACGCGCGGCCGTACCTGCCCGGCGTCCCCGACCTCGGCGACGGGCCGGACGTCCAGCTGTGGCCGCACCGGCACGGCACCGACGCGATGTACCTGGCGCTCCTGCGGCGGACGGAGTGAGATGACCCTGGTGAGGTACGTCTACGAACTGGCCGGCGACGGCGACGCCGCAGCCATCGCGGAGCTGCACGTGCGGAGCTGGCGGTCGGCCTACCGCGGGCACGTCCCGGACGCGTTCCTCGACGACGGCGACCTGGCGGGCCGGCAGGCCGGCCGCTGGGCCGGCCGGTTCGCCGACCGCGACGGCACGATCACGGTGGTCGCCCGCGATTCAGGGCTGGCAGTGGCCGGGTTCGCGCACACCGTGCTCGACCACGATCCGCGGCTGGGCAACTTCCTCGACAACCTGCACGTCCGGCCGGACCTGAAGCGCCACGGCATCGGCCGCCGGCTGCTGGCCGAGACCGCGGTGCGGCTCCACGACGCCGGCGCGCCGGACCGGCTGTACCTCGAGGTGATCGAGACCAACGAGGCCGCGCGCGGGTTCTACGAGGCGCTGGGCGGCGTGGAGACGGAACGCCGCACAGACCGCTTCGGCGACCAGGACGTGCCGATCCTGGTGTACGCGTGGGATTCGCTCGACCCACTGGCCGCGCCGCTGCGCCTGGGGCCGTCGTCGTGAGCGGGCCGGGCGCGCCCCGCGACGAGCCGCTGAGCTGGCCGGTCACCTCGTCCATCACCGGCTTCGTGGGCCGGGTCATCGCCGTCCGCAGCGACACCGTCCAGTCGCCCGTCGATGGGTCGGAGTTCGTCCGCGACGTCGTCGTGCACCCCGGCGCGGTCGCCGTCGTCGCCGTCGACGACGAGGACCGCGTGCTGGTCGTGCGGCAGTACCGGCACCCCGTCGGGCTGCGACCGGTCGAGCTGCCGGCCGGGCTGCGCGATGTCGACGGCGAGCCGCCGCACGAGGCGGCCGCCCGCGAGCTGTACGAGGAGGGGCACGTGCGGGCGGGGGACTGGCGGGTGCTGGTCGACCTACTCACCTCGCCGGGCATGACGGACGAGGCGATCCGGGTGTTCCTGGCCCGCGGCATCGAGACGCTGCCCGACGACGCCCGGTTCGCCGGCGTCGCGGAGGAGGCCGACCTCGGTGTCGCATGGGTGCCATTGGACGACCTCGTCGCCGCGGTCCTGGCCGGCGACGTGCAGAACGCGACGCTGTGCGCCGGCGTGCTCGCCGCCTGGGCGGCCCGGCGCGGATCCGGCTACGACGCGCTGCGACCGGTCGACGCGCCCTGGCCGGCCGGCGACAAGCCGGGCCGGTGACAGAGCGCGCCGGCGTCCACCTGGCCACCGTCGCTACGATCCACCGGCCGGGAGACCGCGCACTTCGACCTCCGCGAGCGACAGGGGATCGGTGGCCGACTCGAGCTGGATACGGACATGACGGCCCCTGGTGCCCTCAGGTAGCTCCACGACCGACGGCCGGCCCGCGGGTCCGGCCACGCGGACGGCGGTGACACCCGGTGCCGTGCGGGCCTCGTCCAAGGAGTCGGCCGTGAACGGCTTCTCGCTGACCATCACCCAGAAGTTGCTCAGCCGCTCGGCACAACAGTCGGTGCGGTTGTAGATGCCGACGGTCTCGATGGCCGCGGAGACGCCCAGGTCGACCTGCCACCAGGCCTGGTCGGAGGGCTCGGCGGTGTGCGTGACGGAGTTGGCGCCGTAGGCACCGTCCTCGTTGCCGTCGACGGCGCGTTCGGGAATCCCGCCCCACGCCAGGGACGCCTGCGCCACCGGCTTGCCCAAGGACAGGTTCGGCAGGGCGACTGTCACGTTCGCGTGCGCGGCGGTCGAGAGCCCGCCGATGGTGGTGGTGACGGTCAGGCCGTACTCGGCCGACGCCGCGTCGTCCGGCACGGTGACGGTGACCGGCACCGTGTAGGTCTCATCGGTCTCGAGGCCGGGCACGTCGTGCGTAATCGGGCTGACCATCCACCCCGGCGGGGCGGTGACCGTCAGCTCGCCGGGCTGGCTGGGCAGCGGCGACGGGTTGACCACGGTGGCCGTGGCCGTAGTCGTCGTGCCCGCGGCGATCTCCTCCGGGGCGGTGAGCGTGGTGCGGGGGAGGGCGCTCACACCCGGATTCTCGATCTTGAAGACGAACGCGTGCTCACTGCTGGTCGCGTCCTCGCCGGCGGCCAGCATGCGGACCTCGACGGTGCCGCCGTCGGTCCGGCTCCACGGCAGCGTGCCGTCCGAGCCGAGCAGGGTGACCCGGGTCTCGTCGCCGAACGGCAGGTCGCCGCCCAGGGTCAGGGTGTCGCCCGGCCAGCTGAGGGCGATGGCGTAGAGCGTGCCACCGCTGACGGTGTAGCGGACAGGCACCGCGGAGGCCGGCTCCTCGGCCCGGTTGAAGTACGTGGTGCCATAGATGGCCTCGCCGTTGACGTCCAGCCACGCGCCTATGTCGCGCAGCCGCTGCTCCTGCAGCGCCGGGATCCTGCCGTCGGCCTGGGGACCGACGTTCAAGAGCAGGTTCCCGTTCTTGGAGACGATGTCGATCAGCGAGTCGACCAGCTCGTCCGAGGTGAGGTAGTCCTCGATCGGCTCGTTCCGGTTGTACCCGTACGAGTGCGCGATGCCGCGGCTGGACTCCCACTTGTTGGGGTCGATGTCCGGCTTGACCGTGTACTCCGGGGTCTGGAAGTCCAGCTCCGGCGAGTCCAGCGCGCCTGTCTGGATCTTGCACCGGTTGGCGACGGCGACCTCCTTGGGCTCGGGCCTGTTCTTCGCCCCGTTGTAGAACTCGGCGAGTACCGGCGCCATGCGCCAGTAGTCCGCCGGCTTCTCCCACTGACCGTCGCACCACAGGATGTCCGGGTCGTACCGATCGATCAGCTCACGCACCTGGGGCAGCATGTACTCGTCGACGTAGTCCGATACGGCGGGGGCGCCGGTGTAGGGAACCGTCTCGCCCGTGTACGGGTTGCGAACCGGGTTGCCGGTGTACGACGGGTTGAACCATTCGTAGAGCGAGTAGTAGAAGCCGGCCTTGAGGTCGGTGTGCTCCCGGGCGGCGGCGAACAGCTCCCCGGCGAGGTCGCGCCGCGGCCCGAGATCGACGGTGTCGCGCCCACTCACGTGCGAGTCGTACAGCGCGACCCCCTCGTGGTGCTTGCTGGTCAGAACGAAGTAGTTCGCGCCGGCGTCCTCGAAGAGCCGCACCCACGCCTCGGGATCGAACTCCTCCGCCCGCCATTGGTCGATGAACCGATCGTAGGGAACGTCGGCCCCGTACGTGGTGCGGTGGTGGGCGTTCGTCGGGCTGCCGGAGCTGTTCATGTAGTTCCAGTACCACTCGGCGTAGGAGCCGCGCGGGCCCCAGGCCGGCACTGAGTAGGCGCCCCAGTGGATGAAGATGCCGAACTTGTCGTCGTGGAACCACTGCGGCGTCTCGTGGCTGTTCAGCGAGGCGACCGTGGGCTGGTAGTCCCATGCCGGCCGGTCGTACTCCGCGAAGTGGTCGGCCACCTGCTCCGGGCTCAGCGCCTCGTCCCAGGTGAGCATCTCGTCCAGGTCGCCGAAGAGCGAGGCAGCCGGGGTGCCGATCGAGCGCAGCGGCAGCGGGATCGACGCGGCGATCGTTCCGACGCGCTGCCCGTCGGCGTAGAGGGAAGTGTCGCCGGGGGTGGCGACCCACGTCAGGTGAACCCAGCGACCCGCGGGGAGCGTGAACTCGAAGGAGTAGTCGGCGACCCCGAACCGGGTGAATCCGACCTTGCCCGTGCCGGCCTGGCGCAGCTTGAGCGCGCCGTCGTTCGAGGCCAGCAGCACCTGGTCGGCGGTATCGGCGGACAGGTTGACCCAGGCAGACACCGTCCACGGCTCGGTGACGTCGACACCGCCGAACCCGACTCCGTCACGTCGGTGGTCGAACCGGAACGCCTCGCCGTCGACGCCGCCGTCGACCACGGTCGGGTTGTTGATGATGTAGCTGGTGCCGGGCAGGTCGCCGGCGACGTCCTCGACCATGATCGTGTTGCCGGGGCTGCCGGCCCACGTCCAGCCGGAGGGGTAGTCGGCGTGGTCGAAGGTCCAGCGGTGGCTGGGCCGGCCGTCGTCGACGCGCGGGGTCGTCGGAAGCGGCCGCACGCCGACCGGGTCGGCCAGCGCCTCCACACGGCGGGTGAACTCGGCGACCGTGTCCGGTGCGGTCGAGCCGTTCCACGAGCGGTCGGCCAGCGCCACCCGGCCCAGCGCCATCAGGTCCTCGAAGTACTGGTCGTCGGCCCAGAAGTTGTAGTCGGCCCAGCTCGGCATGCCGGAGCCGAGCATGTCCGGCGCGGTGCTCGGCGCCCAGGTCTCGTAGATCCAAGGCACGTCCGGGTAGAGGTCGTGGTAGTTGTTCGGCGTCAGATAGAAGGGCCCGATGGCGATCTCGTCGTGCCCGGGGATCTCCGGCTCCGAGCTCTCGTTCTCCCAGGTGAGATGGACGACAGAGGGGTTGACGTCCTGCTGCGGGGAGCTCATGTTCTCGACGCCGCTGAAGATGGCCGTGCGGGCTCCGTTCGCGGTGATGACCTCGTCGAGGACGTTGATGTAACGGCTGAGCAGGTCGCCCAGGGTGTCCAGCTCGGGGTCCGCGGCGATGGTCTCCTGCACCTTGGGGCACGATGCCAGCTGGCCGGGCAGCTCGTCGGCGCCGACGGAGAACAGCGGGGCGTCGAACCAGCTGGAGAATTCGGCCACGATCTCCTTCGTCTTCTGCACGGCCGCCGCGCTGGTCATGTCGATGATCCAGTTCGCGGTCAAGTGAGAGTGCGTGTGCGCCCCGGTGCACGCGTTCGCGCCGGAGCCCATGCCGATGTCGAAGGTCTCGCTGAGGTGGGTGGCGTGCCCTGGTACGTCGATCCCGCCCATGATCTGGACGTGGTGCTCTGCGGCCAGCGCCTTGAGCCGCTCGATGTCGGCGCGGTCGTAGGAGCTGCCCGGGTCGGCGAGCCCTGGGAACCGAGGGCTGTTCAGCCGGAAGCCCTCGGACTCGGACAAGTGCAGGAACAAGGTGTTGAGCTTCACCTGGCCCATGCGCCGGATGAGGTTCTCCAGGTACTCCATGGACCAGTACCGGCGCCCGGCGTCCAGCTGCACCATCCGGACGGCTTGGGCGGGCACGTCGGTCGCCGTCCCCGCTGGCACGTCGCGGTGGTGCGGGTCGGTGCTCAGCAGTTGCAGCAGCGTGCGCGAACCGTAGTAGAGACCGTGCGTCGTGGCCGCCTCGATCACGATCGGCCCGTCCGTGCTGTCCCACCGGTAGCCCTCGGCGCCGAGGCCGGCGTCGTCGACGAGCCGCAGCACCACGTCCCCCGGCCGTGGATGCTGGACGGCCCGGGAGACGGGGAGGGTGATGCCGGTGACCTCGGCCAGCTCGTCCCGCAGCAGCCGGGCCAGGTCCTGTGTGGTCTGTGTGACCGGGCCGGGGAACTCTGCCTCGCCCGCCGGCAGCGCCGTCAGCGCCCGCGCCGCCGGGTCGATGAGCAGCCGCGACGTGTCGTCCAGGCGCACGACGCCGTCGCCGCCAGCGGCCCAGGCGACCGGGCGCGGGATCACCGCGTCGATTCCGGTGGGCGCGCCGGCAGCCTCGGTCGCCGCCGCCGGGTCGTTCAGCGTCTGTGCCTCGGGGCTGCCGGCGGCGGCCGTCGCCGCCAGTACGGAAGCGAACGTGGTCGCCGCAGCGACGAGGTACCTCAAGCGCGGCATCGGCCTGTTCCTTCCTGGACGGCGGTGGCGAACGGAGTGGCCAATGGTCGGAGCATTGTCGGCATCTCGCCTCTCCTCGGGCCTGGCACGCGTGAGCGGTGACTTGAGGACGCACTCCGGAGGTGGGCCGGTCCGAATGGCGCCGTGGTCATCTCGTGTTGAGCGAACTTGCGCGATCTGAGGCTAAACCGTGCGATACCGGGCCGTCTAGGGTCGATTTCTCGATTCGCAACATGGTGCGCGGACACCGGATAGATCGGATGTCTTGTGGGACTGCTCGCGTTCACCTCGTCGGCTGCGCCACGATGGGGCGAGCGTGCTCGACGGCGCCGCGGCGCATCACGACGAGCGCGGCGGCGGAAACGGGGATCACACTAGTCATGACAGGACCGAGACGGCAGGACGCGAGTCGACTTAGACTCGGGCCGCCGTCCACACGGGGGCGGCGGCCCGACAGCGTCGTCGGGAGTACGGAAGAGGTGGACGCCTAGTGCTGGTCGGCATACCTACCGAGGTCAAGAACAACGAGTACCGCGTGGCCATCACGCCGGCCGGGGTGCACGAGTTCGTCCGCAACGGTCACGACGTGCTGGTGCAGGCCGGCGCCGGGCTCGGCTCGTCGGTGCGCGACGAGGAGTACCTCCAGGCCGGCGCTCGGATCGCGCCCGACGCCGATGCCGTCTGGGACGCCGCCGACCTGGTGCTGAAGGTGAAGGAGCCGGTCGCGGAGGAGTACCACCGCATGCGCCGCGACCAGATCCTCTTCACCTACCTGCATCTCGCGGCGTCGGAGGAGTGCACGCAGGCGCTGCTCGACTCCGGCACCACCGCCATCGCCTACGAGACCGTCGAGACGGCCGACGGCCACCTGCCGCTGCTGGCGCCGATGAGCGAGGTCGCCGGGCGGATGGCGACGCAGGTCGGCGCGCACGTGCTGGAGCGGGCGCAGGGCGGCCGCGGCATCCTGCTGGGCGGTGTGCCGGGAGTGAAATCGGCCAAGGTGGTGGTCATCGGCGCCGGGATGGCCGGCATGAACGCCGCCGTCATCGCGATGGGCATGCAGGCCGACGTCTGGGTGCTGGACAAGAACGTCGCCCGGCTGCGCGACGTCGAGGCGTTGTACGGCGGCACGGCGCAGACCATCGCGTCGAACCTGTTCGAGATCGAGAACGCCGTCGTCGACGCCGACCTGGTGATCGGCGCCGTCCTCGTGCCCGGGGCGAAGGCGCCGAAGCTGGTCTCCGACGAGCTGGTGTCGCGCATGCGCCCGGGCAGTGTGCTGGTCGACATCGCCATCGACCAGGGCGGCTGCTTCGAGAACTCGCGGCCCACCACGCACGACGACCCGACGTTCCGGGTGCACGAGTCGATCTTCTACTGTGTCGCCAACATGCCCGGCGCGGTACCGCATACCTCGACGTACGCGCTGACGAACGTCACGCTGCCGTACGCCGTCGAGCTGGCCAACCGGGGCTGGCGCGACGCCGCGCGAGCCGACGCGGCGCTGGCGAAGGGCGTGAACGTGCACGACGGCGCTATCGTCTACGAGCCGGTCGCCGAGGCGCACGGCCTGCCGTCCGTCCCGCTGGAGAAGGTCCTGCATTAACAGGTCCAAGCACCAGCGACATCCACGGGAGCCGCCACCGATGGACACCACCGAGTCCGCGCTCGAGCGTGCCGTCCGCGGCTACCTCGACCACCTCGCCGTCGAGCGCGGGCTGGCCGCCAACACGCTCGCCTCCTACCGCCGCGACCTGCGGCGCTACACCGAGTTCCTGCGCGACCGCGGCCGCGACGCGCCGGAGAAGGTCGAGGAGGAGGACGTCACGGCGTTCCTGCGCAGCCTGCGCGAGGGCGACGAGGGCCGGGTCGCGCTGGGTGCCAGTTCGGCGGCGCGCACTGTGGTCGCCGTCCGGGGGCTGCACCGGTTCCTGCACCGCGAGGGGCTGTCCGACGGCGACCCGGCCGGGGCCGTCCGCCCGCCGACGCCGCCGCGACGACTGCCCAAGGCGATCCCGCTGGCCCAGGTCGAGCGGCTGCTGGAGGCGGCCTCGGTGGGCGAGGGACCGCGGGTGCTGCGCGACCGCGCGCTGCTCGAGGTGCTCTACGGCTGCGGCGCGCGCATCTCCGAGGCGGTCGGCCTCGACCGCGACGATCTCGACGCCGAGACCGGGACCGTGCTGCTGCGCGGCAAGGGCGGCAAGGACCGCGTCGTCCCGCTGGGCAGCTACGCCTGGGAGGCCGTCGACGCGTACCTGGTCCGGGCCCGGCCGGTGCTGGTCGGGACGGGTCGGGGGACGCCGGCGCTGTTCCTCAACGCCCGCGGCGGCCGGCTGTCGCGGCAGAGCGCCTGGTCAGTGCTGCGGACCGCGGCCGCGCGGGCCGGGCTGTCCACGACGGTCACCCCCCACACGCTGCGGCACTCCTTCGCCACCCACCTGCTGGAGGGCGGGGCGGACGTCCGGGTCGTCCAGGAGCTCCTCGGGCACGCCTCGGTCACGACCACCCAGGTGTACACGCTGGTGACCGTCGACCAACTCCGTGAGGTCTATGTGGCCGCACACCCGCGTGCCCGCAGCTCTGCGCCGCCCTCGCGAGGTAGGCTCCCGTCCCAGGACGAAGCGTAGAAGGCCACTCAAACGACCATCGAGGAGCTCTGAACGCCGTGGCACCCTCGAATCCGGACGCCGCGGGCGTGCTGCCGTTCGACACCGAGCCTGAGCTCGATCTCGGACCCACGCGCCGTCCCCCGGTCGACTTCCCGAAGCCCAAGCGGCTGGACCACCACGGCCCGGCGCGCATCGTCGCCATGTGCAACCAGAAGGGCGGCGTCGGCAAGACCACCACCACGATCAACCTCGGCGCGGCGCTGGCCGACTACGGCCGCCGGGTGCTGCTGGTCGACTTCGACCCGCAGGGCGCGCTGTCCGTGGGCCTCGGCCTCGACGCGCACGACCTCGAGCTGTCGATCTACAACGTCCTGATGGACCCGTCGCTGCAGGCGGGCGACATCATCCAGAAGACGCCGATCGAGGGCATGGACCTGCTGCCGGCCAACATCGACCTCTCCGCGGCGGAGATCCAGCTGGTCACCGAGGTCGGCCGCGAGCAGGCCCTGGGCCGCATCCTGAAGCCGCTGGCCGCCGATTACGACCTCATGCTCATCGACTGCCAGCCGTCGCTCGGCCTGCTGACGGTCAACGCTCTCACCGCGGCCGACGGCGTCATCGTGCCGCTGGAGTGCGAGTACTTCGCGCTGCGCGGCGTCGCCCTGCTGCAGGAGACCATCGAGAAGGTCCGCGACCGCCTCAACCCCCAGCTCGAGATCGAGGGGCTGCTGGCCACCATGTACGACTCCCGGACGGTGCACGGCCGCGAAGTGCTGTCGCGGCTGGTCGAGGCATTCGGCGACAAGGTGTTCCACACCGTCATCGGGCGCACCGTCCGGTTCCCCGAGACCACCGTTGCCGGCCTGCCGATCACCAGCTTCGCGCCGTCCTCGCGCGGCGCCTCCGCCTACCGTCAGCTGGCCCGTGAGGTCCTGGCCCGCTGGGAGCCGGCCCGCCCGTGACGGACGCCACCACCCTGCTGATCGAGCCGGAGCAGCCGGAGCAGGACGAGAGCTCGAAGTTCGAGGTGCACCTCGAGAACTTCGAGGGGCCGTTCGACCTGCTCCTCACGCTCATCGCCAAGCACAAGCTCGACGTCACCGAGGTGGCGTTGTCGCAGGTCACCGACGAGTTCATCGCCTACATCAAGGCGTCTGACTGGGACCTGGACGAGACCAGCGAGTTCCTCGTCGTCGCCGCCACATTGCTGGACCTCAAGGCGGCCCGGCTGCTGCCCAGCGGCGAGGTCGAGGACGAGGACGACCTCGCTCTGCTCGAGGCGCGCGACCTGCTGTTCGCCCGGCTGCTGCAGTACAAGGCGTACAAGGAGGTCGCCGGCGTGCTGGCGGCCCGGCTGGCCGACGAGTCGCTGCGCTTCCCGCGCGCCGTCGGCCTGGAGGAGCGGTACGCCTCGCTGCTGCCCGAGGTCGTCGTCGGGCTGGGGCCGGAGGAGCTGGCCATGCTGGCGGCCAAGGTGCTCACCCCGAAGCCTCCGCCGCTGGTCGGCCTGGCCCACCTGCACCAGCCGCGGGTGAGCGTCCGCGAGGAGGCGCTGGTCGTGGTCGACCGGCTGCGCCGCTCCCGCGTCCTGACGTTCCGCACGCTGACCGCCGACTGCCAGACGACGCTGCACGTCGTCGCCCGCTTCCTGTCGTTGCTGGAGCTGTACCGCGAGAAAGCGGTCGCGTTCGAGCAGGTCGTCGCGCTGGGTGAGCTGACGGTGCGATGGACCGGTGACGACGACGAGGACGTCGCGGTCGGCGACGAGTTCGATGAGGAGGGCACCGTTGACGCAGCCGACGCTGACTGACGACGAGCCGAGTCTGCGGGCGGCGGTCGAGGCGATCCTCCTGGTCGTCGACGAGCCGATCGACGTCGTCACGCTCGCCCAGGTGCTGGAGCGGCCGCGCGGCGAGATCGCCGACGTCCTGGAGGAGCTGCGCGACGAGTACGGCAGGCCCGGGCGCGGCTTCGAGCTGCGCGAGATCGGCGGCGGCTGGCGGTTCTACACGCACGCCTCCTGCGCGCCCGTCGTCGAACGGTTCGTCCTCGACGGCCAGCAGGCCAAACTGACCCAGGCCGCGCTCGAGACGCTCGCCGTCGTCGCCTACCGGCAGCCGGTCAGCCGGGCGCGCGTGTCCGCCGTCCGGGGGGTCAACTGCGACGGCGTCATGCGCACTCTCATCGCCCGCGGATTGGTCGCCGACGCCGGAGTTGATTCAGAGTCTGGCGCGATCCTGTACCGCACCACGTCATACTTCCTGGAGCGCCTCGGCATGGCCTCGATCGACGAGCTGCCGCCGCTGGCGCCGTACCTGCCCGACGCCGACGCCATCGAGGACCGTGACACCGAGAATGCCTGACGAGGGTGTGCGCCTGCAGAAGGTGCTCGCGGCGGCCGGGGTGGCCAGTCGCCGCGCCAGCGAGGAACTGATCGCGGCCGGCCGGGTCGAGGTCGACGGCGAGGTCGTGCGCACGCTCGGCACCCGGGTCGACCCCGCCACCGCCGTCATCAAGGTCGACGGCTCGCGCATCACCACCGCCGAGGCCGGCCTGGTGTACCTCGCGCTGAACAAGCCGGTGGGCGTCGTCAGCACGATGAACGACCCCGAGGGCCGGCCCGACCTCACCGGCTACGTCCGCGGCCGCCGCGAGCGGCTGTTCCACGTCGGCCGGCTCGACGCCGACACCGAGGGCCTCATCCTGCTCACCAACGACGGCGAGCTGGCGCACCGGCTGGCGCACCCGTCGTACGAAGTGCTGAAGACCTACGTCGCCGAGGTGCCGGGGCCGGTAGCGCCGGGTCTCGGCCGCGAGCTGCGGGCCGGCATCGAGCTGGAGGACGGCCCGGTGCGGGTCGACTCCTTCCGGGTCGTCGGGCGGGCCGGCACCCGGGTCATGGTCGAAGTGGTGCTGCACGAGGGCCGCAAGCACATCGTCCGCCGGCTGCTCGAGGCCGTCGGCCACCCGGTGAAACGGCTGGTCCGCACCCACGTCGGCCCGGTCGCGATGGGCGACCTGCGGCCGGGCAACACCCGCGCGCTGACGAAGGCCGAGATCGCCGCGCTGTACCACGACGTGGGGCTCTGACAACCCTGCGGGCTGGCGGCGGGTACCTTGCTGTCCTGTGACTGTACGCGCGATACGGGGGGCCACCCAGCTCGACGCCGATGAGGCCGAGCATCTGCTGGAGCGGACCGCCGAGCTGATGACCACGGTGCTCGACCGCAACGAGCTGACGTCCGACGACGTCATCAGCATCTTCCTCACCGCCACGCCGGACCTGCGGTCGGCGTTCCCGGCCGTGGCCGTCCGCCAGCTGGGCATCACCGACGTGCCGATGATGTGCGCCCAGGAGATCGCCGTCTCCGGGGCGCTGCCACGGGTGGTGCGGCTGATGGCGCACGTCGAGACCACGAAACCGCGGTCGGAGATCCGGCACATCTATCTGCACGGCACGACGGTGCTGCGCGACGACCTCGCGGACCGGTGATGGCCCCGTTCGAGGGCCGCACCGTCCTCGTCGTCGGCACCGGACTGGTCGGGACGTCCGTCGGGCTGGCGCTGACCCGAGCCGGCGTCGACGTGCGGCTGGCCGACGCGAAGCCGGAGATCCTCGCCGAGGCGGTCCGGCTGGGCGCGGGGCGCCCGGAGCCGGACGGCCCGGGGGAGCCGGCCGCGCTCGCCGTCGTCGCCGTCCCGCCGGAGGCCGTCGCGGAAGTCATCGGCGAGGTGCTGGAGAGCCGCCGGGCCGAGTACGCCACCGACGTCGCCAGCGTGAAGGTGCTGCCGACGATGCAGGTGCGCGAGCGGGTCGCCGACCCCGGCCGGTACGTCGGCAGCCACCCGATGGCCGGCCGCGAGGTCAGCGGGCCGAATGCCGCGCTGGCCGACCTGTTCGAGGGCCGCCCGTGGGTGATCTGCCCCGACGACGGCACCCACCAGCAGGCGGTGACCCGCGCCCTGGCGGTCGCCCGGCTCGTCGGCGCCACCCCGATGACCATGACGGCGGCGGAGCACGACGCCGCCGTCGCGCTGGTGTCGCACACGCCGCACGTCGTCGCCGCGCTGATGGCCGGCCGGCTGGCCGGCGCGCCGGGCCACGAGGTGCGCCTGGCCGGGCCGGGCGTCACCGACGTCACGCGCATCGCGAGCGGCGACCCAGAACTGTGGACGGAGATCCTGACGGCGAACGCGGCGGCCGTCCGCCCGGTGCTGGAGGGCCTGCGCACCGACCTCGACCGGCTGATGGCGGCGCTGGAGACGCCGGTGGCCGGCCAGCCGGTGCTGCGCGAGCTGTTGCGCGGCGGGGTCGACGGCCGGTCCCGGCTGCCCGGCAAGCACGGCGCCGCGCACACCGAGTTCGCCACCGTCATCGTCGCTGTCGAGGACAAGCCCGGCCAGCTGGCCGCGCTGTTCGCCGACGCGGGCGCGGCCGGTGTCAACGTCGAGGACGTCCGCATCGAGCACGCCGCCGGCCAGCCGCTCGGGCTGGTCGAGCTGGACGTCCGCCCTGGCGCCGAGGACGAGCTGGCGGCGTCGTTGCGCGAACGCGGCTGGACCATCCGCGGGTGACATCGCCGGCCGGTAATCTTCTGGACGTGCCCGATACTCCCGCTGACGTCTCCGCCCAAGACCTCGTCGTCGCCATCGACGGCCCGTCCGGTTCCGGGAAGTCGACGGTCGCACGTCGCGTGGCGGCCGCCCTCGGCCTGCGCTACCTCGACACCGGCGCGATGTACCGGGCGGTCACCTGGTGGGCACTGGAGCAGGGCGTCGACCTCGCCGACACCGAGCGGGTGGCGCAGCTGGCCCGCGAGCTGCCGCTGGAGCTCGGGACGGACCCGGCCGCGCCCACGGTGGCGGTCGCCGGCACCGACATCGCGGCGGCCATCCGCACCAGCCGCATCTCCGCCGCCGTCAGCGCCATCGCCACCAACCTCGGCGTCCGCGCGGAGCTGGTGGCCCGGCAGCAGGCCGTCGCGCGCGAGGGCGGCGTCGTCATCGAGGGCCGCGACATCACCACCGTCGTCGCGCCGGACGCTCCCGTACGGGTGCTGCTGACCGCCGACGAGCGGGTCCGGCTGTCGCGCCGGGCGCTCGAGGTGCACGGCTCCGACGACGAGACCGCCGTCGACGCCACCCGCGACCAGGTGGTCCGCCGCGACGCCGACGACGCCACCGTCGCGAGCTTCCACGAGGCCGCCGACGGCGTCGACGTCGTCGACTCCTCGCTGCTGTCGCTCGACGAGACCGTCGACGCCGTCCTGAAGCTGGTGGAGGCCCGCTCGGGGGTGCGGGCGTGACCGAGTCCCGCTTGCCCACCGCCAGGGGCGCGGTCTTCGGCAAGTACGCCGCCGCCACGCTGGCCCGGCTGCTCTACCGCGTCACGATCACGGGCGCCGCGAACGTGCCGCGCACCGGCCCGGTCATCCTGGCGCCCAACCACACCGGCTTCCTCGATGCCCCGCTGCTCATGGGGACCTGCCCTCGGCCGGTGCACACGCTGGCGAAGAAGGAGCTGTTCAAGGGCCCACTCGGCTGGTTGCTGCACGGCGTCGGGCAGATCCCGCTCGACCGCGACGACCCCAGCCGCAGCATGGTCAAGTCAGGCATCGGCGTCCTCGACGACGGCCGGATCCTTGTCGTGTTCCCCGAGGGCACCCGCGGCGCCGGCGACTTCGCCGAGCTGCGGACGGGGCTCGCCTGGTTCGCGCTGCGCTCCGGCGCGCCGGTCGTTCCGGTCGTCTTTACAGGAACGGCGTCCCGGGGACGTACATTTGGTTCGATGCCCGGCCTTCGGTCCCGGGTCGAGGTCGTCTTCGGCCGCCCGGTCACGTTGCCGACCGGCGGCGGGCGCACTCGCTCGGCACTCGACGCGGCGACCGAACAGCTGCGCGAAGCCCTGGTGGCGCATCGCGAGGCCGTGGCGTCCCGAACCGAGGAGCACAAGTGAGTGAGCAGGTGGCGTCCGTCGACGTCTACACGCCGACGGTCGCCGTCGTCGGCCGGCCCAACGTCGGCAAGTCGACGCTGGTCAACCGCATTCTCGGGCGTCGCGAGGCGGTCGTCGAGGACGTGCCGGGCGTCACCCGCGACCGCGTCGCCTACGACGCCGCGTGGGCCGGGCGGTCGTTCACCCTGCTCGACACCGGCGGCTGGGATCCCGAGGCCAAGGGCATGGCGGCGCGCATCACGGCGCAGGCCGAGGTCGGCGTGGCCGCCGCCGACGTCGTCATGTTCGTCGTCGACTCCACGGTCGGCGCCACCGATACCGACGAGGCGGTCGCGAAGCTGCTGCGCCGGTCCGGCAAGCCGGTGATCCTGGTGGCCAACAAGGTCGACGGCCCCAGCGGCGAGGCCGACGCCGCCGCGCTGTGGAACCTCGCGCTGGGCGAGCCGTACGCGGTGTCGGCGCTGCACGGCCGGGGGAGCGGCGACCTGCTCGACGCCGTCGTGGCCGCGCTGCCGGAGGCGCCGCCGGAGTCGTTCGACGTCGACGGCGGCGGCCCGCGCCGGGTCGCCCTGGTCGGCAAGCCGAACGTCGGCAAGTCCAGCCTGCTGAACAAGCTGGCCGGCGAGGACCGCGTCGTCGTCGACTCCGTTGCCGGCACCACCGTCGACCCGATCGACGAGATGGTCGAGCTGGGCGGGCGCGAGTGGCGGTTCATCGACACCGCCGGCATCCGGCGCCGGGTGCACGAGGCGTCCGGCGCGGAGTACTTCGCGTCGCTGCGCACGGCGGCGGCGCTGGAGCGGGCCGAGGTCGCCGTCGTCCTCATCGACGCCAGCGAGCCGCTGGCGGAGCAAGACCTGCGGATCATCTCGATGGTCGTCGACGCCGGCCGGGCGCTGGTGCTGGCGTTCAACAAGTGGGATCTCCTCGACGACGAGCGCCGCGACGTGCTGGAGCGCGAGATCGACCGGCAGCTGGGCCGGGTCACGTGGGCGCCGCGGGTGAACGTCTCCGCGCGCACCGGCTGGCACGTCGACCGTCTGGTCAAGGCGCTGGACACCGCGCTGGAGGGCTGGGAGCAGCGCATCCCGACCGGCAAGCTGAACTCGTTCCTCGGCCAGCTCGTCGCGGCACACCCGCACCCGGTGCGCGGCGGCAAGCAGCCGCGGATCATGTTCGCCACCCAGGCCGACACCCGGCCGCCGCGGTTCGTGCTGTTCACCACCGGGTTCCTGGAGCCGTCGTACCGGCGGTTCGTGGAGCGGCGGCTGCGCGAGGACTTCGGCTTCGAGGGCACGCCGATGGAGCTGTCGATGAAGATCCGAGAGAAGCGCTCCCGGTCATGATGCCGCGGCCGGACACCATCACCCCGATGATGGCCTCGCCGTCGGCGGTGCTGCCGCCTGACGACGACGCCTGGGGCTTCGAGGTGAAGTGGGACGGTGTCCGGACCATCGCCTACGTCCAGGACGGCGCGATCCGGCTGTCCAGCCGCACGCTGCGCGACGTCACCCGGGTCTACCCGGACGTGCACGGCGTCGCAGCCGCGCTGGACGGCCGCAACGCCGTACTCGACGGCGAGGTGGTCGCGTTCGACGACGACGGGCGGCCCAGCTTCGAGAAGCTCCAGTCTCGAATGAACGTCGAGGTCAGCGGGATGGCCGATCCGCTGGTGGCCGGCGCGCCCGCGGTGTACGTGCTGTTCGACCTGCTGTATCTGGATGGCCGGTCGCTTCTGAACGCCCCATACGAGGAGCGGCGGGCCGAGCTGGACGCGCTGCTGCCGGCCGGCGGCCCGGGCTGGCAGGTGCCGGCGTACGTGCCCGGCAACGGCTCGGCGATGCTGGCGGCCACCAAGGCGCAGCGGCTGGAGGGCGTCATCGCCAAGCGGCTGGGCAGCCGGTACCTGCCCGGCAAGCGCGGCCGCGACTGGCTCAAGGTGAAGAACGTCAACCGCCAGGAGGTCGTGATCGGCGGCTGGCTGCCTGGCGAGGGCGGGCTGACCGGGACGCTCGGTGCGCTGGCGGTCGGCGTCTACGACGAGGGTGGCGAGCTGCGGTACGCCGGCCGGGTCGGCACCGGGCTGACGCTGGCCGAACGGCACCGGCTGTCCGGTCTGCTCTCGCCCCTGGTGGCGGAGGCGAGCCCGTTCGTGGGCGCGCAGCCCGACAAGCGCGGCTGCGTGTTCGTCCGGCCGGAGCTGGTCTGCGAGGTCGCCTTCGCCGAGTGGACCGCCATCGGCACGCTGCGCCACCCCGCCTACAAGGGGCTGCGGCACGACAAGCAGGCGCGCGACGTGGTGCGGGAGCGGGCGCTGCTGGGCTAGGCCTGTCGACCGTCAGGCCCGGCCGGCGGGGATCCGCAGCCGAACGTCGCGCCGTCCGGCCTCCGGTGCCGCGAACGCCAGCAACCCGGCGGCCTCGGCCTCCAGCTCGGCCTCCTGGTCGCCGGTGAGCGACCGGAGCAGGTCGGCGGTGAGCGTGGCGGCGTCGTCGTCCTGCGACATCGTCCAGAAGCCGCCGACCTCGCCGTCGATCAGTACCGCCGCCTCCCAGCCGACGCGGGCCGCCGCGTCGGGGCCGACGAGGCGGCTGCGGTCGGCGTAGGCGAGCACGACGTTGTCCAGCGGGGCGAGCAGCCGCGCCGGCGCCGGCGTCTCCGGGTCGGGCCGGGGCGCGTCGGGGACGTCGAACAGCTCCTCGCCGTGCTCGCCGGTGAACGTCACCAGGTACGGACGCATCGCCTCGACGACCTCGCGCAGCCGGGTCAGCCCGCTCCAAGCCTGGACGTCCTTGACGGTGGCCGGCCCGAACGCGGCCAGGTAGCGGCGGACCAGCGTGCTCGGCGGGACGCCGGGGGACAGCGGCCGGCCGAGCCAGGTGTGCGCCAGTGCGACGTGCGCCGGGCCGTGGCGGTGCCACAGTCCGTCCGGCGGCGGGTGAACGACCGGCAGCAGCCCCTGCACGGACCGAGCCAGCGCCGTCGGGCTGTACTCCGGCCAGCGTGCGGCGAGGGCCCGGCTGAGCCGTGGCCGGGTGAGCCGGCCGTCGTCGAGCAGATCGGCCGCGGCCTTGGCCAGCTCGTCCACGTCGACGCCCTCGAGCGTCTTGCCCCAGGCACCGCGCTGCCAGCGTTCGAGCATCGGCTGCAGCATCGGCCGCAGCCACAGGTAGTCGTCGGTGGCGACGAGGTGCAGCGTGCCGCGGAACAGCGTCGCCCGGACGACGCTGCGGTCCAGCTGCAGCGCCGTCAGCTGCTCGACGGTGAAGCCCTCGATGCGGTTCCACAGCATGAGGTACGGCGGGTCCGGGTCCTGGCCCTGCAGCCCCACGACGTCCCGGACGACGTCCAGCGGCCGCCGCTCGGCGCCGTCCACGCGGCCGAGCAGGTGCTGCCGTGCGAGCGTCGCCCGGTTCAGTCGTCGCCCGTCGAGTCGCTGGTGCATGCCAGCACCGTAGGCCCGGATGCGGTCACCCGGTGTCCGGAACACTGTCCCACCTCGAACCGTGACACGACTCGGGTGGTCTCTCGTAGTGGTGGCCGGTGGGGCTGGTCCAGCGGGTGGTGCCGTCGGGTGCTCGTTGGACGGTCCAGTGGCCGTGGTGTTTGAGCAGGTGGTGGGTGGTGCAGAGGGTGTGCAGGTTGTCTGGTGACGTCGACCCGCCGGCGGTGAACGGAACGATGTGGTCGAGGTCGCAGCTGCGGGCGGGTCGGTGGCAGCCCGGCGCCTTGCAGGTCCGGTCCCGGGCGGTGATGAACTCGGCCAGCGCCGTGGTGGGCCGGTAGCGGGTGCGGCCGAGGTCAAGGAGTTGTCCGGTGCCGTCGGTGCGGAGCCAGCTCCAGATGCCTTCGGTGGCGAGGGTGCGGGCGACGTGGGCGGGGATGGGTCCGTAGCCCTCCAGCTCGCCGGGTTCGTCGCTCAGCCCGGCGAGGGTGGCGAATGGGACGGTGACGTGCACGCTGATCGGCCGCCGCGCGGGTCGGCCGGTGGCGGGAGCCTCGCCCGTGGTGGTGCCGCCGGTGGCGCCGTCGGCGCAGCCGGTGAGGAAGGCCCAGCCCAGGTCGGCGAGGGCGTCGGCGCGGCGTTGGTCTCTGGTGCGGGCCGGGCGGCCGGCGGCGGCGTCGGCGCGTTTGGCGTCCGCGGCGGCGGCGTTCAAGGCGGTGTCCAGCGCGGTGGCGTCCTCAGCCGGCAGCAGCGCCTCCAGGTGCGCCATCCCGTCCGACGCGGGCGTCACGCACACGTAGCGGCGCTCCCTGGCGGCGCGGTTGCGGTCGGCGGTCTCCACCGGCGCCTGCTCGTGCAGCAACTGCTTGATCAGCTTCCGCAGCGCGACCGAGTCCAGGTACGGCGCCTCCGGCAGGACCGCCGCCTCCACCCGCACCCGCACATCGGGGTCCTGGCCGCCGAGCTCGTCGGTGATCACGCGCGCGCGCCGCAGATCGATGACCCCGGCCGCCAACGCGGTGTGGGTGTCGGGGAAGTCCTCCACCAGTTGCACGCCGTGCCCGACCTGGTTCTCCGCCTGCCGGGTCGTGAGCTGACAGCGTGCGGCGATCTCCACCGCGGTGTTGGTGACCGCGTTGACTGAGCGGTACCCGGTCTCATCGGGGCGCATCTCCGGCCGCGACGCCAGCTCCGCCGACGCGGCCGCCTCGCCGGCGGCGACCCACGCCGCCAGCCGCGCCCACCCACCGATCGCCTCCACCAGATCAGAGGCGTCCGCCCTCGACGGGTCGGAGGCCGCGAGCAGAGCGGCCAGCTCCGGCCCGGCCGGCACCTGGTCGAAGCCGGTGATGGTGGGGGCGGGTTCGGCGGTGCACAGCTCCCGCAGCAGCACCGGATCGATCTCCGCGACCGGGTCGAACGGGTCCACCGGCATCCAGTCACCGAGCCGCGGATGCCACGCCACCAGCTGCCCCGTCACCGGGTCGACACCCGGCGACGGAGCAGTCAGCAGCGCTTCTTCGAACATGCACACCACCCTACCGACACCCACCGACAAGGTCGGTTCGACCAAAGGAGACGCCGAAAATCAATTGCTCACATCCCAGCGCGCGTGCTCGACTGAGCCCGACCACCAGCGAGAAGGGAGAGCGTCATGCGCCGAGCGTTCGGGTCCACCCCAGCGACACCATTCGTCCGAGCAGAGGACTCGAAGCTCATTGCGTACGCTCAACCTGGGAATCCTCGCGCATGTCGACGCCGGTAAAACCAGTCTGACCGAGCGGCTGTTGTACGTCGCCGGGGTCATCGACGAGGTCGGCAGCGTCGACGCCGGGAGTACACAGACCGACTCGCTCGCGCTGGAACGGCAGCGCGGCATCACCATCAGGTCCGCCGTCGTCGCGTTCACCGTCGGCGACACGGCCGTGAACCTCATCGACACGCCCGGCCACCCCGACTTCATCGCGGAGGTGGAGCGGGTGCTCAACGTGCTCGACGGCGCCGTGCTGGTCGTGTCGGCGGTGGAGGGCGTGCAGGCGCAGACGCGCGTGCTGATGCGGACGCTGCGGCGGCTGCGCATCCCGACCCTGGTCTTCGTCAACAAGCTCGACCGTGCCGGCGCCGACCTGGATGCCGTCCTCGAGCAGTTGGCCACCCGGCTGACTCCGCGGATCGTCCCGCTCGGCGCAGCCGAGCGCCAGGGCACCAAGGACGCCGCGTTCCGCCCGTTCACCGCCGACGACGACGGGTTCGGCGCCCGGCTCGTGGACGTGCTGGCCGACGGCGACGACGCGTTGCTCGCGGACTTCGTCGACGACCCGGCGGGCCTGTCGCACCGGCGGCTGCTGCGGTCGCTGGCCCTGCAGTCGCGGCGGGCGGACGTGCACCCGGTTTTCGCCGGCTCGGCCATCACCGGCGCGGGCGTCGACGAGCTGACGGCGGGCATCGTGCGGCTGCTGCCGTCGACGCCCGAGCCGGACGGCGACGCCGCGGGGCCGCCCGCCGGCACCGTCTTCAAGGTCGAGCGCGGGCCGGCGGGGGAGAAGATCGCCTACGTCCGGATGGTCACCGGCACGCTGCGCACGCGCGACCGGCTTGCGGCCGGCAAGGTCACCGCGCTCAGCGTGTTCGACGGCGGCGGCGCCCGGCCGCGCGCAGAGGTGACGGCCGGGTGGATCGCCAAGGTCTGGGGGCTGACCGGTGTTCGCATCGGCGACTCGCTGGGCGAGCCGACCGGCGGCGGGGCGGAGCACCACTTCGCCCCGCCGACCCTGGAGACCGTCGTCGTGCCGCGGCGGGCCCGGGACCGGGGCGCGCTGCACGAGGCGCTGGCCCAGCTGGCCGAGCAGGATCCGCTGATCGACCTGCGCCAGGACGACCTCCGTCAGGAGGTGTCGGTGTCGCTCTATGGCGAGGTGCAGAAGGAGGTCGTCCAGGCGACCCTCGCGGCCGAGTACGGCATCGACGTCGACTTCCGAAAGTCCACCACCATCTGCGTCGAGCGGGTCACCGGGAGCGGGGAGGCGGTCGAGCTGATCAAGCAGGACGGCAACCCGTTCCTCGCCGGCGTCGGGCTGCGGGTCGAACCGGCCGCCGAACGCGAAGGCGTCACGTTCGAGCTGGCCATTGAGCTGGGGTCGCTGCCGCCGGCGTTCCTGCGGGCGATCGACGAGACCGTCCGCGAGACGCTGCGGGAGGGGCTGCACGGCTGGGACGTGCCGGACTGCCGGGTGACGCTGACGCGGTCGCAGTACTGGCCACGGCAGAGCCACGCGCATGCCACGTTCGACAAGAGCATGTCCAGCACCGCCGGAGACTTCCGGCTGCTCACGCCGCTGGTGCTCATGACGGCGCTGCGGCGGGCCGGTACCCGGGTGCACGAGCCGATCCACCGGTTCGAGCTGGAGCTGCCCGCCGACTGCCTCGGCCAGGTACTCCCGGCGTTGGCGCGCCTGCGGGGTGTGCCGGGGACCCCGGCACCGACGGCGTCCGGCTATCTGCTCGCCGGCGACCTCCCCGCGGCGCACGCGCACGAGCTGCAGCAGCAGCTGCCGGCGCTGACCCGCGGCGAGGGCGTCCTGGAGACCCGGTTCGACCGCTACGCGCCGGTCGCCGGCCCGCCACCGGACCGCCCGCGCACCGACCACGACCCGCTCCACCGCGACGAGTACCTGCTGCGCGTCGTCCGCCGGGTGTGACGCCTCACCCGGCGGACGGGATGGTCTCCAGGTCGCTGAGCAGCCACTCGCGGTCCTCGTCCGTGGTGATGTCGCCGCTGGCCAGCCGCGCCTGCTCGGCGTGCCGGCGCGCCTCGTCGTGGTCGCCGGCGACGGCGTAGGCGCGGGCCAGCGCCTCGTAGGCGAAAGCCAGGTCCCAGTCGCCGATGCCGTTCTCCTGGCAGGTCGACAACACCAGCCGGGCGTGGAACAGCGCGGGCTCGGCCCGGCCGACGACGCAGTAGACCCGCGAGCACAGCCAGTGGCTGCGGGCGACGTTCTGCGGCGTGCCGACCTGCAGCCAGTGGTACGCCGAGGCGTGCGCCTGGTGGATCATCAGCACGTCGTCGTCGGGCGAGCGGTCCTCCAGTTCCATCAGCCGCCAGGTGTCGTTGAACAGGTCGGCGCCCAGCCGGCGGTGCAGGGCGGGGTCGATC
>NZ_SMLB01000062.1 GCF_004349105.1 Jiangella aurantiaca
CCGGCTGGACCGGTGGGACGCCGAGCTGCGGGCCGAGGTCGCCGGCGGGCTGGTCGCCGTGGCCGAGCAGGTCCGCGACCAGGCGCAGCAGCCGGCCCGGCCCGCGGCCGCGACGTTTTCCCCCGCCGGCGTCATCGCCGAGGCCGTCGACGCCTGCCAGTCCAAGCGGGCGGCGTTCTCCCGGTCCGAGCTGGAGCGGCAGATCACGCTGCGGCTGCCGGAGCTGGGCGGCATGTCCGCCAGCGACGTGCACGACCTGGTGACCGGGCTGGCCGACCAGGCGATCGCGGACCTGGTGCCCGTCACCGGCGGGCAGCCCGTCGACGGGCAGGTGCCCGACGAGCTGCGCCTGGCCAACGGCGAGTCCGCCTACGCCGCGCCCGGAGCGGTCCGCTACGCCACCCGCGGCCACGTCGTGGCCGAGCAGGCGCTGCGCCGGGCCGCCGTCAACCGGGGCCGGCACGCGCTGCCCGTGTCCGCCGTCGCCGGTTGGCTCGGCGTGCGCGGGCAGGGCCTCGGGCAGGACCAGGCCGCCGCGGTGCGTGGGCTGCTCACGTCCGGCGCCGCCGTCTCGGTCCTGGTCGGTCCGGCCGGCACCGGGAAGAGTCACACGCTCGGCCGGTTCACCGAAGCCTGGTCGGAGCTGACCGGGGGCGCCGGGCGGGTGTTCGGGCTGGCGACCTCCCAGCTGGCCACCGAGGTCCTGATCGAGGACGGCGTGGCGGCGATGAACACCACCCGCTGGGAGGCCCTGCAGGCCCGGCTCGACGACGGCGAGGCCGGCGGCGACGACGAGCAGTGGAAGCTCGGCCGCCGCGACGTCGTCGTGGTCGACGAGTCGTCGATGGTCGACACCGCGGCCATCGAGCGCATCCGGGCCCGCGTCGACGCCGCCGGCGCACGGCTCATCCTCACCGGCGACCCGCGCCAGCTGGCGGCCATCGGCGCCGGCGGCGGCATGGACCTCGTGGCCACCGATCACGGCGCCGACGTCTACACGCTGGCCGACGTCCGCCGATTCACCCACGAGTGGGAGGTTGACGCGTCGCTGGCGTTGCGCGACGGCGACCAGGCCGCGGTCATGGAGTACGACCGCCGCGGCCGCGTCATCGACGCCGGCACCATCGAGCAGGCCGGCCACCGGGCCGCCGAGGCCTATCTCGGTGACACCCTCGACGGCCGCTCGTCGCTGATCGTGACCGCCACCACCACGCAGGCGGCCAAGGTCGCCGGCATCGTGCGGGACAAGCTGGTCGAGCTGGGCCACGTCCAGGAGCACGGCGTGCTCCTCGAGCGCGACGGCAACACCGCCGCCGTCGGCGACCTGATCCAGGCCCGCCGCAACGACTGGTCCGCCGGGGTCGTCAACCGGCGCCGGTACCGGGTGGTCGCCGTCCTCGAGGACGGCGGCCTGGAGGTCACCGGCGAGGACGACCCGACCAGCCGGCACACCCTCACCCCCGACTACGTCACCAACGACGTCGTGCTCGGCTACGCCGCCACGGCGCACGCCGCCCAGGGCGTCACCGTCGACACCGCGCACCTGGTCGTGTCCCAGCAGACCAGCGCCGAGGGCCTGTACGTCGGGCTGTCCCGCGGCAGCGAGACCAACACCGCCTACGTCGTGACGCTGCCAGAGCCGGCCAGCGAGACACAGGCGCGGGAACGGCATGATCCCGTGGCCGTCCTCAGCGACGTCGTCGAGCGCGGCGTGACCGACAACGGCGAAGCCGCCGCACTCGTCCAGGCGGCCGAGGACGCCCGGCAGGCGAGCAGCATGCACACCCTGCTAGCCCGCCGTGAGGACGGCGTGCGCCTGGTCACCAGGCAACGCCTCGAATCGCAGCTGGACCAGCTGACGGCCGACGGGCTGATTACCGAGGACACCAGAGCCGCGCTCGCGGCCGACCAGGCCAGTGAGCAGCTGGCCCGGCTCCTACGTGCCGCCGAGCAGGCCGGCCACTCCCCCGACGCCGTCCTGCGCACGGCGGTCACCGAGCGGGATCTCACCGGCGCCCGCTCCCCCGCACAGGTGCTGCACCACCGCATCAGTCGGGCACTGCCGGGCCAGCTGACCCCGGACACCGGCACGGACGTCGACCAGGTGCCCGCCGGCGTCTCCGACGAGTGGCGCAACTACCTCACCGCGCTCGACGAGGCAGCCGCGGATCGCCGCCGTCAGCTCGGCACCGAAGCCGCCGAGGATGCCCCCGCGTGGGCCGTCGACGCGCTCGGCCAAGTCCCCGACGACGCGGCCGAGCGCGTCGAGTGGGAGCACCGCGCCGGCACCGTCGCCGCCTACCGGGAGGCCACCGGATGGGACGACGAACGCGAGGCGATCGGCCCCGCGGCCGGGCTGTCCTCGACCGAACGGCGCGCCGCCTGGCACGAAGCCTGGACGGCTCTCGGCCGGCCTGACACGACGACCGAGGAGCACGGCCTCACCGACGGTGCGCTGCGCAACCGGGTACGCGCCTGGCAGCGAGCCCAGGAGTGGGCACCGGCCGACGTGTACGGCGAAATGCGCGAGACCGGCCAGCAAGCACAGCACCGCCGTCAGCAGGCAGCCGTGCTCGACGCCCGCGCTGACGTGGCCGCCGATCCTGTGGAGGCGGCCCAGCTGCGCAGCGACGCGGAGCACGAGCGGGCGCTCGCCGACGTCCTGGTTGACGTCGAGACCGGCCTGTCGACCGTGGCCGATGCCCGGGCGGCATGGATCACCGACACCGCCGTCATGCGCGAGCTCGCGGAACGGGCCGAGGCCGAACTAGCCGAGCGTGACGTTCCGATCGGGGACGAGCCCGACCGGACTACGCCGGAAGAGTGGCTGGCGGCGCAGCGAGCCGCGGAGGCCGAGGACGACACCTACCGTGCTGTCACCGAGCTCGACGTCACAGACGCCGAGCTGACCGCCGCCGACCATGACGAAGCCGCGCGGTCGGTCGACCGGGAGGCCGCCGCCGTCACCACGTCATCCGCAGATCAAGGGCTGGCCATGCCGGCAGGAGTCCCCTCCCCCGCCGAAGTCGCCGCCCACGGCGTGGCCGCGGCGTCCGCGCTCGACCGCCTCGCAGACCTGCGATCCGCGGATGCCGCCTACCGCGACAGCGAGATCTCGCGGCAGCAGGAAGCGCTGGAGTCCAGCCGCGAGCACTACTACCGCGAACGAGCCAGAGCCGAACTCGAGGCGGCAGAGCTGAACGCTGCGCCGGTGTGGGAACGCTGAAGTTCCCCGTGGGGAAACACAACGGCCCCGGTGCCCGATGGGCGCCGGGGCCGTTCCTGTGTAGTCAGGCGGTCGCGCTGGGCAGCTCGATCGGTGCCGGCGCGGCCGGGTCGAGCGCGAAATTCAGCATGTCGGCGACGCCCTGCGCGTACCCCGACGTGACGTCGGTGGCGCGGGGGTCCAGCCACTCGTCCTGCCCGGCGGCGACACGGCGGGCGACCGAGGCCTCGCCGTCGATGATGCTGCGCAGCGGGTAGTAGGACTCGCGGGTGATCGGGGTCGTGTCGCGGATCTGGCCGAGCCACTGACCAGCGGCAAGGATGCCTCGCATGCGATCGCCGCCGCGGCGATGCGCTCGCTCAACCGCGGCCGCGCGGACGACGTCGGCGAGCTGCTGCGCGGGCCGGGCCAGCTCGCCCTCCATGAAGTCCAAGGCGCGTGCTTCATCAGCGCTCATGGTGGTCATCATCCCAGCGTCTCACCGGGGTCTGACAAGGTCAGCGCGTTCTGGTCCAGTCGAGGTGAAATCGAAGCGTGGAGATTTCTTGAGCTGAGAGCTCACGACCGTTGGCCCTAGACCTGATTGGAAAGATCACGACACGCCGGTCGGCTTCGGTGGATAGCCATATTCATATGACTAGCGTTCGGGGCATGGCTCGCACACCACGCAAGGACCGCGGCACCGCCGCCGGCGCCGTGGGCCTGTTCGTTCTGGTCGACCCCGACGTCAAGGAGAAGGTCGACAAGATGGCGGCCGCGGCGGGCGTCTCTAAGGTACGCCTGATCGAAGAGCTCGTTCGGCGCGCCGAGACGGACGCCGATAGCCGGCCCGCGTGGTGGCGTGACGTCGCCGACCAGCAGGAGCTGCCGTTGAAGACCGCATAAACGACTGAGGCCCCGGGAATCCCGGGGCCGCCAAGCGTCGCGGCCGCTGCGGGTTGCCCCCCGCTCCGACCGAGTACCGCACTGGCAGGTGCGGCACCAACAACCACCTCTTCAACTGGGGCCTTTGTGCGCCCTCAATTGGAGCTGTTTCTCATGGTAGCGCTGCAGTGCGCCTATGTCTGCATCAGCCGTGCCACTCGTGTCGCCGTCGACCACGTCCGCGGCTGCGCGTCGATCGTCGTCCCACCCGGCGCGTACCAGGACACCGTCGCGTGGCCGTCCCGACGCCTGTTCGTCGCCGCGGTCGACATCGCCGTCCGCGGCCCCTGGCGCGCCCAGCTGCGCCGCACCCCTAAGGACGCCACCACACCCGACACGTTCATGCGGTGGCTGCGCCGTGAGGCCGACGGCGCTGACTCCGCCACTGGGCGCGGGCAGCGCGAGTCCGTCGACCGGATCGCCGCCGAGCTCGGGTACTCGACGGCGCTGGTGCAGCGGTGCCGGCGCATCGCCCGCGACCTCGGCCTGTACCGCGACGTCGTCGGCGGCCGGCTCCTGCGCCTGGACGAACGGCTGGACGTGCACGCCCTCGGCTCGCGCCAGCGCGGCGTCACCGGAGAGCGTGCGTTCACCGTTCCTGCGACTCTGCGGCCGATCCTGGCGGCGTTGTCGCCGCCCTCACCAAGGAGATCCACAAGTTCAGTCACGCACGCGCGGCACGGCTTCGGGCCCAACGGCGTCGGCAAGTCCACTACGTTCCGGATGCTCCACCGTTCGTCGTCGACGACTTCTCCCGCTGTGAGTTCCGCAACCCAACCCGGTCAGGGGCACTCAAACGGTAAACCTCCTGGTAAACACGTGGACCTTGTGCGCCGCACGCGGCGCAAGGCGGCCGCCTCCGGCGGCCACAGCAGCTACGAGCGGGCGTTGGCACCGGGCGAGGAGCTGGCGCGTGCCGTTGCTGACCGGCTCCCGTACCAGCACCGCCTACAGCCGCGGCGGGTCGCGGCGCATTTCGCGCCATTCGAGGCCGCCGGGTGGACCGCATCGGCGCTGCTCGCTGCTGGCGACGCCGTCATGCGGGCGTTGGGCTGGCGGTCCCCCAGCTCAGCCGGAAACGGGTACCTGGCCTGGCTGCTGCGGCACATCGACCCCTCAACGTACGACGCTCCCCCGCATCGGCCCGCATGGTGCGGCTGCTGCGACGAGCGGACCCGCCTGGTCGAGCTGGACGACGCCCGGATGCAACGGTGCCCAGCCTGCCACCCACTCGCCGTCGACGCGTGAACGATGGCGAGCACGTGCTGACCGGTGCCGTTCAACGTCCCGCGCGACACCGCTTGCGTCCGCAGCGCAGTCGGCGCTGGCGGGCACACTGGACGGCAGCACAGAACGGACAACCCGGAAAGGGGGTGCGCGCATGGCGTTGCACGCCTACGTCGACGAATCCAAGAGGCGTGACTACATCGTCGCCGCAGCAGTGATCACGGCCGCAGAGGTCGCGGCCGCCCGGCGGGCCATGCGCGGCCTCCTGCTCCCCAAGCAGCCGCGGATCCACTTCAAGGACGAAAAGGGTCCCCGGAAAGAGCAGATCGTCACCGTGGCACTCGACATCAGCGTCGAGGCCAGGATCTACGTCTGCCGGACCCGACACAGCGCCCGCGAGAACTGCCTCACGGCCATGGTTCCTGACCTCGTCGCCGTCGGCGTCGACCGGCTGGTCCTCGAGCGGGACACGTCGACCGAACGCCTGGACAAGCGAGTGCTGTTCGAGGCCACCCGGAAGGCCGGCACCGAGATGACCTACCAGCACGACATGCCACGCCAGGAGCCGCTGCTGTGGGCGCCTGACGCGATCGCCTGGTGCTGGGCTGCCGGCGGGGCCTGGCGGCAGCGGGTCGCCGATCACGTGACGGTGATCGAGGCCGGATAGCGCGAGACCCCGCCTACCAGTCATTCCGGCTGGCCGCGGGGTCCACTTCCTCGGGCTACTGCCCTTGGCACTTAACAGGTTACGACGTCGGGTGGGACAAAATCCAGCCCTCAACGGGTATCAATGGGCGTCTATGGGTATCAGCGGGGCGCCGTTCGACCGTGAACGACGTACCGCGCGCCGTCGGCGACCCTGCGCGAGCTGGCCCGGGGCCGCCCACCTGGCGCCATTGCCGTCCTGGACCAGTGCTTGAGCGGCGGCGTCGTCGCCCCCACGGACCGGTACGCCAGACGCGCCCGCCCGTACTCATTCAACGGTTGAATCTCGGCACTCCGAACCACCGGACCACGGAACTCTGGTAGTTCCGAACAACCGGAGAACCGAACCATCGAAGTTCCAAACAACCGTACTACCGAAGTTCGGCACTACCGAACTTACAGACTCCGAAACTACCGAACACCCGGCATCCCGAACCCCGGAAGTCCGGGTGTCGCAGACCTCCGAACCTCGGCACCCTGGCAGTCTGTGCGAAACGGACACCCGAACCTTGGAACTCTGGAGGCGCCATGGCCACCGGCATCGTCATCGTCGTCGGCATGCTGAAGGGAGGCTCCGGCAAGACCACTACCGCCATGTTCACCGGGTTGACCTACGCCCAGCGCGGCCGCCGCGTGCTCCTGCTCGACGGCGACCAGACCAGCCAGTCCGCCTACGACTGGTCGCAGCTCGCCGCGGCCGCCGGCGAACCGCTGCCGTTCACCGTCGAGCGATACCCGTTCGAGGACATCGCCGCCCACATCGACCGCGCCCGCACTGAGTGGGACGTCGTCATCGTCGACGCCGGCGGCGGCTCCGCCACGTACCTCGAGGAAGCCGTCTCAGCCGCCGATCTGCTGCTGATCCCGACCGCGCCGGCGGCCGCCGACACGCGCCGCCTCGCCGCCACCCTCGCCAGCGCCACCAGGGGAGCCGACCGGAACAGCCGCGGCGTTTCCGCTGTCATGGTCATGGTCCGCGCGGACCACCGCACCGGGCAGCCGGCGTCGTGGCGCGACCAGCTGGTCGCCGACGGACACACCCTCGCCGCCACCGACATCCGCGACCTCGTCCTCTACAGCGACGCTTACGGGCACACGCCACCGCACGCGGGGGAGTACCCGGCGCTGCTCGCCGAGGTCGGGCTGCTCGACGACGAGGCCGAGGTTCCGGCGCGATGACACCCGCGGGGGAGCAGCCGAGGACGCGGCCGACACCGCTGGGCAGCCGGCGCACCGTCTCGACCCTGGCCGGAGCGACGGCCCCGGAGGTCACGGAGCGGCCCACAGCGGCCCCGGAATTGTCGCCGCCGGCGCCCGAGCCACGGAAGGCGCCGAACCGACCCCAGCGCGCCGCACAGCGCCCAGCGCGGCCCGCCCCAGAGCCCGCGGGAGAGCGGCTGCGGTTCGACGAGCTGGAACGCAAGGAGGCCCGGCTGCGGGAGGACCAGGTCGCCGAGCTCAACCGGCTCGCGCGGCAGCTGGCGCGCGCCGCTCGGCGGGCGCGGCCGACCGGCGCGCCGGGGGAGCGGATCACCGACAACACGCTGATCCGGGTCGCCGTCGACCTGCTGCTGGGCAAGGCCGAGCAGCTGCGCGGCACGACCGAGGACGAGCTGCGGCGATCGGTCGGGCTGTGATCGCGCAGCCCATCACCGTGACCGTGACGCAGGACACCAACGTGTGGGAGATCGTCACTGCAGTCGGCACGCTTGGCGCGGTAGCGGTCACAGCCGGCGTCGCCATTTACGAGGCGAGGGCTCGCAACCGCGCCGAGGCCCGGGCCCGCGCCTCCGAAGCCGCCCGTCGCAGGGGTGCCGAGCGAGAGGTCGAACGCGCCCGGTGGGACCAGCTCACCGGCCAGGCGGTCCAGATCACCACCTGGCTCAATAGCCGCGAAGGCTGGAAGCCTGGCCTCGTTGCTGTGTACAACAGCTCAAGTCTCCCGGTCTTCGACATCACTGGAAACTCCACTTCCACGACGAGACCGTTGTGGCACTGGGCACGCACGACGTCCTGCAGCCGGGCCAACAACGTAAGCTCACCGCCGCCGAGCAAGTGCCACCTGAAGCAGCGGCGTGGGACCCGCCTCCAACGCCGATTGTCCTGTTCACCGACGCCCGCGGCGAGCGCTGGGCACGATGGGGCACGGGCAAGTTGGACTTCGCTGAGGCGGCCCCGTGAGACGCGGGCGCAACTCCAACCTGAGCCAGCCCCGCCCTGTGATCTTTCCCCGGACACTGGGGCGGGGCCGACGTTGCGGACGCTCGACGTCCGCACCCCAAAGGCCGGTCCGCCATGCAGGCTGCGGAAGCGACCACAGCTAGCCTCACCAGGTGGGCGCGGCGGGTCAACGAAGCGCGCTGTTGGGGCTCAGTGTTTGTCGGCCAGGTGCCACGCGGCGCCGAGGCTGATCCGGTAGATCACCCACACGCCGGCCAGCGCCCACAGCCGTTGCCATTCCGCGCGGGTCGCGAGATCTCCGTACGCGGCCCACCAGGCCAGCACGCCGAGCGGGACGGCGAGGTGTATCAGCTCGACCCCGCCGAACCCGCGCGCGTGGAAGGCGCCGTAGGCGAGGACGCCGTACAGGCCGACGACGACCACGGCCACGAGCCAGTGCCACACCGTGGCCGCCAGGTCGGGCCGGGCCGCGGCCGGGATGAGCCAGTCGGGGTCGAGCACCATCACGTAGGCGATGGCCGCGAACGATGCCAGCGCGGCGCCCAGGGCGACATGGAGGCCGCGAACTGGGCCGGTCGGGATGCGGGCGATCGCGCCGCCGACGCGGCGTACAGCGCGCCCGATCGGGCCGCGTCGCGGTTCAGGCCAGCCGCCTTCGGGGTAGGGGATGTAGCCCATCGGCATGCCGGCGGTCCGCCGGTGCCCCATCTCGAACGCGAACGCCCACGCCACCGTCCACGCGGCCCACATGGCCACGACCGACGCCATGAACCACCGCTCGCCGCCGGCCGCGAGCGGCCAAACGTTGCCGAGCCAGACCGCGATGAACGGCAGCGTCAGGCCGTGCACCGCCAGTGACCCCTTGATCGGGTGCGCGAGGACGTAGGCGCCGCCGAGGAGCAGGTAGGCCGCGACGGCGGGCACGGTGAACACGCGAACCGACCCGCTGACCTCGCCGACGGCGGCCGGCGCGAGCGTTTCCGGCCAGCCGATCAGCAGCAGCGTCAAGCTGCCGCCGGCGAGGACCCATGCCGCCGTGGTGAGCCGATCGAGCGCCGTTCTCGGCGGCGGGCGCCAGTCGGGATCGCTCTCCCAATTCGTTTTCGGCGGCCCGGTCCAGGGCCGGCGAGGGTTGTCCGGGTCCCATTCGTGTTGCTGACGCCACTCCCGCAGGTACTCCTGAAACGCCGGGTCGTCCTCGAGATTCTGCTCTGGCGCGTCCTCGCGTTCGCCGCGGTCGGAGCCGCTGTCGTCGGCGCTACGGTCGTGCCGGCGCGTCCCGGCCGGCTCCCGGTCCGGCTCGCCGGCTGGCTCCTGGCGGTTGCCGTACGGGTCTGCGAGCCAGGCGTCATAGGCGGCCCGCTCGTCCGGGTCGGAGAGCACTTCATACGCCTCCGCGACCAGCCGGAACATGCCCGCTGTGCCGCCGGCGTCCGGGTGCGCCTGGCGCACGGCTCGCCGGTAGGCCGCCCTGATCTCCGCGGCTGTCGCGGTCTGCTCGACACCGAGCAGCTCGTAGAAGTCCGGGTCGACGGGCACGGGCAGCAGACTACGAAGACGCCCCCTCAGCGGCGTTGTGCGTGCCGCTGAGCACGGTTCGGTGTCGCCCTGGTCCTGTGGCCTCGCTGACCGTTGACCCACGCTCGCATCTCCGCGGCCGGCACGATCCGCGCGACGTCGTCCTTGTGCAGCCAAGCCAGGCTCTCGGCGTTCGGGTACCCCGGATACCCGCCGTCGACGAACGAGACCAAGACGTGGTTCGACGTCCACCGCCGGGCCGTCGCCGTCCGCCAGTGCTCGCCGTGCTCACCACCGACCAGGCGAACGAAGACCTGGATCGGCGTCGGGGCGTCACCCGGCGGCGGGATGCCGTCCGGCGGCTGCTCCTCGTTCGCGTACCGTCCGCCCATACTTGCAAAGATAGAACACATGTTCGATACAGCGGCAGATGCGCCCGCGGTTCTGTCCGGGGTCCGTGCTAGCGCGTCGACGAGTTCGACGCGTCATCGCCGGCCGGCGGCGGCGCCTCGACGACGTACGACCCCTTGTACGGGTAGGTGACGACCAAGCCGCGCTCTCGCAGGACATCGAGCGCCCGCACGATGGTGTTAGTCGAGACGCCGTACTCGACCGCCATGTCCCGGAGGCTCGGCAGCCGAGCGCCGGCCCGCAGCCGGCCGTCCGCGATCCGTGCGGCCAGGTGATCGGCCAGGCGGACGAACACGTAGCCGGGACGGCCGGGGTCCGGGTCGAAGTCGTCGTCTGCTGCGGTCACGGATGGGAATCTATGCAGCCCTGAGCAGGGCGAACTACACGGGAACTGTCAAGTACACAGCACTACACACGAGTGCACACGGGTGCACGGGTAGTCAGTTTGCGAACTCTGTGGGACCGTGAATGCCGAGCCGCTATGCAGGAGCGGTCGCCCCGGACGATCGGAGACCAGCCGAAATGCTGACTCTCAACCTCGCAGCGTTCTACATCCCCGCCCTCCCGCCGCACCGGCCCGCGCCCATCATGCAGATCCGAACACCGGACGGCGAATGGCGCGATGAGCGGCACGGAGGCGCCGCCCACCCAGGACCACGCGGCTGGGACGAGCTGCTGCGGAAGATGGGCTACACCCGGATTACCCGTCACTGGATCGAGATCGACGACCTCGGCCTCGGCGGCGGCCGTGCGCACATGTGCAAGGTGGTGCCCGCCGCTCACGTCGGCCCCAATGGGCATGCCGTCGCGCACCTGACCACCGGCCTGCTACCCACATGTACCAGCTACACCCTGCTGTCCCACGAACACGCCGAGCAGCTCGGCGGTCTCGAATTCGGCTTCCACTCCGGCGACGTGATCGAGTGCGAATACGCCGTCGGCCACCGCATGCCCCACACCGGCCTTGGCCAGGTCGACCCGTTCGACGACACTGCCGGGGGCGACGACAGCAAACAGCGGTGGTGGTGGCTGCTGTGGTACGCCGATGAAACCTTGCTCTCCACCGCCCGCGTCTGCGGAACCGAAGGCCGCGCACCAGGCAACGGCCGCCCGCCCGACACCTGCGCGCTGCCACTCGGCCATGAAACCGCCAGCCCTCCGCACAGTTGGCAGCTCACCGCCCTTATCCCCGGCCGGCCTGCCAGCGCCTCAATCAGAGCAGCACGCGGCGACACCCCGCCCCGCTGGCCAGGCCAACACTGACCGGCCGCGTCTTCGAGTGTGTTCCCCTCTGAAGGTGATCCAGTGGCTGATCTCCCCGTCAACCCGATGTCCATCGCGCTGACCGTCAGTCACCGGATGCTCTGGTGGCAGACGATGGACGAGGACGACAACCCGGCGCATTGGCGCGTCTCAGCCGACGTCGACCCGCAGGCATGCTGCCCGGTCGAATATCGCCACGTTGGCGACTGCTCGCTGCTTGTCGCCGACCTGGACCCCACCCGGAACATGCTCGACTCCGTCGAGCTGGACGAGTGGGACCTCGAGTTCATCGGCGAAACGGTCCTAGATCTCGCCGATGGGACACTCGTGCCCGCGTTGGACCAGCAGATCGTGGAGGGTCCTCCGCAGATGGTGATCCTCACCCACTTTGAGCTGGCCGCGCCATGGCGAGGGCACGGCCTGGCCGCACCACTCATCGCCGCGACGCTCGCCCGCTTCGCACCCACGGCCCGCCTGGCCGTGTGCCGGATCTCTCCCGCCCGCTTCCTCGCCCAGCATGCGGACAGACTCGCTGCAGAGCTCGCGAGCGTGCGCCTCGGCGCTCTGCTCGAGCGCATCGGGTTCTTTCTATGGAGAGACGTCTACGTCGTCGATCTCCGTAACGACGACCTGACAGACGCCGGCCTCGCCCTGCTTCAACGCTGGGTGCCGCAGGATGATCAACGCCCGGAGAGCGCCTGATGCGCACGCGCCGTTACTCGCGCTCGCTGAGCGATTCACCCACGGACCGCGGCGGGTTCAGCTGGGCCAGCTCGTCCAGGACCTCATCAGGTTGCGTGGCTGGAGCGACCACCGGCTCGGGCTCCGTGTCGAGATCGGGCTGCACATACGCCCGGCGCTCGAGCACAGCGGTGACCAATCGCGTGTACAGGCCGACATCGGTCGGTGCTGACAACCAGGCGTCAGCGACCACCGCAACCCTGTGGTCGAGCTGATGGAGCCGAGCATCCATCGCCGCATCATTGCACCGCGAGCGCGACCTGGTACACGAGGCCGGTCGACCTGGAGCGCGGCTCACCCATGCAGACCAGGGGCGCCATCCGCTGGCGCCCTTTCTGGTGATCGGTCATGAGTTTTGCTAGACGAAACGCTTGATTCATAATTGGCACAAAGTCATGATGACCTAGACATCGCCGCACTTTGGGGAGACCGATGGATAACGCCGAGCAGCCGGTCGTCACGCCAGAGCACATCCGCGAGCTGTGGGACGCCGGCCTCACCGGCAGCTCCCACCAGGGCCAGCCGGCCCTGTGTCTCACCGCCGACAGTCGTGTGGTCGTGTCCGACCGGGTCAAGTCCGGGACGTTGGTCATTACCGCAGCCGAACTGCGCAACTTCACCCGCGGCCGGTTCACCGCGCAGGACGCCCGGCAGGTCGCATGGGCGCTTACTGAGGAGTTGCGCCACGGCGCGGCCGTGGGCTAGGGAGCGCAGCCGCTCACTAGGCGCCGCCACCCATGGTCCGCAGCGGCGCACGATGGAGCCAACGCCGGCGGCGGGCTCAGATGCGGGCCAACGGGCCGCGAGAGGTCTTCAGCCGCGACGAGATCGGTGACCGCGACGACTGGACGTGCGGCATCTGCTGGGGCCGCATCGACCGCCACCTGCAAGATCCCGAGCATCCGATGATGCAGAGCCTCGACCACATCGTTCCCATCGCTCGGGGTGGCCCGCACACCCGCGCGAACGTCCGGATCACGCACGCGTCCTGCAACACCTCGCGCAACCACCGAACCAGCGACCCAGCCCCGTACGAAGCCCGCTACCGACTAGCGCGAGCCACGGCCAGCTACGAGGCACTGCTGTACTGGCGTTCCTGAACTCTCGCGCCTTCAGATCGTCCGGTCGGGCAGCATGGGGCGTCTGGAGCCCGCACGACTCAGCGCGGGGGAGGGGAGCAGCCGGCGATGAGTCCGCGACCGCGCAGGCGCCGGACCGGCGGTGCGCCGCTGTCGACTGTAGGCCAGGACCGCAGCGACAGCGTGACGGTCGCCCCGCTGGTCCGCCGGCGCATCAGGGACGACCTGGTCGAGCATGCGCCGGCGGGATGGGCGCGGATCGTCGTGGAGGCGACCGGGGCGTCCGGCATGACCAGCACTCGCCTGTCGGTGATCACGGCCGACGGCGACGACTCCCACGACGGCGTCGTTCCCGATGACACACTGGAACTCATCAGCGACCTGCGCGACGACTGCTACCGCGAGGGTCGCGGTACCTGGTACAACGCCACCTTCACCGTCGACGTCGCCGACGAGGACCTGCGAGTCGAGCTGGACTACGACAACCCGCCCATGGGCGGCGTCCGTGACCCCGCCAAGCCGGACTCCGAAGACGACGCTGCCGACGACGGGGACGCGACGATCGAGCTGCTGCTCGACGACCACGAGCTCTACCCGCGAGATCCCGAGCAGCTGCCGGACTGGCACCCGCTGGCGCTCGAGGCGCGCTCTCCGCAGCTGTTCGTCAACGCCGTCCGTGACCAGCTGCTCGCCTCCGCACCGGAGGGCTGGCAGCAGCTCACCATGACGGTGAGCTCGGCCATGTACTACTCCGAGACGACCATCACGACGGTGATGGACGACGGGACCACCAGCAGCGCGGCCGGGCCGCGGCTGGACGGCCGGCTCGTCTTCGCCGCGCGCCGGGCACACCTGAACCGGCACGGCCGGCCCTGGTACACCGCGACGATCACCCTGACCGCCGGCGGCGACGTCGCGGCCGAGTTCGACGACGCCAACCCGCCGTTCGGCGGCCTGTGGTCCGCGGACAACCCGGACGGCGACGCGCACCCGGAGATGCTGCGCTCAGAACACCAGCGCGTCCACACCGGCACCCTCGATCATCTGCCCGACTGGCACCCGGCCCGGACCCGGCCCTGGGGCGTCAGCATCTACTGGCTGGAGATGCTGCGCCTGTGCGCCGTCGACGCTGCCCCGGAAGGCTGGCGGCACCTGGTCCTCGACGTCGAGGGCGCCGGCCACACAGTGCGCGTCCGGCTCCACGACATCGGGGGCGAGAACCCCGCGGCCGACTACGCCGCCGCGTTCGAGGCCGACGCCGAGTCGATCGACATCGTCAACGACTTCCGCTTCAACACGCACGTGTACGCGCCGGTCCCCGGCACCTGGTACAGCGCAAGGTTCATGATCGACCAGCCCGATCACCCCGACCGGATCCTCATCGACGAACTCGACTTCACCACCCGCCCGTTCACCAAGATCCCCCGGCACGGAGACGACCCGGACAGCGACGAGCACCGCGAGCTACTGCTCGACGACCACTGGCGGCACCCACGCGAACCGGCGGACCTGCCCAGCTGGCACCCAGCGCTCGCCGCCGGCGACGGCAGCACCACTTGACGTCTACACGTCAACGACGGCGTCGAGGCGACCTCGCGTATGGACGCTCTGATCCGCGGGCGTCCATAAAGGCAGCGATCGATTTGTGAGGTTGATGTTCAAACGTCAACCAATCGGCTGGCTGAATTTTGACCGTGCGTGCGCGATGTTGGGAGCCAGCTCACGGGCCCGCCATCACCCCCCGGTGGTCCCGCCATCACCCCCCGGTGGTGATGCCCGACGCGCGGGCAGGCATCCACCCCATATGAAAGGTGCGCTCATGGAAGTGATCATCGGCGCCGCAATAGCACTCGCCGGCACAGTCGCCGGCACAGTGCTCACGCAGTTGTGGCAAGCGCGACGAGAACGAGACCGGTGGGAGTGGGAGGCGCAGAGGCGCTTCTATGACCGCCGAGCCGACATCTATCAAGACTTTGTCACGACGGTCCGCGGCTACGCCGAGGCCGCGACAGACTGGAGCCTCTACCGCGAGGGCGAGCCACCGTCGGGCCAGGACCTTAACTCCGCCTACACGCGGCTTTTCGGATTCAAGATCTACGGGTCCGAGGCTGCGTACGAGCTTGGCGAGAAGGTCGTGCACGCGCTCGGAGATCTACTACAGAGCGACGGCGACGAATCTGCGGGTTATGAGCAGGCCGAGAAGCAGCTGCTCAAGCAGATCAAGATCGACCTCGACATCGCCGACGGCGCACCTGATCGGCGCGCAGCCGTTGGGCCTCGTCGGGTCACCCGCTGGACCCTCGTCCGCCGAGCACTCACCAAGTCCGGCCCCGCATGACGTCGATGACGTCGCCGGGATGCAGGTGACGGATGTAGCGGTCGGTGGTGGCCAGTGAGCCGTGGCGCAGCTGGCCCTGGATGACGTGCATCGGGACGCCTGACTGGGCCAGGCCGAACGCGAGGGAGTGCCGCAGCCCGTGCGGGTGGACGCGCTTGTCGATGCCGGCCTTCTCGCCGAGGCGGGCCAGCGCGGCCCGCACATACCGGGGGTCCAGGGGCCGGCCGACGCGCTCGGCGCTGTACTGGGCGAAGATCGGGTGCCGGCCGGTCAGGCCGAGCTGCCGGCGCCGGTCGAGCCACCGGTCCAGCAGCGCGGCGCCGCTGGGATCCAGGCCGACGGTGGCGGTCTTGCCGCCCTTGCCGACCCGGACCCGCACCGTGCCGCCCTGGGTGTCGGCGTCACGCGGGTACAGCGCCAGCGTCTCGGCGATCCGCAGACCGGACCCGTAGAGCACGCCGATGATCGCGCGCAGCCGGATCCCCGAGCTCGACCGGTTCGACGCCGCGGCCACCAGCTGCCCGATCTCGTCCTCGGTCAACGGCTCGGGCACGAACGTCCGGCCCGCGTTCGTCGGTGGACTCCCCATCACACCCTCCCAACCCGAATCAGTACCGCTTATCCATACAAGCGGTACTCATCCGCACCCCACCAGGCGGGTGCGAACAAGAGCGGTACCATTCCGGCCGATTCGCCGACCGTGCTCGAACCGTACAACCAGCCACCGACAGACCCGCCGTCAGATATTTAGGACGGCCCTTCGGCCGTCGGGTACGAGCGCTCGGCGCGGACGTACTTGGGAAGGCGGTCGGCCACCACCGGCTGCTGCCGGACAAGGATCCCCGCACCGTCGCGGCCGAACGGACGCGGCCCTCGGCGAAATCGGGCACTACTCTTTCCTCTGAGCCAAACGGTGTTCATGCTCTCAGAGGAGATCTCTGATCCGCTCGGCGCGGGTTATGAGACCAGCCGCCATGTCAGCTCGCTGGCGATTGATCTCCGCGCCATTGACGTCCCCAATTCTCTGCGAGGAAAATGCCGTTGTCCGCGCGGTCGTCATAAAGTTCTCAAGCGCAGTGATCAGCACCCAGAACTCGTCAGGTGTTACAGCAAGCCAATGAGGCCTGGCGCCCAAGGTCGTGATCACCGTGGTCAACTCGTTGCGGATTCGGGTCAGTGCCTCGAGCGCGCGGGCTGTCTCTAGCGGAGTGGTTGAGATAACGAACGTTCCGCGGCCAGGGTAAGTAGCGAGCAGACCTTCCGTGATGAGGACGTGCTGTGCGGTCCGGATTGTATTCATCGACCGAACGCCATACGCGGCCTGTAGCGCGGCGATAGTAGGAAACTGATCTCCGATCGCGAACTCGCCGGCGAGGATGCGCTTGCGCAGTGCATCAGCGATCTCTCGATACTTCGCCATCGGCGCACGATACCTCCGATCGAGGCGAGAAACCACGACTCCTCATGAGGTCATGTGTTCGCAGAGCGGGGCATAGGCGGTCGGTCCTACAGTCCACAAAACGGTGGCGGTGACCTGCCTCCACCACTGGTTGCGCGGGCCCCACACGCCCATCGCTTGGTCGGCACGGTCGGGTGGGGCCCGCTCTAACAGCACCCAGGAGGGGCCGTCATGCGTTGCACCCTACTGCAGAACATCGAAGGTGTCCTGACAAATGGCTAGGGGCGCCCGCCCGTGATCGGGTGGCTCGCGTCAATGCCCGTGCGCTGGATAGGCCTGACCGCCCTGTACCTCGCCCTGGCATTCGTAATCACCGTGGCCGTCTTCATGCCATCCCGGCAGGAGTACGCGACGAAGCTAGTAAGAGCGCTCTCACAGCTCCTCGAGCTTCCCGGAGGTAAGCGGGAATCCAAGTAGCTGATCTTGCTCAAGCGTCAGGTTCTCGTTGACCTCGTCACCCTGCGCCTGCCGCGCGCCGCAAACGTGGCGGCCATCGGATCCAGTCGAGGGGCCCGATCTCAGAACCCCACCCCGCCTACACGCAAAAGTCACACCGGCTGCGGTCTCTTAGGGCGCTGCCCATTGCGCCTGGCAGCCGCCACCGCTAATACCGGTCTCCCGACCCCCGATCGCACACTCATGCTGGTTCTTCCCGCACCACCTCGCCCGCGGTTTTGTCGCCGCGTAGGCCCTTGTAGGAGGGGTGGCGCAAAGTGCCCTCCCGTGTCCACTCAGCGAACGCCACCTCGCACACCAGCTCCGGGCGCACGAACCGGGCACCGGGCTTGTCCGGCTGCGCACCGACGAAAGGGCTCCTGTCGACGGCCAGCAGTGCGAGCTCGCTGCGCAGGCGACGCCGCTCGGCCAGCGTCATGCCGGTCCCGACGCGCCCGGCATACCGGAACGCCCCATCGGCGTCGTAGTACCCGACGGTCAGCGCGCCGATGAACCCGCGGAACGCCGACTCGCCTTCCAGCCAGCCGCCGATCACGAACTCCTGCCGCTGCGAGTTCTTGATCTTCAGCCAGTCCCGCGTCCGTTTCCCGGGCTCGTAACGGCTGCGCAGGCGCTTCGCCACGATGCCCTCCAGGTGCTGCTGAGCCGATGCCTCGAGGAACAACGAGCCGCTGCCGCGGACATAGGCCGGCACCTGCCACGACCGGTCGGCTTCCACCAGGTCCTCCAGCTGGCCGCGCCGGTCCTCGTACGGCACGCGCAGCAGTGACCGACCGTCGAGATAGAGCACGTCGAAGATCATGTAGTAGACCGGCGTGTTCCTGATCAGCCGCGGCGTGACGGACGACGCCTTCACGTTCATCCGCGGCTGCAGCTGCTGGAAGCTGGGCCGGCCCTGGTCGTCGAACGCGACGATCTCGCCGTCGAGCATCACCCGCCGGCCGTCCAGAGCGTCGACGAGCCGGCCGATCTCCGGATAGGTGCCGGTGACGTCGCGCAGGCTGCGGCTGGTGAGCCGCAGCCTCCCGTCGCGGATCCGCGCGATGGTGCGCACGCCGTCCCACTTGACCTCATAGCCCCACGCGTCGTCGTCTGCCGGCACCGCGGCCGCGAGCGTCGCGGCCATCGGCTCCACCGTCGCCGGCATCGCATCTTCCCCCGCTTTCCCCATGCACCAGTGATACCCCGCAGCGCAGAGCCGCCTCCATCAGCCCGAAGGGCCGCGACCTCGTTGCGGTCAAGCTCGCGTTCGGGAAGGCTGGCCGGGGTCGACCCGTCCGCGGCGCGCACACCGTGCTCAAGCCCGGGCGGGTCGACCCTTGTCTGGCGGCTCCCGCGCTCTGCGCGCCGTGCTGGTCGACGGCCGCGCCTACATCGCCCGGATCCGCGCCGCGCTCAGAGCACCGTGCTCGACGCCGGGCGCCCGTCGACGTCGGATCAGCTCGCAGATCAGCCACAGCGAGGGCAGCACCGCGCGGCCGACGTCGTCGATGAAGCCTGCCAGCTCGGTCTACCCGTCACCGTCATCTGGCCGGCGGGCGCAACACGTTGAACCTCTCACAAGCATCGAGGTTCACTGCGCGACGCCGTCAGACCGACTGGCCGACCCTGCGGTCCGGGGGGTTGCCGATCTTGACGCCTCCGAACTCTTGGTAGACCTCGAACCAGGTGCGCAAGAAGACCGGCTGCCGCGCATCCGGCTTCCATTCACCGAACAAAGGGTCGCTGGCCAGCTGCGATGAGCTAGCCCCGCTCCTCGCTGCCTGCTGTCGAATCTCGTTCGCCTGTGCCTTGGCGGTCCGCACGATCCGGGCGGCTTCGGCCAGGGACTTGTCGTACTCCTCTTCGGCGCGAGCCCGGATGCTCTGAGCGTCCTTCAGGGTGGCGTCGGCGAGCATCCTTGCTTCTTCTGCGTACCGGTCGGCCTGGTCGAGGATCGTCGACGCAGCCTCGACGTCGGCGTCGTACTGGTCGAAGGCCTCCTGAATGATGCGGGCCCGCCTGGCCTGCGCCGCGGCCTGTTCGTCCGCGGGCAGGTTGGCAAGCACTGCCCTCGCGCGCGCAGCCGCCTCGGCCTCGACGGGGTCGACGGGTTCGAAGTTCTGGGGGCTATAGGTCATGCCGATCACCTGCTCCGCTCGGGCCCACGCGGGGGGCCCTGGTCGAGGATCTCCATCACGTGATCGCTATTGCGCCGAAACCTTCGCTCCGCGGCGAGCTTGGCCTGGCGTGCGTTGCCCGGGGTGGTCCCGAGGATCTCCGCCATCTCCGGCCCGGTCAGGCCCTGGAGTGCCAACCAAAACGCAGCCGCCTGTCCCTCGGTCACCAGCCCGAGGAGCTGCTGGAGCTGCTGCTTCTCGTAGACGGCTTCGAACGGGTCAGCTCCGGTCCGCCGGACCTCGAGGCCTGCGAGGATGGAATCCTTCCGCTGTCGCCGGTAGTGGGCGTTGACCTGGTTCGAGACCGCCACCAGCCAATAGCGACGCCGCTGCTCGAAGTCGAGGTCGAGTTCTCGCCACCGGTTCAGCATGCCCCGGATGGCGTCCTGCAGCAGGTCCTCCACGAGGTGTCCCGGTACCCGACCCCTGAGGATCGCTTCACCCTGGTCCAGGACGGCGTCGAAGAACGCCTCAGCCTCCACCTTCTCGGTGGGGGTGAGCGGTGACTCTTGGGGCCGCGCGTGGCGGGGCGTCCTGCTATGGGTGGGGGGCGTGGAGCCCGCCGGCGGAGCGCCCGGTTCGACATCGTGAGCCATCGAACCTCCGTTTCCTTGTTCCTCAGATGGTTGGACGCGTTCCCGTCCAACCAACAACAGTCCGCAGCGTGGCGTTCCGTTAGGACTTGTTCCAAGATCTTTCTACTTCAGCCGGTGGAGCTTGCTGTGGGCCGTCATCATCGCCACCACGATCAGCGAGGCGACGGCGCCGATGATGCCCGCGGGAATCGAGTCCGTGATCAAGTAGTGGCCGGCCGTGCCGGCCAGGGTGCTCTGGCTGATGATGACGACGGTGCGCGGCGACGAGCAACCGCCGTTGCAACTGGGCGTGGGCGAGACCGTGTTCATCGAACGGTCCTCCTTCTGGGTAGGGGCGCCTCGTCGGCACCCGACACCAAGAACAGTCACGGCGACCTCGCTGTGTTAGCGCCGACGGCCGAGGGTTCCGTGATGAGGGGCGTGTCCGGCTCCATCGCGCGTCAGCACGTGTCTCGTCCCGCCGTCCGCCCGCGCTGTGGTTGGGGGTCGCGAGCCGAGAGCCCATCGCGCTGGGCGACGCGTCTCACCCGCCTGTATCACGGCCGACTCAAAATCAAGGGCGCCATGATCCTTTTCGGGCCCGCTATCGCATTAGCCCGAAAAACATCATGGCGTCGCTGCGCGATCGGCTGCGCCGACCCTTGATTTCGAGCCTCTACGGCCGTGATCCAGCCACGCCGACGGTCAGGGGGACAGAACACCCCCCGACCGCACGGCACAACTGGCTGGAAGGAGCCCCAACGTGCAGTACGAAGAGATCATCGAGATCGACCCGAGGGACATCATCATCGGGGAGAACATCCGCACCGACGTGGTGCTGGACGACGAGTTCGTCGACTCCATCCGGGAGCACGGCGTCCTCAGCCCGGTCGTCACGTACCGGGTCGCCGACGGCGAGAACAAGGGCCGCGTGGAACTCGTGTGGGGCCAGCGCCGCACCCTCGGCGCGATCAAGGCCGAGCGGGCGACCGTCCCCGCCCTCGTGGCCAAGTCGAAGGACGAGGCCCTGAAGGCCGCGAAGATCGACCGCATCGTCAAGCAGATCGTCGAGAACGACCAGCGGGCGGGCGTCAGCGAGTCCGACCGGGCGGCGGCGTACGAGCAGCTCTCCATCCTTGGTCTCAGCGCCACGGCCATCGCCAAGAAGGTCAGCGCCAAGCGGGCTAGGGTCAAGACCGCGCTGGACGTGCGCGCCAACGAGACCGCCAGTCTGGCGCTCACCGACCACGCGCTCACCCTCGACCAGGCGGCGGTGATCGCCGAGTTCTCCGACGACGCCGAGGCCGTTGCCCGGCTGGTCGAGGCCGCCCATGACGGTGGGTTCGACCACGCCGCCCAGCGCGAGCGCGACGACCGCGCCGAGCAGGAGGTCATCGACGCCAAGCGCGCCGAGCTGGCCGAGCAGGGCACGACGGTCCTTGACCGCGAAGCACAGCACCACCCGGAGGCGGCCGATCTGCGGACCCTGGCCGACGCCGAGGGCAACGACCTGACCGAGGACAGCCATGCCGAGTGCCCCGGCCACGCGGCGGTGATCCTCCCCGGCTGGGGCGGCAACGTGCGAGTGGTGTGGCTGTGCACGGACTGGCGGGCACACGGCCACCGCGACCGGCACGGGCGCGTCACCGGCCCGATGACCGACGAGCAGAAGGAGGAACGCCGCCAGCTCATCGCTACCAACAAGGCCTGGGACAGCGCCGAGCAGGTCCGCCGGGCCTGGCTGCGTACCTTCCTCGCCCGCAAGAGCGCCCCGAAGGACGCCGCCCAGTACGTGGCCCGGACCGTGCTGGCCGCCCATCGCACGGTCGGCAGCGCCATCGGCGACAACAACCAGCTGCTCGCCGAACTGCTCGGCCACGACAAGCCGACGAGCTGGGACGACTCGCCGCTGCTGGAGGCCGCCGACAAAGCGACCCCGGCACGCGCTCAGATGCTCACGCTCGGCATGGTGCTCGCCGGGATCGAGTCGTCGCTCACGCGGCACTCGTGGCGCAACCCGACCCGTGAGGCGGCCGACTACCTGACCGCCCTTACCGGCTGGGGCTACGAGCTGGCCGACGTGGAACGGATCATCACCGAACACGGAACAGACTGACCCCTCACACCAGCGTTGTGCCCCAGCCCGTCCGAATCGGGCTGGGGCACAACACTGTGCACCCACCATGACCCACGCCCGCCGGGCAGCGCTACGCAGGTGTTAGCCGCCGCCGAGGATTCGGATGACAGCGTCGCCGCGCGGGTGACGATGGGTGAGCCATGCGGATCCGCCCGGTGAGGGGCGGTGCGAATTTGAACGTTGACAGGCCGACGGCCACGTCGGCACGGTGCCGTTTGACGCCGTCGGCGGAAGCGCGCGTCCTTGACGGACCGTCAGAGCGGGACCATAATACTACTTATAGTATGCATACGTTGTTGTTTGAGTTCCGATCGCCGGGGTGGAGAGCGCCGCCGGCGGCCAGCTCGCCGTCGTCCCCGCCGCCCAGCAGTTGCCCCACGTGCCCTCGCGCGCTCGGACGCGCCGCGCGCTCGTGCTCGCCGGCCGCTCGGTAGACCGACGAGCGCCGCGCGGAGCACGCCGTACTGGATGACGCCTCAGTGCCGTACAACTCTTTCCTCAGACTGGACCACGAACCCCGACTCAGCGCCACGCCGCGGCCGGCGCAACGGCCTGCCTTCGCCGGGCCAACCCGCCGTCCGCCGCCGCCGCGCGCTCGCCGCGCGCAGCACCGCCGGCTCAGCAGCGAGTTGGCCGCCGGCTCCTCCGTTGAGTCCCCCCGGCTTGGCGCGTAGCTGCGCGTTAGAGCACGCCAAACACCATTGTGTACGACCTGTACAACCTGTACAATAATTACATGTTGATCAATAAGAAGTGGAGCGCATAGTGAGCGCCGGCCACAAGGCCGACGCGGGGAAGGGGGCGCCGGGTGAGTGAGCTTCGGACGTACGGCCTGGCGACCGCACGAGAGCAGCTGGGCGACGTCGTGTCGCGGGCTGCGATCGGCGGCCAGGTCACGGTCATCACGCGCAACGGCCGACCGGCGGCCGCGGTGGTGCCGCTGTCGCTGCTGCCGCCGGAGATCCGCGAGCAGATCGGAGGTGACGACGAGGCCAGCTCGCCGCCGTAGAGCGAGCAGAGACACAGGCGCCCCGGCAGGTGCGGGAACACCCACCGGGGCTGATGGACAGCACGAAACCCTGCGAGAGGAAACGCAATGTCCACGGATCAGCGTACCCATGTGCCCGGTGACGGCCCGGGCACGGACAACCTGCCGGCGCTCCGGCCGGTCACTATCACCGCCGACCCGATCGAGGTCCGCACCCGACGGCCGCGCCTGCGCACCGTCACCAGCGGAACCCCGATCGCCGGGGGCGTTACGCCGGCGCCGGCCGGGCAGTCCAAGCTCGACCGCGCCGTACGTCGGCTCGTAATCGAGGTCGTTCGGACCGGACTCTGGATCGTCGGCGTCGCCGTCACAGTGGCCGTGAACCTGATGCTGGCCGTCCGATGGGCCGTCGGCCGCGCTCGGCTGCCGCGCAGCCGCCGCCGTACCGAGGTCGACCGGCTCGCGGTTCGCTGCGGGAGCTGCGGCGTCGTCACGTCCCGGCAGAGCGACGGCAGCGCGCCGGCCGGGTGGTTCCACCAGATCACCCGGAGCCACTTCCTGTGCCCGGGCTGCACGCGGGGCGAGGCCGCGAAGACCCGCGCGTTCTGGTCGGGCGGTGAGATCCGATGAGGGCGCTCACCGTGCAGCAGCCGCACGCCCACGCGATCATGCACCTGGGCAAGAACGTCGAGAACCGCTCCTGCCGCACCCGATACCGGGGTGCGCTGGCCGTCCACGCCGGCCTGTCGGTCGACCCGTACGCCGGCGGCGTCGTCTACGAGTGGCGGCGCACTCTCGAAGGCCCGGACACCGACCTGGCCCGTGGTGTGGTGCTCGGCGTCGTCCAGCTCGTCGACACCCACCACGCCGACGAATGCGACACCGGCTGCTCGCCGTGGGCCCGCCCAGCCGCGTGGCACTGGGTCCTCGAGGACCCTCGACCGATCGGCGCGCTGCTCCCGGCCCGCGGCCACCTCGGCCTGTGGCTGCTGCCCGCCGACGTCGCCCGGATGGTGACCCCGTGACCGCGGCGGAGTGGGCCGAGGCCCTGATCGCCCAGGGCGCCGCCGCCGGCGAGATCCCGTTGTACGGGTCGGACGAGTGGGAGGCGCTGCCCGACCTCGACCCGCGCCGGGTGGCGTCCGTCGTACGGGCCGCCGAGGTGTGGCGCCGCGACGGCGAGGCCGAGCACCTGGCCGCACAGCTGCGCATGGAGCTCGCCGAGTCCGACCTGCTCGTCAGGATGCGCATGGAGCTGGCCGAGCTTGACGCGCGCTCGGGATTCGTCGCCCCGACCGGCCCGTCGTGGGCCGAGCTGCAACGCCGGCGTGCCGAGCTGCTGCAGGTGCCCGTCGACGAGTACGGCGCCCGGGGGTGGGAGCGGTGACCGCCACAGTGGCGTTGATCCGGCGCTGCGGGTCGTGCCTGCGGGTCACCGAACACGAGGAGCTGACCGGCGACAACGGCCGTCAACTCGCTGATCGGCGGATACTCGTGTGCAATGTATGCGGGATCGTCGGGGTTGAGCGTCGATGAACACCGAGGCGAAGCGGGAGAGTACAGGCACCATGACGGAACGGAACTGGGACGACGGAGCTGGCCGTGCGTGACCTGCTGTTGGTGTTCCGGCAGCTGGGCCGCATGTTCGCTGCTGCCCAGAAGCGTGGCACCTGGGTCATGCTGCTGGCCGTGGGCGCAGCCTTCGTGCTCGGCCCGATCGCGATCCCCATCTGGCTGGCCATCAAGGTGCCGCTGCTGGTCCTCGGGATCGGTGGCCCCGTCACCCTGTGGGCGCTCGACTACCGGCCGGCGGCCATCGCCCTCGCGGCGGGGATCCTGGTCGCGGTCCCCGTCGTGCGCATCCTCCGCGACCGCGAAGAAGCACCGTCCCCGCCGTCCGGGTAGCTCGGCGGCCCCGCGCCCACTTACCGTAGTGCCCGGCCGGCCCTCACCGGGTCGGCCGCCAGGAAGGCCCCTGAACCCCCGCGGATCGGGGGCTTTTCTGTTGGTGCCGGACCCTCACGCCGCGATGGTCCGACCGGCCCGGCCAGCGTCAGGGGGCGCGAGCCCGCGTTGAATGAGGTCGGCTCGTCGAGCGCCAACCCGCCGTGTGAAAGGGACGCAGACGATGACCTCCAGCCACACCTATGGCACCAGCACACACTCCATGCCCGAACTAGCCCGGATCGTCGAGGAGCGCCTCGGTCTGACCTTCGAGGAACACGACAGCTACTACCGAGGCGTCTACCTCACCACCGGTCACACGTCACCGACACGTATCGAGATCCAACCCAACGCGATCTCCGGCGGCCACGGCGAGGACGACCTGTACCTACCCGAGCACCCCGCCATTCCACTGCTTCTGATCGCCATCGAGCCAGAGCAGCACCACGGACTGACCGATCACCTGTCCGCGATCCACGGCCTCATGCTCCTCCAACAAGAACGGACTTGAAGACCAGCGATCGACAACCATTGGCGAATAGCTCCTCGCGGCCGCTGGCTGCGCTGTGGCTGGGGTGACGCGACCATGAGCCCGTCAAGGTAGCCGCCGCGTCTCACCCGCCCGTATCACGGCCTGTCTCCCGATCAAGGGCTCAAGATCTTTTTCGATTTCGCTGTCGCATTTGTCGAAAAACATCTTGGTCGCCTTCGGCGATCGGCCTCCGGCCGACCCTTGACCGCGAGCCTCCACGGCCGTGACACCGGCACGCCGCCGGTCGGGGCAACAAAACACCCCCCGACCGCACGGCACAACCGGAGGGACGCCATGAACACCACCGCCATCATCGCCCGCACCGAGACCGGCAGCCAGCTCGTCGCAGCCTTGGAAACGGTCTGGCGAGCCATCCAGGCGCGGCACCCGGAGGTCCCCGACGTCGTGATGATCACCGGCTCGGGCAAGGGCATGCTGGGCCTGACCTGGGGCCACTTCGGCCACGAGTTCTGGGCCAACGGCCGCTTCCGCGTGAACAGCGACGGCGTCATCGAGCGCGACCGCAAGCACGAGCTGTTCGTCTCCGGAGAGACGCTGGGGGTCGGCGCGGTGAAGACCGTCCAGACGCTGCTACACGAGGCCACTCACGCCGTCGCGGCGGTGCGCGGGGTGAAGGACACCAGCCGCCAGCACCGCTACCACAACAAGCGGTTCCTCGCGATCGCCGAGGAGCTGGGCTTGGAGTATCGGGCCGAGCGGCCAGACGCCTCGCTGGGCTTCTCCTCCGTCGAGATCACCGACGAGACCCGCCAGAGCTACGCCGACGTGGTCGAGCAGCTGGACGCCGCGATCGTGCTGACCATGGAGCTGCCCGAGTGGGCGCGGCTGCTGATCGGTGGCGGGCAGGGCGGCACGGACGGCCCCGGCGTCCACGGTGGGGACGGTACGAGGGGCCGGCGACCGGGCAGCCCGGGCCGAAAGCAGGGCCGCTGGATCAAGGCCACCTGCGGATGCGGGCGCATCGTCCGCGCCGCCCGCACCACCTTCGATGCCGCTCCGATCACCTGCGGCGGCTGCGGCGAGACCTTCACCGTCGTTGACGTGTAGACGTCAAGAACCGCCGTCGGCCTCTCCGCTCGATCGGGTGGCCGGCGGCGCTTCACGATTCGGGGTACAGGCCAGGGCATGGCGGCCATCAACGTCCGGGTGCGAGAGCCTGACTCGTGCGTGATCGGGATCTACGACCTCGCCGGCGACCCGCTGCCCGTGGGCAAGTGGCGGCCCGCGCGGGGTGGCTGGTGGAACCTGCGAATCACGACCGAGGACGCCGCCGGCGGGCTGGAGATCGTGCTGAGGGACACGCCGGCGCAGCACCCCGTCTCCTGCTTCTCCGAGGTCGAGACCGACGACGGCCGCATGGTCCGGATCGGGCAGAGTAGGCGCCGGGAGGACAACCGGTGGGTGCTGCGGATCACCGCCGCCGAGATCGACGAGGCGGTCCGCGACGTCGACCAGGCCCGCGCGGAAGACCGGCACCAGCTGGCGCCGCTGATGCGGGAAATCCAGGAGCAGAACCCCTGACGTCATCCGAACATGCGTTCTAATATGGCGCTTATGGAGCCTCAGCCTGTCAGCTACGCGCCCGCACAAGACCAGACCACCGCCCCTGGCTGGTCCGGCCCCACGCCCGGGATCCGCCGCGTCCTCGCCACGATCGAGTTCACCGACGGCCACCGCGAAACCATCCTCACTCACGCGTTCCAGTGGACGGCCGACCATGTCGAAGTCAGCGTGCCCGGCCAGTGGGGATGGAGTCACCAGGTCGCCTACGTGCGCGTCTGGATTCCGGCCGACCGCGTCGAGCAGCCCGCCCGCCCGCCGGTCCCAGGCGAGTACGCGCCCCACCCGGAGCTCGGCCCGACCGCGACGGTCCTCGTTGCGCCGGAGCGGTGCCCCAACGGGCACTCACTCAAGGCCGGCGCATCGCACAGCACCTACCCGTGCATGTGCCCACCCGCGCGGCCGCGCCCACGGCGGCCGCGGCTATCACTCGTGGACCTGCTGGACCTGCGGCGAAACAATCTACGGCCCGCCACCCCACGCCACACCAGCACCGACACTCACCGCCAGCCCAGCGCCGTCCTAGAACCCCGGTCCTGCCATGCGACGAGGCTCGCGGCTCATGTGGGCTTAGGCGGGTTGAGGATCTTCGATAGGTCCTTGATCGTGTCTTTGGCGTAGTCCTGTCGGCTCTTCCAGAACACGGCCACCACGATCACGAACGCTAACGCCACATAGAGGATGGCCAGGCCGATCCATCGTGCTGGGAGCAGCGCAAGCCAGGCCATCAGTACAGGGCTCCTGGCTGCATGAACTGCGCAATGGTCGGTGTTGTCGTGGCTGCTGGGGTGCGGCCTCCGCTCGATGCCTTGAGACGCTCGTCTGCGGTCCGGAACGGCCGCAGGAGTTCGTACGTGTTCACGTACACGTACCCGGTGGGGCTGCCACCTTCGAAACGCTTGCGTCGGGTGACGCCGAGGAGCCCGTGGTTGCGCAGCTCGTCAAATCCGCGCTCGGCGGTGTCCGCCGACCAGCCGTACCATGCCGGCACGTGTTCGGTGGGGAGCTGGAATCTGGGTCGCTCATGCAGCGCGACGAGGAGCATCGCGAGACCCGGGAGGCTGAGCTTGTCGATCCAGCCGTCCAACCAGTATGCGTGGGACAGCTTTAGGAACCGGTCGTCGGCGCTCTTCGGGCGGGTGTACGGCTCTCCTGAGCCGTCCTCGCGAAGGAGCCGGATCTGGATCTTGCGCTCCCTGCCCTTCCGCTCCCGCCCGATCAGTTGTCGATCTTCGAGGCGGGAGAGGATCTTGGAGACCGCGTTCGAGGCGGAGTTCTCCTGGGCGGACAGTGTCGTGCCGAAGAGGCGTGCCCATGCCCGGATGGGGTGCGTCGTGGTCCAGTTATCGTCGAGCGGGCCGCCGCTGCTGGTCAACGCCAAGATCATCAAATAGGCGTCAAGGGCTCGGCGATCTCCGTTTCTTACGAATTGCGAGAGCATGCCGTGCCGTGCGGCGGCACCGCGTGGTGCCTGTACGAACGTGCGGCGGATCGGCACGGAGGAACGGTTCGTGCGCTCGAGCAGCTGTGCTCGTGTCGCGGCAACCCGTTCTTCAGGGGTCTCTGGGAGTGGTTCCTCATCCTCGGTGGAGGAGGAGTCGGGGGCGTCCTGCGATCTCATGCCCCTAGGAAACGCCGTCAGGTGGCCAGCTGGCAAACGAATCACTTCGTCGTTAACTGTCGCTGTAGCGGGTAGGTGAGGATGTCATGCGAGCACGCGTGCGAGGACCGGTGCGAGCACAGTGTCAAGGGCCAGGGTGCCGGCTGCCGAACAGAACTACAGATATCTCTTGCCACCGGGCGGCTCCCCACACCACAAGGCCGCGGTGTGACAACCTCTTCAGCGGTATTTTTCCGGACTCTGCCGTTGCAGGCACGTTTCAGCTGGTCAGTAGCGGGCCTTGTCGCGGGCGCGGCGGCGGTCTTGCTCGGCCTTGGCCGCCTCGCGCGATGGCGCTGGCGGGGTTTCTGCGCCGCCGGTGCTGGCCCACCAGGCGGCCGCGTCGTCGACGGCTTCGCCGCCGGGGCGCTCCACCGGGAGCCATCCTTTGCCGTCGGCGTGCTGGTCCAGTGAGCAGCGCCGCAGCATCTCCGTGACCCGTTGCACGGTGCCCGGGCGCCATCGGTCGTGCCAGTCCAGCACGGCGGCCGGTGACGCGTGCTTGCCGTTGTAGGCGGCTTCCCAGCCGTCGCGGAGCGCGGCCAGCTCGGTCACGACGTCGGGATGGTAGGGCCAGCATCCGGAGAGATCGGTCTCGTGTAGGTACCGCACGTAGACCGCCGACACCCAGTCGGTGAGGTCGGTGAGGATCGCGGCGGCCTGGTCGGGGTCGCGGACGAGCCACCACGGCGGCGTCACCCCGGCCGTGCCGTCGTCACCGGTACCACTGTCCTGGCGGTCGTACAGGTCGCGGACGGCCTCACTGATCGTGGTGACGGCCTTGGCGGCCTGGGTGGCGGTCTCTTCCGCCCTGCCCGTCCGCGCGGTGAGCTCGGCGACGCCGGCGGCGAGCTGCTGGACCTGCCGGGCCAACGCCCGGACCGGCGCGGCGTCGGCGTCGGCCTGCTGGCCTTCCGGTACCCGTCTGGTGCTCATTCGGTGCCTTCCGCGGTCGTCGCCGCTGCGGTTGTGGTGGCTGTGGGTTCGAGGACAGGTTCGTACGGCGCTCGTCGAACAGCGCGGCGCATGTCTCGCCGCTGCCACGCCATGACCGCACGGCCCACGCTGACCGGGATACCTCGGCGCACGATCATGACGTGCTGCGCGGGCAGGTTCGCGATCTGCGCCGGCGACAACACCGGCGTCTTGCGCGCAGTCGTCGACGCCAGGTCGCCGCCGGCGTCGTGCGTGCTCACGGACTCGTCGCGCTCCCCGGACAGCATCGACCACGCCGCGAGGTCGTCGGGGTCACGGGTGCCGCCGAACACCATGATCGACGACGAGTTGTTCACGATGGTGCCCGCGCCCTCGTCGCCCCACCGCTGCTGCAGCTGCTTGCGTGACTGGAGCGACACGTGGATGGTGATCCCGCGGCCGCCCATGTCGGCCGTCCAGCGGTCCAGCGGCACCGGGCACACCAGTGCGGCCTCGTCCAGTGCGATGGTCAGCGGCGGGTCCAGCCGGCCGCGTGGCTGCTCGGATGCCCGCATGCGGGCCCGGTGCGCGACCTCGGCAGTGAGCGCGGCCAGCAGCGGCGCCGTGACGCCGTCCTCGGCGCCGAGCAGGTACAGGGTGCCGGTGCCGGCGGCGAGCGTGTCGAGGTCCAGCTGTTTGCCGGCCTTGGCCGGGTCAGGGTCGCCGATCGCGGCCGCGCGGGTGTCGGTGAGCCAGGTGAGTGCCGGCATGAGCGTGGTTGTGATGGACGTCTGCGTCCGGTCGTTGGTCCCGAAGAACTGGTCGGCGGTCGCGCGGACCGACCGGATCTCGGGCCCGTCCTTGACCCGCGACAGCGCCCGGTCGACGGCGTCGGCGGACCGGGCGTCCGGCTCGGACACCCATGCGAGCACGGCGCGCATCGGCAGCTCTTCCAGCGCGGCCGCGTACAGCAGCACGGCCAGGACCCGGCGGGCCTGCACGTGCCAGACCTCGGCGTCAGCGGACTTCGACGGCGGGATCATGTCGGCTGCGCGGCGCTGCGCGGTGGTGAGGTCCCGGCAGCCGGTGAGCGGGGACCACTGCACCGTCGAGGCCCATCGGCCGAGCCCGGACGGGTTGAACACCATCGTTGGGTGGCCCTGGGTCTGCCGGATCGGCGCGGTCAGCTCCACGATGTCCGTACGGGTGCTCGTGGCGACCACCCCGCCCGGCGCGTCAGCGATCCGGCACGCCAGCTCGCCGGTCTTGCCCGTGCGGGGGCCGCCGACCCGGAGCGTGACGTCCTCACACGGCGACCAGACGGTGAGTCGGCCGACCTTGGCCAGCGGGGTCGCGTATGCGGTGACAGGTGTGCGCCAGCGCCGCCACCACGACAGCTGACCGAGCGATGGCCGCAGCACTGCAGCGCGCCGCCGCATCGCCCAGCTCGAGGTGTGGCTGATCAGGTCCCACGTCGATGCAACCCCGCCCTGCCGCCGCGACTTTGCCGACCACCGGTTGATGGTGGCCGCGGTGCCGGTCCCAGCGCCTCTGTGCCGGCGCAGCAGTCGCCCTACGAGGTAGAGGAGCGCGGTCACGAGGACCGCCCCGGCGGCAAGCTTGGCCTCCCCAGGGACGGGCAGGAACAGCGTCACCCAGGCGGTCAGGATGACGGCGGCGATGATCGCGGGCAGGTTCGTAGTCCTAGTCTGTGTGCTCATGGATGCCGGGTCCTCTCCGGTGTCCTAGGTCCGCGGCCGAGGGTCGGATCTCGGCTGCGGACCGCCCATGTCAGGTCGGATTCTGTCCTCGAATCGGTGGCACGCCGGCCGCGCGGCCGAGGCGCCCGATGTGGTTGCGGTCGTATGGCGTGTGGTCCGCGATCTTCCCCGGTGGCGCGGAGCGTTCCCGCAGATGCCGGATGATGGCGTCGTGTAGTTCGGCTCTCGCGCGTTCCAGATTGGCGGCCGCGGCGGTGTAGCTCGCGGTGAGCCGGTCCAGCTCGGCCAGCGCCGCCGCCTCGGTGTCGTTGGCGGGCATCGGCTCCCCTCGTTCGGACATCTCGGACCGCGAGCCTACGCCTCACACCCTCATGTTGCAACACATGGTTGCAACTAGATGTTGCAACATCATGTTGCCTGCCGTAGCGTGATCACCACGCGCGTCCAAGGCATCACCCGGGCGGGATCCGACCCCCGCTCGACCGGACGCCGATCCGTTGTCGAGGAGAGGACCCTCATGGACACCGTCACCGACCCCGAAACCTGGACGCATGGCGGCGGCCTGGTCGCCGTGCTCGCCGCCGTGGCCCTGGTGTTGGCCGTCACCCTGTACCGCGCCCGCCGGCGCGGCCGCGTCGACCGGTGGGTCTCCACCGTCGCCGGCGTCGCCGTGCTCGGCCTGTCCGCCGAGGGCATGTGGATGGTCGCCGTCCACCGGCTCGGCCTGCCGCCGGTGCTCGCCGTGGTGACCTTCGCCGTGTTCGAGCTGGCGATGCTCAGCTCGGCCATGCACGCCACGACGCACTACCGGCGCACCACCGTCAGGGATGCCGCCGGCGCCATCGTGACGCCCGGGCACCCCGGCCGGCACGGGACCGTCGTGTGGGTGATCGCCGGGACCGCCGGCGTGATCGTGTCGCTGAACTCGCAGTCGTTCGTCGAGGTGCTGCTGCGCCTGGCGCTCCCCCTCATGGCCGCCGGCATGTGGCACACCACGCTCACCGCCGAAGGCGTCTCCAGGCCGGCTGGGTCCTGGCGCTGGACCCCGCGCCGGCTGCTGGTGCGGCTTGGCGCGATCGAGCCGACCGAGCGCGACCTGTCCGAGGTCGCCCGGGATCGCCGCATCCACGCCATGACCGCGACCGCCCGGCGGGTCCATCGCGGCGCCTGGCCGCAGCGGATCCACGCGGCCCGGCTGGGCCGGCTGGCGCTGTACGCCGACGACGCCATGATCGAGGCCGTGCGCGAGCGGATCACCCGGGCGCACCGCGCCGTCGAGCTGACCGCTCCCGTCGCTCCCGCTCCGGTGGCCGCTGACGCGGCCGTGGCGGCTCCCCCGGCGGCGCGGGCGGTGGTCGGGCGGGGTGCCTCCGACGGCTCAGCGCGACGCCAGCGGGCGCGCAGGACACGTCCCGCATCCCGCGAGAGCGATGCCGCGCTGCTGGCCCGCTACGGCGACCAGCTCACCGCCGAGGCCGCCGCCAACGGCGGACGGATCACCCGCTACCGCGTGCAGCAGGTCTGCGACATCGGAGCCCGCCCCGCCCAGCGCATACGCGCCACGATCCAAGCCGTCGCCGCGAGCCAGCCACCAGTGACCACGACACCCGAAGACCACGAGATCCCCGGACAAACAGCAATCACGATGGATGCTGACACCAGAGAGCACACTCGGACCGCTGCATGATCATTTGTCCGTGCACGACCACCGAGGATCGTCTCACCCTGGTCAGTTTCAGAATCACACCTAGGCATCTCTGATCGAATAGGTAAATTCAGACCCGCGGAGCGTGTTTCTTCCGCAGTAGGGGAACTCTTTATGCTCAGCATTTCCAGTGGCCATTCCGCCGAGTACTTGACGGGGCAAGTGGCCCAGGGCCGGGAGAATTACTACCTCGACGCGACCACGGCTGGCGAGCCGCCGGGCCGCTGGTCCGGGACCGGCGCGGAGGCGCTCGGCCTGGTCGGTGAGGTCGGCAACGACGTCATGACGGCGATCTACAGCGAGTTCCGCGACCCGCGGGACCCGAAGTTCGCCGACCCGGCCACCCGGGACCAGGCGGCCACGCTCGGTCGGGCGCCCGGCAGGTTCAAGAGCGAGGAGGAGCTGGTGGCCGAGCGCCTGGCGGCGGAGCCTGGTGCGCTGCCGGAGCGGGTGCGTGAGATCGAGCTCGAGGTGCGCAAGAAGACCCGCCAGCCGGTGATGTTCGTCGACGCGACCTTCTCCCCCGTCAAGAGCTTCACCGTCATGCACACCGCGCTGCAGCGGGCCGAGCTGGACGCGCAGCGGGCCGGCGACGACGTGCGCGCGGGCATGTGGGCAGCCATGCGGGCCGAGGTCGAGGCGGCCCTGTGGGCTGGGAACCAGGCGATGCTGTCCGAGCTGTCGGCCCGGGCCGGGTACGCCCGCACCGGCCGGCACGGCGCCGGCGCCGGCCGGTGGACCGACGCGCACGACTGGACCGTCGCCAGCTTCCACCAGTCCGACAGCCGCGACCACGACCCGCAGCAGCACATCCACAACGCGATCCTGAACCGGGTCGTCTGCCCGGACGGACAGGTCCGCGCGCTGGACTCGCGCGCCATCCACGCGTGGAAGCAGGCCGCCGGCGCGATCGGTGAACGCGTGATGGAAGAGGAGCTGTCCCGCCGGCTGGGTGTCCGGTGGGTGATGCGGGCAGACGGACAGGCCCGCGAGATCGAGGGCATCGACCAGCCCGTCATGGACCTGTTCAGCGAGCGGTCCGCCCACATCAACCGGACACTCGCCGGGCGGGTCACCGAGTTCGAGCGGGCACACGGCCGGGCACCGAACGCGCTGGAGCTGTCCCGGATGCGGCAGCAGGCCGCGCTCGGCACGCGCCGCGCGAAGACGTCCGCCGGCGAGACCGCGGCGGACCGGCTGGACCGGTGGGACGCCGAGCTGCGGGCCGAGGTCGCCGGCGGGCTGGTCGCCGTGGCCGAGCAGGTCCGCGACCAGGCGCAGCAGCCGGCCCGGCCCGCGGCCGCGACGTTTTCCCCCGCC
>NZ_SMLB01000063.1 GCF_004349105.1 Jiangella aurantiaca
CACATCGACACTTCGGATCAGCCACTTCCCGGACCCGCGAAACCGACGCTACAACCGAGCCCACCCTCCCGGAAGCCCGCAGCCAAGCAATCCCTCAAACGAGCCGGTTGACAACAGAGGGGAGCCGAAATGTCCGATAGATGGCCGAACAACTCCAAGATCAAGACGAGGTGGGCGGCTGCGGCCCGCCGGCCTACTGGGCGTCGACGACGCCTTCGGCGCCGACGTCGACGAGCCGGCCGCCGGCGCGCAGGTTCCGCAGCCGGGCGTCAGGGTCGACCGCCGCCAGCCGCGATCGCACCGTCAGCGACCCGTCGACCTCCGGCCGGACGCCGAAGAACCCCTCGACGACCAGCGCGGACCACGCGCCGGCCGATGAGCACGACCAGTCGATGAGGTACGGGAACTGCGGCGGCGACTTCACCGCGCCGCCGTTGAGCGGCTCAGCGGCCTCCTCGACGAAGTGCGCCTGACCGGGCGGCCCTTGGTTGGCGGTCCGCGCCAGGCCGGACAGCCAGTCGGCGGCGACGTCGGGCCGGCCCAGCTCGATCAGCGACCGCGCGGCGTCGGCCGGCCAGGCCGGGTAGGCGCCGTTCCACTGGTGGTCCGGGCGGACGCTGAACGCGGCGTCGTCGTCGTACGGCGACAGCGCCCGCATCCACGACGGCGTCCGCAGCTCGCGGACGAAGAACGCCACCATCTCCTCGCGCTGCCGCTCCGGCAGGTCGGCGGCGATCGTCATGCCGACGGTGGTGAAGTCGTAGCAGTGCCGCACCGGCAGCAGCCGCCCGTCCGGCTGCCGCGCGTGCCAGAACCCCTGGCCCTCGACGTACAGCTCGCCGACGTGCGGCACCAGCGCGTCGGCCTTCGTCCGCAGGTCGTCGGCGAGCCCGCCGTCGCCGCGCAGCGCCGCGACGTCGGCGGCGGCCCGCATGCACCACACGTTGGCGGCGTTGAGGCTGGCCACCTCGTGCACGTACGAGCTGACGCACTCGAGCAGGTTGTCGATGCCGCCGTAGTCGGCCAGCGCGTGGGCCTTGCGGAAGCCCTCCCAGGCAGTGGCCCAGTCGGCGACGTGCTCGGCCACCGGCTTCGCCGGCCCGTCGTGCGCGGCGAGTTGGACGTCCAGGAAGGCGGGCTCGCCGTTCCAGCGCACGTAGTCGCGGACCAGCCGGATCATCGCGTAGTCGTTGACGGAGTACCAGTAGCCCGCCGGTCCGCCGGTCTGCCACTCGGTGCCGAAGTGCCGGTGGATGTCCAGGGCGATCCAGTGCTCGATCTGCCGGCGCATCGGCTCCGGGTCCAGCAGGGCGTGGATCATCGAGCTGAGACTGAAGTCCCAGATGAACGTGGTGGTCTGCCAGTAGCGCGGCATCAGCGTGTCGTAGACCCGGCCGAGGTGGCTGGCCGGGCTGTCGCGGCGGAACCAGATCACGCCCAGCACGCCCCACCAGTACAGCCGGCGCAGCGCGTCGTTCGACGTCTCGAGCGTCGGCACATGCCCGCTGAACTGGTCGTTCCCGGGCGTGAACGCGGCCCGCAGGGTGTCGTCCCACAGTGCGCGGGCGGCCGCGACCTGCCCGGGCACGTCCGCGACGACGCTGTCGTACGCGGCCAGCGCGCCCTCGGCCTCGGTGCCGACCACGTGCACGTACCCGAACCGGTACCGCTCGCCGGGCGCCAGCGAGACGTCGACCTCCAGCGACCGGTCGCCGGCCCGGGCGCCGTCGGCGTCGAGGCCCTGCACGCTCACCGCCGCGGTGGTCTCGGCCCGGCCCAGCAGCGCCACCCGGTCCGGCAGCGGTGCCAGCGCGTTCGGCTCCGACGGCGGCTCCGGCGCGCGCCACGGCCCGGCCTGGGTCACCGTCGACGCGACCGACAGGCCCAGCCGGACCATCCGCTCGATGCCGGAGGTGTTCGTGACGGCGACGTCGACGACGACGCCGTCGACGCCCGGCGGGGTCACCGTCGTCGACTCGATGACGAGGTCGCCCAGCCGGGCGGAGCGGACGACGCGGTCGGGCCGCCACTGGATCGTGACGGGCTCGCCGTAGGACCGGAACAGCCGGCCGTCGACCCACAGCGCACCGGTGACGGTGTCGCCGTGCGAGACCGGCGCGAAGTTCACGCTGCGCACCGCGGTGACGTCGTGGTCGACCTGCACCGCGCCGAGGAAGTTGGTCAGGCCGGGCGGGTTGACCATGTCGTCGTACCGCTGCACGACGGGGTCGGAGGTGAAGTCGTCGACGGTGGGGATGGGCCGCATCGGTCAGCGTCCTCCGAGGTCCACTGGGCCGGCCGCCGCGGGGTCGGCCCAGTCGGAGTTGGGCAGCAACGGGTACCAGCCGGGCCGGCCGGGGTCGCGGTCGTACGGGTAGCCGCCCAGCTCGCGGTAGAGCTCGGCGTACTCGGCGAGCTTGTCGCGGTCCAGCTCGACGCCCAGCCCGGGCCCGTCGGGTACGTCGATGCCGCCGTCGCGGTACCGGAACGGCCCGCCGGCGATGACGTCCCCGGTCAGGTGGTGATAGTGGGCGTCAGCCGCGAAGGACAGGTTCGGCACGACGGCGCCCAGGTGCAGCATGGTGGCCAGCTGGATGCCCAGCTCGCCGGACGAGTGCACGGCGACGCCCAGCTGGAACGTCTCGCACACCCCGGCCGCCTTCACGCATGGGCGGATGCCGCCCCAGAACGTGGTGTCGAGCAGGACGACGTCGACGGCGGGGTCGCGGACGTTCGCCGCCAGCTGTTCGAAGTTCACGACGACGGTGTTCGTGGCGATCGGGATGCTGGTGCGTTCGCGCACCCGGCGCAGTCCGTTCATGCCCCACGTCGGGTCCTCGAGGTAGTCGTTGCGCAGGTCCTCGATGCCCGCGGCGAACCGGACCGCCTCCTCCGGCGACCACGCGCCGTTGGGGTCGTGCCGCAGCGTGTCGTCCGGGGACGCCTCGGCCAGCGCCCGGTAGCACTCCAGCTCGTAGTCCGGCGGGAAGACGCCGCCCTTGAGCTTGTGCACGGTGAAACCGTGCGCCTCCTTCAGCTCGCGGGCGTGCGCGACCAGCTGCTGCGGGGTGCGCACCTCGCCGCCGCCGTCGGCGGCCGGGTAGCGGAAGAACAGGTAGCTGGCGAACGCGACGTGGTCGCGGACCTTGCCGCCGAGCAGCTCGTGCACCGGCACGCCGAGGTGCTTGCCCTGCAGGTCCAGGCAGGCGAACTCGATGGCCGCGAGCAGCTGGGTGCGGTTGTTGTAGAGGCTGGCCGTCGGGTTGGCCAGCATGAACCGCAGCGCCTCGGTGCGGGCGGGGTCGTGGCCGACGACGTACTCGCGCAGGCCGCGGACGGCGTCCTCGGCGCTCTGGCCGCCGCCGCCCATCTCGCCCAGGCCGACCAGGCCGTTGTCGGCCTCGACCTCGACAATGGTACGGACGAACCGGCCCCAGTGCGCGCCGTTGCTGTGCCGCAGCGGCGCCTGCAGCGGCACCGTCACGGTCGTGGCGCGCACGTCGACGATCTTCACGTGCTCAGTTCTCCTTCGCGGACTCGGGCAGGACCACCGGCAGCCCGGCGCGCAGTCCGCCGTCGACCACCAGGTCGGTGCCGGTGACGAAGCTGGCCTGGGGTCCGGCCAGGTAGGCGACGGCGTCGGCCACCTCGGACGGCCGCGCGACGCGGCCCAGCGGGTGCGAGCGGCCCCACTCGGCGACGACGTCTTCGGCCGGGCGGCCGTCGGCGTAGAGGTCGGCGGCCCAGCGCAGCATCGGGGTGTCGACCGAGCCGGGCAGGACGGCGTTGACGCGCACGCCGTCAGCCGCGTGGTCGAGCGCCATCGACCGGACCAGCGCGACCAGCGCGCCCTTCGACGCCGCGTACGCCGCGACCCGGGTCTGCGACTGGTACGACTGCACCGACGCCACGACCACGACGGCGCCTCCCCCGTCGGCCCGCAGCAGCGGCATCAGGAAGTGGCAGGCGGCGAAGACGCCGCGCAGGTTGACGGCGATGACCTCGTCGAACAGCTCCATGCTGGTCTCTTCGACGGTGCCGTAGCGCTGGATGCCGGCGGCGCAGACCAGGGTGCCGATGCTCCCGAACTGCTCGGTGAGCTCGGCGGCGCACCGCTCGACGGCGGCGGCGTCGGCCACGTCGAGCTGCCGGGCCTGCACCCGCCAGCCGCGCTCCATCGAGTCGGCGGCCAGCCGGTCGAGCGCGGCGGCGTCGCGGTCGAGCGCGACCACCAGCTCGCCGTCGCCGGCCAGCCGCTCCACGACCGCCCGGCCGATGCCGGCGCCGCCGCCGGTGACCACGGCCACTCTCATCGCACGCCTCCTAGAACTGGCCGAGGTTGAGGCCCCGGCTGAAGATCCGCTGGGTGGACAGGAACAGGACGACGGTCGGCAGCGACACCAGCAGGCCGCCGGCCAGCACCGCCGTCAGCTGGAGCCCGCCGTAGGTGTCCTGGAGCGCGGTGACCGCCGTCATGAGCGGGCGGACGTCGTCGGACTGGCTGAGCGCGAGTCCCAGCAGTAGGTCGTTCCAGACGAAGGTCGCCTGCAGGATGAACACGGCCACGAGCGCGCTGGTGGACATCGGCAGGTAGATGCGCCAGAAGATGCGCCAGGTGCTGGCGCCGTCCATGACCGCGGCCTCGAACACCTGGTGCGCGATGCCGCCCAGGAAGTTCCGCATGACCAGTGCCGAGAACGGCACGGTGACGGCGGTGTAGATGGCGACCATGCCCAGCCGGCTGTCGTAGATGGCGGCCTCGACGTAGCCGACGAACAGCGGCATCAGGATCATCTGCAGCGGGAACACGGTGCCGCCGAAGACCAGCACGAACCAGAAGAACCCGTGCTTGAGCCGCAGCGCGACGATGCCGAACCCGATGGCGGCGCCGATCAGCACGGCCAGCGCCGGCGCGATGACGCTGTAGAGGACGGTGCTGGTGACGGCGTCGCCGAGGCCGCCGATCTCCCAGGCCTGCCGGATGTTGTCGAACAGGGCGAAGTCGCTCACCGGCCGCCAGACCTGGTCGGCGGCGTACCGCGCGGGGTCCTTGCTGGCGTTGACCAGCAGCAGGTAGATCGGCGCCAGCCAGATGAGGCCGAGCACCACGAGGATCGCCGGCCGGAGGATGCGCGCGGCCATCGGCGTCACACCGTCCTCTCGGCCGACAGCTGCCGGCGCAGGTAGGTGATCGCGGCGAGGAACGTCACGACGCTGAGGAAGACCGCGACGGCCGAGCCGGCGCCGTACGCGCTGTTCACGAACGTCTCCTCGTACATCGTCACCGCGAGCGTCTCGGCGTTGCGGCCGGGCCCGCCCTTGGTCATCACCCACACGATGTCGAACGTCTTCAGGCTCGCCACCAGCGACAGTCCGACCACGACGGTGGTCAGCGGCCGGAGCATCGGCCAGTGCATGTGCCGGAACATACGCCAGCCGGACGCGCCGTCGAGCCGGGCCGCCTCGATCGGCTCCCGCGGGATCGACTGCAGGCCGATGACGAACAGCAGCGCGTTCACGCCGCTCTGCTGCCAAGCCGCGGCACCGATCATCACGATGGTGTTCAGCGGCGCGTCGCTCAGCCAGCGGCTGTCCGCACCCGGCAGCCCGAGCGCGTCCAGGGCCTGGCTCAGTCCGCCGCCGTTCTGCAGCACGAACCGCCAGACCACGCCGACCGCGACGCCGGAGATCGCATACGGGATGAGGAACGGCAGCCGCAGCCAGCTGCCGAACCGCATCCCGTACGACAGCGTCGCGATCAGCAGACCCAGCCCGACCGGGACCGTGATGCTGCCCACGACCCAGATCAGGGTGTTGCGCAGCGATGTGAGGAAGTTCGGGTCGTCGAACATGGCCCGGTAGTTGTCCAGCCCGACCCATGACGGCGACCCGAGACCGTTGTACTCGGTGAAGCTGATCCACGTCGTCCAGAGGAACGGCAGGTACAGCAGCACCGCCACGACGAGGACCGCCGGCAGGCTGAACCCCCGCGCAGACCATCGGTAGGACCCGCGACGACGCACCGGCCGCGGCGTCGTCGTCTGTTCAGGCGCGGCAACCGCCAGCCCCGACATCAGTCAACTCCCTCACGTTCGGGCAGGTCAGCCCTGGCTGCTCCAGTAGGCGTCGGCCTCGGCCTGGATGGTCTCGAGGATCGGCATCGGGTCGCCCGGGTTCGTGACGAACGCGCTGAAGCCGTCCAGCGCCGCGGTGAGAACCGGCGTCGGCGTCGCCTCGAAGTACCGTTCGAGCAGCCGGTAGTCGCCGCTGGCGGATTGCTCGTTCAGGTCGGCGAGCAGCTGGTCCTGCACCAGGGCCTTCGGGTTGAACGACACGTCGCCGCGGGCGTTGGCCCACGCCGTCTGCGCCTCATCGGTCATCCACCACTCGGCGTACTGCAGCGCCGACGTCTCGTTCGCGGCGTCCTTGGCGGTGCACATGGGCCCGGTCTCGAAGATCAGTGAGGTCTGCGGCAGGTCGGGGTTGACGTTCGGGATGACGAAGAAGTCGTAGTCGGTGCCGGAGACCATGTCGACGCTGTTGAGCTGGCCGCTCAGGAACGTGCCGAAGTTGATCATCGCGACGGTGCCGCCCTTCAGCTGATCCTGCGGTGCGGTCTGGTCGCCCGGGTCACCGAAGTAGCCGCCCTCGAGCATGCCTCGCCACTGCTCCATGACCTCGACGACGCCCGGGTCGGTGTAGCTGGCCTCACCGGTGGACAGGGCGTTGTACAGCTCGGGGTCGGTACCGGCCAGCAGCGTCTGGAACCAGACGAACGAGAACAGGATGTTGGTCTCGTAGAACGGGGTGACGCCGTTGGCCTTCACGGTGTCGGCGACGGTCATGAGCTCGGCCCAGCTGGTCGGCTCGGCCAGGCCGTACTGGTCGAAGACCGCCTTGTTGTAGTACATGACCCAGTAGGCGGCGTTCATCGGGACGCAGTACGTCTCGCCGTCGACGGTGAAGTGCTCCTGCATGGCCTCGGGCACGTCGCCGTTGTCGATCGCCGCCTGCCAGATGTCCGTCGTCGGCGCCAGCAGGTCCTCGGCGACGAGGTCCTCGAGCTCGCTGCCGGTGTGCCAGGTGAAGAGGTCGGGCCGCTCGTCGGTGCGGAACGACTGCCGGATGAACGCCGAGTACTGCTCGGCGTCGGAGTATCCGGTGAAGTCCAGCCCCAGCCCGAGGCTGGTCTCCGACACGTCGGACACCGCCAGGAACTGCGGCTCCCAGGCACCCTTGTCGGTGTAGAAGCTGATCTGCCCGGGGCCGGCGGAGCCTTCGTCGCCGCCGTCGTCGTCGCCCCCGCATGCGGCCAGGACGAGCGTCGACGCCACCAGAGCGGCCACCACAGTGTGACGCAATCTCACGTGAACTCACCTCTCAGCATTCAGATAGGTGTCACGGACCGGCAGGTGGCCGTGACTGGCAGGACGCCGGGACCGGCGGTCACCGCCCGGAATCGGGTCTCCTGCTGCGAATGGCCTCGATGACGTTGTCGAGGTGTTCCTTGCTCGCGCGGAACGCCTCGTCGGCGTCGCCGTCGAGCACCGCCCGGGCGATGCGCCGGTGCTCCTCGAAGTCCTCGCCCTCGTCGCCGTGCAGGCGCAGGATCTCGCGCTGCTCTTGCGCATGCACCAGCACGATCGAGTCGACCACTTCGGCCAGGACGGTGTTGCCGGACGCCTGCGCGACCGCCCGGTGGAAGTCGAGGTTGACGACCCAGAGCCGTGGGTTGCGCTCGATGAGGCAGCGCTCGGCCTCGCGCAGCGTCTCGCTGATGCGCTCGACGCCGTCCGGGTCGCGGACGGTGGCACCCATGGCCGCGATCGGCGGCTCGATGGTGCTCCGCGCCACCAACAGGTCGACCAGGCTCTCGCTGGTCAGCAGCGGCCCGTGCGGATTCGGCAGCACCGAGCGGCGCACGTTCTCGCCCACGTACACGCCGGACCCGTGCCGCAGCACGACCACGCCCATCGCCTCGAGCCGGCGCAACGCCTCGCGCATGGTGGGGACCGCGACGGCGAACCGCTCCGCCATCGACCGGACGGTATCCATCTGGGCGCCCGCCTCGAGGCGGCGCTCCCGGATCAGCGCGACGACTCCGGCGGCCAGCTCATCGGCCAGCGTCCGGCGGCTCGCTTCTCCGGCAGTCACAACCCCGTCCCCTTCGACGTCTCGTTCGCGCGTTGGAGAGATTAGATCACTTAATCACTTTCCTGTCGATACCCGTCGTGATCGATGGCCCGACGGGCCGGTGAATGGCCAGGTGAGCCCAATGATGTGGCTCCGGCGAGCAACGTGCCGCCTCGATGGGGCGAACGTCAGCCGGGCGGACGTGCGCCGGTCGCCCCGGCTGGAAATGATCAGGTTGAGCAGGTGTCACGTTGATCATGGAGGAACGTCCCTCTCCCGCGCCTCGAAAAGGGCGCTTCTCCATGATCAACGGCGCTCAGTGGGGCCAGAGAGCCCAGCGATCGCGGATGGGACGTCAGGTGGCGTCGGGGTCGAACCGCGGCGAACGTGCCGCGTCAGCGCCCACGGACTCGGGCGCCTGCTCACCAGCCGACGAGGAATCGGCCGACGACGACGCAACCTGCGCCGACTCAGCCGGAGCTGGCTCAGCCGCCGCCGGTGCCGCGGGCGTGTCCTCCATCGGCGGCGGAGGGACGTCCTCTTCCGGGGCCGGCGGCAGGTCGGCGGACGGCGGCGGAACGTCGACAGTCTCGCCGACACGCTCCGCACCGGTAGCCGCCGACCGGGCGGACGGGCGGGCGCCGTTCGCGCGCCGGGACGACGAGGTGTCATCGTCGTCGTCGAGGCCGAGGTCGATGCCGTCGAGGACCTTCTGGCGCACGAAGGATTTCGGGTTGCGCAGGTCGGAGAGGGTCTTCAGATCCTCTTTGTCGATGCCGAGGTCGCCGACACTGCCGGAGAGGTCCTTGCGGGCGTTGGCGACCATGGCGCGCAGGTCGCGGACGAAGCCGGCGGCCTGCCGGGCCATCTCGGGCAGCCGGTCCGGGCCGAAGACGAGCAGGGCGACGACGAGCAGCACGAAGACCTCGCCGATACCTATGTCGAACACCGTCGGCCCCCACGTCCGTTACGTACGTGCATCCGTCCCCGCAAGAGTACGTGGCGGGTCAACCGACTGCCGAGCCCAGGGTGAGCGTGAATTCCAGCTCCTCGCCGTCGCGGTCGATGACGACGGTGATGTCGTCGCCGGGTTCGTGGGCACGCAGCCGGACGATCAGCTCCGCCGGGGTGCGGATGTCCTCGCCGTCGACCGCGACGACGACGTCGCCGGACTCGATGCCGACCTCGTCGGCCGGGCCGCCGGGAGTGACGCCGGGGCCGTTGTCGCCGTCTTCGGCCACCCGGGCGCCGACGCCGACGAAGCCGTTGTCGAGCAGCACGCCCATGACCGGGTAGACGGCCTCGCCGTCGGCGATCAGCTGCTGCGCGGTCCGCTGCACCTGCTCGATCGGGATGGCGAAGCCGAGGCCGATGGAGCCGGCCTGCTGGCCTATGCCGAGGCTGGCGATGGCGGAGTTGACGCCGATGACCCGGCCGGCGGAGTCGACCAGCGGGCCGCCGGAGTTGCCCGGGTTGATCGCGGCGTCGGTCTGGAGCGCGTTGATGTAGGACTGGTCGTCCTCGCCGCCGGCGGTGACCGGCCGCTCCAGCGCGGAAACGATGCCGCTGGTGACGGTGGCGTCGAGGCCGAGCGGGCTGCCGATGGCGACGACGGGGTCGCCGACGGCCACGGAGCCGGAGTCGCCGAAGACGACCGGCTGGAGGTTGTCGGCGTCGACCCGCAGTACGGCGATGTCGTAGCTGGGGCTGGTGCCGACGAGCTCGGCGACGAGCCGTCGCCCGTCGAAGAACGACAGCTCGATGCCGTCGTCGCCGGCCGTCGCGATGACGTGGTTGTTCGTGATGATGTAGCCGTCTTCGGAGATGACGAAGCCCGACCCGCCGGCGTCGGCCACGCTGACCGACACGACACTGGGCAGCACGCTCTCGGCGACACCGGCGATCGACTCCGGCGGCCGCTCGACCAGCCCGGCGGGGTCGGCCCCGATGACGGTGACCGCGCCGCCGCCACCGTCGCCGTCGTCGTCGATGGCCTCGGCCACCACGCCGCCGGCGCCGCCCGCGGCCAGGGCCAGCACCAGGATCCCCAGGGTGGCCAGGCCGCGGCGCTTCTTCGGCGGCCGCCGGTGCCCGGCCCCGTCCGCCGGTCCGGAAACCGCTCCGGCCGACGGGGTGCCGTCGGGGCCGGTCGCGAGGAACCGGGTCGTGCCGTCGGAGGCCGCGCTCGGCGCGCCGTCGCCGGCGACGATCGGCCGCGTGGGCGCGGCGGGACCCGCCGCCGGAGCGGGCCGGCTCGTCTCGTCGGAGTACTGCCACGAGCCGCCCGCCCAGGGGTCGGTGCCCGTCCGCCGCTCCGGGGACGTCGCCTGCCCGAGACTGGTCCAGCCTGCCTTCATGGCGTCATTCTCCCAGCCGACGGCGTCCGACGCACCGTCCGGTCGCGCGTGAGGGAGATCAGTCGAAGGGGTTGAACCACGAGCCCACCCGCTGCGCGCCCCGGGAGATGCGGTCGAGGAACCCGTCGTCCTTCTCCTCGTGGGTGGCGGCGGGGTCCGGCGGCAGATGCTTCAGCAGGTCGCGGACGGTGTCGAGCGGCGCCTCGGCGACCACGGTGATGACCCGGCCGCCGCTGGACCAGGTGAGCCGGGCCGGCGGTCCGGGGCGGGTGTAGACGACGCCGCCCTCGTAGTCGGCGGTGTCGTAGCCGTCGAGCTGGTCGGGGTCGAGCCAGCCGGTCTGCTCGAACACCGACACCGTCATGACGCCGTCGGAGTAGCTGAGCTGGATGGCGTCGCCGACCCGCCGCGCCTCGTAGAGGTCCATGCCCTCGCCGAGCGAGCCCGGGCAGTGCCAGCCGTCCTCGCGCAGCTGCTCGATGTCGTCCCAGCGCAGCATCGAGTCGTCGCGGTCGTCGCTGGCCGTGGAGCCGACGCCGTCGGCGGTCTTGCAGCAGGTGCCCGGGCTGCCGAGGGCGATGGTGACGAAAGCGCTCGCCGACAGCGTGTAGCCGTCGCTGGTGTACGACTCGCGGCGCAGCGGCAGCGCGGTCTGGCGGTCCAGCCACAGCCGCGCGGCGACCGAGCCGTCGCTGCGGTACGCGACGACGACGTCGGTGTGCCGGCCCGCGACGGCGTCCTCGCCGGCCAACCGGACGGTGTACGTGCCGAGCAGGAGGTCGGCGGGGTCCTCGCCGGCCAGCCACCGGGAGGCGGTGCGGCCGTCGAGGATCGCGGACTGGCGGTCGTGCACCCGGATCGACGTCTGGCCGCCGGCGACGTGCTGGACCTGGACGACGGCGCTGGACGAGGCCGCAGACTGGGTCAGCGCGGACCAGGTGGAGACGTACTGGGTGCCACTGTAGGAGACGTGCTCGCCCGCGGCCGCTGACTGCCGCAGCAGCTCGACCGCCCGGGGATCGTCGCCGACGTCGCGCGAGGAGGCCGGGACCGCCTGCACGAACACCGCGAGCGCGCCCACGAGCAGGGGCATGGCCAGGACCGGCACGACCAGGGCGGCCAACCCGCCGGTCCTGCCGTGCCCGACGCGGTTGCCCAAGATCACCAGCCGTCTCCACTGGAGCTGTTGCTGGTGACCAGCAGCGACGATGGCTCGACGAACGGCAGCCCGCCGGTGGAGCGGGCGTGCTCGACGGTGAACTCCTCGAGCGGCGGGACCACGCTGACCGGGGTGTCGGGCGTGCCGGGCGAGTTCCCGGTGCTGCCGAGGGAGGCCAGCAGTATGAGCATGGCGCCGGTGGTGCACATGCCCAGCGCGACGACGCGGACGGCGCGGACCCGGCGGCTGGCACCGCCGCTGGGACGGGAGCCGGACGGGCCGGACGGCGGCCGGGAGTCGCGCGGACGCCAGCCGGCCACCGGGGCCGGCTGCGCGGCCGACGCCGGAGGGGCGGGCGGCAGCGGCTCGCCCGGCTCGGCCAGCGCCAGCAGTCTGGCGACCAGCTTCTCCGACGGCGCGACGGCGGGCAGCGAGCGGAGCGCGTTGCGGGCGTCGCGTTCGAGTTCGACGGCCTCGCGGCAGTGCGCGCACACCGTCAGGTGCACCAGGGCGCGGTCACGTTCGTCGTGTTCGAGGCGGTCGTCGACGAGGTCGCTGATCCGCTCGTCGAGGTGTTTCATGCGGAATCTCCGTGTTCACGCGGCGCCTCGGCCTCGTGGTCGTCGAAGCTGAGCGCACTGGCGTCGTCGGGCGCACGGTGGTCGAGCGCGGCCCGCAGCTGGGCGCGGCCGCGGTGGATGCGGCTGCGGACGGTGCCGAGCTTGATGCCCAGCGTCGCCGCGATCTCCTCGTACGAGAGTCCCTCGATGTCGCACAGCACCACGGCGGCCCGGAAGTCCGGCGGCAGAGCCTCGAGCGCCCGCTGGATGTCGGCCTCGAGCATGCTGTCGGTGATGGCGCGCTCGGGCGTGGGCTCGCGGCCGTGCAGGCGCTCGGCGGCGTCGTCGGCCAGGGCGTCGAAGCGGATGCGCTGCTTGCGGCGGACGGAGTCGAGGAACAGGTTCGTGGTGATGCGGTGCAACCAGCCCTCGAAGGTGCCGGGCGTGTAGGACGACAGCGAGCGGAAGACCCGGACGAAAACGTCCTGGGTGAGGTCCTCGGCGTCGTGCGCGTTGCCGGTCAGACGGTACGCCAGCCGGTAGACCCGTCCCGAATGTTCGCGGACGATCTCTTCCCAGCTCGGCGGCGTCCAGGTCTCAACGTCGGCCACCCGGGGTCCTTCCTCGACACGGCTCGTCGGCACGAGCGCTACGACCATGGTCACCCATTGCCCCTTTCGTGGCCAATCAGGGAAGCCCCCCATCTATTCCCGACGTTCCCTGACCCCCAGAACGATCCGGGACGCCGACGAGGTTCCGGATCCCACGCTGCGGATGCTTGACGGCCTAAGCTCAGGACTGACACAGTTCGCGCGCGACACTGGACGTTCCGGACCTGGAGGCCGTCATTTCCACCGGCAGCACCCCCGCGATCACGCCGGAGTCTTGGGCCTACGCGGAGACCTACCTCGACGAAGACCACATCGTCGGACGGGCCCGGCAGCGCGCCGCCGAGGTCGGCGCCGTCCCCGTCGGCCCCGGCGCCGGAGCCGCGCTGCGCGTGCTGGCCGCCGCGCTCGACGCCCGCACCGTCGTCGAGGTCGGCACCGGCTGCGGTGTCTCGGGCCTCTACCTGCTGTCGGGCATGCGCACCGACGGCGTCCTCACCAGCGTCGACATCGAGTCCGAGCACCAGCGGCTGGCCCGCGAGGCGTTCACCGAGGCGGGAGTGGCGGCCAACCGCACCCGGCTCATCGCCGGTCCGGCGCTCGAGGTGCTCCCCCGGCTCACCGACGGTGCCTACGACCTCATCTTCTGCGACGGCGACAAGACTGAGTACAGCGACTACCTGCAGCAGGCGCTGCGGCTGCTACGTCCCGGCGGTGCGGTGGCCTTCGACAACGCGCTCTGGCACGACCGCGTCGCCGACTCCGCCCAGCGCGACCCCGACACCGTCGCGATCCGCGAACTGGTCCGCCTCGTCCGCGAGGACGACCACCTGGTGCCGGCGCTGCTCCCCGTCGGCGACGGCTTGCTCGTGGCGGTCAAGCGCGCCGACTAGGGTCGGCGAGCGCTTTCCGGCGCGTCGGGCCAGGACTCTTCACGCTTCGCCAGGCATGCATGCCTGGTAGAGCGTGAACACCCCTACTTGACGTGATCAACTCCCGGTGTGCCGGCTGAATTGTCCCAATAGTTCACCGCGCCGACCGGGCCCGGTCACCTGGCCGCCCCGCGTGGGTCGAGGACGGCCGCCAGGCTCGGCACCTGTCGGCAGCCCGGACCCGCCGGGCCGCGCCAGGACCCCGCGGGAGGCCGGACCGTGGCACCAGGTCACCGCCGGCTGCGCACCGCCCTCCTGGCCGCGGCGGCGGCCGTCCCGCTAGCGCTCCTGACCGGCGGCGTCGCGCAGGCCCATCCGTTCGGCGATCCGCAGACCGCCCGCATCGGCGCGGACGGCGACACCGTGCGGGTCACCTGGCACGCCGCCGACGACGACCTGTCCGCGCTGGCGATCGAGCTGCGGGTGGTCGAGTCGGGGCGGACGTTCGTCTACCAGGACGGCGCGCTGGTTCCGGAGGAGTCAGACCCCACCGACGTCGACGCGCTCGTCGCGGCGCCGGAGTTCGCCGACTACCTGCTGAAGCACATCCGGGTCCGCGCCGGCGGGCAGGAGTGCACCGGGTCGGTCGGCTCGCTCGACCGGCTCGGTGACGACGGCGCCGAGCTCACCTTCGCGTGCGCCGGCCCCGTGCGGTCGGCCGAGGTGTCGATCTCGACGCTCACCGACATGCACGAGGCCTACCGCACCCTCGCGACCGGCGCCGGCGACCAGGGCCACGTCTACACGCCGGCCGACGACACCGCCGAGTGGACGTTCGACGCCGCCGCACCCACGAGCGCCGCCGACGGCGCCGGCCTGGCCCGGCGGGCGCTGCCGCAGGTGGTCGCCGTGCTCGCCGCGTTGGCCGGCGCTGCCGCCGTCATGACCCTCGTCGTACGCCGCCGGAGGCCGAAGCCGGCACCCGGCGGCGTCAGCACCGGAGCCCACCATCCCTGAGGAGCGCCTGCCGTGAGATCGCACCCCCACCATCGACGACGCCGGCCGGCGATCGCCGTCGCCGCCCTCGGACTGCTGTTCGGCGGCCTGTTCGTGCCGTCCGGCCAGGCCACCCAGGACGTGACCGTCTCCGGCCCGGTGACCACGGCCGCCGCGGTCACGGTGCCGGAGGCGGACGTCTTCGACGTCGACTTCGAGGACGGCACGCCGGTCGAGCACACCCAGAACCTGCCCCCTCGGACGGTCGGCGCGCCGGTCTACGGCACCGACCCAAGCGTGCCCGGCACCGTCGCGACGTTCGACGGCGACGACGCGCTGGTCTACCCGTTCGGCGGCCAGTGGAGCAAGCTGTCCACGTCGTTCAGCGTCGAGTGCGTCTTCCGGTTCAACGGCACCGGCCCGGACCAGCACGGCAACGTCTGCTCCGACGCCGAGGGCGGCGGCGTGGCCATCGACGTCGGCGGCGGCGCGATGGAGGTGTGGGCGCACATCGGCGGCGCCTACAAGCGGATCAACGCCCGCCTGGAGCCCGGCCGCTGGTACCACGCGATGGCGGTGTGGGACGGCTCCACCCTCTTCCTGTACGTCGACGGCCGGGTCGCGGCGCAGACGGCCGCGACCGGCGCGCTGCGGCTGCCGCCGGCCACGGCGCAGAACTGGGTCGTCGGCGCCGACGCCGCGAGCAACGGCGGCATCCAGTCGTACAGCCTGTCCTCGGTCGAGACCGCGCGGGTCTACAGCCAGGCACTGACCGCCGAACAGGTCGCGGTGCTCGCCGACGCCGCTTTCGAGGAGGAGGAGTCGGTGGTGACGGTGCTCTCGCCGCGGCCGGGCGAGCAGATCGGCGGCGGCACCGTCGCGCTGACCGGCGTGGTCACGGAGCCGGCGGACGTGTCGTACCGGCTCGACGGCGGCGACCCGGTGTCGCTCGGCCGGGTCGACGGCACCTTCGACGCCCAGCTCACCGACGTCCCGACCGGGACGCACACCGTCGAGGTCACCGCTGAGACGGACGGTGGCTCGGCCGAGACCGAGACGGTCGAGTTCAGCGTCGACGCCACCGGCCCCGAGATCACCGTGCGGTCGCCGCTGGACGGCGGGACCTACGACGGCGTGACCGTGACGGTCGACGTGGTGGCCGACGACCCGGCCGGCGTGGAGTCGCTCGAGCTGCTGCTCGACGGCGAGCCGATCAGCGACGGCGCCGTCATCGACCCCGAGGCCGTCACCGACGGCGAGCACACGCTCGTGGCCACCGCCACCGACACACTGCTCAACACCAGCACGAAGACCGTCACGTTCACCACCAGCGGGAACCAGCCGGACCCGCCGGCCGGCCCGGCGCCCGCCGACGGCGCGACGGACGTACCGCCGGGCGCCGCCGAGCTCTCCGTGACGGCGACCGACCCGGCCGGTGATGTGCTCGACGTCGAGTTCAAGCGCGGCTACGAGGGCGACGGTGCGGCCGTCGTGCGCGACGGCTCGTCCACGAACGCCCGGCCGGGCCGCGGCACCGGTGACCCGGCCGCCGACGCCGCCGCCATCGCCGTCGCGGACGGCGAGTCCGCGACGACCAATGCCGAGGCTGCCTACCCGTTCCAGCAGTTCGAGGTCGCCGTGCCCGCGGACGTCGGCGCAACCCGGTTCACCGTCGAGTGGACCGGCGAGGTCCCGCGGGGGCACCGTGCGGAGCTGTCGGTGTGGAACCACACGACGCGGTCCTGGCAGCTGCTCGCCGAGGGCGACGGCGGGCAGCCGCTGACGCTGAGCGGCGCGGCCCGCGTCGACGAGACCGTCCGCGAGGGCGCGGCACAGGTGCTGGTCCAGGACGCCGGCGCGGCGGTCATCGACGATGACGACGTCGTCTCGTTCGCATGGATGAGCGACACCCAGTGGTACTCCAACAAGGAGCCCGAGACCTACCAGAAGATGGTCGACTGGGTGATCACGAACCGGGCGGCGAAGGACCTCGGCTACGGCGTCCACACCGGCGACATCGTCCAGACCCCGAACGCCGCCATCGAGTGGGCGCGCGCCTCGGAGATCATGCGCACCTGGGACGACGCCGGCTTCCCGTACGGCGTCGTGCCGGGCAACCACGACGACGTCGGTGGCGGCGAGTACCGGCCGTACCGTGAGCACTTCGGCGCGGACCGCTATGAGGACAACCCGTGGTACGGCGGCACCGTGGCCGACAACGTCCAGCACTACGACCTGCTGTCGACGCCCAAGGCCGACTTCCTGGTCATGTACCTGGACTGGACGCTGGACGACGGCGAGATCGCCTGGGCCAACGAGGTGATCCGCGCACACCCGGACCACAACGTCATCGTGGCGACGCACTGGTACATCGGCGCCGGTGGCGCGTTCACCGGGCCCGGCCAGCGGATCTTCGACGAGGTCGTCGTCCCGAACGAGAACGTCGACCTGGTGCTGTGCGGGCACATCCACAACACGGCCTACAACATCAAGCACCTCGACGACGGCCGGGTCGTGGTCGAGGTCCTGTACGACACCCAGCAGCTGCCGACCGCGGGCGGCGGCTGGATGCGGACCATCGACTTCGACACCACCGCGCGAACGATGACGCACGACTCGTTCTCCGTGCTGACCCCCGAGGCGGACAGCGCGTTCGGCGACCCGGCGGCGGAGAACTTCACAACGCCGCTGCAGCTGGACACTCCCACCCGCAGCATCGCGACCGACCACCTCGGCGTCAGCGCCTGGGGCGACGCGCGGATCGGCCTGGCGGCGGACGTCGCCTCCGGCGAGCGGGCTACGGTCGCCGTCGACGGCCTGGCGCCGAACACCACCTACCAGTGGTACGCCCAGGCGACCGACGCGGACGGCTACTACGCCACGTCGCCGATCTGGGAGTTCACCACGGGCGCCGGCGTCGGCTCCACGGAGACCGAGGTCACCGTGCGGCCGGCGACGACGACGTACGGGACGCCCGTCGAGGTGTCGGCGACGGTGTCGCCGGCCGGCGCGACCGGGACCATCACCTTCGGCACGGCCGGCGGGGCGCGGTGCGAGGCGACGGTGACCGACGGCGCGGCGAGCTGCTCGCTCGGCGTCCTGGACGCGGGGACGCACGAGGTCTCGGCGGCGTACTCGGGCGACGCCGAGTACGCGCCGTCCACCGGCACCGGGCGGGTGACGGTCCGGCGGGCGCCGGCATGGTTCGCGGCAGCCGCCGCGGACGACACCGTGCCGGCCGGCGAACCCGTGCTGCTGACGGCGACCCTGGCGCCGGCGGCGACCGGCGACGTGCGGTTCACCTCCCGCGGTACGACACTCTGCGTAGCGGTGGTCGAGGACGGCGCGGCGAGCTGCGAGACCGCCGCCGACCTGAAGCCTGGCCCGTACAGCGTCGTCGCGTACTACGACGGCGACGCGAACCACCTGCCGGACCAGGCGAGGTTCGTCGTCCGCGTCCAGCGGTAGTCCCGGCGCCGGCCGCCCCACCTCGGCAGATGGGGCGGCCGGCCCCCCGGTGAGCGCCCACGGAATCCGGCCGATTCCGCGATCCGGGCGAATGACCGGTCGGTAACCGGGCACGATAGGTCTCGTGCCGGAACTGGTTCGCCCCACGGTCGAGGTCCACGAGTCGTGGCTCGAGGCCGTCGGCGAGCCCGGCTACGAGCCGCGCTGGGCCGATGACCTGCAGCTCGCGGACATGGTCCGGCCGGAGGGATTCGCCGCGTACGTGCGCCGGCAGATCGACGACGAGCGCGACGACGCCCCGCGCGCCCGCGGCATGGTCCCGTCGACCCACCTCTGGTACGTCGACGGCCCGATCTTCATCGGCCGGCTGTCGATCCGGCACCACCTGACCCCGTGGCTGCGCGACTACGGCGGCCACATCGGCTACGACGTCCGCCCGTCGGCGCGGCGCCGCGGCCACGCGACGGCGATGCTGCAGCTGGCGATGCCGTGGTCGGCCAAGCTCGGCATCGACCCCGTCCTCGTCACCTGCGACGTCGACAACATCGCATCCCGCAAGGTGATCGAGGCCGCCGGCGGCGTCTTCGAGGACGAGCGGCACGGCAAGCTGCGCTACTGGGTCCCGGCCAGCTGACCGCCGGCCTGGCCCATTTTCCGTTGTGGGGACTCGCCGCTGCCTCAGCCTCACAACCGGGATCTCAGCACGTCGACCTCACAGCCCGGCGCGAACGGGTCGAAGCCGTGCTCGACCAGCCAGCGAATCACCAGCAGGCTTCGCAACGACCACCACGCGCGGATCACGTCGAGGTCGACGTCGGTGCCGTAGCCGGCGATGACGTCGCCGAGGTGTTCCTCGTGTCCGAGCGTCAAGATGGCGAGGTCGAACAGGGCATCACCCTGGCCAGCCTCGGACCAGTCGATGATGCCAGTGATCTCGTCGTCGTCGTCGACGAACACGTGAGTGATCTGCAGGTCGCCGTGCGTGAACACCGGAGTCCACGGCCGGAGCGCGGCCTCGGCGACCTGGCGGTTGCGGGTGACCAGGTCGGCGGGCAGGACGCCGTTCGTCACGAGCCACTCGCACTCGCCGTCGAGATCCGCCGCCAGCTCGTCGCGGCCCCGGCCGGCCCGGCCCGGCCGGGGCGACAGCGGCCCGTCGTGCAGCTTCCGGATGGCGGCACCCGCCCTGGCCCACGCCGCCGGCGACGCGGTCGACGGCTCGCCGAGGCGGCCGAGCGCGGTCCCCGGGACCGCGGCGATCGCGAGCACGGGCGGCTTGCGCCACAGGACTTCCGGGGTCGGGACCGGCGCCAGGGCCATCGCCTCGACCTCGACATCGATGCGCGTCTGATCGGCGTCCACCTTGAGGAATACGTCGCCGACGCGCAGGGTCGCGCGCTCGGAGTGGGCGACGACGACCTTGACCTCATCCATGGGCGACCAGTATCCCGGGGATGATCGTCGACGTCGCCAGGTTTATCGCATGCGATTGCGCGGCTGACCACGTCCCGCTACCCGGCGGCCTCGTGCACAACACTCACCGCTGACCAGGTCAAGCCCACCACTTTGTCATGAGTCCTTAGCCCAGGCGGAGACGTGGGCACGGCTGTCGCCGGTGAACGGAGCGCGGTGCCAGTCGCTCCACCGGCCCCGCAGCGTCAGGCCGGCGAGCCGGCCCATGAGGTCCAGCTCCGACGGCCAGACATAGCGGTGCGGCGACGAGAAGGTCCTGAGCTCGCCGTCGACGGCCCAGTAGTGGTGTGAGACCGCCACCTGGGCGGCGAGGTCGCCGTATTCCTCGAAGCCGAGGTGGTCCGAAGTGCGGGCGAACACATGGAGGGTCTCGCCCGGCGGCAGGCGGCGCAGCTCCGGCACGTAGTTCTCGACGACGAACCGGCCGCCTGGCGCCAGCTGCGCCGCCGCGGTGCGGAAGCACTCCACCTGCTCATCCTGTGTGGTCAGGTTGGTGATGGTGTTGCGTAGCAGGTAGATCAGTGTGAACGTGCCGCCCACGATGGTGCGGGCGAAGTCGCCGACGGTGACGCCGACGGCGTCCGCGCCGGGTTGCGCGCGCAGCCGGGCCACCATGGCCGGTGACAGCTCGACGCCGTGCACCTCGACGCCGCGCCGGCTCAGCGGCAGCGCGATGCGCCCGGTGCCGATGCCGAGCTCCAGCGCCGGACCGCCACAGGCGAGCTCGGCCAGCAGGTCGACCACGGGGTCGACGGCGGCGGACTCGAACAGCTCGGGCCAGACCCGCTCGTACCGCTGCGCCACCCAGTCGTCGAAGTGCGTCTCCGCCATACCGCCAGCATGACCACCCCAAGTGCCGGGCGGCCAGCGGTTTCGGCCCGTGCGCGTCGGGCCGCGAGCCGCCTCAGGCCTGGTGACGGCCGCGCGACGTCACGGGCGCGGTGCGACACGCACGCGCTCGGCGTGGGTGTAGACGTTCATGCCTCCGCCGCGGACGAAGCCGACCAGCGTGAGCCCGCACTCGTCGGCGAGGTCGACGGCGAGGCTGGAGGGAGCGGAGACGGCGGCCAGCACCGGCAGCCCGGCGGCGGCGGCCTTCTGGACCAGCTCGAACGACGCCCGGCCGCTGACCTGCAGCACGTGCCCCTTCAACGGCAGCAGCCCGGCCATCAGCGCCGACCCGATGACCTTGTCGACGGCGTTGTGCCGGCCGACGTCCTCGCGGACCGTCACCACGGCGCCGGTCGCGGCGAACAGGCCGGCCGCGTGCAGGCCGCCGGTGCGGTCGAACACCCGCTGCTCATCGCGCATACGGTCGGGCAGCATGGACAGGACGCCGACGTCGACGCGGGTGGGGTCGTCGGCGAGCCGCCAGCGCAAGGAGGCGCGCACGTCGACCACGCGGTCGGCGCCGCAGACGCCGCAGGCGCTCGTGGTCTCGAAAGCGCGAGTGCGCGGCGGCTCGATGCCGTGGGCGAGGGTCACCTCGATGGTGTTCTGCTCGTCGATGCACTCCTTCATGCCGGCGACGTCGGTGCGGTCGCCGATGGCACCTTCGGCGACCAGCCAGCCGGCGATGAGGTCGAAGTCGTGCCCGGGCGTGCGCATGGTGGAGGTGAGGACCTGGTCGCCGACGCGGACCAGCAGTGGCTCCTCGACCGCCAGTGTGTCGGGGCGCTGGGCCGACCGGCCCGGCCGCAGTCGGAGCACCGGTCGCCGCGTCGTCATCTGCCCCATGGCACCACCGTATGGTCCGGGCTCCGCCACCGTCTCGCTCCGGTTCGAACCGCGCCGGCGCGATCGTCGTAGGGCTTCTCTTACCCAGTTGTCGCCATCCGATCAGCACCGCTCACAACCGGAGCCGGAGACGGCAGATTGCCTGACACCACCGCGACTCAGCGACGAGCGAGAGGGGCCGATGCGAGAGGAGCGAGGGCGCTCCGGGCTGCGCAACGGCGGGCACCGAGCGCTACCGTCGGTTCATGACCACGCGGGCACCGAAGGACGAACACGACGAGGCCGGTCTCCGGGTGGGCGCGCCGGCCACCAGCGCCGCCGGGGTGCCCGGCGTCGTGCACGGGCTGAAGGACGTGCTCGAGCAGGCCGGGGTCCGCCGCGGGGTGAAGACGCTGCGCGTGCTGAACCAGCAGCGCGGCTTCGACTGCCCCGGCTGCGCCTGGCCCGAGCCGGGCAAGCCGCACCTGGCGGAGTTCTGCGAGAACGGCGCCAAGGCGGTGGCCGAGGAGAGCACCGTCCGCCGGGTCGACGCCGCGTTCTTCGCCGAGCACCCGATCGCCGACCTGGGCGGGCGCTCCGACCACTGGCTGGGCCAGCAGGGGCGGCTCACCGAGCCGATGCTGCGCGATGCCGGCGACACCCACTACCGGCCGATCGGCTGGGACGCCGCGTTCGACGTCATCGCCGACGCGTTGCACGGGCTGGCGAGTCCCGACGACGCCGTCTTCTACACGTCCGGGCGCACCAGCAACGAGGCCGCGTTCCTGTACCAGCTGTTCGCCCGCACGCTCGGCACGAACAACCTGCCCGACTGCTCGAACATGTGCCACGAGTCGTCCGGCGCGGCGCTGTCCGAGACGATCGGCATCGGCAAGGGCAGCGTCTCGCTCACCGACATCACCGACCACGCCGACCTCATCGTCGTCGTCGGGCAGAACCCGGGCACCAACCACCCGCGCATGCTCACCGCACTCGAGCACGCGAAGCGGCGCGGCGCGCGCATCGTCGCCGTCAACCCGCTGCCCGAGGCCGGCCTGCACACCTTCAAGAACCCGCAGACCGTCCGCGGCGTCGTCGGCAAGGGCACTCTGCTGTCCGACCTCTACCTGCAGATCCGGCTCGGCGGCGACCTCGCGTTCTTCCAGGCGGTCAACCGCCTGCTGGTCGACGCCGACGTGGTCGACCACGCGTTCATCGACCAATTCACGACGGGGTACGACGACGCCATCGCGGCCTGGCAGACGCTCGACTGGGACGACGTCGGCACGGCGACCGGCCTGCGCCGCGAGGCGATCGAGGCGTTCGTCGCCGAGGTTCGCAACGCGGGCAGCGTCATCGTCTGCTGGGCGATGGGCCTGACGCAGCACAAGAAGGCCGTGCCGACCATCCGCGAGATCGTCAACTTCCTGCTGCTGCGCGGCAACATCGGCCGGCCCGGTGCCGGCGCGTGCCCCGTCCGCGGGCACAGCAACGTGCAGGGCGACCGCACGATGGGCATCTGGGAGAAGCCGCCGGCCGCGTTCCTCGACGCGCTCGAGACGGAGTTCGGCATCACCGCGCCGCGGCGGCCCGGCCACGACACCGTCGACACCATCCGGGCCATGCGCGACGGCCGGGTCGGCGTGTTCATGGCGATGGGCGGCAACTTCGCCGCGGCCACCCCGGACAGCGAGGTGACGGCGGCCGCGTTGCGGGCCGTGCCGCTGACGGTGCACGTGTCGACCAAGCTGAACCGGTCGCACGCCTTGGCCGGGCAACGCTCGATCATCCTGCCGTGCCTGGGCCGGACGGAGCGCGACGTCCAGGCCGGCGGCGAGCAGTTCGTCACCGTCGAGGACTCCATGAGCGTTGTGCACGCGTCGCGCGGCACGCTGCGCCCCGGGTCCGACCAGCTGCGCAGCGAGGTCGCGATCATCTGCGGACTGGCCCGACGGGTGTTCGGCGACGACGGCGCCGGCATCCCGTGGTCGTCCTTCGCGGCGGACTACACGACGGTGCGCGAGCGCATCGCCCGGGTGGTCCCCGGCTTCGACGACTACGAGGCGCGCGTCGCCGTGCCCGGCGGCTTCGTGCTGCCGCATCCGCCGCGCGACTCCCGCTCCTTCCCGACGGCCAGCGGCAAGGCGCAGTTCAGCGTCAACGAGCTGGAGGTGCTGCGGGTCCCGCCAGGCCGGCTGATCCTGCAGACGGTCCGCTCGCACGACCAGTTCAACACCACCATCTACGGCCTCGACGACCGCTACCGCGGCATCCGCGACGGCCGCCGGGTGGTGTTCGTGAACCCGGCCGACCTCGCCGAGCTGGGCATCGCCGACGGCGCCATGGTCGATCTCGTCAGCGAATGGAGCGACGGCGACCGCCGCGCGTCGTCGTTCCGGGTGGTGTCCTACCCGACGGCGCCGGGCTGCGCGGCGGCGTACTTCCCAGAGACCAACGTGCTCGTGCCGCTGGACCACACCGCCGAGGTCAGCAACACGCCGGCGGCGAAGTCCGTGGTCATCCGGCTGGAGCCGGCCGCGTCCTGACCCGCTGCGGCGCTTCGACCAGCCGCTGCAGCGCCTTCAAATCGCCGGTCACCGTCAGCCGGCCGGCGGCGACCGCGTCGTCGAGCGGCTCGGCGCCGTCGAGCACGGCCTGCCAGGCCGCCTTCGTCGTGCGGACGAGGACCTCGGGCGCGGTGGCCGCCGGGCCGCGGGCCAGCTCCGTCAGCCGGCCGTCCTCGACCCGCAGCCGGTAGACGTCGCGGCCAAGCGCGATCTCGTAGCTCGCGGTCCACGGCTCGCGCGGCCCGCCGTCGCCGGCGAAGAAGGTGCGCAGGCCGAGCATGACGGAGTCGGCGCTGACCTCGCCGGTCAGCGGCAGCACGGGCGACCGCACGCCCCAGCGGGCCAGTGCCTGGAAGACCAACTCCAGGCCGGCGCCCCACCCGGTCAGCTCGTACACCCGGGCGGCGGCCGGCGGCGGCAGCTCACGGCGGCGCAACACGCCGTACTCCTCCAGCTCCCTGAGCCGCTTCGACAGCACGGCCGGCGTGATGCCCGGCAGCGCCTCCTGCAGGTCGCGATAGCGGCGCGGGCCGAGCCGCAGCTCACGGACGACGAGCAGCGCCCAGCGCTCGCCGACGATGTCGAGCGAGAGGGCGATCGGACAGCCCTCGCCGTAGGTCCGGGTCACTTGCACCTCCGTTCGAGCTATGAGAAGAATAGCACTAGCTACATTTTCCATAGCGAGGAGCGGACGATGACCGAGCGGATGGTCCCAGCCGGCGACGCCCAGCTGTGCGCCGAGGGGTTCGGGTCACCGGACGACCCGGCGATCCTGCTGATCGGCGGCGCGGCCGCCTCGATGGACTACTGGGAGGACGAGTTCTGCGAGCGGATCGCGGCGGCCGGGCGGCACGTCATCCGGTACGACCTGCGCGACACCGGGCGGTCCACCGCGTATCCGGCGGGTTCACCCGGCTACACCGGCGCTGAGCTGGTGACCGACGCGCTGGCCGTGCTCGACGGGTACGGCCTGCCGGCCGCACACCTCTACGGCATCTCGATGGGCGGAGGCATCGCGCAGGAGATCGCCGTCCTGCACCCCTCGCGGGTTCAGACGCTGACCCTGCAGTCGACCAGCCCAGCGGGACCCGGTGGGCCGGACCGTCCCGACCTGCCGCCGATGGAGCCGCAGGTGGCGGCGCTGTTCGCGTCGGAGGCGCCGCAGCCGGACTGGTCCGACCGCGAGGCCGCCATCGAGGCGCTGATCGAGGGCGAGCGGCCGTTCGACGGCGCCATCCCGCCCGATCTGGCGCGGGTGCGCGCGGTGGTGACGCGGATGTACGACCGCACGACGGACGTCGCCGCCAGTCAGACCAACCACTGGATCCTGGAGGGCGGCGAGCTGGACCGCGGCAAGCTGGCCGAGATCACCGCGCCGACGCTGGTGCTGCACGGCACCGCCGATCCGCTCCTCCCGTTCCCGCACGCCGAGGCGCTGGCGCGCGAGATCCCCGGCGCGCGGCTGGTCCCGCTGCCCGGCATGGGCCACCAGTACCCGCCGCGGGCCGTCTGGGACACCGTCGTCGCCGAGCTCGTCGCCCACACCGCGTGAGCGTGCACCGGGGTTCTGCTGCGTTCGCGGGGAGGATCTGGGCACGCCTCGCCGTCTCCTGAGCCCGTTTCGCCCTGTTCGCCGGACTATGGACAGCGATGATCATCAACGATCGCGGACACCACCAGGATTACCCGAGCCTCAACACGCCTACAACCGTGTTGAGGCTCGGGTAATCCTGGTGACGGCCCCTGAAACAGCCCCGTCCGTCTACGCGGGACCCGGGCCGGCGGCGAAGCCGGCGCCGCCCTCGGCGACCGCGACCACGTCGAACGGCTCCTGCAGGATCGGCGCCGACCCGATGAGCTTCGAGCCGGGCGAGTCCGCGGCCGTCTGTGCGAACGAGGCGGCGAACGCGTCGCGTGCCGCCGCGGTCTCGAACACGTAAGTGCCCTCGAACCACTCGCCCGGCCGCATGCGCCAGGTCTTGAAGCGCAGGCCGTCCATGCCGGTGAACCGGGCCAGCGAGGTGTCGTGGACGTACTCGCGCAGCGCCGCGTCGACGCCGTCGGGCGCCTCGGCCAGCGACCAGCGCACGCTCAGTCCGTACATGTGTCCTCCCGGAGGTGTCAGGCGACCGGCGCGCCGGCCTCGAGCCAGTACAGCAGGGCCCGCACGCCGAACCCCGTACCGCCCTTGACCAGCTCGTTCTTGTCGGAGTCGGCGCGGGCCGGCCCGGCGATGTCCAGGTGCGCCCACGGCACGTCGCCGACGAAGCGCTGGAGGAACAGCGCCGCCATGATCGACCCGCCGCCGAGGTGGGCGGTGTCGATGTGCGAGACGTCGGCGATCGAGGAGTCCAGGCCGAACCGGTAGTCCTCGACCAGCGGCATCCGCCACAGCCGCTCCCCCGCGGCCTCGCCGGCCTCGCGCAGCGTGGCGGCCAGCTCGTCCGACGTCGAGAACAGCGCGCCGTGGCCGCGGCCGAGCGCCGTCGTGGCGGCGCCGGTGAGCGTGGCGACGTCGACGATGACCGTCGGCTCCAGCTCCGCGACGGCGTAGCCGATGCCGTCGGCCAGCACCAGGCGGCCCTCGGCGTCGGTGTTGAGCACCTCGACCGTCGTGCCGTCGTACTGGCGGATGACGTCGCTAGGGCGCTGCGCGTTCGCGCCGGGCATGTTCTCGGCAGCCGCGACCAGCCCGGTGACGCGGACGCCGACGCCCAGCTCGCGCACGGCCGAGAGGACGCCCATGACGACGGCGCCGCCGGTCATGTCCGTCTTCATCGGGACCATGGCCTCGCGCGGCTTCAGCGACAGCCCGCCGGTGTCGTACGTGATGCCCTTGCCGACGAGCACGACGTGCGGCGTGTCCCGGCCCGCCTTCGGCGGCTCGTACCGCAGCGCGATGAGCCGCGGCGGCCGCTCGGATCCCTGGCCGACCGCCAGGATGCCGCCGAAGCCCTCGTCGGCCAGCGCCTTCTCGTCGCGCACCCGGACGTCGAGCCCATGTTCGGCGCCGAGCCGGCGGGCCTGCTCGGCCAGCCACTCCGGGTCCTTGACGTTCGACGGGGTCTGCGCGAGGTCGCGGGCGGTCCAACTGGCGCCGGCGACCGCGACGGCCGCGGCGACGACGTCCGCGCGGGCGCCGTCGCCGGCCAGCACCAGCGTGCCCAGCGGCCGCTTCGCCTCCGGCAGCGGCGTGCCACGGAAGCCGCCGAGCGCGTACGTGGCCAGCACGGCGCCCTCGACGAACGCGCGCGTGGCAGCGTCGTCGGCGGTCGCGGTGACGGCGGAGGCCAGCCGGTCGGTGCCGCGGGCCGCCCGGGCCAGCGCGGCGCCGGCCTTCCGGTACGCCGCCGCCGACCCGTCGCCGAGACCCATCAGCAGCACCCGGGTGACGTCGACCTCGCCGTCGACGCTGGCGGCACCGCGACCCTCGGCGAACACCGGGACGGACACGACCTCGCCGGCCTTGCCGGTGCCGCCGTCGCGTTCGAGCGCGGCGAACAGGTCCAGCCCCAGCGCCTCGGCGACCTCCGCGCCGCCGGGACCGATCCACGGCGAGCCGGCGCCGTCGCCGGCCGGGTCGGGCACGTCGTCGGGCCACACGGCCAGCGCCAGCACGCCGGCCTCGGCGTCGAGCAGCGGCCGCGGGTCGACTACGACCTCGGTGGGGCGAACAGTGCTCTCAGCTGACACGCGTACTCCTCGTCCTGACTCCCGGTCCTCTGGGCAGAGTAATGCCCCCGCCCAGCGCCGCAGGCGCCGGACGAGGGCACCTATTCAATGCTCACGGCAACGACACGTCAGCCGACGACATCCTTCAACGCATCACCCAGAGCGCCGGCCTCGTCAGCAGTGAGCTCGACGACCAGACGACCGCCACCCTCGATCGGGACCCGCATGACAATGCCGCGACCCTCCTTGGTGACCTCGAGCGGCCCATCGCCAGTCCGCGGCTTCATCGCCGCCATCCGCGCACCCCTTCCTTCTTCAGGCGCACACCCAAACCCCCTGATGTTCAGGGAGCACCAGCCGTGTGCGTCACGATGGAGGTCATTATCCCGCATGTTGGTCGTCGCGGGGAGACCGCGGTCGGTATGTCCTCACCTGGTGATCCCGGATCGGCGGACGTGACTGTCGGTGCGGGCTGGCAGGATGGAGGACTGTGAACGCCAGATCTGCCCTGTTCGACCTCTATGGCGATCACGTGCGCTCGCGCGGCGGGAAGGCACGGGTCGCCGCGCTGGTGCGGCTGCTCGCCCCGCTCGGCATCGCCGCGCCGGCGGTGCGCACGGCCGTGTCACGCATGGTCAAGCAGGGCTGGCTGCGTCCGGTCCGCATCGACGGCTCGCCCGGCTACGAGCTCACCGAGCGGGCCGACCGCCGCCTCGAGGACGCCGCCGCGCGCATCTACCGCACCGACGGCCGCGGCGAGTGGGACGGCCGCTGGCACGTCGTCGTGCCTGAGCGGTCGGCACAACGGGCCGCCCGCGAGCGGCTGCGCAACGGGCTGGCCTACCTCGGCTACGCGCCGGTCGGCGACGGCACCTGGATCGCCGCCCGCCCGTCGCCCGAGCTGGTGTCGCTGCTCGACGCCGAGGATTTGCGGGCCGAGAGGTTCAGCGCCCGGCACCAGGGCGACGACGCCGAGCTGGTGCGCCGCGCGTGGGACCTCGACGCCGTCGGCCGGTCCTACCTGCGCTGGCTGGCCGACGCCCGCGGCCTGCTCGACACGCTGCCCGACCGGCCCACCGACGAGCAGGCGTTCGCCGTCCGCAGCCGGCTCGTGCACGAGTGGCGCAAGTTCCTGTTCACCGATCCCGGCCTGCCGCGCGAGCTGCTGCCCGCGCTCTGGCCCGGCGACGACGCCGCCGCCTTCTTCGACGAGCACGCCGCGCGGCTGCAGCCCGCCGCCGGCCGGTTCGTCGACGCCTGCTTGTCCGCCGGAACCGCCAAGGAAGGTGACCAGTGAGCCCGGTGCGCTACGAGGTCGCCGACGGCGTCGGCGTCATCACGCTCGACCGGCCCGAGGCCATGAACAGCCTCGACACCGCCACCAAGGTGGCTCTGCGCGACACCGTCGTGGCGGCGGAGTCCGACGACGCCGTCCGGGCGGTCGTGCTCACCGGCTCCGGCCGGGCGTTCTGCGTCGGGCAGGACCTCAAGGAGCACGCCCAGGCGCTCGCATCCGGCGACTCCGGCCTGGCCACCACGGTGCGCGAGCACTACAACCCGACGGTCCGGACGCTGCTCACCATGCCCAAGCCGGTGGTGGCGGCGGTCAACGGCGTCGCTGCCGGCGCCGGCGCGTCGTACGCGTTCGCCTGCGACCTTCGCATCGTCGCCGACTCCGCGGGGTTCAACCTCGCGTTCGCCGCCATCGGGCTGTCGTCCGACACCGGGTCGTCGTGGACACTGCCCCGGCTGGTCGGCTGGGCGAAGGCGCGCGAGCTGCTGTTCCTCCCCCGCACCGTCAAGGCCGACGAGGCGCTCGCGCTGGGGCTGGCGACGGAGGTCGTTCCGGTCGAGTCGGTGCTGCCGCGGGCCATGGAGCTGGCCCGCGGGTTCGCCGCCGGCCCGACACTGGCCTACGCGGCGCTGCGCCGGGCGCTGGAGTTCTCCGCAACACACGGCCTCGACGAGTCACTGGACCACGAGGCCGACATGATGCAGTGGACCGGCGCGTCCGACGACCACCGCGCCGCCGTCGAAGCGTTCCTGGCCAAGCAGCAGGCGGTGTTCCGTGGCCGCTGACCTCGTCGAGGGCCCCGGCGGCAAGGCCCGCTGCCCGTGGGGCCTCAGCACTCCCGACTACGTCGCCTACCACGACGACGAGTGGGGCCGCCCCGTCCACGGCGACGTCGCGCTGTACGAGCGGCTCACCCTGGAGGCGTTCCAGTCCGGCTTGTCGTGGCTGACCATCCTGCGCAAACGTGACGGCTTCCGGAAGGCGTTCGCCGGCTTCGACCCCGCCGTCGTGGCGGCGTACGACGCGGCCGACGAGGCGCGGCTGATGGCCGACACCGGCATCGTGCGCAACCGCGCCAAGGTCGCGGCGGCAATCGCCAACGCGCGAGCGCTGGTGGCCCTGCAGGACGCCGGCGGCGACGGCGCACTCGACCGGCTGATCTGGTCGTTCGCCCCCGACCCCGGCAGCCGGCCGGCGCCTGTCTCGCTGGCCGACGTTCCCCCGGTCACGCCCGAGTCGACGGCGCTGGCGAAGGCCCTGAAGAAGCACGGCTTCGTCTTCGTCGGCCCCACCACGGCGTACGCCACCATGCAGGCGTGCGGCCTGGTCAACGACCACCTGGCCGGCTGCTTCGCCCGCTGACCCTCCGCCCGCTCGCACGGCGGAAATGATCACGTTGAGTAGGTGTACTCCCGCTTCACCCGGATCGCATGCCTGGTGAAGCGGGAGAAGCTCTCGTGGTGGCCCGCGCCGCATTCGCCCGGCGACCGTCTCAGCGCCCCTCGACATACGCGGCGAACCGGCGCAGGGCGACCCTGAGCCCGAACCGCACCGCCGGCAGCACGACTGGCCAACCCACGCGGCCGACCGCGCCGAACGGCAGCTCCAACCGCTCCTCCCACACGACCTCGCACGATGCCCCGTCCAGCGAACGCACCGCGAACACGCCCGGCCCGCGCACCAGCCGGCCGGTGTGCAGCACCTCGCACCGGTGCGGCGGCTCCCAGGCGGTCACGATCATCGTGTCCAGGAACCCGGCCCGCCCCACACCGGTCCAGGCCTCCATCCGCGCGCCCACCTCCCGGCCGTCGCCCGGGCCGAGCACCCGGACCCGGGTCAGCGGCATCCACGCGCCCTGCGCCGGCCAGTCGGTGAGCACGTGCCATACGACGTCGGCCGGGGCGGCGACCCGCCGCGCCACCACGACGTCAGCGCTCACGCCCGTGCCCCGCGGCTCACCACGCACCCCACTGCTCATCCCGCACTCCCAGCGCCCGGGCGACGACCTCAGCGCCTGCCACTTACCCAGTCACCGGCGTCAGGCCCCACCGGCCGCGTCGCCGGGGTGGGCCGGACGGCGGCGCGGGAGCGGGTCGGCCTCGGCGGCGGGCCGGACCAGCGGCGCGTTGCCGAGCCCTGGGATCCGCGACTCCAGCTCGGCCAGCCGGTGGTCGCGCCAGGCCAATTCGCGCTGCAGCCGGTCGAGGACGGTGTCGACCTGATCCATGCGGTAGCCGCGGTGCACGACCGAGAAACGCAGCTCGGCGACGTCACCAGAGTGCACGGCGCCGTCGGGCAGCAGCTGGGCCGCACCCCCGGACACCTCGGGCTGCAGCACGTCGCCGCGGCCGAGCACCAGCAGGACCGCGCCGAACAGCACGGCCGCGGCCACGATCACGAAGACGACGAACACGCCTCAAGGGTGCCACGTCCGGCGTTCCACCTCCGCGCCACACCAGGCAACATGGCGTGCGAGGCTTACCGGCGTACGAGGATCCGCCGCCGACACGAACCCGAAGGAGTCCTGTGGGTGTCCTACGCCTGGGCCGGTCGACGTTCCCGCCCGGACGGTTCGCCGTCATGGCGATCGTGAACCGCACCCCCGACTCCTTCTACGACCAGGGTGCGACGTTCACGTTCGACCACGCCTGGCTCCGCGTGGAGCAGGTGGTGGCCGAGGGCGCGGACATCATCGACGTCGGCGGGGTGAAGGCCGGCGCCGGCGAGCACGTCAGCGAGGACGAGGAGATCGCCCGCGTCAGCGACCTGGTCAGCGCGATCCGCGAGACCTACCCGCAGGTCGTCGTCAGCGTCGACACCTATCGGGCCCGGACGGCGGACGCGCTGTGCGCGGCGGGCGCCGACCTCGTCAACGACACCTGGGCCGGTGCCGACCCGGGCGTCGCCGCCGTCGCCGCGCGGTACGGCGCCGGGCTGGTCTGCAGCCACACCGGCGGCATGCGGCCGCGGACGCTGCCACACCGGGTCGGCTACGACGACGTGGTCGCGGACGTCGTCGCGCACACCGTCACGCTGGCCGAGCGGGCGGCGGAGCTGGGCGTGCCGCGCGAGAGCATCCTGATCGACCCGACGCACGACTTCGGCAAGAACACCTTCCACTCGCTGGAGTTGACCCGCCGGCTGGACGAGCTGGTGGCGACCGGCTGGCCGGTGCTGGTCAGCCTGTCGCGCAAGGACTTCGTCGGCGAGACGCTGGACCTCCCCGTCGACGAGCGGCTGCCAGGCACACTGGCGGCCACCGCGGTCTCCGCCTGGCACGGCGCCCGGGTGTTCCGCGCCCACGACGTCGCCGCCACCCGGCAGGTGCTCGACATGGTCGCGTCGATCCGCGGCGACCGGCCGCCGGCGGCCCCCTTCCGCGGCCTCACCTGAGCGAGCCGCCTCTGAGGGCACCTCACCCCGCCCGATCCCTGCCTCAGGCCCCCTCAGGCCACCCTCAGCCGCCGAGTAAGGCCCCGTTCACCTGGGAAGATGCGGCAGTCACCCCATGTGGAGACCACCCCTTACGGACCAGACTCGTCAGTGTCAGTCAGACGAAGCACCGAGAGAGGTCCGGTCATGAACAGCACGTACGTCGCCCAGCTCGTCCACGAGGAGCGCGCGGGCCGGCTGCGGGCCGAGGCCGACGCCGATCGCCTCGCCCGTACCGCCCGCCGTGCCGCCAGGCGACAGAGCGGCCGCCGGTCGGGATGGTTGGTCCGCCACCTGCCCAGCCGCCACGCGGCCTGACCCACGAGCAGCCACCCCAGGCCCCGGTGTCCACCCGGACACCGGGGCCTCGTCCCTTCCGGGGCGCGAAACCTATGTGCCCGGAGTAGGCCGGGCGTAGCAGGATGGTCACCGTGGCGTTGGCAGTGACGAGTCCCGCGATGGTCGGCCGTGACGAGCAGCTCGGCGGCCTGCGGTCGGCGCTGGCCTCCGCCACGAGCGGCGTCCCGGTCACGGTGGTGCTGGGCGGCGAGGCGGGTGTCGGCAAGACCCGGCTGGTGACGGAGTTCGCCGCCGAGGCGGAGCGCGATGGCACCCGGGTGATCGTCGGCCAGTCCGTGAACCTCGGCGGCGACGGGCTCGCGTACGCCCCGATCACCGGCGCGCTGCGCGAGCTGGCCGCCCAGCTCGGCACCGATGCGTTGCTGGCCGCCGCCGGTCCCGGGCGGGCCGCGCTGACCAGCCTGCTGCCCGACCTCCCTCGCCGGGGCGACGAGCCGGCCGGCACCAGCCAGGGCCGCGTCTTCGAGGCGGTCACCGGCCTGCTCGAGCAGGTCGCCGCCGACCGTCCGCTGGTGCTGGTGCTCGAGGACCTGCATTGGGCCGACCGCGCCACGCGGCAGCTGCTCGGCTTCGCGGTCCGGGCGCTGGGCAGCGCCCGCGTGCTCGTCGTCGGCACCTACCGCAGCGACGAGCTGTCCCGCGACCACCCGCTCCGGCTGCTGCTGGCCGAGCTGGAGCGGGTCCGGACGGTGCACCGCATCGACGTGCCGCGGCTGACCGAGCACGAGGTCGCCGAGCAGCTCACCGCACTGGCCGGGGCGCGGCCGCCCGCCGACGCCGTCCGCCGCATCCACGCCCGCAGCGAGGGCGTGCCGTTCTTCGTCGAGCAGCTGGCCGACCTCGACGACGGCACGACGCTGCCCGAATCGCTGCGCGATCTGCTGCTGGTCCGGGTCGAGCAGCTGTCCGAGGACTCGCAGCGGCTGGTGCGGCTGCTCGCCGTCGGCAACGACCGCGTGGGGCACGACCTGCTGGCCGCCGTCGCGGCCGTCGACCCCGACGCCCTGGACCGAACGCTGCGCGAGGCGGTGTCGGCCAACGTGCTGCGGGTCGACGGCGACGGATACGCGTTCCGGCACGCGCTGGTCCGCGAGGCCGTCCACGACGACCTGCTGCCCGGTGAGCACGCCCGGCTGCACGCCCTCTACGCGGCAACGCTGGAACGGCGGCTGGAGTCCGGCGCCGGGCCGCGCCGGGCGGTCACCGCCGAGGCCGCCCACCACTGGTTCTGTGCGCACGAGCACGAGAAGTCGTTCGCGGCCTCGCTGCGGGCGGCTGCCGAGGCGCGCTCGCTGGCCGCCTACGACGAGGCGCAGCGCAACTTCGAGCGCGCGCTGGAGCTGTGGGACCAGGTCCCCGGGGCCGCTGAGAAGGCCGGGTTCGACCACGTCGAGCTGCTGGCCCGCACCGCCTCGGCCGCGAACAACGCCGGCGAGGTGGACCGCGCCCGCGCCCTGGTCGAGGCCGCCCTGACGGAGGCGAGGGCGGCCGGCGATGCCGTCGAGCCCAGCCGGCTGGCCCGGCTGATCGGCTTCCGCGCGCTGCTGCTCAGCGAGCTCGGGCTGCCGGGCGCCACCGACGAGATGCGCCGCGCGCTGGAATTGATCCCGCCCGACCC
>NZ_SMLB01000064.1 GCF_004349105.1 Jiangella aurantiaca
GGCCGGGACGGGGGCCGCTGGACGGTCCGGGTCGGCGGCCGCGGGCGGCTCGGTCACGCCGCAGCGCATCACCCGGGTGCAGGTGCGGGCCACGTCGCGGCGCGTGGTCATCGTCGGCGATCCCAGCGTCGCCACGGTGGCCGTCAACGGCCAGCACACCGTGCGGCGCGACGGCGCCATGCTGCACGTCACCGGCGAGTCCGAGCTGGTTCCCAGTGACGGCGCGTTCGTGCTGCTGGCGGGCGGCCGCTGGCGCGACTTCGCCAGCCGGTTCCAGAACCCCGGCCAGCTGCTCGACCTGCACGTGCGCGTCAATCCCGAGCTCGCCGTGGGCGCCGAGGTCATCGCCGGCTCGCTGCAGGTCGACCATGTGCCGGCGCTGGACCACGTCCGTGTGACGGCGGGGTCGCTGCGGGTGCGTGGTCTGGAGAGCCCGGTCGACCTACTGGTCCAGGCCGGGTCGGCGCAGGTCGAGACGCGGCAGCTGGCCGGGCACTCGCGCATGCGGTGCGAGTCCGGGTCGCTCCAGCTGACCCTGCTCGACGGGTCCGACGTCCGCATCCGCTCCGACGTCCAGCTCGGCCGGTTCCGCACGGTGCCCGAGCGCACCGGGCGCGACCGCGACCGCGACATCGTCCTCGGCACGGGCGCCGCGGAGATCGAGGCCGAGGTCGTCATGGGCGACGTCACTGTCCGGCTGCCCGAAGGCGCCGAGCGATGATGGGCTTCCCGCAACAGCACCTGCACCAGCCGCCGTCCGACTGTCCCGTCTGCGGGGTGAAACTACACGTCACCCGGCTCGGTTGTGAGTCGTGCGGCACCGAGCTCTCGGGCCGATTCGCGTCCTGCCCGTACTGCTCGCTCACCGTGCAGGACCAGAAAATCCTTGGCACTTTTCTGGTCTCCAGAGGCAACATGAGGGAGCTCGCGCGTGAGCTGGGCGTGAGCTATCCCACCGCCCGGCAGCGCTTCGCCGAGTTGCTCGAACGGCTCGGCCTCGAGACGCCGGCCGAGCCGGGTGTCGCGCACGCCGACGCCGTCGATCGCGAGGAGGTCCTTCGCCGGCTCGCCGCCGGCGAGCTCGACCTCGACGAGGCGACTGCACTGCTCAGCTGAGCTTTGACAATATCAGTATTTGCTTATATAAGTAGTCATCGGCATTGGCAGCGGTGAGGCAGCGCGTTCGAGCGTGCCGACCTGTCAGGGCGCCTGCCACCATGCCTCCACTCCGCAGAAAGGACACCACCGTGAACGCCATCACCGCCGAAGGTCTGGTCAAGACCTTCGGCTCCGGGGAGAAGGCCGTGAAGGCCGTCGGGGGCGTCGACCTCGTCGTGCCCGAGGGCACCGTGGTCGGTCTGCTCGGGCCGAACGGCGCCGGCAAGACCACCACGGTTCGCATGCTCACCACGCTGCTCGCGCCCGACGCCGGGCGAGCCGTCGTCGCTGGTCACGACGTCGTCCGCGAACCGCAGGCGGTGCGCTCGAAGATCGGCCTGTCCGGCCAGTACGCGGCGGTCGACGAGAACCTCACCGGCCGCGAGAACCTCTGGCTGTTCGGCCGTCTCTACCAGCTGTCCAGCAAGGACGCGTCGCGCCGGGCGGCCGAGCTGCTCGAGCAGTTCAACCTCACCGACGCCGCCGACCGCACGCTGAAGACGTACTCCGGCGGCATGCGTCGCCGGCTCGACCTCGCCGGCAGCCTCATCGTCCACCCGCAGGTGCTGTTCCTCGACGAGCCCACCACCGGGCTCGACCCTGGCAGCCGGCTCGACCTCTGGGACGTCATCCGCGAGCGAGTGGCCGAGGGCGCCACCATCCTGCTGACCACGCAGTACCTCGAAGAAGCCGACGCGCTGGCCGACAACATCGTGGTCATCGACCACGGCACGATCATCGCCCAGGGCACGGCCGATCAGCTCAAGGCCCAGATCGGCGGCGAGCGCATCGAAGTCATCGTGCACGACCCCGAGGCGCTGGGGAAGGCCGAGCAGGTGCTCAACCTCGGCAGCGGCGGCCAGTGCGTCCGCGACGACCACGTCCGCAAGCTGACCGTGCCCACGCACACCGGCTCAAAGGGGCTCATCCAGGTCATCCGCGACCTCGACGAGGCCGGGGTGGCCATCGACGACATCGCGTTGCGCCGGCCCACGCTCGACGACGTGTTCGTCAAGCTCACCGGCCGGCACGCCGAAGAGGACGCAGAGGCCGAGACGGCCCAGGGGAGGGCATCGTGACCACCGACGTCGTGACGACCGCTACCGCGCCCAACCGCGTCGGCTTCACGCAGGCGTTCAACGACGCCATGACCATCACGTGGCGCAACATCCGGGCCGGCTGGCGCGTCCCTGACAACCAGATCTACATGTTCATCCAGCCGATCATGTTCGTGCTGCTCTTCGCGTACGTGTTCGGCGGCGCCATCCCGATCCCGGGCATGGAGGGCGACGACATGGCGTTCCGCAAGTACGTCATGGCCGGCATCTTCGCCCAGACCATGGCGTTCGCCGTGGCGCCCGCCAGCGTCGGGCTCGCCGACGACATCCAGAAGGGCCTGATCGACCGGTTCCGCTCGCTGCCCATGGCTCGCTCGGCGGTCATCTCCGGCCGGGTCGTCGCCGACCTCGCCAACCAGGCGATCGTGCTGGCCATCATGATCGTGTGCGGCCTGCTGGTCGGCTGGCGCATCGAGAACGGCGTGCTCGGCTTCCTCGGCGGGGTGGGCCTGCTGCTGCTGTTCGCGTTCGCCATGCTGTGGGTGGGTGCGCTCATCGGCCTGTCGGTCGGCAGCCCTCAGGTCGCCGCGTCGGCCGGGCTCATCTGGCTGTTCCCGGTGACGTTCCTGTCCAACGCGTTCATCCCGACTCCGACGCTGCCCGACTGGCTGCAGCCGGTCGCCGACTGGAACCCGCTCAGCTCCTTCGTGGCCGCCTCGCGCGAGCTGTTCGGCAATCCGAACGTGTTCGCCACCGACGGGTTCCCCGCCGAGCACCCGATCCTGCTGTCGTTGATCTGGGTGGTCGTCATCATCGCGGTGTTCGCGCCTCTGGCGGTGCGCAAGTACAAGAAGACCGCCAGCAAGTAGTGCGCGTACGCGACGCCGCCCGCCCGGTCGAGGTGACCGGACGGGCGGCGTCGGTGTCTGCGGGCGCCGAGGTCAGGCGCCGTACGGCTTGGCGCTCACGACCTCGACGGTGATGGTGCTGCCGTTGGGCGCCTGGTAGGACGCCTTGTCGCCGACCTTCTTGCCGCTGATGGCGGCGCCGAGCGGCGACTTCAGCGAGTAGACGTCGATGTCAACGGAGTCGTCGAGCGAGGCCAGCTCACGCGAGCCCAGCAGGAACCGCTCGACCTCGTCGTCGCCGTCGAACTTGATCTCGACGATCATGCCGGGCTCGACGACGCCGTCGTCCGGCGGGTCGCCGACCTGGGCGCGCTGGAGCAGCTGCTGCAGCTGGTGGATGCGGGCCTCCTGCTTGCCCTGTTCTTCCTTGGCCGCGTGGTATCCGCCGTTCTCGGACAGGTCGCCCTCGGAGCGGGCCTCCTCGATCCGCTTCGCGATCTCGAGCCGGCCCGGCCCCATCAGGTGCTCCAGCTCGTGCTTGAGGCGGTCGTAGGCCTCCTGGGTGAGCCAAGCAACGTTGTCGCTGGTAGCGGTCACGGCAACTGCTCCTCGGGTGTCTATCGGTCGCGCCGCACGCCGCATGGGTGTGCTTCGCCGCCGGGCGGTTCGCCCGGTCCAAGTGCTGACGGGGAAAGAACAAGAATACAAGCATTGCGGCAAGCCGACGATTGTCGCAGGTCAGGCGGCGATGCGTCCGACGTGGCCGTCGGCTCGCCGGCGCTACTCCGACGCGGGCCGGCAGCCGCGCAGCTCGGGGACGATGCCGTCGCCCTCGAGCGGGATGTCGGCGGGGACGACCAGGTGCTCGTCGGGGCCGGCCGGGACCTCCAGGTCCAGCTGGCCGACGATGATGCGCCGCAGGTCGACGGCGATGAGGTCGCAGGTGACGGCGAGGTCGGCGTCTCGGCGGATTTCGACCCGGGCGCTCAGGACGCCGTCGCGCGGCTCGTCCCAGGACAGCAGCTCGGCGTCGACGGTGGGCCCGCTGGCCGAGCGTACGATCAGCCAGCCGACCAGGACGGCCACCAGCACCGCGCCGCTCACGACCGCGACGAGGACACCGCGGCCGCCACGCGCACCGGCTGCGCCGCGGCCCGGCGCGCGGCCGTACCGTTCGGCCAGCACGTCGCGCGGGGCGGTGTCGTGGTCGCCGGTGACATCTGTCGGTCGGCTCATGCGGGATGTCCCCAGGGGCTGCGGGCGTTGTTGTCAGTGGCGTGCGGCACCATTATCCCGGAGGCGGCGGTCGCAGGTGCGCTCGTCTCACGCTAGCTCAAGCCGACCGCGAGGTCCCAGTCGGCGGCGCGTTCCGCGTGAGGAGGGGAACCAGCGCGGCGCCGCCTCGGGCAGCGGGGGCGAACCGGCCGGTGGGCGCCGTCATGCTTGAAGTTTCCGTTCGACCGATGGGGTATCCGGTGTCCGAGCAGCTGCGGCTGATGCACGTGCACGCTCATCCCGACGACGAGTCCAGCAAGGGTGCGGCGTCGACGGCCCGGTACGTCGCCGAGGGCGTCGACGTCCTCGTGGTGACGTGCACCGGCGGTGAGCGCGGCTCCATCCTCAACCCGAAGATGGACCGCCCCGATGTGCTGGCCAACATCAGTGAGATCCGCCGGCAGGAGATGGATGCCGCCCGCGAGATCCTCGGCGTCCGGCAGGAGTGGCTCGGCTTCGTCGACTCCGGGCTCCCCGAGGGCGATCCGCTGCCGCCGCTGCCCGAGGGCTGCTTCGGCCTCATGCCGGTCGAGAAGGCGGCCGAGCCGCTGGTCGAGATCATGCGCCGGTTCCGCCCGCACGTCGTCACCACCTACGACGAGAACGGCGGCTATCCGCACCCCGACCACATCATGTGCCACAAGATCACCGTCGCGGCGTTCGAGGCGGCCGCCGACCCCACCCGCTACGTGGGCAGCGGCGAGCCGTGGCAGCCGCTGAAGCTCTACTACCACCACTCCTTCAGCCGCATGCGCATGCAGGCGCTGCACGACGCCATGGAGCAGCGCGGCCTCGTCTCGCCGTACGCCGAGTGGCTGGCGAACTGGGAGGTCGACCCGAGCTGGGACGACCGCGTCACCACCCGGGTCGAATGCGCCGAGTACTTCCCGGTGCGCGACCGCGCCCTGCTGGCGCATGCCACCCAGATCGATCCCGACGGCTCCTGGTTCGCCGTCCCGCTCGAGGTCGCCCAGCAGGCCTGGCCCACCGAGGACTACGAGCTCGTGACGTCCCACGTGCCTACCCGGACCCCCGAGGACGATCTCTTCGCGGGACTGCGGTGAGCACGTCGCGTGCCCGCGGTGCCACAATGGGTTCACGGGGGATGACGCGAGGAGTAGACAGGTTCTGATGGGCATCCTGCGAGCGGTGGCGCTCACCGCGGCGGAGTCGGAGGCGGAGAACTCCGAGATCGGCCCTGGCCTGTACGGCTTCCTCGTGGTCGTCTTCCTGATCCTCGCGCTCGTGCTGCTGTACCGCAGCATGCGCAAGCAGATCCGCAAGGTCGACTTCGACCCCGAGGGTGCTACCGATGCCGAGCGCATGCACGGGCACCAGGAGCCGCCGGATCGATGACCACCGGTCCGGACCGGCCTGACGGTGTTGCGCGGCGGCCGGCCGGGTCGGCCGCCGTCGAGACGCTGGTCGCGGTGCGGCGCGCCCGCGACTTCATCGACAAGCACTACGCCGACCCCCTCGACCTGGCCGACATCGCGGCCGCCGCCGGCTACTCCCGCTACCACCTGGTCCGCGCGTTCAAGGCGGCCTACGGCGAGACGCCGGGCCGCTACCTGCAGCGCCGCCGGGTCGAGCGGGCCCAGGAGCTGCTCCGCGTCGCCCACCTCAACGTCACCGAGATCTGCCACCTGGTCGGCTTCACCAGCCTCGGCTCGTTCAGCAGCCTGTTCTCCGAGCTGGTCGGAGTGTCGCCGTCACAGTTCCAACGCGACGCGCACGCCGCCGGCCCGCCGCTGATCCCCGGCTGCTACATCCTCATGTGGGGCCGCCCGCTGCCGAAGAGAGCAACGACGGAGAAGCCGGCGGCGGCGCGCACCTCCTAGCGTCGAAGCCGTTCGCACCGACGAAAGGAAGGGACCCATCGTGATCACCAAGCTGGGCGTCGCGACCGCGTACGTGACCGACTACGACAAGGCGCTGGACTTCTTCATCGGCAAGCTCGGCTTTGAGCTGCGCACCGACGTCACCATGGAAAACGGCTTCCGCTGGCTGACGGTGGGCCCGCCGGCCAGCCCGGAGTTCCAGCTGAACCTCACCGTGCCGGGGCCGCCGATGCACGACGAGCAGACCGCGGCCACGCTGCGCGAGCTGATGGCGAAGGGCGTGCTCGGCGCCGGTGCCTGGAACACCGACGACTGCCGCGCGACGTACGCGGAGTACTCCGCCCGCGGAGTGGAGTTCATCCAGGAGCCGGCCGACCGCCCGTACGGCGTCGAGGCGGTGTTCCGCGACGAATTCGGCAATTGGTACAGCCTCAACGAGCTCAACGACAAGGCACTGGACCAGCAGGCGATGGCGGAGGCGTTCGAGTCGAACTCCGAAACCTCTTGACGCATCGTGACCGGACTGTAACCCTGGGCGGGCTTGCGCCAGAGGATCAGCCTCACGGGGGGCGCTTGCTTGGGGAAACGGGGGGTTTCTCATGGTGCGTACGTCGCGTGCGCGAACAACAGCAGTTCTGGCCACCGGGGTCATGGCAGTTGCGGCGGTCCTCGCCGCCCCGGCCGCCGGCGCGAACGGCTCGTCCGAGCCGTCGCCGGTGGTGGAGCTCGACGGTCCGCGGGGCGTGGACGTCGACCAGGCCGGCCGCATCGTGGTGAGCGAGGCCGACGGCACGGTCAGCCTGGTCACCGACCGCGGCCGGCACCCGAAGATCCACGAGATCGGCTCCGTGCCGCCGGGCTTCATCGCGCCGGCGGTGTCGGCCGCCCGGCCGGGCCGCGTGTACGCCCTGACTGCGGGTGGCGCGCCGGGCACCGGCGCGGCCACGCTCTATCTGCTCCGGCACGGCAAGCCGGCGCAGCCGATCGCAGACATCGCCGCCTACCAGCAGACCGACGCCGACCCGTACAACATCGAGGGTGTTCCGGAGGAGTCGAACCCGTTCGGGGTCGCCGCGCTGAAGGACGGCAGCGTGCTCGTGGCCGACGCCGCCGGCAACGACCTGCTCCGTGTGTACCCGGACGGCGACATCGTCACGGTCGCGCGACTGAAGCCGCGGGTGGTCCCGGTGCCGGAGGAGCTGCCCGACGAGTTCGGCGGCGAGCCGCTCCCGCCGGCCGGCACGCCGATCCCGGCCGAGGCCGTGGCGACATCGGTGACCGTCGGTTCCGACGGCTACTGGTACGTCGGCGAGCTGCGTGGCTTCCCGGCGACGCCGGGCACGTCGCAGATCTGGCGGATCAAGCCCGGCTCGGTCGGTGCGGTGTGCGACCCGGAGCAGCCGAACACGGGCGACTGCCGCCGCTTCGCCGACGGCCTGACTTCGGTCGTCGACCTCGCTCCCGGCAAGGGCGGCAGCGTCTATGCCGTCGAGCTGGCACGGCACAGCTGGCTGCAGTGGGAGATCGACCCGAGCCTGAACGAGGGTGCGCTGTTCCGGGTGCGTCCCGATGGGTCGCGCACCGAACTGGCGGCGGGTGAGCTGATCCTCCCGGGCGGCGTCGACACCGGGCGGCACGGAAGGGTCTATGTGACCGGACCGGTATTCGGGCCGGGCGCACTCCAGCGGGTCGGCTGAATTCACTACCTACCGGCCAGTTATATTGCGTGATGGGAGTGTGAATTCTCGTCATGTCCGGCGTCATATCGAAATGGTCGCAGTGCTTCACTCCATCGGCATTGACAGCGATGCCCGGATGGGTGCATGCTCGGCGTCGACCGAGGTCCGCGCCCAGCGCTGACCACGGTAAGTCAAACTTGCCGACGCGCGGAGAATAGATTTCCCGAGCCGGGGGGCGCTCGCCCTTCGGTGTCGGACGCCACGAGATCCTCGTGGTTGTTCGGCGCCGAAGGGCGATTGACTTTTCCGGCGCCGGTACGGGGCAATCGCGCTGGGGCATTTCTCGTCCCGGCCCGTGACATTCAGCCGGCGTGCGACTCGGCGAGGCTCATCGGCCCGCCAGCGTGAGCGCCTGCACGATCGTCCACCTCACCAGGACTTCTCCCGCTTCGCCAGGAATGCATGCCTGGGGAACCGGGAGCACGCCTCGGGACGTGACATGAACACCATAGGCTGGTACGTGTCCGGCCGAGAAGGAACCGACATGCCGAACCGCCTCCGCGACGCCCGTAGCCCGTACCTCCTCCAGCACGCGGACAACCCCGTCGACTGGTGGGAGTGGGGCGACGACGCGTTCGCCGAGGCGCGCCGCCGCGACGTGCCGGTGCTGCTGAGCGTCGGGTACGCCGCCTGCCACTGGTGCCACGTCATGGCGCACGAGTCGTTCGAGGACGAGCAGGTCGCCGCGTACCTCAACGCGCACTTCGTCGCGATCAAGGTCGACCGCGAGGAGCGGCCCGACGTCGATGCCGTCTACATGGAGTCGGTGCAGGCGCTCACCGGCCAGGGCGGCTGGCCGATGACGGCGTTCCTCACGCCCGGCGGCAAGCCGTTCTACGCGGGCACGTACTTCCCGCCGCAGTCGCGGCACGGGCTGCCGTCGTTCAGCCAGCTGTTGCAGGCGGTCGACGAGGCGTGGACGCAGCGGCGCGGCGACGTGACGGAGTCGGCGGAGCGGATCGGGACGGCGCTCGGCGGCGGCGCGCGCGTCGAGGCCGGTGGCGGCCCGCCGGGAGCCGACCGACTGGACGCCGCCGTCGCTCGGCTGACCGGCGAGTTCGACCCGGCCGCCGGTGGGTTCGGCGGCGCGCCCAAGTTCCCGCCGTCGATGGTGCTGGAGTTCCTGCTGCGCCACCACGTGCGCACCGGCGACCACCGCGCTCTGGCGATGGTCGAGGCGACCTGCGAGCGGATGGCCCGCGGCGGCCTGTACGACCAGCTCGGCGGCGGGTTCGCGCGGTACAGCGTCGACGCCGGGTGGGTGGTGCCGCATTTCGAGAAGATGCTGTACGACAACGCGCTGCTGCTACGCGTCTATGCGCACCTGTGGCGGGTGACGGGGTCCGCGCTGGGCGCGCGGGTGGTCCGCGAGACGGCCGGGTTCCTGCTCCGTGAGCTGCGCACGGCCGAGGGCGGCTTCGCCAGTTCCCTCGACGCAGACTCGCCGCCGGTCGAGGGGGCGGCGCCGGTCGAGGGCGCGTTCTACGTGTGGACGCCGGCGCAGCTCCGCGACGTCCTGGGCGACGAGGACGGCGCCTGGGCGGCGGCGCTGCTGGGCGTGACCGACGCCGGCACGTTCGAGCACGGCGCGTCGACGCTGCAGTTGCTCCGCGACCCCGACGACTCCGGTCGCTGGGAGCGGGTGCGCGGCCAGCTGTTCGACGCGCGGCTGCCGCGGCCGGCGCCGGGCCGCGACGACAAGGTGGTGGCCGCGTGGAACGGGCTGGCGATCGCGGCGCTGGCCGAGGCGGGGGCGCTGTTCGGCGAGCCGTCCTGGGTCGATGCCGCCGTCGGTTGCGCGGATCTGCTGGTCCGGCTGCACCTGGACGAGCGCGGCCGGTTGCTGCGGGTGTCGCGTGACGGTGTCGCCGGGACGCACGCGGGGGTGCTGGAGGACTACGCCGACGTCGCCGAGGGCTTCCTGACGCTCGTCGCGGTCACCGGCGACCCGGTCTGGCTGTCGCTGGCTGAGCAGCTGCTCGATGTCGTGCTGGTCCGGTTCGCCGATCCCACCGGCGGGTTCTTCGACACCGGCGACGACGCCACCGACGCCCGGCTGGCCGGACTGCGACGACCCCAGGACCCGACCGACAACGCGACGCCGTCCGGCTGGTCGGCGGCGGCCGGCGCGCTGCTCGGGTTCGCCGCGTACACCGGATCGGACCGGCACCGCACGGCCGCCGGCGACGCACTGGGCATCTACGACGCGCTGGCCGCACGGGCGCCCCGGTTCGCCGGCTGGGGACTGGCGGTCGCCGAGGCGTGGCTCGCCGGCCCGGCCGAGGTCGCGGTCGTCGGCCCGCGCGACGATCCCCGGACGGCGGTGTTGCATGCCGTGGCGCTGCGGTCGGGTTCGCCCGGGGCGATGGTGGTCGCCGGCGACCCGGACGACCCGGCGTCTGCTGTGGTCCCGCTGCTGCGTGACCGGGGTGTGGTGGGCGGGGCGCCGGCCGCCTACGTCTGCCGTGGGTTCGTCTGTGAGCTGCCGGCCACCGACCCCGACCGGCTGGCCGCCCAGCTCGCCGGCCCCGCCGCCTGAGAGCGGCGGCCGCAGGGGCTTCGTCCGCTCCGAGCGGACAGCCGTATTCGTTGCCGCGTAATCATGTAATCATCGCAATATGGGAAGCAACGACACCGTCGAGAGGATCCGGGGCTGGCTCACCGGCCGGCTGCCGGACGACTGGTTCGAGGGACCGGTCGAGGTGACCGTCGACCGTGAGGAGATCACCGTCGTCGGCCGCATCCCGGCCCCCAGCACCGAGGACGTCTCAGACGTCGAGCGCGACGCGGCTCTGGCCGGCCGCATCAGCGCTTTCCGTGAGAGCACTCGCGAGCGGCGCATCGAGATCGCCCGCGAGCTGGAGCACCGCGGCGGCCGCAAGGTCGCCTGGGGCGTCGACTGCGGCGACCGGCGTGAGCTGTTCACCCGGCTGGCCGCGCCCGTCATGACCCGCCTGCGCCAGCCCGAGCGGCAGGTCCTCGACACCCTGGTCGACGCCGGAGTCGCTCGGTCCCGGTCCGAGGCGCTGGCCTGGTGCGTCCGGCTGGTCGCCACGAACGCCGACGACTGGCTGGCCGACCTGCGCCAGGCGCTCACCCACGTGGAGGAGGTGCGCTCAGCCGGCCCGACGCCGTGATCAGCGCACCGTGCGCCGCCGACGCAGGATGTGGTGCGACTCCACCCCCGCCCGCCGCTGGCTCAGCGCGAGCACCGTCCCGAACACCACGCCCAGGATCAGCACGCCCAGCACGGGATTGACCCACCAGGGCACGTACTCGGTGACCACGGCGGCGCCGCGCGTGCACGTCGCGCTCACCGGGAACAGCCGGCGCTGCTCGTACTGGGCCGGCTCGGGGCAGTCCCAGGTCGGGGTGAACCCCGGGACGAAGAAGAACACCGTCACGAAATGCAGCAGGACTATGGCGCCGGCCGCGGCCAGCGCGGCGTAGCCGAACACGGCGGGCGTCGTGAAGTCGCGCCGCCGCCGGGTGCGCAGCGCATGCCGCAGGTGCAGGCCGAGCAGGATCAGCGCGACGACGGCGACGATCGCCGCGGTGGCGACGACACCGGCGAGGACCGCGAGGAACAGATACCCCGACATCCCGCGATCGCGGCGTCAGCTGGCGGCGACCGCGCCGGCGCCGAAGGCGGCGAGCCAGATGCCCACGTGGTGGCTGACGAAGCCGGCCAGCGTGAACGCGTGGAACACCTCGTGGAAACCGAACCAGCGGGGCGACGGGTTGGGCCGCTTCATGCCGTAGACCACCGCGCCCAGCGTGTACATCAGCCCGCCGACGATGATGAGCGTGGCGACAGCGGCCCCGCCGTAGGTGGCGAACTCCGGCAGCCAGAACACCGCCGCCCAGCCGAGCGCCACGTAGATCGGCACGTAGAGCCAGCGCGGCGCGCCGGCCCAGAACACCCGGAACGCGACGCCGAGCAGCGCGCCCGCCCACACGAGCCAGAGCAGCACCGTCGCGTCGTTGGCGGGCAGGACGAGCAGCGTGAACGGGGTGTACGTGCCGGCGATGATCAGGAAGATGTTGGCGTGGTCGAACCGGCGCAGCACGGCGTGCGTCCGCGGCGACCACCGGCCGCGGTGGTACACGGCACTGATGCCGAACAGCAGCGCGGCGGTGACGGTGTAGATGGCCGCGCTGACCCGCACCTGGGTGGTCGGCGCCACGATGACCAGCGCGATGCCGGCCAGCACCGCGACGGGGAACGTTCCGGCATGTAGCCAGCCCCGAAGCCGGGGTTTGACCGCGGCGACCGCGTCGCGCACCTGCTCGTCGAACGTCATGAACCCCACCGTACCTGGGAATTCACCGCACATGCGGCGCAGGAGAGTACTCTCAGGCGGGGAGAAGAGACGTCCGGCGAACGGCCACGATGCTGGAGGTGCATCGGTCGATGGGTCTGTCCGACCTGGTCTACCGCATCTACGAGAAACGCATCCAGCGGCACCTCGACCGCGGCCGCCTGCCGCAGCACGTCGCCGTGCTCATGGACGGCAACCGCCGCTGGGCGCGGGCACTGAGCGCACCCACCTCCAGCGGGCACCAGGCCGGCGCCGAGAAGGCGCGCGAGTTCCTCGGCTGGTGCGACGAGCTCGACGTCAACGTCGTGACGCTCTGGATGCTGTCGACTGACAATCTCAACCGGCCGGAGGAAGAGCTCGTCCCGCTGCTGGGGATCATCGAGAGCCTCATCCAGGACATCGCCGCCACCGGGCGTTGGCGGGTGTACCCCATGGGCGCGCTCGATCTCCTGCCGCCGCGCACCGCCACCGTCATCAAGGAGGCGGCCGACCGCACCCGCGACCTCGACGGCATGCACGTCAACGTCGCGGTGGGCTACGGGGGCCGGCGCGAGATCGCCGACGCCGTCCGGGCGCTGCTGCACGAGCACGCCGCCAGAGGCGCCTCGGTCGAGGAGGTGGCCGAGGTGGTCACCGTCGAGGGCATCGCCGCACACCTCTACACCAAGGGCCAGCCCGATCCCGACCTCGTCATCCGGGCCAGCGGCGAGCAGCGGCTGTCCGGGTTCATGCTGTGGCAGAGCGCGAATTCGGAGTTCTACTTCTGCGAGGCGCTGTGGCCCGACTTCCGCCGGGTCGACTTCCTCCGCGCGCTGCGCTCGTACAGCGAGCGCGAACGCCGCTACGGCCGCTGATTCCTTTCCCTTTGTGCGATCCGCGGCCGCCTGAGACTTCGCGGTCGGCCTTGTGGCTAGGCCGCCTTAGCCTTGGCCACCGCATCGCGGCCGAGGAATGCCAGCAGGCGCACGTCGGCCCCGTCGCCGTCGCCCACGGGGATCGGCGGAGCGAACCGCACCGGCCGATCGACGTCGTCGACCAGCAGGCGCGACACCTTCAGCAGCCGCAGCGCGAACGACGGCGGCAGCGGCCGGTCGGCGCCGCAGGCGCGGGCGACGTCCCAGCCGTGCACCGCGATCTCGAGCGCGCCGGCGGCGGCAACTGTGCGGGCGGCGAGCAGCCGGTCCCCGACGGCGACGACGTCCGGCCCGGTGTCGGCGGCGCACCGGGCGAGCAGCGTGCAAGCGCGCTGCCGCAGCATGCCGACGGGGTCCGCCGCGGCCTCCGCCGCGGTGCCGGCGGGGCGGGGCGGGGCCACCCAGCCGGGCCCCGTCGCCTCCAGGAGCGCCAGCAGGGAGTCGTTGGTGTGCCGCAGCAGCGTCCGCAGGTCCCATCCGGCGCACGGGGTGGGCCGGGACAGCAGGGCCGGCCGGACCAGCGCCAGGCTGCCGGCCGTGTAGCCGAGCGCCCGTTCGAGCAGCTCGGCCGCGTCGGCCGGCGGACCGGTCATGGCAGCACGTCCGGCAGCCCGAACAGCGGGAACAGGCTCAGGTCGAAGAACTGCGCCACGTGCGTGATGCCGGCCGCGCCGATCGACACCACCTGGACCGCGAACGGCCGGTAGACGCCCTCGGCGTCGCGCAGGTACTGCGCCAGCGCCGGCTGCCCGTTGGCGGACCTGCGCACGATGCGCAGGTCGCCGGAGGCCTTCATCGGGCACTGGACCAGGATCAGTTCGCCGATGTCGGCCGGGCCGACGAACCAGGCGGCGAACGGCGGCATCTCCCAGACCGCGTCCGCGGTGAGCTGCCGGACCAGCGTGTCGATGTCGTAGTTCTCGAACGCGGTGGCGTACCGGTCCAGCAGCTCCTGCTGCTCCGGCGTGAGCGGCTCGACGGCGTCGTCCTCGGACGGCGCGACCTTGTCCAGCTGGGCGTGCGCCCGCTGAAGCATGCTGTTGACCGCCGCGGTCGACGTCTCGAGCAGGTCGGCGACCTCCGCGGCCTTCCACCTGAGCACGTCACGCAGCACCAGGACGGCGCGCTGCCGCGGAGGCAGGTGCTGCAGCGCCGCCACCAGCGCCAGCCGGACGCTCTCGCGCGAGGTGACGACGGAGGCGGGGTCGACGCCGTCGGCGCTGCCGGCCCCGATCGCGACGTCGGGGAGCGGCTCCAGCCACGGCACCTCGGACCGTTCGATGAGGTCGCCGCCCGGCTCGCTGCTCGGCCCGCCCAGCCCGGTCGGCATCGGCCGGCGGCCGCGGCTCTCGAGCGCGGTGAGGCAGGCGTTGGTCGCGATGCGGTAGAGCCAGGTGCGCAGCGACGAGCGGTCCTCGAACCGGTCGTAGGCCCGCCAGGCGCGCAGGTACGTCTCCTGCACGAGGTCCTCGGCGTCGTGGACGGACCCCAGCATGCGGTAGCAGTGCGCGAGCAGCTCGCGCCGGTACGGCTGGGCGAGCTGCTGGAAGTCGCCCGCGGCCTCGCCGGTGGTCGTGGTGTGCACCGTTGCCTCCCTCGTCCTCCGCCGACGATACGCCGCCGGCCGCGCCGGTCCGCGTTCGTCGGCGATGGAGGGCAGGGCGGTGAGCGCCGCGGTCACGCGCGCTCCGCGGCCAGCTGCGCCCGGTGCTGCGCGCTGATCTGGATGATCTGGACGTAGTTGCCGTCGGGGTCGATCGCGGTGGCGAACAGGCTGCCGTCGCGGTCCTCCAGCGGGGACAGCCAGCTCACGCCCATGTCGTCGAGCCGCGCGACCACGGAGCGGGCGTCGTCGACGTCGAAGTTGAGGATCACGCGGCCCGGCTCGGGGTTGGCCGGGCCGACGTCGTCGCGCCGGTCGATCATCAGGTGGAAGTCGCCGTAGCGGAGTATCCGGTAGTCGCCGACGCGCGCGTCGTCGGACGGCGTGAGCGCCGCGGCGTACCACGCGCCCAGACGGTCCGGGTCGGTGCTGGACAGCAGGATGCTCGCGAGGGTGGCGCCACTCATGGGGTCTCCTTCTCGTGGGTCTCGTACTCGGATAGACCACCGGCGGCGCGGAAAGTCATCGCGGCGGACCTTGTCGGTGGCCGCTGATTCACTGTGATCACGAACGAACGAGCGATCCTGGTCCTGGGCAGCACCGGCACGACGGGCCGGCGGCTGGTGGCCCGTCTGCGCGACGCCGGCGCGCCGGTGCGGGCGGCGTCACGGCACGGCGACGTGCCGTTCGACTGGTCCGCGCCGGAAATGTGGGAGCCCGCGCTCGACGGTGCCGACCGCCTCCACCTCATGGCGCCCGACGGCGTCCCGGTCGACCCCGCGTTCGTCGCACTGGCGGTCGAGTCGGGCGTGCGGCGCATCGTGCTGTTGTCCAGCCGCGGCGTCGAGGCCATGGGCGACCAGCGGCTGCTCGACGCCGAGGCGACGTGCGCGGATCCGGTGCGGAGTGGACCATCCTGCGTGCCGACTGGTTCGACCAGAACTTCGACGAGGGCTTCTTCCGGCCGGCTGTGCTGGCCGGCGAGCTGGCCGCCGCTGCCGTTCGAGACCTACGCCGCCGGCGCCGCCGCAGCCGGCGCCTGGAGCGACTGAGTCGCAGCGGCGGTGCGGCCGGTGGCGGTCGCGCCGCGGCTGCGCGAGACCCGGACGTGCGCCCGGCTCAGCGCAGCCGCGGGTCCAGGGCGTCGCGGATGAGGTCGCCGAGCACGATGAAGCTGAGCACCGTCAAGCTCAGGAACAGCGACGGGAAGATCAGCAGGTGCGGGGCGGCCGCGAAGTCCGTCGACGCGTTCGAGAGTTGCAGGCCCCACGAGATCGCGGGCGCCTGAAGGCCGACGCCGAGGAAGGTGAGGGTCGACTCGACGACGATGACCGTGCCGATGTCGAGCGTGACCATCACCATGATCGGCGTCATCGCGTTGGGCAGCACGTGCCGGCGCAGCAGCCAGAACTTGCTGCCGCCAAGCCCGACCGAGGCACGCACGTAGTCCATGTCGCGCACCTGGATCACGCTGGAGCGCATCACCCGGGTCATCGACGGCCAGCGGAACACGGCCAGCACCAGGGCCACCACCCAGATGCTGCGCGCCTCGAACGCCGTCAGCACCACCAGCGCGCCGAGCAGGAACGGGAACCCGAAGAACACGTCCGCGAACCGCGACACGACGGCGTCCACCGCCCGGCCGAAGAACCCGGCCAGGCTGCCCAGAACCAGCGAGAGCACCAGCGTCAGCGCCGTCACCAGCACGCCGACGCTGATCGAGGCCCGGGCGCCGTACACGACGTTCGCGTAGACGTCGCAGCCCTGCTTGTCGAAGCCGAACGGATGCCCGGACGCCGGGCCCTCGATGCTGCGCGACAGATCGCAGACCCGCGGATCGCCATTGCCGAACCAGCCCGAGAACAGCTGCGGCGCGATCGCCACCACCACGAGCAGGATCACCAACAGCGACGCAACGATGAACAGCGGGCGCCGGCGCAGCTCCCGCCACGCGTCGCCGACCAGCGTGGACGACTTCGCGGCGGACGGAGCCGCCTCGGCACCGGCGCCGATCCCAGCGGGCGAGCCCGGCGAACCCGGTGCGCCCGGCTCGGTGGTCGTGATGGCGGACGTGGGGTCACTCATGGCGGATCCTCGGGTCGAGCACGCCGTAGAGCAGGTCCACGACGAGGTTGGCCAGGAGGAAGATCACGACGAGGACGGTCGCGACTCCGACGACGACCGGCCCCTGCTGCGAAGCGATGGACGAGAACAGCAGCTGGCCCACGCCCGGCAGGTTGAACACGCCCTCGATGATCACCGTGCCGCCGAGCAGGTAGCCCAGGTCGATGCCCAGGAACGTCACGGCCGGGATCAGCGAGTTCCGCAGCACGTGCCGGTACACGACCCGGCGCCGGCTCAGGCCCTTCGCCATCGCCGTCTTGACGTAGTCGGCGCGCAGGTTCTCCAGCATGCTGGCGCGCACCAGCCGGGCCACCGAGGCCAGGCCGAAGATCGCCAGGATGATCGACGGCACCAGATAGCTCAGCGGCCAGCCGTCGTCGATGCCGGACACCGGCACGACGCCCAGCTTGACGCCGAACGCGATCTGCGCCGTGTACGCCAGCACGAACACCGGGATCGAGATGACCCCGACAGTGAAGAACAGCACCGTGTGGTCCAGCCAGGTGCCCTTGCGCAGGGCCGTCAGCACGCCGAGCCCGATGCCCAGGACCACCTGGATCACCCACGCCGTCAGCGCCAGCCGGATGGTCACCGGCCAGCGCTGCCCCATGAGGTCGGCCACCGGACGGCCGTTGAAGTCGGTGCCGAGGTCTCCGGTGAAGAGGTTGCCCAGGTACTTCAGGTACTGGATCAACACCGGGTCGTCGAGGTTGAACTGCGCCCGCATCGCGTTGATGACGCTCTCCGGCAGCTGCCGATCGCCGCCCAGGGCCCGGATCGGGTCGCCGGGCAGCGCGTAGACCGCCAGGTAGATGAGCAGCGTGACGCCGAAGAACACCAGCACCAGCTGCAGCAGGCGCGAGACGACGTACTTGCCCATACCCGGCGGCCTCAGCCGCGCCGCGCCGCGTGTGCCGCGGTGACGAGGATGGCGGCGTACTGCACGGCCGCCAGCTTGCCGTACGCGATGGCCTCCGCGGGGGTCGCTTCGGCAGCTTCAGCGGCCCAGCTCTCGTAGAGCGCGTCCATGGCGGCCCGCTGCTCCCGGATGACCGGCGTGCCGTTGCCGATGGCCAGCTCGCCGTCCAGCGCCCGCAGCAGCGTCCCGCCCCAGCGCAGCCGGAACATGTGCACCATGTCCAGGCAGCCGAACCGCTCGGACACCGTCGCCGGACGCTGCGAGTCGGGGTGCCCGGCCCGGTGCTCGCTCTGCTGCGCGGCCTTGGCCAGCATCGGTACGAACGCTTCGGACGAGCGCAGGAACGGCGAGCGCACGGTGAGGTCCGGCCGTGCCGCGGTGAGGATGCGGTCCAGCCTGGCGTGGATGTCGCGCAGCCCTTCGGCCTGCTCCCGCAGCACGTCGGCGTAGGTGCGGGTGAGCAGGGTGTCGTCGTCGGCGTCCGGATGCGTCCAGTACGGCATCTCGGTGACCAGCGTCAGCGTGCCGTACTTGGCGGCATACGCCGCGCTGGACCCGCCGGCCTGCCGGTCGGTCGGGTCCACGCCCGCCGCCTCGGCGAAGTCGTATTGGTCCTCACTGCGGATCATGCCGAAGATCGCCGGGGCGTACCGGTCGACGTACGGGGCCTCCGGCTCGCCGGTGTCCAGCGGCAGGCCGATGCCGGCGGCGATCTGGTGCAGCAGCGGGTAGAGCTCGGGCTCCGGGCGCGACAGGTAGTAGTAGACGCCGCCGTACTCGCCGTTGTGCAGCGAGCACATGAACGCCGGCTGGGTGTCGTCGATCAGCCGCATCAGCGCGACCGTCTCCGGCATCATCCGGTCGAAGTACGCCTTCTTGTAGGCGAACGGGAACGTCCACTCGACCTGCTCATCCGGGGCCGGACGGTAAAACCGGCGGCCGTACGCGGGCCGGGTCAGCGGGCCGCGGAACCAGCTCTCGTTGAGCCGCATGCCGTCGGGGTCGATGCACGGCACGACGTGCCAGGTGTAGCCCATGCGGTCCAGCAGCTCGCGGTCGGTCGTCAGCCGCTCGATCAGGTGCAGCGCGGTGATGTTGCCGATCGGCTCGTTCGGGTGCACGCCGCCGAAGACGACGGCGTGCCGGTCCGCGGAGCCGATCGCGATGGCCTCGATCGGCTCGCCGAGCCGCGACGTCCCCACCCGGCGGACGCGGGTCACGTCCGGATGCGCCTCGTGGACGCGCCGGACCGCGGCGACCAGCTCGTCGACCGTCGGGAACGCGTCGGCCTCCGGCTGGACCCGTAGGGCCTCGTCGACCAGGTGGGACGTCGGGATCGTCACTCTCTGCCCTTCTCTGCTGCGGACGTTCGCGGTGCTGCCGTGCTCAGTTGACGACGACCTCGTTGAGCTCGATCTGGTCGAAGCCGATGATCACGTTGGAGACGTTGCCGCTGTGCGCGTAGACGTACTTGGCGTAGAACAGCGGGACGATCGGGAAGTCCTCGATGATCCGCTCCTCGGCCGCCTTGTACAGCTCGGTGGCCTCGTCCAGCGACGGCGCCGCGTCCGCCTGCGCGATCAGCGCGTCGACCTCGGGGTTGGCGTAGCTGCCACCTCCCGCGCGGCCGTCGCCGTTGGTGCTGAACACCGCCCACAGCAAGCTCTGCATGCTCGGGTAGAGCGAGCCCCAGCCGCCCCGGAACGGGCCGGTGGCCTGCTGCGTGTCCAGGGCCTCGATGAACTGGACGAAGCCCGGCTGGCTCTTCGTCGTGACCTCCTCGATGCCGAGGTTCTGCCGGATCTGGTTGGCCAGCGCCTCGAACGTCTGGTCGTAGCCGACGCCGCCCGGGAACCAGATCTCCATCGGACCATCCCAGCCGCCGGCCTCGGCCAGCAGCTCCTTGGCCCGGTCGGGGTCGAATTCGCAGAACTCGCCGCACAGGCCCTCGGTGCCGCCGCCGGGCGCCGACGGGCCGTGGTACGACGTGGCCGGCGTGTACAGGCCGCCGAAGATCGCCTCGTTGACGGCGTCGCGGTCGATCGCCATCGACACGGCCTGGCGCAGCCGCGGGTCCTGGAACCGCGGGTCCCACAGCGGGAAGCCGAGCCAGTCCAGCCGGATCGCGTTGAACGCGACGTAGCTGTCCGGGAAGTCGGTGGTGAGCTGCTTGTACTTCTCCTGCGGCACCGACACGATGTCGACCGCGCCGCCGATGGCGTCGGTGTAGGCCGTCGTGGTGTCGCTGTAGATGCGGAACGTGATGCCGTCGGCGTTCGGCTGCGGGCCCTGGTAGTCCTCGTACCGCGTCACCGACAGCTGGACGTCGTGCTCCCACGAGCCGTCCATCATGTACGGGCCGTTGCCGATCGGCGCCTCGTTGAACGCGTCGAAGTCCTCGAACGCGACGGCCGGCAGCGGGTAGAAGCCCGGCTGGCCGAGCTTGTACGGGAACTGGCTGTCGGCCGCCTTCAGCGTCACCCGCAGCGTGTTCTCGTCGACCACCTCGACACCGGACAGCGTGTCCGTGGCGGGCGTGCCCTCGGCCGGGTTCAGCTCGTCCCAGCCGACGACGTTCGACAGTTGCGCGTTGTTGGCCCACGCGTTGGGCCCGTACGCCGTCGCGTTCCACGCGTCGGCGTAACTCTGGGCTGTCACCGTCGTGCCGTCGTGGAACGTCCAACCCGGCTTGATCTTGATGGTCCAGACGGCGTTGTCGTCGCTCTCGACCGACTCCGCGTGCAGCATCTGCGGCTCGCTCTGGTCGCCGAACTTGACCAGGCCGGAGAAGAGCGCGTGCATCTCGTCGAACGCGCCCTGGGCCCGGCCCGGGATGAGGGAATCGGGCTCGTCGATGCCGACGGAGAACGTGCCGCCGGCGCTCTCGCCGCCGCCGTCGCCGCCGGCGCTGGAGCTGTCGTCGCCGGAGCCGCCGCCACATGCGGTGACGGTGAAGAGAGCAGCACCGACAGCGAGTGCTGCGAGCCGTTGCCACGTGCGCATGGTCACCTCTCGGGGTGTGCCGCGGGCAGTCTCGATGCCCGTCCGCTTGAAGTGTGGGTGAATCTAGTGACACGCTGAACTTTCAAGCAAGAGATATGCTGACCGAACTTTCAGAAGTTACTGAGACTTTACAGATGGCGCCGACGGGCGGCACATGCCCCGAACGCCATTGGCCTGCACTGGCGCCGCGTACTGGCGTCCGCCGGTGGTATGGCCCACGATGTGGGCCGAAGGAGGTTTCATGGCGGACGACCGGGCCAAGCTCGAGTTCTTCGTCGAGGAGCTGGGGCTGCTCTTCGAAGAGATGGGGGAACGGCGCATGAACGGCCGCGTCCTCGGCTACCTCATGCTCAGCTCCGAACCCCACGTGTCCACGGCCGAGCTGATGCGGGAGCTCAACGCGAGCGCCGGCTCCATCTCGGCCGCCACACGCGCGCTCTCGGCGCCCGGCTTCATCCGCCGCGTCTCCGTCCCCGGCTCGCGCGGCCACTTCTACCGCGCCGACGACGACGTCTGGGGCGCCTTCCTGGCCACCGAGCACCGCTACCTCTACAAGCGCCAGCGGCTCGCCGACGAGGTCATGGCCGCCCTCGGCGACGCGGACGACATCGTCCAACGCCGCATGGCCAACATGCGCGACTACTTCAACTGGCTCGAGGCCCGCCACCGCACCCTGGGCAACGAGTGGGAGGAGTACAAGCGCCAGCGCGACGCGGAGCGCGAGAGCGCCGAGTGACCTGGGCAGCTGTCAGGGGGACGGGAAAGAGCGGGCACAGCCCGCTGTGTGCCGTTCGCCGGATGCCGGCCCGCCCCGCCCGTGATCATCAAGGTTTCGCGGCGTGATCCCGCCCCAAACCCTGATGATCATGGAGAAGGGTCCCTTCCAAGGCGCTGGAAGGGGACGTTTCTCCATGATCAACGCGACGGTGTGGGCCGCACCATTCGCCCGTCACCGGGCCGATCCGTCCGGCGCGACGGCGCTCCGGCGAAACACATCGTTCACGGGCCGTTCAGGCGTGTCCTATCGCCGGGGTCATGCCTGGCGGTAATCTTGCAGTGGCGGACGGTGGGTAGCCGGCCGCTCGGGAGGCCCGTCCTACGTGCTGACACCATGGCGCGAACGGAGGGCCGGCACCCGGCCCAGTGGGCTCGGTCCCGGCACTCCGCGCGACACAGACGCCTGATCCGTCAGGGTGCATTCAGGCGTGAGGGAGACGGACGTGGCCGCTTCCAAGACTCAGACCCGTCGTCGCACCACCCGGCAGGAGCCGGCTCGCCGCACTTACGTCCTCGATACGAGCGTGCTGCTGGCCGACCCGTACGCGATCCTCCGCTTCGCGGAGCACGAGGTCGTCCTGCCGATCGTGGTCATCACCGAACTCGAGGCCAAGCGCCATCATCCGGAGCTCGGCTACTTCGCGCGAGCGGCATTGCGGCTGCTCGACGAGCTGCGAGTGGAGCATGGCCGCCTGGACGACCCCATAGTGGTCGGCGACGACGACGGCACGGTCCGGGTGGAGCTGAACCACACCGATCCCGAGGTGCTGCCGGCCGGGTTCCGGCTCGGCGACAACGACTCCCGCATCCTCGCGGTGGCCCGCAACCTGGCCGCCGAGGGGCACGACGTCACGCTGGTGTCGAAGGACCTGCCGATGCGGGTCAAGGCGTCGTCGGTCGGCCTGCATGCCGAGGAGTACCGCGCCGAGACCGTCGTCGAGTCCGGCTGGACCGGCATGGCCGAGCTGGAGGTGCCCGGCGGCCTGCTCGACGAGCTGTACGAGAACGGGTCCGCCGACCTCGAGGAGGCGCGCGAGCTGCCCTGCCACACCGGCCTCGTGCTGCACAGCGAGCGCGGCAGCGGGCTGGGCCGCATGACGGCGGACAAGCGTATCCGGCTGGTGCGCGGCGACCGCGAGGCGTTCGGGCTGCACGGCCGATCCGCCGAGCAGCGCATCGCGCTGGACCTCCTGCTCGACGAGGAGGTCGGCATCGTCTCGCTGGGCGGGCGGGCCGGCACCGGCAAGTCGGCGCTCGCGCTGTGCGCCGGGCTCGAGGCGGTCATGGAGCGGCGGCTGCACAAGAAGGTGGTCGTGTTCCGGCCGCTGTACGCGGTCGGCGGCCAGGATCTCGGCTACCTGCCGGGCAGCGAGTCGGAGAAGATGAACCCCTGGGCGCAAGCGGTCTTCGACACCCTCGGCGCGCTGACCACGCAGGACGTCATCGACGAGGTGGTCGAGCGGGGCATGCTCGAGGTGCTGCCGCTCACGCACATCCGCGGCCGGTCGCTGCACGACTCCTTCGTCATCGTCGACGAGGCACAGTCGCTGGAGCGCAACGTACTGCTGACCGTCCTGTCGCGCATCGGCACCAACTCGCGGGTCGTCCTGACGCACGACGTCGGGCAGCGCGACAACCTCCGCGTCGGCCGCCACGACGGCGTCGTCGCGGTGGCGGAGAAGCTCAAGGGGCACCCGCTGTTCGCGCACGTCACGCTGACTCGGTCGGAGCGGTCCCCGATCGCCGCACTGGTCACCGAGATGCTCGAGCGGATGCCTGGGTGAGCGAAGTCTCATTTCGTTGATTCGTCAGCTATATCTGGAACTCCCGTGTCGCCGTGCCTCCAAGGGCGGTGACGCGGGAGTTTCCGCTGGTCAGGGCGCCTGAACAGTACGGGGCGCGACGGCATCCGCGTCGGGCCGGGCGGGCGGTGCGGCCATAGCCGCCGAGCGTCACGATCGGCCGTGTGACACACCGGCGAGTTGGCAACGATCACAGTTCCATTGCAGTGTGGTGGGGCCCTACAGGAAGGTCTCACCACTCGTGCATCGAAGACGCAGGCGTCTGCGCCGGGTCGCCATCGGCCTCGGCATCCTCGCATCGATCACCGTTCTCGCCACCCTCTTCACCGGGTGGATCGTCGACTCAGCCGGTTCCGGAACCGCCACGGTGAGCACGCAACAGCAGCAGCTGACGCTCCCGGAGGTCGCCGCCAAGGCCGAAGAGCCGGACCGGCCGTCGCTGGAAGAAGACCTCGCCGCCGCGGCCGAGGCGCAGGTACAGGCCGAGGCCGAGGCCGCCCGGGCCAAGGCGGAGGCCGAAGCCAAGGCGCAGGCCGAGGCCGAAGCGGTCGCCGCCGCGGAAGCCGCCCGTCAGGCAGCGGCCGAGGAGGCCGCCCGGTCGCTGGAGCGGGCCGTCGAGGACCCCCAGTCCGCCGCCCGCGCCCTGATGGCCGACTACGGCTGGGGCGACGAGCAGTTCCAGTGCCTGGACAACCTGTGGACCCGCGAGTCCAACTGGAGCCACACGGCCGAGAACCCGTCGTCGGGCGCGTACGGCATCCCGCAGTCGCTGCCGGCGAACAAGATGTCCCGGTTCGGCGACGACTACCGCACCAACCCGGTCACCCAGATCGAGTGGGGCCTCTGGTACATCGAGGGCCGGTACGGCGATCCGTGCAGCGCGTGGGCGCACTCGGAGTCCGTCGGCTGGTACTGACGCCCGGCACCGACGACGAACCCCCGGCACCGCACCTGGTGCCGGGGGTTCGCGCTGTCGTCCGGGGCGACGGTCAGGCCGTCGGCGGGCGGGTCATGCTCAGGACGTCGAGCGCCTGGTCGAGCTGCTCCTGGGTGAGTTTGCCGTCGGTGAGGTAGCCGCGCTCGACGACGACCTCGCGGATGGTCTTCCGCTCGGCCAGCGCCTGCTTGGCCACCTTGGCGGCCTCCTCGTAGCCGATGTAGCGGTTCAACGGGGTGACGATGGACGGCGACGACTCCGCGTACTCGCGGCAGCGCTCCTCGTCCGCCACGATGCCGGCGACGCAGCGGTCGGCGAACAGCCGCGAGATGTTCGCCAGCAGCCGGATCGACTCGAGCACGTTGCGGGCGATGACCGGGAGCATGACGTTGAGCTCGAAGTTGCCGGCCGCGCCCGCGAACGTCACCGTCGCGTCGTTGCCGACGACCTGCGCCGACACCATGCAGAGCGCCTCGGGGATGACCGGGTTCACCTTGCCCGGCATGATCGACGAGCCGGGCTGCAGGTCGGGCAGTGCGATCTCGGCCAGGCCGGCGCGCGGGCCGGAGCCCATCCAGCGGATGTCGTTGGAGACCTTGTAGAGCGACACCGCGATGGTGCGCAGCTGGCCGGACAGCTCCACCAGGCCGTCGCGGGCACCCTGCGCCTCGAAGTGGTTGCGCGCCTCGGTGAACGGCAGCCCGGAGTCGGCGGCGATGCGCCCGATGACTGAGGCGGCGAACCCGGGCGGCGTGTTGATGCCGGTGCCCACGGCGGTGCCGCCGAGCGGGACCTCGGCGACGCGCGGCAGCACGGTCTCGAGCCGCTCGACGCCGTAGGCGACCTGCGCCGCGTAGCCGCCGAACTCCTGTCCGAGCGTGACCGGGGTGGCGTCCATGAGGTGGGTGCGGCCGCTCTTGACGACGGCGGCGAACTCGGCCGCCTTGCGCGACAGCTCGCCCTCGAGGTGCCGCAGCGCCGGGACCAGGTCATGAACAACAGAGCCGACGGCGGCAATATGAATGGCCGTCGGGAACACGTCGTTGCTCGACTGCGACGCGTTGACGTGGTCGTTCGGGTGCACCGGCAGGCCCAGCCGCTCGGTGGCCAGCGTGGCGATGACCTCGTTGGTGTTCATGTTGCTGGACGTGCCGGACCCGGTCTGGAACACGTCGATGGGGAAGTGGGCGTCGTACTCGCCGCTCGCGACGTCGGCCGCGGCCTCCTGGATCGCCTTCGCGAGGTCGCCGTCGAGAACCCCCAGCTCGGCGTTCACCTGGGCGGCCGCCCCCTTGATCGAGGCCAGTGCACGGATGAGCGCGCCCTCGATCGGCGTCCCGGAGATCGGGAAGTTCTCGACGGCGCGCTGGGTCTGCGCGCGGTACTTCGCCGCCGCGGGAACCCGTACCTCGCCCATGGTGTCGTGTTCGATGCGGTACTCCTGGTCGCTCATGTGCCCATCATGGTCGACCGGCCGGTCCCGTGGTGTCGCGGGGTGCTCGTGCGGGCGGGGTCGCCGGGCCGCCGGGTACGCCCGCGGGCGGCCGGATCTCAGGGTCCGTCTCCGGGATCATCCGGGTGATCGAGCGCACATTGCCGGGCACCATGTGAGCAGGGCATAATCACAATATAAAGAATGAGCCTTCGTTTTATGAGGACTTAAGGGAGGGACGGGGCGGGACACCCATTCCGGCACGTCGCCCCGGCACACATGGCCTTCGACATCCGTGACTACACTCGAACGTCCCAGGCCGTGCAGTGGCAGGACCTGCCGCTGGACGAGTTCCGGACCGACCCGCTGCCGCCCGACACGTTGCGCAGCCTCCGCTACATGTGCGACGTCGAGTACCACACCGTCTGCTACCTGCGCGACATGCTCGTGACGCCGTCGCACAAGGACCCGCAGGTCACCGCGTTCATGACGATGTGGAACATGGAGGAGTTCTGGCACGGCGAGGCGCTCGCCGAAGTGCTGAACATGCACGGCCAGAGCATCGACTACGACCACCTCAAGTCGACCCGGCTCAAGCTGGGCTGGCGCGACAAGCTCGACCCGCTCAAGCAGTCCCTGCTGGCCAACGTCGTCGGCCAGGACTGGGTCGCCGTGCACATGATCTGGGGTGCGGCCAACGAGTGGTCGGCCATCACCGCATACAACCGGCTCGCCGAGCTCGAGCGGCACCCCGTCCTCGTCGAGCTGCTCAAGCGCATCGCGAAGCAAGAGGCGCGGCACGTCGCGTTCTACGCCACGCAGGCCCGCGACCGGCTGGCCCGCAGCAAGAAGGCGCAGAAGATCGCCCGGTTCGCGCTGCGCAAGTTCTGGGGCCCGGTCGGCTCCGGCGTCATGGACGAGTCCGAGGTGCGGCACGTGCTGCGCCACCTCATGAGCGGCCCGGACGGACGGCGCGCGGCCCGCTCCATCGACGACCACATCGGCAAGATGCCGGGCCTGGCCGGCCTGCGCATCGTCGAGAACGCGCTGGACGTCAGGGGCATCCCGGCCTAGCCCGGCGGGCTGGGCGGCGGGCGACGTAGACGTGGTATTCGACGTCGCGGCTCTCCCGCTGGACCGTCCGCATCACCTGCTCGACGTCTCCGACGGCGTCCGCCAGTACGCCGGCCAGGACCGGCGCCGGGGTCGCCGACCAGACCGCCAGCATCCCGCCCGGGCGCAGCGCCCGGGCGGCGACGGTGAGCAGCGGCCGCTGGTACACCTCGGCGTTGTCCTGGTGCACGAGGAAGTGCGGCCCGTTGTCGACGTCGAGCAGGATGCCGTCGTACGTCGACGGCGGCACCGCCGGCAGCATCGCGCGCACGTCGTCGACTACCATCCGCACCCGTGAGTCTCCGACGACGGCGTCCTGCCCGGGCACGACGCCGCGGCGCAGCACGTCGACCAGCGTCGGCTCGATCTCGACGACGTCGACCCGCCGCACCCGCTCGTCGGCCAGCAGCGACTCGACGGTGAACCCGAAGCCGAGCCCGGCCACCAGCACCGTCGCCGGGTCCGGGTGGCGATCCAGCAGCAGGCCGGCCAGCAGCCGCTCCGTCGACGTCTCGGCGGTGTCCATGAGGAACGTGCCGTTGACGATCAGCTCGTAGACCGGCCCGCCGGGCGTCGACCGGCGGCGGACTACCACCTCGCCGTCGACGCCGTCGTGGCGGACCAGGGTCTGCGGGCTGTCGAACACGAGAACACCGTATGTCCTCGACCAGCGGCACCCGATGTCGTAGGTTCGACTCACACCCTGACGCTCCGATGACGAAGCGGTCACCTGGAGCGCAGCCTGCTCCATGGAGGCGATGTGCGCAGAAGGACCGTCAGCGTCGCGGCCGCCACTGTTCTGCTCACGGCGCTGGCCGCCTGTGGCAGCGACGAAACCACACCGACACTCACGTGGTACATCAACCCCGACAACGGCGGTCAGGTCGAGCTGGCCCGCCGATGTACCGAAGCCGCCGACGGCGCCTACCGCATCGAGACGTCGCTGCTGCCCCGCGAGGCCTCCGCGCAACGCGAGCAGCTGGCTCGGCGGCTCGCCGCGAACGACTCGTCCATCGACATCATCAGCCTCGACCCGCCGTTCATCCCGGAGCTGGCCGAGGCCGGGTTCCTCGCGGAGATCCCCGACGACGTCGCCGAGGCCGTCACCGAGAACGTCGTGCAGGGCGCCATCGACGGCGCCACCTGGCGCGACCAGCTGGTCGCCGTCCCGTTCTGGGCCAACACCCAGCTGCTGTGGTACCGCAAGTCGGTGGCACAGGCGGCCGGCCTGGACCCGGAGAACGAGCCGGTCACCTGGGAGCAGCTGATCGCGGCCGCCCAGTCGCAGGACAAGTACCTGGGCGTGCAGGGCATCCGGGCCGAGGCGCTGACGGTATGGATCAACGCGCTGGTCGCCTCGGCCGGCGGTGAGATCCTCGACAACCCGGAGGCGCCGGCCGACCAGGTCCAGCTCGGGCTCGAGTCCGACGCCGGGCAGGCCGCGGCGCAGATCATCGAGGACATCGCCCGCAACGGGCTCGGCGGCCCGGGCCTGGCGAACCAGGACGAGAACGGCGCGATGCTGCAGTTCCAGGGCGACCGCGGGTCGTTCATGGTCAACTGGCCGTTCGTCTGGGCGGCCACGCTCGCCGGCGTCGAGGCCGGCAACCTCGACCAGTCGCTGGTCGACGACATCGGCTGGGCGCTCTATCCGGCCGTCGCCGAGGGCGAGGAGTCGCGTCCGCCGTACGGCGGCATCAGCCTCGGCATCGGCGCGTTCAGCGAGCACACCGACCTCGCCATCGAGGCCGCGCAGTGCATCGTGACGCCCGAGAACCAGGCGTACTACATGGTCACCAACGGCAACCCGGCGTCGAACACGGAGGCGTACGACGACCCGGAGGTCCAGGAGACCTTCCCGATGGCCGACCTCATCCGCGAGTCGCTGGAGGCGGCGGCGCCACGGCCACAGACCCCCTACTACAACGAGGTCTCGACCGGCCTGCAGAACACCTGGCATCCGCCGAGCTCCGTGACGCCCGACTCCTCGCCGGAGGATGCCACGACCTTGATCACCGAGGTGCTGAAGGGGGAGAGGCTGCTATGAGCACGACACAAGCGGCGGCCGGCGAGGTCAGCGGCGCCGCCGGCGACGGCCGCGACGGCGGCAGGGTCCCGCTCAGCGACCGGGCTCGGGCGGAGCGGCGGCTCGGCTGGTGGCTGGCCGGTCCGGCGTTCGTGGTGATGCTGCTGGTCACGGCGTACCCGATCCTGCAGGCGTTCTACGAGTCGCTGTTCAAGTACAGGCTCACCGATCCCGACGCCCGCGAGTTCACCTGGTTGAACAACTACGTCGTCGTGCTGTCCGACTCGATCTGGTGGCGGGCGGTCGGCGTGACGGTGCTGATCACCGTCATCACCGTCGCGGTCGAGGCGGTGCTGGGCTTCGCGCTGGCGCTGGTCATGCACCGTGCGCTGACGACGCTGCGGCCGATCCTGCGTACCGCGATCCTCATCCCGTACGCGATCATCACCGTCGTCTCGGCGTTCGCCTGGTTCTACGCCTTCAGCATCGACTCCGGCTTCGTCAACTCCTGGTTCAACTGGCTGCCTGGCATCAGCGAGGACACCAACTGGTTCGGCGAGTTCGGCACGTCGGTCTTCGTCATCATCGCGTCGGAGATCTGGAAGACGACGCCGTTCATCTCGCTGCTGCTGCTGGCCGGTCTCGCGCAGGTGCCCGAGGACCTGCAGGAGGCGGCGAAGGTCGACGGCGCCACCTGGTGGCAACGGCTGTACAAGGTGACGATCCCGAACATGAAGGCCGCCATCATGGTGGCGCTGCTGTTCCGGACCCTCGACGCGTTCCGCATCTTCGACAACGTCTTCATCATGACGCAGGGCGCCAACAACACCGAGGTCGTCTCGTTCCTCGCCTACAGACAGACGATCAGCCGGCTCGAGATCGGCCTCGGCTCGGCGGTCTCGGTGCTGCTGTTCCTGTGCGTCGTGCTGATCAGCTTCCTGTTCATCAAGTTGTTCAAGGTCGATCTGGCCAGCGCGAGAGGGGAGCGGTGATGGACGAGGGTCAGCTCTCGCGCGGCACCAAGGCCTGGTGGTGGGTCGCCGGCATCGCCGTCATCGTCTACGCGCTGTTCCCCGTGGCGTGGATCGTGTCGCTGTCGTTCAAGACCCCCAGCGACCTGGCGAACCTGCAGTTCCTGCCGACGAACTGGGTGTGGGACAACTACGACAACATCCTGGTCGGTGACGCCCAGAACCTGTTCCTGTCGGCGCTGCGCAACTCCGTCGGCATCTCGCTGATCGCCACGTTCATCTCGGTGGTGCTGGCGACGTTCGCGGCGTACGCGATCGCCCGGCTGGACTTCCCGGGCAAGCGGCTCATCCTGACGACGGCGCTCGCGGTGGCGATCTTCCCGGTCATCTCGATCGTCACGCCGCTGTTCAACCTGTGGCGCAACATCGGCCTGTACGACACCTGGCCCGGCCTGATCATCCCGTACCTCTCACTGACGCTGCCGATCTCGATCTGGACGCTGTCAGCGTTCTTCCGGCAGATCCCGTGGGAGCTGGAGCAGGCGGCGCAGGTCGACGGCGCCACCACCTGGCAGGCGTTCCGCAAGGTGATCGTGCCGCTCGCGACGCCCGGCGTCTTCACGACGGCGATCATCTCGTTCTTCATCGCATGGAACGACTTCGTCTACGGCATCTCGCTGACCTCGACCGAGGCGGCCCGGCCGGTCCCCGCGGCGCTGGCGTTCTTCACCGGCGCATCGCAGTTCGAGGAGCCCACCGGAGCGATCGCGGCCGCCGCCGTGGTCGTCACCATCCCGGTCGTCATCCTCGTCCTGCTGTTCCAACGCCGGATCGTCTCCGGCCTGACCCAGGGCGCCGTCAAGGGCTGACGCCGTCGTAACTGGAGGAGATCCCCATGGCTGCCATCACGCTGAAGGACATCAACAAGACGTACGGCGACGGCTTCCGCGCGGTTCAAGACGTCAACCTCGAGATCGCCGACGGCGAGTTCGTCATCCTGGTCGGGCCGTCCGGGTGCGGCAAGTCCACGCTGCTGCGGATGATCGTCGGGCTGGAGGACATCACCAGCGGCGAGATGTTCATCGGCGGCCAGCGGGTCAACGAGAAGGCCCCGCGCGACCGCAACCTGTCGATGGTGTTCCAGAACTACGCGCTCTACCCGCACCTCACCGTCTACGAGAACATCGCCTTCCCGTTGCGGCTGTCCAAGACGCCGGACAAGGAGGTCGACGAGCGGGTCCGGCGCGCCGCCGACCTGCTGGAGCTGAACGAGCATCTGGAACGCAAGCCGGCCAACCTCTCCGGCGGTCAGCGCCAGCGCGTGGCGATGGGCCGGGCGATCGTCCGCGAGGCGCAGGCGTTCCTGTTCGACGAGCCGCTGTCCAACCTCGACGCCAAACTGCGCGGCCAGATGCGCACCGAGATCTCCCGGCTGCAGAAGCGGCTGGGCATCACGACGGTGTACGTCACGCACGACCAGGTCGAGGCGATGACGCTCGGCGACCGCGTCGTCGTGCTGCGACGCGGCGTCGTCCAGCAGGTCGCCACGCCGCGCGAGCTGTACGAGAACCCCGTCAACCTGTTCGTGGCCGGGTTCATCGGGTCGCCGCCGATGAACTTCATCTCGGCGACGGTGGTCGGCGGCCGCCTGCACACCCCGTTCGGCGAGTGGACGTTGCCGGAGTCGCGCTCCGCCGACCTCAGCGGCCGCGAGGTCGTGCTCATCGGCGCCCGGCCCGAGGCGTTCGAGGACGCCTCCATCGTCTCCGACACCGTCCGCGACCACGGCGTGGTGTTCGACGCGACCATCGACGTCACCGAGTGGCTCGGCAACGAGCAGTACGCCTACGTGCCGTACGAGGCGCCCGAGGACATCCGCGCCCAATTGGCCGAACTGGAACGCGAGCTCGACAGCGAGGCGCTGCGCACCCAGTTGGTGGTCGCGCTGGACGCCAGCAGCCGGATCCCGGAGGGGACGCCGGCCAGCCTCTGGCTGGACCTGCGCCGGGTGCATGTGTTCGATCCGGAGACGGGCGAGAACCTGACGGTCAAGGCGATGGCGCAGCGGGGCGAGGCGACGCCGGAACCGGCGCGGGGGAACGGCGGGCCGCCGGCGGAGCCGGGCGATTCACCGGCGGAACCGGCGGCGCCCTGAGGGTCTCCCTGGTCACCTGGGACTGACGTCAGACCTCGCGGTCGGCTGCCACCGCTCCTTCCTCGGGGGTAGATCTCCGGGATTTCTCCTCCATCCGGACGGCTGGGTGATTGCTAAGGTCATCAGTTGTGGACGAGACACGCGACCAGCGGGCGATGCGGGCGTCCGATGCCGACCGCGAGCACGTCGCCGACGTCCTGCGCCAGGCGGCCTCCGACGGCCGATTGAGCCTCACCGAGCTGGAAGAACGCATCGAGGCGCTGTACGCCGCCAAGACGTACGCCGACTTCGAGCCCGTGATCAGCGACCTCCCCGGCGACGTTCCGCTGCCGCCGTCCTCCGCCGTCGTGCGCCGGACCGCATCCGCGCCGGCCCCGTCGCAGTCGCCGTCGGCCAGGGTCGGCGGCGTCCCGTCCGCGCGCAGCGCGAAGGTCGTCTTCAGCGGCATCCAGCGCCGCGGCGACTGGGTGGTGCCGCAGTACTACCGCATCAAGGCCGTCTTCGGCGGCGCCGACCTCGACCTGCGCGAGGCGACGCTCGAGGCGGCCGAGGTCGAGATCGACATCAGGGCGGTCTTCGGCGGCGTGAACATCGTCGTGCCGCCCGACCTGCGGGTGTCGGTCGACGGCGACGGCATCTTCGGCGCGTTCAACGACGACACCACCCGCGGCCCGCAGCCGGACCCGGGCGCACCGGTCGTCCGGATCACGGGCAAGGCCGTGTTCGGCGGGGTCAACGTCCAGCGCAAGTCGGCAGGCGAGCGATGAGCGAGGTTCCCGACCAGCCGAAGCCCGCGCCTGGCGTCGAGTTCCCCGACGTCCGCAGCGCCGCCGACCTGCGCTGCTCTGACGTCGACCGCGAACGGGTCGCCGAAGCGCTGCGCCAGGCCGCCGGCGACGGCCGTCTCACCCTCACCGAACTGGAGGAGCGGCTGGAGGCCACGTTCAAGGCCCGCACGTACGGCGAACTGCAGCCGATCACCCGCGACCTCCCGCAGGGCCCGTACCCACTGCCCGGCGGCAACCCGGCGGCGAACTGGCAGCAGGGCCGGCCGGCGGCGGGCGCCGCCCCGGTCGTATCGGCCGCGGGTGCCGCGCAGCCACCGCTGCCGCCGTCCGACGGCCCGGTCCGTCGCGCCGAGCGCATCACCAGCGTGCTCAGCAACGAGAAGCGCCGGGGCCGCTGGGAGGTGCCCGCCCGCATCGACGTCACGTCGATCCTGGGCGAGGTCGTGCTCGACTTCACCGAGGCGGTCGTGCGAACCCCCGAGGTCGAGATCCAGACCGCGATCGTGCTGGGCAGCCTCACGCTGATCGTGCCCGAAGGCATCGACGTCCGGCTCGACGAGGGCACGAACATCCTCGGCGAGCGGAAGATGAAGCTGCGCGAGCCGGTGACCCCCGGCGCGCCGGTCTACCGGGTGCGCGGCTTCGTCCTGCTGGGCGAGGTCACCGTGCGCCCGCCGCGCGACAAGCGCCGTTCAATTCTCGGCCACTGACCAGCGTTCGGGGGTTCACCGTCGTGGGTGATCATTCGCCGGTGAGTCCGCACAGCGCCCTGCGCCGGCTGCTGCCGGTGCTGGTCCTGCTCGCCGTCCTCACGCTCGGCGCCACGGCACCGGCGGCCGCCGCGCCGGCGGTTCCCGTGGCGGCGGTTCCCGTGGCGGTCAGCGTCGCGACGCCCGCCGGCGCCCCAACCGTCTCGCCCGACGACGCCGACGACCACTTCGGCTGGGGTCCGTCCGGCGTCGTCTGGGGCGGTTTCGGCTGGCTCGGCCTCGTGCTGGTGACCGCCATCCTGCTGCGCCGCCGCGCCTCCCGCCGTCGCTGACCTGGCAGAGCGCAGAACGGCGCAACGAGGGGCCTTCCGGCTCCATGGCGCCCTGCGGCGCGGCATCTGAACCGTACGCTGTTGATCAAACTCACCGACCCGATCCGTGGGCCTTCTCTCCGGTGAGCCGCGACGGTGGACGACTATCAGGGCGATGCGGGGGGTGGCGGGCCGCCCGCCCGGCATGACTGGCTGTCAGGGGCGGGGAAGGTG
>NZ_SMLB01000065.1 GCF_004349105.1 Jiangella aurantiaca
CCGCCCGGCCCACCCGCCACCTCCAGTCGCGCCTCGGCCCACTCCTCGACCGCGACCAGCCGCAGCTCCTCCAGTTGCCGGATCGCCGGGGCCAGCACGCCCGCGTCGGCGACGTCCGCGAAGGCCGGACCGCGCCAGAGGTCCAGCGCCTCGCCCAGCAGCGCCGAGCGCGCGCCCGGATCGTCGTGCGCCCGGGCCCGCGCGACCAGCACCGCGAACCGTCCGGCGTCGACGTCGTCGGCGGAGGCGTGCAGCTGGTACCCGGCCGGCCGGTACGTCACCAGATCGGCGCCGACCGCCCGCCGCAGCAGCGACACCTTGGTCTGCAGCCCGCCGAGCGGGCGGGTCGGCGGCGTGTCGCCCCACAGCGCGTCGACCAGCCGGTCGGCCGAGACGGCGCGGCCGCGGTGCGCGAGCAGGACCGCGAGCAGCAGCCGGACCTTGGCCTCCGGAACTCGTACCGGGGCGCCGCCGGCCGTGGTGACCTCCAACGGCCCGAGCACCCCGAAACGCACGTCATCACGCTAGCCGAGCCGGGCCGCCAGCCGGCCGTGAGCGGATCGAAAGCGGCGCCGCGCACGCTCGGCGGGACCGCAACACGAAAGGACGGACACCATGACCGACCGCCACCCCGTCACCGTCGTCGGCCTCGGCGCGATGGGCCGCGAGATCGCCCGCGTGCTGCTGGAAGCCGGCCACCCGGCCACGGTGTGGAACCGCACGCCGTCACGTGCGGACGATCTGGTCGCCGAGGGCGCGACCCGCGCGGACACCGTCGCGCAGGCCGTCACGAGCAGCCCGCTCGTAATGGTCTGCGTGCTCGACTACGCCGCGACCCGCGAGCTGCTGGAGCCGGTCGCCGCCGAGCTGGCCGGGCGCACCGTCGTCCAGCTCACCACCGGCACGCCGCGGCAGGCCCGGGAGCTGGCCGCCTGGGCCGCGGAGTGCGGCATCGACTACGTCGACAGCGGCATGATGGCCACGCCGCCGATGATCGGCAGCGAGACGTCGCAGTTCCTGTACAGCGGCGACGAGGCGGCGTTCCAGCGGTACCGGCCGGCGCTGGAGCTGCTGGGCACCAGCCGCTGGTTCGGCGCCGACGCCGGACTGGCCTCGCTCTACGACCTCGCGCTGCTGTCCGGCATGTACACGATGTTCGCCGGGTTCCTGCACGGGGCGGCGATGGTCGGCACGGCCGGCGTCAGCGCCGCCGAGTTCGCCGCGTCGGCGGGGGAGTGGCTGCGCGCCATGACCGCCTCGCTGCCCTACGCCGCCGCGTTCGTCGACAGCGGCGACTACACCACCGACGTGCAGAGCGTGGAGTTCAACAAGGCCGCGCTCGACGTGATCGTGCAGGCCAGCGTGGACCAGGGCGTCGCGCCCGACCTCGTCGCGCCGATCCAGGAGCTGCTCGCCCGGCAGCTGGCGGAGGGACACGGTGAGGAGTCGTTCGACCGGATCATCGAGAGCATCCGGTCCCGGCCGGCCTGACGGCGAGGACGATCACTCGACCGGAGTGATCGCGATCCCGTGGCGCGCCGCGTGCTCCTCGCCCCAGGCGTAGAGGGCCTGGAGCACCGGCGCGAGGCTGCGGCCCTCGTCCGTGAGGTCGTATGTGACCGGTGCCGGAACGCCTTCGTGGACGGTCCGGGTGACCAGGCCGGCGCGTTCGAGCTCACGCAGTCGCTGGGTGAGCATCTTCTCCGTCAGGTCGGGCATGCGCCGTCGCAGCTCGCCGTACCGGTGGACGCCCTCCTTGAGGTGCGCCAGGATCACCGGCGTCCAGCGGCCGCCGATGACGTCGACGGTCACCTCGACCGGGCAGTAGTACCGCGTGCGAGCGACGCTCATGGCCGGCTCACCTCCACGCACCACAAGGTACGTTCTTGTCCGTGCCGGAGGCCGGTGGTGGACTCGTGGCGTGACCGTTCCGACACTGTACGAGTGGGCCGGCGGCGCCGCGGCGCTCGAGCGGCTGTTCACCGCGTTCTACGCGAGCGTGCGCGACGACCCCGAGCTGCGCGAGCTGTTCCGGGACATGGATCCGGACCATCCGCGGCACGTCGCGGCCTGGCTCGGCGAGGTGTTCGGCGGCCCACCGCTGTACTCACGGCAGCGTGGCGGGCACGCGCACATGATCGGCAAGCATCTCGGCAAGGCGATCACCGAACGGCAGCGCCGGCGCTGGGTCGAGCTGCTGCAGGACGCGGCCGACGATAGTGGGCTGCCCGCCGACCCGGAGTTCCGGGCCGCGTTCACCGGCTACGTCGAGTGGGGCAGCCGGATGGCCGTGCTGTTGTCGCAGCCGGGCGTCCGGCCGGGTCCGCCCGAGCCGATGCCCACCTGGACCTGGGCGTCGCCGCCGTGGCAACCGCCCGGCGGCGCCGCGGCCGAGTGACCGCCCGGCCCTGTCCAACGCCGGCCGGGCGGGTCTACGTGATCAACGGGGGAACGCCGCGAACCCCGCAGTGAGCTCCGGGTGATCAACCTGGCGGCCGCCGCACCCGGATGCCGTCCAGCGCCATCGTCAGTACCCGCTCCAGCTGGGCGGGGTCGGCGAACGGGTACATCGTGACGCCGCCGACCAGCCGCAGCACGTCGTCGAAGGAGGCGTCGGGGCGGGCGTCGCCGGATTCCTGGGCGCGGCGCAGCAGCGGCCGGCCCGCGGCGTCGATCGCCTTGCGGCAGGTCGCGAAGACGGGGGAGTCGTGGTTGAGCGCCTCGGCGATGGCCCGCTTCGTGGCCGCGTAGCTGACGAACCGGCGCAGCCATCCGGCCAGCGCGTCCCACGGCGGCAGGCCGGCGAGCTCGTCGGCGGCACGGCACAGCGCCTCGACCTCGTCGACGTAGACGCTCTCGAACAGGTCCTGCCGGGTGGGGAAGTGCCGGTAGAGCGTGCCGATGCCGACGCGGGCCCGGCGGGCGATGTCCTCCAGCGACGCGGAGACGCCCGCCTCGGCGAACGCCTCGCGGGCGGCGGAGAGCAGCTTCTCGTAGTTGCGGCGGGCGTCGGCGCGCTTCGGCCGGCGCGCGAAGACGTCGGCCGGCGCACTGCCCGCATCAGCCGACGTGCCGTCTCCCGCTGCCGCAGCGGCGCCGTCCCCATACGCCGCGCCGTTCGCGTCCGTCATGCCGTCACCTCCTACGTGAGCCCTTGCAAACGGAGGCAACCCTCCGTATGGTGATACGGAGGGATCCCTCCACATTATCGGCTGCTCCCCCTGCGAAGCATCTCACCTGCGGCTCTCCGAGCGAAGGAACCATCACGTCATGAAGGTCGGACTGCAGATTCCCAACTTCACCTGGCCGAACGGCCCCGCCGCGCTGGGCGGCGAGCTGGCCGCCGTCGCCCGCACCGCCGATCAGGCCGGGTTCGAGTACGTCGCGGTCATGGACCACTTCTTCCAGATCGCCGCCGTCGGCCCGACCGAGGACGACATGCTCGAGGCGTACACGACGCTGGGCTTCCTGGCCGCGCACACCGAGCGGGCCGAGCTCCTCACTGTCATCACCGGCGTCCACTACCGCGAGCCGGCTCTGCTGGCCAAGGCCGTCACCACGCTCGACGTGCTCTCCGGCGGCCGCGCCATGATGGGCATCGGCGCCGGCTGGAACGAGGAGGAGTCCCGCGGCCTGGGCTTCCCGTTCCCGTCCACCGCCGAGCGGTTCGAGCGTCTCGAGGAGGCTCTGCGCTACCTGCTGCAGATGTGGTCCGACGACGAGGGCCCGTTCGACGGCAGGTTCACGAAGGCCGAGCGGCTGCTGAACTCGCCGCAGTCGCTGAGCCGCCCGCACCCGCCGATCATGATCGGCGGCGGTGGCGAGAGGAAGACGCTGCGGCTGGTCGCGCAGTACGGCGACGCGTGCAACCTGTTCAACACGCCGGCGCTGCCGCGGAAGCTCGACGTGCTGCGCCAGCACTGCGCCGACGTCGGCCGCGACGACGACGAGATCACCAAGACCGTCTACCAGGTGCTCGACGTCGGCGAGAACGGCGCGCGCACCCAGGAGCTGATCGACGAGCTCGGCCGGCTCGCCGACCTGGGCGTCGACGCCGTGCTGGGCTCCGTGCCGACGGTGCCGCGCCTGGACGACCTCGAGCGCATCGGCGCCGACGTCATCCCGGTGGCCGAGAAGCTCTGACCCGCCGCTCCAGGGTCAGCCCGACGGCGACGGCGACGGCGCACACCACGCCGGCCAGCAGTACCGCCCACCGCCCGGCGGCCGTGCTCGCGGCGACGAGCACGGCCGCACCGGGCAGCACCAGCTGCTGGGCCAGCGTCCGCTTGAAGTGCCGGGCGTGCAGCAGCCACACGGAGAACAGGTAGATCGACGCCGGGATCGTGACGGCTGCGGCCGCCGCGTACACGGAGACGTGCGCGTGGTGGGTGGCGTGTTCGACGGCCACTTCCAGCCCCGCGCCGATGGCCGCCGCCGAGCCGAGGACGAAGTAGTGCCCATAGCCCCAGCGGAACGCCTCGCGGTTGCCGTGCAGGTGCTCGTGGATGGGCCCGGCGAAGTAGAACCAGAACGCGCTGAAGACGACCAGCAGCCCGCCCACCACGATCGGGACCAGGTCGTCGGCGGCGGACGACTCGTTCAGTGCCGACTGCACGGCCACGGTCGCGGCCGCGATGGTCTCGCCCAGCACGATGATCGTGAACAGGCCGTGCCGCTCGGCGATGTGGTGCGGGTGCCACCCGGTCCGCCGGGCTCGCTCCGCGATCACCGGGACGGAGAGGTCCGCGGCGGCCAGGATCACGAATCCGGCCGACCAGGCGGAATCTGGCAGCTGGAGCAGCAGGACCCAGGCCGTCTGCACCACCACCAGGCCGCCCGCGTAGCGCAGCGCCGTGGTGCGGCCGGCACCCGTCTCGCCGTGCGCCGCCCGCAGCCACTGGCCGACCAGCGCGAGCCGCATGATGACGTAGCCCGCCACCGCGATGCTGAAGTCGTCCTCGTCGAACGCCCGCGGAATGCCGGCGGCGAGCACCAGCACACCGCACATCTGCACGAACGTGGCGATGCGGTACGGCACGTCGTCGGTGTCGTAGGCCGAGGCGAACCAGGTGAAGTTCACCCAGGCCAGCCAGATGGCGAAGAAGACGAACACGTAGCCGCCCACGCCGGCGGCGAACGAGCCCTCGGCCACCGAGTGGACGAGGCGGGCGCCGGCCTGGGCGACCGCCACCACGAAGCACAGGTCGAACAGCAGCTCCAACGGGGTGGCGCTGCGGTGTGCCTCGTGCGGGCTGCGGGCTCGCATCCGTGGCCGCCGCAGCTGCTGTTCCGTCATGGTCGTGTCCCCCCGTCCGTCGCGACGCCCGTATCGTAGAGCCGCGCCGGTCGGCGGTCGTCAGCCGTCAGCCGTCAGCCGGCGGCGAGGGCGCGGAAGCGGCTGAGGTCGCCGCCGCAGGCCTGGGTGACCAGCTCCAGCGCGTCGGGGTCCTCGGACTCGTGCAGGTGCAGCGCCAGGACGGTGTTGATCAGCATGCCCTCGGCGAGAAAGTGGCTCGCCTCCTCGGGGGACAGGCCGGCCTCGTCGCGGACCAGCCGGTAGACGGTCAGGAACCCCTCGCGCCCGACCGGGCCGATCGCGGGGTCGCTGCCGAGGCTGAAGAGGTGCAGCAGCGACAGCAGGATGCCGCGGTCGGCGATGAGGTCGAGGTAGGCCTCGCCCAGTCGCCGGTCGACCGGCCGGCCGTCGTCGGCCTCGATGGCGGAGCGGAACGCGGCCGCGATGCGGCCGACCGCCCGCCGGGCGACCTCGACGAACAGGGCCTCCTTGCTGCCGAACGTCCGCACGACGTACGCCTGGCTGATGCCGGCCGCGGTGGCGATCTGGTCGGTGGTGGCGCCCGCGTAGCCGCGTTCGCCGAACACGACGCTCGCCGCGGCCAGGATCGACTCACGCCGCTCGGCCGCCGGGAGCCGGTGTCTCGTCTCCATGGTTGACATGTTATCAGTCGATTACTACTCTTCAAGTAATCAACCAATAACAACCTTCTGAGAGGTGCGGCGGATGAACGGCGTGCGACCCCGGCCGACATGGCTGCTGATCCTCGCGGCGTCGGTGCCGATGTTCATGGCGGCGCTGGACAACCTGGTCGTGACCAGCGCGCTACCCGTTCTGCAGCGCGAGTTCCAGGCCTCCATCGAGGAGCTGCAGTGGTTCGTCAACGCCTACACGCTGGCGTTCGCCGGACTGATCCTGGTCGCCGTCGCGCTCGGCGACCGGTTCGGCCGGCGCCGGGTGTTCGCGCTCGGGCTGGCGCTGTTCACGGTCGCGTCGGCGCTGTGCGCGGTGAGCGTGGAGTCGTGGCAGCTGATCGCGGCGCGCGCGGTCCAGGGAGCGGCCGCCGCGGCGCTGATGCCGCTCTCGCTGACGCTGCTGTCGACGTCGGTGACGCCGCGGCGGCGGCCGCTGGCCATCGGCGTGTGGGGCGGCGTGACGGGGCTCGGCGTCGCGCTCGGCCCGCTGGTCGGCGGCGCCGTGGTCGAGGGAATGAACTGGAACGCGATCTTCTGGCTGAACGTGCCGATCGGCGTGCTGTCGCTGCCGCTGGTGCTGATGGTGCTGCCGGAGTCGTTCGGCCGGCGGGTGCGCGTCGACCTCGTGGGCGTGGGGCTGGCCAGCACTGGGCTGCTCACGCTGGTCTTCGGCATCGTCCGCGCGGAGTCCGTGGGCTGGGGGAGCGCGCAGATCGTGTCGACGCTGGCCGCCGGCGTGGTGCTGCTCGGGCTGTTCGTGGCCTGGGAGCGGCGGACGGCCGACCCGCTGCTGTCGCTCGGGCTGTTCCACGACCGCGGCTTCTCGACGGCCAACGTGGTCGGCGTGCTGTTCAGCTTCGGCGTGTTCGGGGCGATCTTCATCCTCATCCAGTTCCTGCAGGTCGTGCAGGGGTACAGCCCGCTGGAGGCCGGCGTGCTGACGATGCCGTGGACGATGGCGCCGATGGTCGTCGCGCCGCTGGCCGGGCTCGCGGTGCCGCGCCTGGGCACCCGGCTGCCGATCGTCACCGGTCTGGTGTTCGTGGCCGTGGCGCTCGCCTGGATCGCGCTCGTCATGGCCGAGGACGTCGGCTACGGGCGACTCGTCGGGGCGTTCGCGCTGGCCGGCGTTGGCATGGGCCTGGTCATCGCGCCCAGCGCCACCGCCGTTCTCGCCACCATCCGCGACGAGGACAACGCGAAGGCGTCGGGCACCAACTCCGCGCTCCGCGAGGTCGGCGTGGCGCTGGGCATCGCGGTGCTGACGGCGGTCTTCACCGGCGCGGGTGGTGCACTGACGCCGACCGGATACGTCGACGCCGCGGTGGTCGCCGTGCTGGTGGGCGCCGGCGTCGTCGGGCTGGGCGCGCTGGCCGCCCTGGCGCTCCCGCACGGCCGGACGGGCCGATCCGTAGAGTCGGCACCGGAGGCGGCGATGAGTTCTCGGGCGCCCGCCGGTATCACCCGGTGACCGCACGGCCCACCGGGAACACCGGAGCACGCGATGAACCATGGCACGCTGGAGCGTTCCACAAACGGGGACGAAACAGGCACGCCAGGTGACGCTCAACGAGCAAGCGGTCACCGTCAGCGTGCCGAGGCCCGGCCTGGCCGGTTCCGCGGCGCGCTCGGGCCGCCGCCCGGCGACGGCGGCTCGTCGAGCGGCAGCCGCAGCTCGACCCGGGTGTCAGGGGCCAGGTTCGGCAGCCCGGCTACCCCGCCCGAATGGGACGAAACGGGGCGGCGGGTCAGGGCGTGACGGGGACGATCTCGGCCGAATCGACTCGGCCACCGGCCAGCTTCAGCAGGCCCATGGTGCCGTGCGGCTGCCGGCGCTTGTCCGTCGGCGAACCGGGGTTGAAGACGCGGAGGCCGCCGGACTCCTCGTTCCACGGGATGTGCGAGTGGCCGAACACCACCAGGTCGGCGTCGGGGAAGCGGGCCCGCAGCCGCGGCAGCCGCCCGGATGCCGGCCCGCTGTCGTGCAGCATCGCGATACGCACGCCGGCGACGGTGAGCCGCAGCTCCTCCGGTGCGCCCCACGCCGCGACGTCGGCGCCGTCGTTGTTGCCGAGCACGGCGTGGACAGGCGCGAACGCCGCCAGCTCGTCCAGCACGGACGGTACGCACACGTCGCCGGCGTGCAGGATGAGGTCGACGCCGTCGAGCCGCTCCGCGACCGCCGGCGGGCAGGCCTTCCAGAACCGCGGGGCATGCGTGTCGGCCAGCACGGCCACCCGCGCGACGTCAGCCATCGCTGGCCCGCGCGACGGTGATGATCAGGCGGCTGTCCGGGGCGAACGGCCGGCGGTCCCACCAGCCATACCGTTCCTCGACGGTGAATCCGGCCGCCGTCAGCAGCGCGTCGAGGGTGCCGGCTGCGGTGAACCGCAGGGTGGCGCGGTCGACCCGCAGCGGCGTGCCGTCGCGCGTCCCGGTGGTCTCCGTCAACGTCACCAGACCGTCCACGACCGCTTCGACGTGGTGCCAGACCCGCAGCTCCCGGCCGGAGTCGTCGACCACGTCCGTGCCGTTCTCCGGGCGCCACGACTCCCACTCGCGCGTGCCGGGGTTCCGGGTCTCGAACGCGAACCGGCCGCCGCCGGCCAGCGCCCGGCGGATCGCCGCCAGTGACGCCGTCAGGTCGTCGTCGCCCACCAGTTCCTGGAACGCGTTCCCGGTCATGACCGCCAGCTCGAACTCGCCCGCCGCAGTGAGGTCGGCGGCCCGGCCCTCGACCCACTCGACGTCGGAACGACGGCGGGCGCGGGTCAGCGCGGCGTGGTCGGGATCGAGACCGCACAGCCGGCCGGTGTGCCCCTCATCGCGGGCACGGCGCAGCAGCCCGCCCGGTCCGCAGCCGACGTCGAGGACGGAGCCGGCGGCCATGACCCGCTCGAGGTAGAAGTCGTCGCCGGGGCCCCAGGGATTGAGCACCTCGTAGAGCGCCGCCACGTCGTCGTCGGTGTACACACGGCCAGCCTAGGGCCGCTGACCTGCGCGTCAATCGAATATGCACGCGATGTGGACGCCGCCGCGATTGCCTCGGGACGTGACCGGGAGACCCGATCCGCGACGACACGAACCGAGGAGTACTGACATGACCGAGCAGAAGATCATCGCAGTGGTGGGCGCCACCGGGCAGCAGGGCGGCGGCGTCGCGCGCGCGATCCTCGACGACCCCGAGCGCCGGTTCGCCCTCCGGGCGCTCACCCGGAATCCCGACTCGCCGACGGCGAAGGACCTGGCCGCCCGCGGTGCGGAGCTCGTCGTCGCCGATCTCGACGACGCGGCGAGCGTGCGGGCTGCGCTCGACGGCGCCTACGGCGGCTTCTTCGTCACCGCGTTCTGGGAGTACAACTCCGTCGAGCGCGAGCAGCGGCAGGCCCGCACGCTGGCCGACGCCGCCGCGGCCGCGGGGCTGCGGCACGTGGTCTGGTCGACGCTGCCGGACACCCGCGAACACATCGACCCCGACGACCACCGGGCGCCGACGTTGGGCGGCGGCTACAAGGTGCCGCACTTCGACAGCAAGGGCGAGGCCGACGCGTACTTCGCCGAGGCCGGCGTGTCCACGACCTATCTGTCGACGACGTTCTACTTCGACGCGTTCGCCGACTTCTTCCGGCCCGTCCGCGACGAGGACGGCGTGCTGGCGCTGCGGGTGCCCATGGGCGACAGCAAGCTGCCCGGGATCGCCGCCGAGGACATCGGCCGGACGGCGTTCGGCATCTTCGCCCGCGGTCCTGAGCTGGCCGGGCAGACGGTGAGCATCTCCGGCGAGAACCTCACCGGCGCGGAGTACGCGGCGGCGTTCAGCAAGGAGCTCGGCGTCCCGGTCGAGTATCGGCCGATGAGCCTGGACGAGGTGCGCGCACTGCCGATGCCTGGTGCCGACGACATCGCGAACATGTTCTTCTTCTACGCCGAGCACGAGGACGCCTTCGCCGGCGCGCGCGTGCCGGAGCGGGTCCGCGAGCTCAACCCGCAGCTGCAGGACTTCGCGACCTGGCTGGCGGGCCACCGCGACGCGTTCGCGGACCTCGTCTGACGGGAATAGCGCCTCACGGCCGGTCGTTGCCCCCATGGGCGGCGACCGGATCCGGAGGAGGCGCGCGTGGCGGACGAGCCGCGGTTCGAGGTGCTCGGGCCGGTGCGTGCCTGGCGCGGTGACCACGAGCTCCCGCTCGGCTCGCCGCAGCAGCGGGCGTTGCTGGCGTTCCTGCTGCTCCAGGACGGCGCGCCGGTGACGGTGGGGCAGCTGACGGCCGCGCTCTGGGACGACGAACCGCCGCCGGCCGCGCTCGGCATCGTCCGGTCGTACGTGTCGCGGCTGCGCCGGGTACTGGGGGCGTCGGTCGTCGAGTCGGTCGCCGGTGGCTACGCGGTCCGCCCGGGGCCGGCCGACCTGCGCCAGTTCGAGCGGCTGCTCGGCGTCGCGCGCACGGCGCAGCGCTCCGGTGACGCCGAGGGGACGGCGACGGCGGTGCGCTCGGCGCTAAGGCTCTGGCACGGCACCCCGCTGGCAGGGATCACCGCGGACTTCGCGGAGTTCGAGCGGGTCCGGCTGGCCCAGTTGCGGCTGACGGCGCGCGAGGACCTCGCCGCGGCCGACATCGCGGCCGGACGGCCTGCTGAGGCCGCCGCCGACCTGACCGAGCTGGTCGCCGAGGAGCCGCTGCGGGAACGGCCGCGCGAGCTGCTCATGCTGGCGCTCTACCGGTCCGGGCGGCAGGCCGACGCGCTCGCCGTCTTCGCCGACGTCCAGCGCCGGCTCGCCGACGAGCTCGGCCTCTACCCGGGACCGGACCTGCGCGAGATGCAGCGGCGGATCCTGGCGGCCGATCCCACGCTGGACGCCCCGGCGGCGCCGCCGGTGCCCGCTCCGGCGGCCGAGGCCGCCGCGTTCGCCGTCCGGCCCTGCCAGCTTCCGCCCGACCTGCCACGGTTCGCCGGCCGCCGGGACGAGCTCGCCCGGGTGGCCGCCGCACTGACGGCGTCGGGCGCGAGCGTGCCGGTCGTCGGCATCGAAGGGCTGGCCGGCATCGGCAAGACCGCGTTCGCCGTCCACCTCGGACGGACCCTCCCTGACTTCCCAGACGGTCATGTCTTCGTCGACCTCGGCGCCTCCGCCGACCCGCTGGCCGAACTGCTGCACGGCATCGGCGTGCCCGCCGCCGAGCTGCCCGAGTCGCCGGGCGAACGGGCGACCCTCTGGCGGACGCTCACCAGCGACCGGCGGCTGTTGGTCGTGCTCGACGACGCCGGCGACGGTGAGCAGGTGCGGCCACTGATGCCCGGATCCGGCGGAGCCGCGGTCGTGATCACGTCGCGGCAGCGCGTCTACGGTGTGCCGGCCGCCCAGTGGCTCACGCTCGGCCCACTTGCCGAGGAGGACGCGCACGCCCTGCTCGAGTCGCTGGTCGGTGCCGACCGCCTGCGGGCGGAACCGGACGCCGTCCGGGCACTGCTCAGCGGCACCGCCGGCCTGCCGCAGATCGTGCAGGCGATCGGCGAGCGGATCGCGTCGCGGCCGGGCTGGAGCATGGCCGACGCGGTGCGCCGGCTGGGGCCGCCGGGGCCCGGCGCGCCGGTGCGGCCGCCGGAGTGCGCCACCATCGAGGCGCCGTACCAGTCGATGCTGGCGCGGCTGGCGCCGGAGCAAGGTCGGGCGTTCCTGCTGCTCGCGGTGGCGGACCTGGCCGAGGTCTCGGCGGCGACGGCGGCCGACGTGCTGGACCTGCCGCCCGGCGCCGCCGCCGCGCTGCTGGAGTCGCTGGTCGACCAGCACCTGCTGGCGCCGACCGGGCCGCAGACCTACGCGTTCCCGTACCCGCTACGCGTCTTCGCCCGGGGACGCGCGCTGACGGCCGATCGCGATCCCGACTTAATTGGGGCAATCGCCTAATTGCCGGCCGTGCCCTTTTGGTCTGTGACGTCGATCACGAAGGTGCTATGTCACCGACCACAGGAGCCGACATGCGCCGACGCACGTTCCTCGCTGGAGTCGCCGGTCTGGGAGTGGGGGCGGCTCTGACCCCCAGCGCTGCCCACGCCGAACCACAGTCCCGGCCGAACGGGCCGTGGCTGCAGCCCGAGCAGACCGTTCAGAAGGTCGCCCTCACCGCCAACACCGATCTCGGGCCGAAGCTGGCGGCCATCGCCGCACGGTCGAAGGGCCGGATGGCCGTGGAGGTGGCCGGGCAGTCCGCCACGGGCTGGCCGATCCACCTGGCCCGGTTCGGCGAGCCGGAGGCCGGGAAACTCCCGGTGCTCATCCAGACCCAGATCCACGGCGGCGAGCCGCTGGGCACCGAGGTGGTGCTCCACCTCATGCAGACGCTCGCGACCAGCTCGCACCCCACGGTCCGGCACGTCCTCGACCGGCTCACCATCTGGTTCATCCCGCGGCTCAACATGGACGGTGCCGACTTCCGCGACGAGACCGGATTCCTCGTCCAGCGGCGGCAGAACACGCAGACGTGGACGCCGCAGGAGTGGGGTCTCGACCCCGCGGCGCCGGCGCCGTGGTACCTGCCGCGGTCGCTGCTCCAGCCGGGCCGCGTGTCCGGCTACGACATCAACCGCGACTTCCACCCGGACCTGACGTTCCGTCTGAAGCCAGGCGACGAGGCGCTGCTGCCGGGCATGTCCGAGCTGCCGGGGTTCTTCGTCACGCCCGAGGCGCGCACGTCGGCGGCGATCTTCCAGCGGCTGCAGCCGGAGATCTTCATCGACCACCACCACCGCGGCAGCAACGTCGAGTCCGAGACGGAGAACCAGCTCACGACGCTGCAGGTGATCGGCCTGGTCACCGAGGGCACGCCGGAGTTCCCGCTCGACCCGGCGGTGCGCGACCTGAGCTTCCAGCTCAATGTGCTGGTCTGGGACGCGCTGCGCTCGATCGGCGAGTCGCCGTTCGGCGGCATCACGCGCTACCCCGACGTCGAGCTGCCCGGCACCGCGCTCGGCTCGTACGCCCTCAACGGGGCCGGGATCATGCTCTACGAGACGCGGTCCGCGGCGCAGAAGTCGATGGGCATGCTGATCAAGCAGTCGCTGCTCGGCATGGGGGTGACGCTCGAGGCCCTGGCCAACGGCGAGATCGACGCCGTCGACCCCGCCCGCTACTTCGACATCCCGCCGGCCGGGCCGCGTATCGGCAACCCGCGGGACCTGTGAGAGGAGACCTCCATGCGCAGACTCGTCAGCGGGCTCGCCGGCGTCGGCATGCTCGCCACCCTCCTGACCGGCGCCGCGACGGCGGCGTCGGAACCGGCGCACGTGCCCGGCGGGCCCTGCCTGCAGCCGGATCAGAACGTCAGCCTGTCCAGCGTGGCCGGCTACGCCGACGTCATCCGCGAGCTGGACCGGATCGAGCGGACCAGCAAGGGCCTGGTCAGCGTCGCGTCGGCCGGCACCTCCGGCGAGGGGCGCGAGCTGTACTACGCCACCGTCGGCACCGGCCCGACGACGTTCTGGCTGCAGGCGCGCATCCACGGCAACGAGCTGCACAGCACCGAGGCCGTCCTCCAGATCCTCGACTACCTGGCCAGCGGCGCCCCCGACGCCCGATCGATCCGCGAGAACCTCACCGTCGTCGTCATCCCGATGTACAACCCCGACGGCGCCGAGGCGAACATCCGGCAGAGCACCACGCCGAACCGGATCGACCTCAACCGCGACTGGGAGAACTTCGCCCAGCCCGAGACCGTCGCGTTCTGGAAGCTGTGGCGCGACGTCGCGCCTGAGCTGGCGCTGGACCTGCACCACATGGGCCAGGCACCGGTCGTCGAGGGCACGAACGACCTCAACCAGTTCCAGATCGGCGCCCGTTCCATCGACCCCAGCCGGATGACCGCCGAGCAGTGGCTGACCAACCGGCAGATGGCGATGGCGAGCGTCGACGCGCTGGAGCGGTACGGGCTGGCGAACGTCGCGCACTACCCGCTGATCGACATCACCAACGCCGGGCTCAGCCGGATGCTCATGGGCGGCACCGCGCCGGCCGGTGAGCAGCCGGTCCTGCAGAGCCCGACCAAGGGCGCGATCTTCTACGAGGTCCGCTCCGTGGGACAGAAGAGCAACGGGCAGCTGGAGAACCTCTTCCGCATCCCGACGATGGCAGTGCTGCGGGCCGCTGCCGACGGGTCACTGGCCGCGCAGGACGTGTCTGGGTACGAGGACCTGCCGTTCGCCAGCCAGGAGCAGTGCGGCGAGTCCTGATCCATCGAACCCCGGGGCCGGTCCGTTACGTGCACGGGCCGGCCCCGGCTCACGGGTGTGTCTCCACAGGCCGGTCGATTCGGCGGAGTCGTCCACATATCGCCGATCGGGCCTACCGGAGGTCGCTGGGCTCGCTGAGGGTGGTCGTATGTCCGCCCGGCTGCGCATCCTCCCGCCCGACGTGGCCGAGCTCATCGACCGGTGCTTCGGTGTGGTCGACATCGCCGCCGCCGCATGGGCCGGCATCGACGAGAGCAGGCTGCGACGGCTGGCAGCCGCTGGGCTGCTGGTCCGGCTCGCACCCGGCTGCTACGGCTCGGCCGCCGTCCTGGCCGCCGCATCGTCGTGGACGAAGCATCGGCTCCGATCGAGGGCCTTCGCCTTGTACAGCGGCGATTCGACGTTCCTGACCGGCTGGTCCTCGGTCGTGGTCTGGGAGCTGCCGACGGTCGGCCCGGCACCGCGGCGTGTCACCGCGATCCGGTCGAGCGATACCCGCCACAAGCTCCAGCAAGGCGTATACGGCGACATCAGGATCGTCTCGGTCCCGCAGGGCCAGGCGCGACGGGTGCAGGGCGTCGGTGTCATGAGTCCGGGCTGGGCTGTCGCCGACGCCGCCCGGTCGGGCCCGGTGCTGCCGGCGCTCGTCGCCGCCGATGCCGCGGCGGCAGCCGGTCACGATCTGCGTGCAGGAGTCGTCGCCATGGCCGGATGGCCGGGAGTCGGGCGGGCGCGGTGGGTGGCCGAGCACGCCGACCCCCGGGCGGAGTCGCCGCTGGAGACGCTCGGGCGGTTCACGTGTCTGCAGTTCGACCTGCCGCTGCCGGTGTGCAACGCCTGGGTCGGCGAGGGTGAGCCTGAGTACCGGGTCGACGGTCTGTGGCCGTTCCACGGGGTGGTGTTCGAGGCCGATGGTGCGCTGAAGTATGACAATCGTCCCGACGCGTCCCGGATCGTGGCGCGGCAGGGCGAGCGCGAGTGGCGGCTGCGGCGTCTGGGCCTTGACGTCGTCCGGTTCGGGTGGGATCTCGCCTGGCGGAACCGGGAGGAGCTGGCGGCGCGGTTCGCCGGACTGCTGCGCGAGCACGCCGGGCGCGAGCGGCCGGTGCGCTGGTGGAAGCACGTACCAGGCACCGGCGCCGTCGATCCCGAGCCGGCGGACTGGCCGTCGCCGAGTCCGAGCGGCATCGTCCTCCCGGCCGGCTGGGACCAGTGATCCGCCGCCGTCGATGCCCGCCGAACCGGCGTATGCCCGCGAAACAGGTGCATGGAGTCTCCGACGGGCCGCTATCCGCCGGATTCACGGGCATCCGGCGGATTCACGGGCACAAGGGCGCGCGGCTGCGGGTGGCGGCCAGCGCGCCCAGCGCGAGCGTGATGGCGAACGCGCCGTACGCGACCGGCGCGCCGTCGTCGAGGCTGGCCAACGCCCCGCCGCCGGCCCGGCCGAGCAGCCCGCCGATCGCCTCGGCCGTGATCACCGCCGTGGCCAGCTCGGCCGCGAGCGCCTCGCGGCGCGGCGCGGCGGGCGCGAGACTGGCCGGCGGCGTGGTGGAGCGCAGGTAGAGCCCGGGGTAGGCCAGCCCGACCCCGGCGCCGCCGACGGTCCAGGCGACCAGTGCGGCGGCGAACTCCCGTGGCCCAGCAGCCAGCACGGCCGCCGCTGCCGCCGTCAGGGCCAGCCCGGCCGCCGGGACCTGCCGCTCGGGCGCTGCCCGGGTGACCAGCAGGCTGGTCAGCGCCCACGCGATCGGGGCGGCGCTCAGCACGACCGCCGCACGGGCGGGGCCGACGCCGTACTCGTCGGTCAGCAGGACGGTGATGAGGCTGTCGGCCCCGCCGTACCCGGCGCCGAACAGCGTCATCGCGGCCAGGGCCGCGGGGGCGCCGCGCCGCAGCCGAGCCGTCCCCGCGGGGAGCAGCACGACCGTCCCGGCGACGGCGGCGAGCGCACCCGCCGCGGCGGCGAGCCAGACGCCGTCCGCGAGCACGACGGCGGCCGCGCCTGCTGGGACCAGCAGCCCGGCCGGCCGCAGGTGCCGCCCGTCGCCGGACGGTGCCGCCTCGCCGCGGACCGCGCTCACCACCAGGAACCGCCCGGCCAGCACGACCGGCACCGGGGCCAGCAGCGCCCACCGCCAGCCGGCCACGTGCTCGAGCGCGAGCGTCGCGGCGGGGCCGACCATCGCGGGCAAGATCCACATCGCCGACGACGCTGCGACCACCTTCAGACGCAGCCGCACGCTCAGCCGCCGGATCGCCACGCTGATTCCGAAGACCGCGAGCAGGCCGCCCGCCGCGCCGGCGGTGAACTGGCCGAGCGCGAACACCCACGCGTGCTGTGCCGTCGCGGCGACGACCAGCCCGCCGACGTAGAACACCGTCCCGAGCGCCAGCGTCCGCCCGGCGCCCAGCCGGCGCAGCACCGTCCCCGCCAGCGGCATCGCGACGAACAGGCCGAGCGTGCCGCCCGCGATCAGCAGCCCGAGCCGGTCGCGGGCGCCGAGGTCGGCGGCGATGATCGGCAGCAGCGTCGATGCGACGAACGTGCTGACGGCGGCGGCGAACTCGAGCGCGACGATGCCCACGGCGAGCCGTCGATCGTCCACCTTCCTGCTCATGCGAGCATGCTAGCAATCTAGTGCCGCCCACCACGAGCAGGCGGCGGTCGCGCTGGTCAGGGCGCGAATCAGTGACGCGAATCACTAGGACGGGGAACGGCGCAACGACGGTCAGCCGGCGGCGGGAGTGATGTCGAGACTGACCTCGTCGCCGACGGCGGCACCGGCGGCCTCCAGCGCCGCCTTGCTGACGCCGACGCACAATCCGCCACCGGTGACGAGCATCGTGCTGCCGGTGAACGGCGCGTCCTCGATGGTGCCGGTCACACGGTATTGGCGGCGCCCGCCGAGCTCGGCGACGAGCTCCGCCGGGACGTCGACGACCGCCAGGCCGCCGGGCTTGTCCTCGCGCCAGCGGCGCACCCGTCCGGTGAACGCCACCATGCAGGCAGTGTGCCACCGAGCGCCCCGCCTCTCCATGATCATCAACCTTTGTGCTGCGATCACGACACAAGAGGTCGATGATCATGGGAGTCACCGGCGACCAGGGCCATACTGGCGGTATGGCCGTCGACGTCGTGACCGAGGTCGTCATCGCCCGGCCGCCGGAGGAGGTCGCCGCCTACGCCGGCGACCCGACACACGCGCCCGAGTGGTACGCGAACATCGAGTCGGTGAGCTGGCAGACGCCGCCGCCGATGGGCGTGGGGTCGCGCCTGGACTTCGTCGCCCGGTTCCTCGGCCGCACGCTCGACTACACCTACGAGGTGGTCGAGTCCGGCCCGGACCGGCTGGTCATGCGGACGGCGCAGGGTCCGTTCCCGATGGAGACGACCTACACCTGGGAGCCGGCGGGCGACGGCGGCACGCGCATGACGCTGCGCAACCGCGGTGAGCCGGCCGGGTTCGCCAAGGTCGCCGGGCCGATGATGGCGGCGGCGATCCGGCGAGCGAACGAGAAGGATCTCGTCAGGCTCAAGCAGATCCTGGAATCCGGCGCTCGATGACCGGCGCCCGTTTCGACGAGGGCCGCCGCCCGGCTCGCGCTGGAGACCGGCGAGACGCTCTACGCCGAGTTCGGCCGCCCGGTCCGCGCCGGCTGACGCCGTCGGCCGTCAACGCATCCGCGGGTCGTTGGCCGGGGCCGTGCTGACCTGCAGGCCGAGCGCGTCGGCGACCAGGCCCCAGTCGACGTAGGAGAAGTTGGTCGCGTCGCGCTCCGGGTCGACGTCCGGGCCGGTCTCCGGCTCGTCGTGGGTGACCAGCAGGCCTTCGCGGTAGTCGCCGACGACGCGGTTGGTGACCGCAAGGCCGTCCGAGCCGTTGACGCCGTCGATGCCGTCGCCCGCGACCCGGAAGGTGCCCAGCGCCGAGTTGTGGCCCGTCGTCGAATAGACGGCGAACCGGTCGTCGCCCTGGCTGGAGACGAGGACGTAGCCGACCCGGCCGCGCCCGTAGTAGACGTCGACCCCCTCGGCGTCGGCGACCAGGTTCGGACCGCCGAGTCCGGGCTGGTCCGGGTCGACCGGCACGCATTCCTCGGTCTCCTCGTCGTAGACGTCGTGGACGCCGAAGTCGGCGACCTCGTCGATCAGCCGCGGCTCGCCGGTGCCCAGCGGCAGCGGGATCCGCCACAGGCCGACGTCCTCCTGGGTCGCGTACAGCACGTCGGTCCGCTGGTCGACGGCGACGCCCTCGAGCTGCGGGCCGACGCCTGGCTCCTCGCACGGGACCCAGGTGCCGCCGTCGGGGAGCGGGAAGCGGTCCGGCAGCTTCAGGTGCTCGACGTCGGCATAGGCGACGGTGCCGTCGCGCCGGGCGACCAGGCGGGCGGTCGCGATGGTCGTCGCGCCCTCCTGGGTCACGACGGCGTACGTGTCGCGGTCGTCCGGCTGCCAGACGGCGACGCCGTACGCGGTCTGCTCATTCGAGACCGTCTCGCGGTCCGGGCTGAACAGGAACTCCTGCTCCGGCGCGGTGACCTCGCGCAGCGGCGTCGCGGCGCGCGAGCCGGCCGGGTCGATGGCGAAGAACCGCAGCTGATCGTTGTACCGGTCCGAGACCACGGCGACGTCGACCGTCCGGCCGCCCAGGCGGACCCCGTAGGCGATGTCGACGTTGTTGTACCGCCCGTCCACGCCGTCGGCGCGCGGTGCCGGGGCGGCCGGCAGCCACTGCACCTCGCGAGAGTCGAGGTCGTAGACGCGCAGCCCGCCCTCCTTCGCCGTCACGATCACGATCGACCGGCCGGAATGCTCCGGGTGCACCCAGATCGCCGGATCGTCGCCGGAGGCGTTGCCGCCCTCCTCGTCGTCGTACAGCACCGGCGTTTCGTTGTCCGTGGTGACGACGGCGGGCGGGGTGACCCTCGGCGCGCCGGCGGCCGGCAGCGCGAGCGTGAGGGCGATCGGGACGACGGCGGCGAGGGCGGCGGTTCGGCGCATGATCGGGAGCCTGCTCCCGCAACCCTGCCGCCCGCGTGGCCGGTGAGCGAACGCTCGGCGAACACGTGCGGACCTACGCTTGATCCGTGCTGATCGTGCTGCGTCCGTCGGAGACGCAGGCCCGGCCGGCTCGCGGCCGCGGCCTGGACGGCGCCCGCGGTGGCGCCGCGTCGTCATCGTGTCGTCGCTGTTCGGGGCGCTGCGTCTGGGCGACCGGGTGCCGTCGTACCGGCTGCCGACCTGCGCGCGCCTCGACGGCCTCGCCCTGGGTGCTCGACGTGCGAGTCAGCTGAGCAGGAATGACCGCAGTGCGGCGCCGAGGCGCGCGTCATCGGCCGGCTGGTCCGGGTACTCGGCGTGGCCGGCGGCGAGGACCACCAGTTGCTTCGGCCCCGGGATCGCGTTGTGGACGGCGAACTGGCCGGGCGGCGGGACGGCCGGGTCCCACAGCGCCGGCGCCACGAGCATCGGGATGCGCAGCCGCCGGGCCGCCGTCGCCGCGTCGAAGAACCGCAGCACCTCGCGTGCCGCCGGATGCCGGGCGACGTGCAGGCGGACCGCCTCGCCGCTGCCGGTGCAGGGCATGGTGAGGCGCAGGTCGTGGTTGCCGAAGCTGGGCACCGTCAGGGCGCCGCGGTCGAACCGGTCGTCCCAGGGCAGCGCCAGCGCGCCGATGCCGCCGCCGAAGCTGGCGCCGGCATAAGCGACCCGGTCCGGCGGCTCCGGGAGCAGCGCCAACAGCGCCGACGCCGCGCACCAGACGTCGGCGGCGCTGCCGCCGTGCACGTATGTCTCGGCCGACGCGATGCCGTGCAGGACGTGCTCGGCCGACACCGCCGGGATCCCCGGCACCAGCCCCCGCATTGGCAGCCCGCGCGATGCGGCGAACAGGACGGCGGTGCCGGGCAGGGCCAGGCCCGGGTCGGGCTCCTCGCGGCCTCCGTACCCGTGCCCGACGACCACGGCGCGCTCCACTCTGTCCGGCGGCAGCCACAGCCAGCCGCCCAGCCGCACCCCGTCCAGCGAGGTGAACTCCACGTCGTGCCAGCCGGGACGGCCGGGCACCGGCCTACTGGCCGGCGCGGGGTCCACCGCCAGCGCCCGCTCGTAGAGCGTCGTCCAGAACCCGGCGAAGCCGGCCGGTTCCGCCGACGCGCCCACCGTCAGCAGGGCCGCCTGGTCGTAGCCGTACGTGGCGTCGAAGGCGTCGGGGCCGAACCAGGCGTCGTAGGGCATAGGCACGACCCGTGACGCTAGCGAACCGGGTGCTCGCGGTGGTGCGCCGGGCCACCCGCCTGGGTCAGCGGGGCTCGCGGAACCACACCGCCAGCACGGCGGTGATGCCGGGCAGGGCGAGCAGGACCGGGATCGTGCTGCCCAGCCACAGGGAGACGTACTGGTCGTAGGGGTCGCCGCCGGCCCCGGCGACCGCGGCCAGTGGACATTCCCAGCACGAACAGCGTGGTCACGGTGGCGCGCACGCCGCGGTCGCGCTTCGCCGCCCAGATCGCCACCAGCCAGCTGGCCAGCCCGAGTACCGACGGAGTGCCTGTGGCGAACCACCGTGCTGCTGATTCGCGAGACGCCGCGCCGTGCCGCTGACGGCATGGAAGCAGCTGACCACCACCTGGGAGTTCCGCAGCATGGCGACGGAGAGTCAGCGTGCCCTGGTCCGACGCTCGACTCCGGGACGGCCTCGTCCTAGCTCGGCTTCGCGGTGTCGGCGGCGTGGAGCGTGCAGCGCAGGACGACCGACGCCTGATGGGGATTGGGCACTGGCGCTGAGAGCGCGGGTCCTCCTGCGCGCTCTCGTTGTGTGTGCCAAGTCACAGAACCGGTCACCCGCGTCGCTCTAGCGTCGCCGCGTCCTGACGTTCTATGGCGAGCTGGAGGTTCGGTCATGACGAATGCACAGGCGACATCGCGTACGGTCGCGCTCCCGGCGCGGGTCGGCGCCGGGATCGTGGGGGGCCTCGTCGGTGGTGTGGGGTTCGGGATCCTCATGCAGGCGATGGACATGATGCCGATGGTGGCGGACCTGATCGGCAGCACGTCGGAGAGCGTGGGTTGGCTGGTCCACCTGTTCAACTCGGCCTTGTTCGGTGCGATCTTCGCGCTCCTGTTCGGGCGCTGGATCGGCGACCTCGGCCCGGCGGCCGTGCTGGGGCTGCTCTATGGCGTATTCTGGTGGCTGGTCGGGGCGCTGTGGATCATGCCCGCATGGCTCGGAATGAGCGAGATGATCTTCGAGATCGGCAACGCTCAGTGGCAGAGCTTCGTCGGCCACCTCTTCTACGGCCTGTTGCTCGCCGTCACCTACGTGCTGCTGGCGCCTCGGCTGGCACGGCGTTGACGGCCGTCCGGAGCGGGACGGTGCTGTGGCGTCGTATTGTCTGACGGAAGGGCTCGATGCCCTGAACAGACAGCCGTGGGGTGAGCGTCCGCCGCCGTGGGCGCCGGGCCGGCGTGAGGAGGCGTCACGCATGGAGCGGCTGGCCGCTGAGCCGGACAAGCTGTGGTGCCTGTCGGAAGTCGACATCTTCCGCGATCTGTCCGATCAGGAGATGCAGGTCATCGCGGACAACGCGCCGATGCGCACGTATGCGGCCGGTGAGCTGCTGTTCTCCCCGCACAACCCGGTCGAGGTGCTGTTCATCCTCAAGCGCGGCCGGGTGCGGGTGTTCCGGATCTCCGGTGACGGCCGGGCGCTGACGACGGCGATCATCTCTCCTGGGACGATCTTCGGCGAGATGGTGCTGCTCGGCCAGCACATGTACGACAACTTCGCCGAGGCGCTGGACGAGGCCGTTGTCTGCGTGATGAGCAGGGCGGACGTCCACCGGTTCCTGCTGGCGGACCAGCGCATCGCGATCCGGATCGCGGAGATCCTCGGCCAGCGGCTGGTGGACATGGAGCGCCGCTTCACCGACACCGTGTTCAAGAGTGTCCCGCAACGGATCGCGGCGACGCTTGCGATGCTCGCGCGCCAGAGTCCGCGTTCGGGCTTCCTGGCGCGTGGGCAGCAGATCACTCTCACGCACGAGCAGCTCGCCGCACTGGTCGGGACGTCCCGGGAGACCGCGACCAAGGTACTCGGCGAGTTCGCCGACAACGGTCTGCTCCGCCTGGGACGCGGTCGCATCACCGTGCTGGATGCGGCCAGGCTCGACGCCGAGACGGGTACCTGAGTCGCGCAGGGCCCGTCGACGGCCACCGCCGCCCGCAACGTCCGGTCGCGCACCACAGGGCCGGCCGTCGTGATGGCGGCCATCAGTGCGGCCACTCCCACTGCCGTCGGTGTCGTGCTCGATCTGGGCTGTACCCAGATCGCCGGATGTAGAGGGTGTCCGGGCGGTAGCTGGTCACCCGCATGGCTGTTGCGCACAAGCCGATCGGTGGCGTTTCGGCGCGTGCCCCGACGAAACACGTGACGTCTTGTCTCGGTCCATCTCTATGGAAGCGGAAACTTATAAGCGAGGTCAACTCAGTCGCGCATCCGCGAAACTACCTATTCTTCGAACCTCGCGTATGTGGTTATCCGCAGACGCGGACTGTTCGGGCGCGCTCCGCGTCCTTTCCGGAAGTGAGTTCATGTGCCGACGCGTTCAGCGGGAACGTGGCAGCGAGTGCCTGGATGTCCGTTTCCGTACACATATACCCGTGTGTTTTACATCACATCAACTGCTTTTCTCGACTCCATTGCAGTTGCATTGCGTCACTTTTGATTAGGACGTATTGCGCCTTCCCGTGTGTTGACTCACATGACTTCGGGATACGCAGCGAGTAGAGGGAGTGAAGCCGGATGAATCGCGGGCCAGGGTTGATGCAGGTGCCGAGGACGGATCCGATGAGATCGTGGCGTCGGTACCTCTCCTTGGGTGTTGTGCTGGCGCTGATGTCGAGCCTCTTCGTCCTCCTCGGTGGCGCGCTGCCGGCGCAGGCGGTGACACCGGAGTACGAGATCAGGGGCACCTGGGTGAACCCGCCACCGACCGTCAGCCGTGGCAACCCGGTGGTGGCGGAGTGGCGCGTGAACGTCAACGACGCCGATGAGCCGCCGAGCAACGACCCGGTGGACAACGTCGTGGCGACGTTCACGGTGGAGAAGGCGATCTTCGACGAGATCCCGGACCTGTGCCTGACCGAGGGCGTCGATCCGCCGTCGAGCATCTCCGAGGACGGCATGTCGCTGACGTGCAACTTCGGCCCGGTCGCGATGGGCACGGCGATCGTGGTGCAGACCCCGGTGGTCGCGACCGGCCTGACGGGTGAGGAGGTCGTGCTGAGCGGCACCGGCCCCAACGGCGACACCGTGGAGCTGCCGCCGCTGCTCATTCGGAACACGTTCGCGATGGACATTCACTACGGCGGGACCACGGAGGTCGCCAGGTGGAACAGCGTGGACGACCCGCGGTACGTCGATGTCGACATCCAGTGGTCGCTGCGCCTGGGCAAGGGTTCCGATCCGGGCCCGCAACGGGTCACCTATCGGCTGAACATGGCCGCGACCACGCGTGACGGCACGACCACGACCAACAACATCCGCGTCGGCGTCCACCCAGAGATCGGCTCGTTTCCCGACAACCATGGTGACGCTGGCTGCACGCCCTTCGACGCCGGCCGCGCCGATGGGCATCCATGGTCCGAACCCATCCCGAACCAACCCCCCGAGAAGATCACTTCGTTCGTCGACACGTGCACCTTGACGCCGGTTGCCGGTCAACCGGGGGTGTTCGACCTCACGCTGGAGGGCATCAACTACGACCTGACCAACGTGCCCTCCCACGACTCGAGCGGGGTGGGGACCGAATTGGGCAACCCGCTGCCGCCGAACTGGGATTACATCGCCACGGGCTCGCTGTGGTTCCGGGTGCTCACGACTACGTCCGGGTCGCTGCGCCTCGATTCGAACGAGCCGACCTACACGTCGACGACCGGCCTGACGTCTCGGGACCTGCCGGGCAACAACGTGACCAACAAGTCGTACACGTTGCCCGGCAATTTCTCCGGGGCATGGTACCGGGGCTGGACCGGATCGGGTGGACGGGCGTGGGACGACACCTACCGGGTCTCGGCCGGCACCACGGTGGTGCAGCAGGCCAACGCCGGTCGCCGCGACCTCGATCTGGGCCCCAATGACCTGGTCGGCAACTGTAATGTGTTCGATACGCAGTACGTGACATACGCCGGTGACCTGTCCGACCCCAACCGCCCCAATTTCAGCGCACCGGTCATGGGAGTTGACCAGGCTGGTGCCGAGGTTGAGCCACGAGGCCCACTCAACAATCCGCCCCCGCTCCAGTACTACACGGGGCCCGTGGGCAACCCGAACAACTTCGACTGCGGCAGCAATCCTGCCGCCTGGTCCACGACGGAACCGGCCGACCTGTCTACGGTCACGGCGGTCCGGATCATCTACCCGTTCGGGCTGTATGAACAAGAAGACCGGGACCTCATTCAGCTCTTGTCCTGGGTGACCATCAACGACGACGTGCCGGTGGGGCAGGACGTGTGGATGTTTGGCTCGGCCCTGCGCAGAGGAGAATGGATAGGTCCGGGCGAGCCGTGGGACTCGTACGTGATCACGCCGACGGAGGGTGATCGCTACCCGGCGACGAACGGGCGTCGTGACATCCTGCGGATCGTCACCGCGACGCCGTACATCCAGAAGGCAGCGGCACAGACGACAGTGCGAGCCGGTGCCGCCGCCGACTTCACGCTGACGTACTCGGCGAACGGGTCCGGGATCATCCCGGAGACGGTGGACGGCTACCGGATCGTGGACACGCTGCCGGTCGGCATGACCTACGTGGCGGGTTCGGCGGATCCCGAGCCGGTGGTGTCGATGAGCGGTGGTCGGCAGGTGCTGACCTGGACGCTGGACGGCGTGCCGACGAACGAGGAACATGAGCTCACCTACCAGGCCATGGCCGACGAGGACATCGAGCCGGGCACGCAGCTGACGAACACGGCGTCGTCGAGCTACGGCGGTGAGACGTATGGTCCGGTCGAGGAGACGGTGACGACCAGCGCCAACGGTTACACGACGATCCTGAAGACGACCGATCCGGAGTACATCCCGTACGTCAACGAGGAGGGTGTCGGTCAGGGTTCGTGGACGGTGACGATCGAGTCGCACGACCCGCAGCCGCAAGCGTTCACCGACACCATCGACATCCTGCCCTACATCGGTGACCAGCGCGGCACGGACTACAGCGGCACCTACACGCTGTCCGATGTGGTGCTGCCCAACGGCGGTACGGTGTACTACACCGCCGCGGACCCGGCGACGCTGTTCGACGACCCGGCGCATCCGGACAACGGCGCGCCGAACGCGCCGTCGGCGTTGTGGAGCACGACGCGGCCGGAGAACCCGACGGCGATCCGTGTGATCGGCGGGGAGCTGGCACCGAGCGGGACGTTCGCGTTCCAGGTCGTCATCGAAACCGAGGGCGCGCAGCCGCAGGACGTCTATGTCAACCGGGCCGAGGCCCGCGCGGAGCACACCGAGTTGGTGATGCGCACGTCGGCACCGCTGTACGTGTCCGACTACTCGGTGGCGAAGACCTCGGACCCGGCTCCGGGATCGACGGTGAAGCCGGGTGACACGATCACCTACACGATCACCGTGACCCAGGAGGGTCCGGTGCCGGCGGCCGGCGCGTTCACGGACACGCTGGAGGGCGTGCTGGACGACGCGGTCTACAACGAGGACGCGACCGCCGACATCGGCACCGTCACCTATGCCGACGGGGTGCTCTCGTGGGAGGGCGTGGTCCCGGTCGGTGAGGTCGCGACCATCACCTACACGGTGACGGTCAAGGACGTCCCAACCCTGGAGGCCGACGGTGCTGACACGATCGTGGACAACTCGGTGTGGTCGCCGGGCTGCCCCGACGTCGTGGAGGGTGACCCGACCCCGTGCGAGCCGGATCCGATCCTGGTCGGCTACTACAAGGTGTCCAAGACGTCTGACCCGGCACCGGGCTCGACGGTGGGTGCCGGCGACGTGATCACCTATCACGTGCAGATCACCCAGTACGGTGAGGGCGCGGTCGCGAAGGGCGTCATCGATGACGACCTGACGGAGGTGCTCGACGACGCCACCTGGAACGACGACGCCACCGCCACCTCCGGCACGGTGTCCTACGCCGAGCCGACACTGAGCTGGACCGGTCCGCTCGCCGTCGGGGAGGTCGTGGACCTGACCTACTCGGTGACGGCGAACGCGGTCGGTGAGGGCGACGATCAGCTGCACAACGTCGTCACGTCGGTCTGCCCGGAGGATGATCCGGAGTGCACCCCAGGGCCGTGTGTGCCGGCGCCGGATGAGAACCCGAACTGCGAGACCACCCATATCCAGGGCGACTACGAGGTGATGAAGACGTCCGACCCGGTGACCGGGTCGGAGGTCGAGGAAGGTGACGTGATCACCTACACCGTGACGGTGACGCAGGTCGGGCCCGGCGCGGTGGAGCAGGCGACGTTCGCCGACGACCTCACCCAGGTGCTCGACGACGCCACCTTCAACGACGACGCGGTCGCGTCGTCCGGTCCGGAGCCGACGTACGAGGAGCCTACGCTGTCCTGGGCCGGCCCGTTGGCCGTGGGTGAGGTGGTGACGGTGACCTACTCCGTCACGGTGACGGGCGAGGGCGACCGGTTCCTGAAGAACGTCGTCACGACCGGTGATCTGGACAAGTGTGTGCCGGCGGAGGGGCAGGCCGAGGCCTGCACCACCGAGCACATCAACGGCGGGTACACCTTCGCCAAGACGTCGGACCCGGTCCCGGGGTCGGTGGTGGACGAGGACGGTGTGATCACCTACACGGTGCTCATCAGCCACGTCGGGACCGCGCCGGCCGAGGGAGCCACCATCGAGGACGACCTGTCCGCGGTGCTGGACGACGCGGAGTTCAACGACGACGCCGCGGCGGATTCCGGTGAGGTGTCGTTCGAAGGGGAGACGCTGACCTGGACCGGTGACCTCGAGGTCGGCCAGGTCGTCACGCTCACCTACTCGGTGACCGCCAACGCGGTCGGGGAGGGCGACGACGAGCTGGTGAACGTCGTGACCGACCCGACCGGCGAGGGGGTGTGCGTGCCGGCCGAGGACGGCAACGAGGGCTGCACGACCGACCACTACCAGGGCGAGTACACCTACGCCAAGACGTCGGACCCGGAGCCGGGGTCGGAGGTCGAGGAGGGTGAGGTGGTGACCTACACCGTCACCGTCGAGCACGTCGGCGCCGCACCGATCGAGGACGCCATCGTGGTCGACGATCTCTCCCAGGTGGCCGAGGTGGCGGACTGGAACGACGACGCCACGGCGACGTCGGGACAGGTGAGCATGGACGACGAGCAGCTCACCTGGACCGGTGACCTCGAGGTCGGTCAGGTCGTGACGATCACCTACTCGGTGACCGTCGGCGACAAGGCCGACGCCACCATGCGCAACGTGGTCACCAGCCCGGACGAGAACGCGGTGTGTGTCCCGGCAGCGGACGGCAACCCCGGCTGCCAGACCGAGCACCACACGCCTGATGCCGGGCCGGACCTGCCGGACACCGGTACCAGCCTCACCGGCTGGTTCCTCACCGGCGGGATGGCCCTGCTGATCGGCGGCCTGGTGCTGGCGGCCACCCACCGCCGTCGGCCGTGGAGTGGGTCCGGCGGTACGGCCGGCCTGTCCTCGTAGGTCGATCGCCGACGCGGTGCCTCCGTCTCCGCGGAGACGGAGGCACCGCACGACGGTCCTGTTCACCATTCGCCAGAGGTGAGGTCGACGGATGCCCCGACGCGGACGATTTCGTGCACAGCGCACGCGGCGACCTCACCGGATGTCGAGTCTCCCGCTCCACGGCCGGGACGAACTCCGGCCAACGCGGGACACGGTCCGGTCACGCGTGACGCGGGGGCGCGTGACCGGGCTGCTCGTCAGGCTGGGCGCCATCATCAAGGCGTGACCGGCCTGGTGTGAGGTCGCCCGCAGCATGCGATCGCCCGCACGGTACAGCCGGAACGGTGAAGACCCGCGTCGTCGGGGCGCCGCTTCGGACGCCGAGGACGCCGTCGCCACGCTCTATCGGCGATTCGCGGCCCAGACGCGGGACGTCGCGCTGGGCATCGTCGACGACGTCGACGATGCCGAGGACGTCGTCCAGGAGGCGTTCTGCGCTGTTCTCGGCGCGATGAGAGCTGGCCGAGGGCCACTCGACTCGGCAGCTGGTTATCTCTACACCGTTGCGAAGCATGCGGCCTATCGCCATCGCAGCATTCGTCAGTCGGCGATTGCTGTCGGCGTCCCGGTCCCGCCGCCGGACGACGCCGGCCACGCGGGGAGCGAGGACATCTGTTTGGACGTGGCCGCGGCCCTGGCCGGCCTGCCGTTGCGATCGCGGGCGGTCCTCTGGCTCATCGACGTCGAGGGCTACAGGCCAGCGGACCTCGCCCCCGCGCTGGCGATGACCCCCAACGCCGTGTCGAGCCTGGCCACCCGCGCCCGGCGGTCGTTCCGGACCGCGTACCTGAATCCCCACGCTCCCCGCCGTCGTCAGCGCCGGTCCACGTTGGGCAGTCCGCGGTCCGGTGTTCACGCGCCGGCCGGGGGCGTGTAGCGGGATGAGGCCGATCCCGGCCCGACGTTCCGCATGCCGACCTACGGTGAGAGCCCAGTCTTGCCGACGCCGACCACGTAGGCGCAAGGGCGCGTGCTCGAAGCGGCCCGCCCGGTGTCCGTCGCGTTAGATTGGCGTCTTCCGGACCAATGTGTTTGAGGGTGTTGCCATGCGCGTTTCCGTTGCGGACGAGCCGCCGCCCGTGCAGGCACGGGAGCGGATGCTGGCGGCCAGCTACGACTTGTTCTCGCGCCGGGGCATCCGAGCGGTCGGCGTGGACGAGGTGATCGCACGATCCGGCGTAGCGAAGGCGACGTTCTACCGGCACTTCCGGTCGAAGGACGATCTTGTTCTCGCGTTCCTGGAACGGCGTGAGCAGGAGTGGACCATCGGCCTGGTCAAATCCGAATCAGAACGGCGTGGTTCTACGCCGGAGGAGCGGTTGCTGGCCATATTCGACGTGTTCGACGACTGGTTCAGGAGCGAGGGGTTCGACGGCTGCTCTTTCATCAACGTGCTGCTGGAGATGGGGGCGGATCATCCGCTGGGTGTGGCCAGCATCGGGTATCTGGAGAACATCCGTGCCATCGTGCGCGAGCGGGCCGAACAGGCCGGTCTGCGTGACCCGGACGCGTTCGCGCGGTCCTGGCACATCCTGATGAAGGGCTCGATCGTGTCCGCCGGCGAGGGCGACACCGATGCGGCGGTGCGAGCTCAGGAGATGGCCCAGTGTTTGATCGACAGGTATCGGCCCGAGTGACGGGTGTGGCAGCGGTGCCCGTCAGGTGTCGACGTGGTTCCATGTGCTCCTGCGCCGCCGCGGATTTCGGCGGCTGCTGGACGATGCGGAGCAGGTGATGAGGCGCGGCACCCGCCGGCCGGCGTCACGTAGCGCGCGGAGTGTCCCGAACGCCCGGCGCACCAAGACCGCGATGCGGCGTGACCCGCGGACGCGGCCGGTGAGCAGATTCAGGCGCCGCGCCAGCGCAATCGCCGTGCCCTCCGCGTGACCCAGGCATTCGAGCCGAAAGGGAAGCCACGGTCGGTGACGGCAACCAGCGGGTGAGATTCACGCTGGTCAAAGGGTGCCCCCGGCAGGATTCGAACCTGCGACCCTCCGCTTAGGAGGCGGATGCTCTATCCCCTGAGCTACGAGGGCGGGCTTCGCCAGTCTATCGGCCCGCTGGCGCCCGAGGGCGGGTGGTCGATGCGCTCCACGACCGGCGTGCGCGGTCGACCCCGCGCGGCGCTGTTGACAACCGACTGGGCGCAGGGACTCCCTGATCTCGTCTACGGGCGGGGCGTACGCGCCACGTGGACGTCGAAGGCGCTGGGCGCGGTGGTCCGGGCGTAGGTGAACAGCGTCCCGTCCGGGCTGATGTCGCCGGGGAACACGTCGTGGCCGAACTCGAACGTCGCCACGTCGGCGCCGGTCAGGGTGCTGGTGAAGGTCAGCGACCGGCGTGGCGCGATGATGCGGTTGGTGAGCACCATGGCGCCGTTGTCGGTCACGTCGGAAACGCCGTCATAGAGGTCCAGGTCGAGGGCGCGCTGGACGGCGCCGGTCGGCGCGCTCACCAGGCGGACCCCGGTGGGCACGCCGGGCAGGATGCGTTTGGTCCAGATTCCGGTGCTGTCCGGGGTCCAGCGGATCAGCTGGTCGCCGTCGGTGAGCGTCAGCGCCGTTGCCCAGGTGTCGGTGCGGAACACTCGCACGCCGGCGACGAACCTGCCGCCGACCACCGCGCGGTCGTTGGCGGCCAGCAACCGGCCGTCCGGTGAGAAGCGCGCCGCAGCCGTCGTCGCGGGCACGGTCAGCACCTTGACCCGAGCGCCGTCGGAGGTCCGGTGCACATGCACCTGCCCGCCCTTCTCGTAGGACCGGGCGTCCATCGCGGCGACGGTCCGCCCGTCCGGCGCGAAGTGCAGGCTGTCTAGGTCGCGGGCTGCCGAGGTCGGGATGGCCCGCAGCAGGGCGCCGTCGGAGACGCGGTAGAGGCGAATGGTCCGCACGACCAGCCCGGAACTGGTGTCGTTGACGGTGACAGCGAAGGTCTGGTTCTCCGCCGACAGTGCCACGGCGTTGAACTTGACCGGGCTGGTCAGCACCCGGACCACCGCACCGGTGCCCGCCTGGCGGATCTCGAGACGGCCCCCGGCGGCGGTGTTCCCGGCGGCCACGGCCAGGGTGCCGTCGTCAGAGAAGAACGCCCAGGACTGACCGGGAGCGGTCCAGACCTCGGTCGGGGTCGCGGCGACGGCGGGCGTGGACAGGCCCATCAGCGGGTTGCCGCCGGACGAACACAAAGTGACGGCGATCACAGTCGGCTGCCAACGGCATCGTCCGGCCGCGTCTACGCTCGACGGCGTGAGCAATCTCGATGCGCGCCCGGCGGAGACGCGGTGCCATGCGGCCGGCCACACAGGCCCGGCTACCAAGCTGCTCGACGCGCGCGACGTGCCGTTGGGCGGGATCCGCGCGATGCGGGTCAGTCGCACGCTGCCGCACCGCGAGCTGCCCACCGTCGGGGCGTGGTGCTTCCTCGACCAGTTCGGGCCGCAGCACACGGACATGGTCGTGCTGCCGCATCCGCACACCGGGCTGCAGACGGTGACCTGGCCGGTCCAAGGCGAGATCCACCACCGCGACAGTGTCGGCAGTGACGTCGTCGTGCGGCCGGGGCAGCTGAACCTGATGACCAGCGGGCCGGGCATCGCGCACTCGGAGATATCGCTCGGCGAGGCGCCGCTGCTGCATGGGCTGCAGCTGTGGGTCGCGCTCCCCGAAGCCGCCGCGAACCACGCGGCCCCGGGCTTCGAGCAGCACACCGACCTCCCTGTCCACGACGGCGACGGCGTGCGCGCGACGGTGGTCGTCGGGGAGCTGGCGGGGACGACGTCGCCGGCGACGACGTACAGCCCGCTGCTCGGCGCCCAGCTCGACGTCGACGCCGGCACCACGGCGGTGTTGCCCATGACACCCGACTTCGAGCATGCCGTCCTGGTGCTCACCGGACGGACAACCATCGCCGGCACGCCGCTCGAGCCCGGGCCGCTCCTGTACCTCGGCACCGGCCGCAGCGAACTCGTCCTCCAGGCGCACGACGACGACGCGACGCTGTTCCTGCTCGGCGGCGAACCGTTCCCTGACGACCTCGTCATGTGGTGGAACTTCGTCGGCCGCAGCCACGAGGACATCGTCGCCGCGCGGGAGGACTGGGAGCGGCCCGGCCAGCATCGCTTCGGCCCCGTCGCCGGGCACGGCGCCGATCGCATCCCGGCCCCGCCGCTGCCGCCGCTGCGCCTCACCCCACGCCGTCGGCGCGCGACTCCGCCGACGAGCTGAGGCCGAGCCGTACCCTTCCGGCCGCGCCGTGCGATGACGCCTGTGAGGCACGGCGCACGTCGGGGAGGGGCCACTGTCCATCGGAGCGGACTTCGACGGCATCCTCGCGGCGGCGCGCGCCGGTGCGCCGTGGGCGTTCGAGCGCCTGTACGGCGATCTCGCGCCGGTCGTCGGCGGCTACGCGCGCCTGCAGGGCTCGCTGGAGCCCGAGGACGTCACCAGCGAGGTGTTCCTGGGCGTGTTCGCCGGCCTGTCGTCGTTCACCGGCTCTGAGCAGCAGTTCCGGTCGTGGGTCTTCACCATCGCGTACCGGCGGCTGACCGACGAGCGGCGCCGGCGGTCCCGGCGTCCGGTGACGGTGCACGCCGACCTCGAGATCGTCGATCGGGTGGGCGGTGACGCCGAACAGGACGCGCTCGCCGAGCTCGGCCGGCGCCGCGTGAACGAGCTGTGCGCGGGCCTGTCGGACGACCAGCGCGAGGTGGTCCTGCTGCGGATCCTCGGCGACCTCTCCGTCGAAGAGGTGGCCCGCATCGTGGGCAAGACCGCGGGAGCGGTCAAGGCGCTGCAGCGCCGGGGACTCAACGCACTGCGGCGACAACTCGACCGGGAAGGCGTATCCGCATGAGCGGCGCCGGCGATGGCACGACTGACATGACACGAACCACCGTTCCTGACGACGCGACGGTCGAGGCGATCCTGCGCGGAGTGCGGATCCCGCTCGGTGGACCCGACCTGCCGGAGCTGACCGCACTGTCGGATGCGGTGGACGCCATCCGAAGGAGTGCTGATGAGGCCGTTCCCCCCACGGCTGAGCTCGCCCGCCGCATCGCCCTCGGCGACTTCGCCGGCATCGCGCCGTCGCGGCCGCCGCGCTATCACGCTCTTCGCGTCCGGCTCGGCCGGAAGGTGGCAGCGATGAGCATGCGTACCAGGGCGGTCGTCGCGCTGGCGGCGATGTTCACCGGCTTCACCGGCGTCGCCGCCGCCGGGGCGCTGCCCGACGCCGCCCGGCAGCGGGTCGAGTCGGTGATCGAGACGGTGACGCCGATCTCCTTCGACGAGCCCGGCGAGTTCGGCCGGGACATCGCCGACGACGCCCAGGACGGCGGCGTCGACGACCAGGAGATCAGCGACGACGCGCAGGAACTGGGCAACCAGCCCGGCGACCCGGGCGAGGGCCACGAGCCGGTCCTCCCCGACCTGCCGACCGAAGCAGCCCCGACGGCCGACGACCACCGGCCGGACACCCCCGGCCAGCCCGAGGACGTGCCCAACGCCGACCCGACGGCCCCTGAGCGGCGCCCCACTGATCCGGCGGACC
>NZ_SMLB01000066.1 GCF_004349105.1 Jiangella aurantiaca
GCCCCGGCCCGCCCCGCGTGCTGGTGAAGATGATGTCGAAGCTGGACAGCGCCGCGATCGTCGTCAGCAGCACCAGCACGCCGATCTCCGGGCGCAGGCTGGGCAGCGTCACCGCGCGCAGCTCGGCGAACCAGCCGCCGCCGTCCAGCCGGATCGACTCGTACAGCCCCGGGTCGATCTTGCCCATGCCAGTGAGCAGCAGCACCGTGCACAGTCCCGTCAGCACCCACGACCCGATCAGCCCGACGGCGGGCAGCGCAGTGCCGAAGTCGCCCAGCCACGGGCGCGCCAGCCGGTCCAGGCCGACGGCGTCGAGGACCTGGTTGACCAGGCCGGTCTGCGAGTACATCCAGGCCCAGCCAATGCCGGCCGCGGCCAGCGGGATGATCTGCGGCAGGAACAGCACCGTCCGCACGACCGCGCCGAACGCCGGGCTGCGGATGGCCCGGATCAGCGATGCCAGCGCCAGCCCGGCCGCGATCGGCAGCACGGTGAAGAAGATGATCAGCGTGAACGCGTTGCCGAGCGTGCCGAGCAGCGCCCGGTCGGTCGCGATGCGCACGTAGTTGTCCAGGCCGACCCAGGTGGCGGCGCCGATGCCGTTCCAGTCGTAGAGGCTGTACCGGACCGCCGACGCGAACGGGACCAGCACGAACGACGCGTAGACGCTCAGCGCCGGCAGCAGCAGGAGCCAGCCCGCGCGGCGCGTCATCGGCCGAGGTCCTCCTCGTAGCCGGCCTGGATCCGCGCGATGAACTGCTCGGGGGTGCTGCGGCCTGCCAGCAGCAGTTGCAGCTCCGGGCCGAGCGTGCTGACGAACATGCCCGGCGTCGCGTCGGACAGCACCGGCACCGCGCCGTCGTAGGCGCTGATCGCCTCGAAGGCCCGCTGCGTGTCGACGAGCACCGAATCCGGGTCGATCCGCGGCGCCGACAGGTCCGGCGAGCCGCCCGGGAACGACCCGGCGATGTCGACGATCAGCTGCCGGGCGGCCGGGTCGGTCTGGGCCCAGTCGAGGAAGTAGGCCGCCTCGTCCGGGTGGTCGGAGTTCGCCGCGACGACGAACGCCGCCGGCCCCGCGACGGCGACGTGCCGGCCGCCCTCCTCCAGTGGCGGCGCGGCGAAGAAGCCGACGTTCGTCCCCATCGCGCCGTCCAGGTTCGCCGCCTCCCAGTCGCCGAGCACGAGGAACAGCGCCTCGCCGGCGGTGAACCGGCCGAGCATCGTCGTGTAGTCGACGGCGTTCGCGTCCGGCGACAGGTATCCCTGGTTGGCCCAGTCCTGCAGCTGTGCGGCGGCTTCGACCGCGCCGTCGGTCTGGATGGTGGCGTCGGGCGCGTTGTAGATCCAGTCGGCCAGTTCGTCCTGGTCCATGTGTTGGTTCAGGAGGGTCTGCAGCGGGAACATCGCGATGCCGCCGACGTTCGCCTGCACGATCGGCTGGATGCCCGCCTCGGCGGCGTCGGCCAGCAGCCCCTCGAACTCCGCCAGCGTCTCCGGCGGCGCCGTCATCCCGATCCGGGCCGCGAGCTCCTCGTTGTAGTAGATGCCGTGCACGCCGAAGAGCAGGCCGATGCCGTAGAGGCTGCCGGTACCGGCCCGGCCGGCGTCGGCGTCGATCCGCATCGGGTCCAGGTGCGACGCGGGCAGCTCGTCCCACCCGTACGCGGCGGCGTAGTCGTCGAGGTCGGTGAGAAGGCCGTCGCGGACGAGGTCGGGCTCGGGGCTGAGGTGGATCAGGTCCGGCGGGTCGTCGCCGGCCAGCAGCCGGGGCGCGTTCTGCACCAGCACCTGCATCTCGTCCTGGCGCACCTCCACCGTCACCTGCGGGTGCTGCCGCTCGAACTCCTCAGCTAACGCCTTCCACACCGGCGCGGTCGACTCCACGACCATCGTCAGCTCGACCGGCTCGCCGCTCAGCTCGGTACTAACCGGGCCGGCGGACTCCGCTGCCGGGACGTCGCCGCCAGGGGCGCAGGCCACCAGGGCCAGCCCTACGGTACCCGCGATGACCAGAGCGGATCGACTCGTTCGCGGACGCCGTGGCGGCTGGCAGGGCATGCGCATCGGGGGACTCCTTCGTCGTAGTCGGCCCCGCCAGTCTGTGACCGTCATCGGCGTGGCGTCAAGACATTTGTCGAAGCACTTCGATTCGAATGCGGAGAGACGACCGCGAACGAGCACGCCGCGTACCCCCAGCGCCGTCCATAAGCGCCATCCTGGTAAGGCCCACGCTCGCGGCGGCCAGCTGGCGGTCCGTGGCCATGGCCAGACGGTCTGTGCGGACGTGCGCCTCAAGGTCGGGGAGCCGGTTGATGCTGTCCTGCCACTGGTCCGCGCTCGACGGCGGGAGCGGCTCCCAAGCGACCCAGCTGACGGCCTCACGTGCGAGGTCCAGGATGCGCGCTTGCGCATTCTCATCACCGAGGAAGCAGCTCGACCCGGTGCCCAGCCAGACGCTCACCACGTCTGTGAGCGGTCGGTTGCACTACCGGCGCGGTCAGGATCGCCGGATGGTGACGATCGCGACCCCTGCGACCAGGTCGGCCAGCCCAGGATCGGGCTCGGTGCCGTTGAGCATGTCGAAGACATACCCGGGTGGTGTGCGTCGCAGGCCGCGGAGGACGTGTTCGAAGTCGAACATCCGGCGCATGGTCACCATCCCTGTCACCGCTCTGGCGAGGGCCGGGAGGTAGCGCTCGGCACGGACGCGCCGCGGTTCTCCGCGGCGCGGTCCAGCCCCGTATCTTGAGCGGGTGACCACCAAAGCCTCAGACGCCGAACCGAACGACGAAGTCCGCGACGCCGACGTCGCGGACTTCCTGGATGTGCAGCCGCAGTTGTTCGGCATCGCGTATCGCATGCTGGGGAGCGTCGCGGAGGCGGAGGACATCGTCCAGGACGCCTGGATCCGCTGGCAGCGCGCGGACCGCCGGGTGGTGCGGAACCCGGCCGCATTCCTCACCACGACCACGACCCGCCTGGCCATCAACGCATCGACGGCCGCGCACGTGCGTCGCGAGACCTACATCGGGCCGTGGGTCCCCGAGCCGGTCGACACCAGCCACGATCCCTCCCTCGGCGCCGAACGTGCCGAGGCTCTCGAACTGGCCGTCCTCATGCTCCTGGAGAAGCTGAGTCCGATCGAGCGCGCGGCGTACGTGCTGCACGAGGCCTTCGACTACCCCTACCGCCAGGTCGCCGAGGTGCTCGAGATCTCCGAGGCGAACGCCCGGCAGCTGGCCCGGCGGGCCCGTCAGGCGCTGGAGTCCGAGCGATCCGCGCCCGCCACGCCCGCCGTTCGCCGCCGGCTGCTCGAGACGTTCGTCGCGGCGGCGCGCAACGGAGACCTCGCAGCGCTCGAGCGACTCTTCACCGACGACGTCGTCGCCCGGCCCGACGGTGGCGGCCGGGTGCGCGTCGCCCGCGTCGAGTTGTCCGGCGTCGCGCGGGTGACCAACTACCTCGACAACGTGCTGCGCAAGTACTGGAACGACGCCACCCTGACCATCGTCGACGTCAACGGCGAGAGCGGGATGCTCGTCACCGACCACACCGGCACACCACTGGCAGTCGTCGCCCTCGACGTGACGGCCCGCGGCGTCGAGCGGGTCTTCCTCGTCGCCAACCCGGACAAGATGCGGCAGTTCGAGCGGCGGTCCTGACGGCCTCGGCCTCCAGACCTCAGACGAGGGAAACCGCGTTGGTGAACAGGAAGGCGGAGTCCTCCGACGCCTCGATGCGGTGGCGCCGCTCGGGCAGGGTCAGCAGAGGGCCGTCAAGGACGTCTTCGGCCCGCCGGTCACGGCCGGGGTGCCCTTCGGTCGCGGCGTTGTTCGAGCTCCTCCGCGCTGACCGGTACGAGCATCGGCTGGCCGGGGGCGCAGAACATGGTCACGACGAACGCGGACTCCGCGTCGGCGAGGTTGTTCCCGTCCTGGTAGTGGATGACGTCACCACCGGGCTCCCAGAATCCCTGGCCGGCCTTGATCACACGCGGCGGCTCGCCCTCGAGCTCGAAGACGATCTCGCCCTCGACCACGTACCCATAGGCCGGACCGGAGTGCCGGTGTGGGGGCGAGCCTTCGCTGCCTGGCGGGAGGGTCACGAGGATCGTCATCGCCTCGGCGTTCTCCGGGATCTGCGGCGCTCGCGGCACTGTCGCGACGACCTCGAAGCGCGGCGGCGGACCGGACGCATCGGGGTTGTCGAGGTGGTGGGCGTGTTCAGTGCTCATCGTTGCCTCCGTCGTAGGGCTCTTCAGCCATTACGACCGGGCGGCACCGCGTTTCGTGACAGCCAGCGGGCCAGTACCAGACCACCGCCCCGACCAGGGGTCCGGGCGCACCTGCGGGCTGAGGTCCACTACTCCACACGTCCTATCACTCACCGGACTCCGGGGTCGGCCTTGCGCGGACGCGCGGGGGCCCGGGCGGTGATGCGGGAACGGTCGGCCCGCCTCCCCCGCCGCGTGTGGACACGTGCCGACGTCCGCGATCGGTTGCTGCTACCCGGTGAACCGGTAGGAGCCGACGATGGTCGCGTCGCTGAACGACGGCGGGCCGCCGACGCGGTCGCCGAAGCCCTTCTGGAACTCGGCGAACGCGGAGATGTGGTCCAGCGGGTTGCCGTCGGTCTCGTGGATGACGACGTGCACGAAGGTCACGCCGTCCGCGAGCCGAAAGGTGGCGTACCGCATGCCGCCCGGGTCGTCGGCGTCAAGTTCGGCGAAGATCCGCTCGACCAGATCCTGGTTCTCGTCGGCCGTCTCCGTGCTCTTGGCGGTGTACTGGATCACGTGCGTGCTCATGTGGTTCCTCTCGTTGTGGTGTTTTGATTGGCAGTCGCGCGAGTAGACGTCAGTCGTTCATGGGCGCCAACGTCGCCTCCGCGTCCGCGTCCGCTCTCGCCGGGTCGGGGGTTTTCCCGGGGAGTAGGAATGCGGCGAGCAGGCCCAGCACGGCGAACACCGTCGCGACGAGGAAGGCTGACTGCAGGCCTTCGGTCAAGGCAACCTTGGGGTCGTCGGTTGTGGCGTCGCCCGCGACGGACAGAGCGACCGACGTGACGATTGCGATGCCCAGGGCGCTGCCGATGTTGAACGAGGTGTCCACCAGCCCTGCCGCCAGGCCGGACTCCTCCTCGGCGACGCCGTCGAGCGCGGCGATCTGGGACGCGACGAACGCCGCGCCCATGCCGGGCCCGAAGATCAGCAGGCCCCAGAACAGGTCGGCCCAGAACGTGCCGTCGGCCGACACGGTGATCAGCAACGCCGTGCCGACCGCGATCAGCAACAGCGCCGGGACGGCGATGGGCCGCAGACCCAGCCTGGTAACCGCCGCCTGGCCCGCGAATGCGCCGACGATGGACATGACGGTCATGACGGCGCTGGTGAGACCGAACTGCAGGGCCGAGTAGTCCAGCACCTCCTGGACGTAGATGGTCAGCGGGAACAGCATGCCGTCGACGGTGAGGCCGACCGCGAGGATCGTCAGGTTGCCCGCGGTGAGGTTGCGTATCTTGAAGATCCGGAGCGGCACCAGCGGCGCCGACGAGCGGGACTCGATCACCAGGAACAGCGCGATCAGCACAGCAGCGGCGGCCAGCTGGAAGATGGTGCCGGTGCTGCCCCAGCCGACCTCGGGCGCGTTGATGATCGCGTAGATCAGCAGCACGAGCGCGGCGGTGATGCTGATGGCGCCCGCCGCGTCGAACTTGCGGACCGCGACCCGCTGCTTGGTCTCATTGATCAGGGCTGGCACGAGCAGGAAGATTGCGACGCCGATCGGGACGTTGATGTAGAAGATCCACTCCCAGCTGATGCCCGAGGTGATGACTCCGCCTAGCAGCAGGCCCGCTGTGGCGCCGATGCCTCCCAGCGCACCCCACACGCCCAGCGCCTGGTTGCGCTCGGCGGGGTCGCGGAAGACGGACACGACGATGGACAGCGCGGTGGGCGCCATGATCGCGGCCGACACGCCCTGGACCGCACGGGCTGCGAGGAGCACCCAGCCATCCCAGGCGATGCCGCACAGCAGTGACGACACGACGAACAAAGCCACGCCGGCGAGGAAGACGCCCCGGCGCCCGACGAGGTCGGCGACCCGGCCGAAGAACAGCATGAGGCCGCCGAAGGTGATGACGTAGCCGGTGAGCACCCACTGCACGCCGGCGACGTCGAGGTCTAAATCGTCCTGGATGGACGGGATCGCGGTGAGCACGATCGTGGCGTCCAGGATGACCATGAAGAACGCCGTGCCTAGCAGGGCCAGCGCTTTCCAGCGGCGCGGATCCGGCGGGTCGACCGAGCCGGGCGTGGGTGGCCGGTCGCCCTGTTGACTGGACATCCGCTCTCCTTACTGATTAGTCCTTAAACCAATCCGTTCAGTTGAACTCTACTAACAGCTAGTCCTAAAACACAACTAGGAGTCATCTGAGAAGGACTTCCGCTGGTAGACTGGGGTCATGGCGACCAAGCGCAGATACGACGACGGGTGCGCGACCGCTCACGCCCTGGACCTGGTAGGGGAGCGCTGGGCGTTGTTGATCGTGCGTGAGCTGCTGTTCGGCCCTAAGCGGTTCACCGACCTGCGCACCGGCATGCCGGGGGCGAGCCCCAACGTGCTGTCCAACCGGCTGCGCGAGCTGGAGGAGTTCGGCGTGGTGCAGCGCCGCAAGCTGCCGCCGCCCGCCGCGGCATGGGTGTACGAGCTGACGGAGTGGGGCCGGGAGCTGGAGCCCGTGATCATCTCGCTGGGGCGGTGGGGCGGCCGGTCGCCGTCGCTGCGGCACGACGCCGCGATCAGCGTGGACTCGCTGATGCTCGCGCTGAAGACGCTGTTTGACCCCAGCCGCACCGACGGCTTCACCGCCGACGTGGTGCTGCGGCTGGGCGAGGACTCGTTCCGAGTGCAGCTGTCGGCGGACCGGATCTGGATCATGCGGGGCGACCTGGACCACCCGCACGCGGTGATCGAGACCGACCCAGTGACGCTCAACGCGCTGATCTGGGGCGGGCGGGGCCTGCCAGAAGCGATCGAGGAGGGCGAGATCAAGCTCACTGGCAGCCGGGAACGCGTGGAACGCTTCCTCGGCCTGTTCCCCCTCCCCGAGCCCGCCGTGGTGGCCCGACCTACACCGAAGTGAGGCGGAACAGCTGCGCGCTCCGTGCGCGCGGCGAACTCGTCGTAGACCGGTGCGGCGCCGCTGCGGCTAGGTGAGCCGCATCGTCGCGTCTGCGACAGCTTTGCCACGCTCGGCCGCTGCTTAAGCGCCCATGGTCGGATCTGCTCGTCGGACGAGCCAGAGGTGTACGGCACTGAGGCGTCACCTTGTGCCGGCGAGCTCCGTGCCGCGCTCGTGGGCTGCCGAGCGGCCGGCGGAGCGCCAGCGGGTGCTGGCGGCGGAGGTGCGCACGGGGTGCGTGGGCAGTGCAGGTCGGCGGGGACGTGCGGTGCTGGCCGGGGTGGCGCGGCCGGTGGGCGTGGTCCATGGTGGGTGCCGTGTTGCGCCCCAGCCCGGTTCGGACGGGCTGGGGTTACAACGTGTTCAGATCGGGATAGCTGGGCCTGGTCGGTGATAATCCGTTCCACGTCGGCCAGCTCGTAGCCCCGGCGAAAGGCAAGCTGCGTGGCAAACGACCCAGGCTCTCACCCAAACAACAGCGCGAACTCGTCCGCATGGCCGGCACCGGCGAGTACACCATCGCCGACCTCGCCGAACTGTTCACCGTCTCCCGCACCCACGGTCTACCGCACGCTCCAGCGCGACGCGACGGTCGCCAAGCAAGACCGCCGACGCACTCGCATACACCTTCGCGATCCCTGCGACATCACCTGCTCGTCAGGTAGGTGTCCGGCGTCAGGGCCAGCTCCATCTCTCGGCCATCGTTGGCCATGAACCGCACCGACGACGGCCCGAACCGGAACCGCCTCAACGTGCGTGGGCATAGTGTCCAAAAGCGGCAGCAGGCGAGCCCCGCCGGTTGGGTACCGCTCGTCCTGCACGAGATAGAACGCGCGACGCTGGGCGAACTCATCTACGGCCCGCCCGTGGCGGTTTCGGCATGTCGGGTGCCGCGGCGGTCCGCACGACGGCGACGGGCTCAGGGCGCCGGAACGTCCACTTCGGACTCGCCGTGTACCCGGCCCCGCTCGAACGCCGCCGTGAGCTCCTCCGCGCCGACGGCCGCGCGGATCGCGCCGGTGATCCTGTCGACGTCGCCGCGCTCACCGGACGGCAGCGGCGCACCGGCCCGTTCCCGCAACGCGGCGGCCGCGCCGAGCAGCCGCGCCGCCCGCTCGTGGTCGCCGCACAGGGCTTCCGCCCCGGCGAGCCCCTCGAACGCCAGCGCCACCGCCCGCGGGTCACCCGCCTTGCGCGCCGCCGCCAGCCCTTCACGGTGCAGGGCGCAGGCGGCGTCGGCGTCACCGCGCAGCTCGGCTACGAACCCCAGCTCGGCGATGATGAGCGCGACCGCCAGGTCCGACTCCAGCCGCCGGTCGTGCACCAGCCACTTGCGCAGCAACGCCTCTGCCTCGTCGAACCGCCGCTGCCGCCGCGCGCTCAACGCAAGGCCCAGCTCGGCGAACTCCTCGCCGATCGTGTAGCCCTGTGCGACGGCCTGCGCGCGGGCGGACTCGTGCAGCTCGTCGGCCTGCACGTGATCACCGGTCAGCAGCGCGATCCGGCCGAGCGCGGCCAGGTTGTCCGATACCTCGGTGCTCAGGCCCAGCTCTTCGGCGATCCGCAGGCCGTTGCGGTGCAGCTCGGCCGCGCGGTCGTAGTCGCCGACGACCTCGGCGTGCGCGCCCAGGCCGAACGTCACGTGCAGCTGTCCCCATCGGTCGCCCACCTCGGTGAACAGGGCCATGCCGAGATCGTGTCCGGCAGCGTCGGGCACGGTCGCCGTGGTCTTGCGGAACGCGTGCGAGGTGAGCCAGGCCAACGCGTCAGCACCCCGTGCACGGCGGATGTCGCGCCGCACGTTCGACGGATCACGCAGACCCCCGATGCTGTCGGGGAACACCGGCCGATCGAGCTGGGTGCCCGGCACGAAGCGACGGCGGAGCATGGCGGCGAAGGTCGGCGGCAACGCCAGTGTCCGCACGCCGGCGTAGCGGCGATCCCGTTGGGCGTCACGGACTGCCGATGAACATGCGCCGGCGCTAAGCGGGGTCACGATACAACGGTGCCGGTTCCCCATAGCGCACCTGTCGGACGCCACCGGGCAGAGCTCCAGCCAGAGCCCGGGACGCGTCGACAGAGCATCCCACGGTGAACTCGATCTCCTCGTCGACCTCGCAGGCCACGCACCAGGTCTGATCCTCCGGCCACACGAGGTGCGGTTCTTGATAGCCCTCCAGGGAGCCGTACCAGGCCAGGGACGGTGCGTCTCTGAGTACTACGACAGGACCGGTGAACAGCAGCATCGTTCGATTCGGAATCGGCACTCGTGGCGCTCGAGGAACCGGCTCCCCGCCCCACCCCTCCCAGACCGCCGCATACCCTCGGGTTGGCGTGGCCGTGTACGAGGCCAGAATCGCGAGAGCTACACGAAGGGCAGGATCTTCCCCTGCCGGGTCGACATCATCGGCCTCCGGGGCGAAGGCGATCCGCACGTACACGTCGAAGCCTGGCGGGCCGTACCGAACAAGATCCCGCCAATCGACATCGGCCTGCAGCAACCACCGCGCCGCATCCGCGTCCACCGCTGGCCTGATCTCCGTCATCGCCTCAGTCTGCTACGAGACAGGCCGTTCCGGGCGCACCAGCTCGGCCAACTCGAGACGCGATGCCGTGGCGCCGTCGGGGACGGATTCTTCCCTCGCCCAGCCGGAACAAGGGCTACTTGCGCACCGCGTAGCGCAGATGCAGGACGCCGGGATCCTCCAGCACGCGCACCAGATCAAGTTCCGTGTGCTCGGATGGGAGCCCCTCGAACAGCCGCCGCCCCTGGCCGAGCAGCACCGGCCGGAGCTGGATGTCGATCATGTCCAGGACGCCGGCTTTCAGCGCCTCTTGGCCGGTGTAGGCGCCGTGCATCATCACGTTCCGGTCCCCTGCGGCCTGCTTGGCCTGTTCCACACAGGAGGCGATGCCATCGGTGACGTAGTGCACTCGCTCGTACGGGTTCTCTGCCGGCGGCTGGTGCGTCGGCACGAAGATCGGCACCCCGTCGTGGTGATCCCCGCCCCAGTAGCCGGCGAAGTCCCCTGTCCGCTTCCCGGTGATCACGGCACCGGTCGCCATGCTCTCGTCGAACACGAGTTGGCTGTTGGGATGCTTGGGGCGGAATGCATTGGCCCCTTCTGCGTCGGGCTCAGCTCCGCCGCCGAGCCAGTTCATCAGCCGCATCCCATTGGTGCCCGCGGGGTTCTCGGCGTTGTCGTCCGGCCCGGTGATGAACCCGTCGAGTGACATTGCCATGGTCAGGAATACTTCGGACATTCCTCTTCCTCACTCCGCCATTGGATCGTCCATGTTCGGGTGGTGACTGGGCGAGACAGGCTAACTCATCGACTAGTACTCCAGCCGTCGGCGGCGCTGGGGTCGAACCGGTACCCGTCGAGCTGGGCGGTCCGGTCCCCATCCCCCTCATGCCGCGATTGTCCGGGCGGCAGTTATGAGGAGGACGGGGGAGAGTGAGGGAGGGGGCAGGGCGGCGCGCTCGCCGTGCCCCCTCGAGGAGCTACGGCGACTGGCCCAGCTTGGCCTCGCGGCGGTAGAAGTCGACCTGTTCCTCGACGGACTCACGCAGCTTGGTCAGCCACTCGGGAACCGCGTTCATCGTGTCGAACTGACTGACCGCCGCGTCGACCGCTTCGGCCGCTGCGGCCAGGAACTCGGCGGCCTGCACGGCGCGCAGGATGCGTCCGGCCTGCCAGTCGAGCCGCCCTCCGTAGCCCCGCACCAGGCCACCCAGCCGGGCGGTCAGCCGATCCAAGCGTTCGATGATCTGTGTGTTGGCCGCCGTTGTCGGTGACGATGGGTTGTCGTTGACGTTGACGACCAGGTGTGGACAACCGGTCCGATGTCGGATGGGTCGTCTGCGCCGTCAGCGTGGCGTCGTACGGGGCTGGCGCGCACGGCGACGACCGGGTACGGCTTGATCATGGAGAAGGTCGGCTCTGCAGTCGGGGAAACCCGACCCTTCTCCATGATCGACTCGGTGGCGGCGGTGTGAGCCGCCATGGGGGTGGTTCATCCTGGTGCTGCCCGCTGCGGCGGCCGGGTGTCCCTGCCCGGGCCGGTCATGGTCGCGGGGTGGTGACATGAGCGCCAATTGTTGGCGCTGGTGTCAACACGCCCGGGTCGTGTTCGGTGCCCTGGCCGGGTCGGCCAGGCCCGCGGGCGCGGCCGACGCCGTGACGACGCCGACGTCGCCGTGCCGATCACCCGGCCTCGCCCGTGACCGCCAGATCCTCATGATCAGTGACGCCATCATCGGCAGTTTCAATGGCGGCTAACAATCTGTGCGTACTCATGCCCGGCAAGTAGCGCTCGCCGGCCTGGGCCAGCATTTCCGGAGTCCAGCCCGCCCGCTGCGCAACGTCAGCGATTTCCACGAGCTGGGCGGCAAGGTCGCGCGCCTCCGACGGAAGGAGCGACAGGTGCATGCGCGCGTCACCGCCTAGATGACGGTTCTCCTAGTGGCTATGGGACGAGGAGAACCTTCAAAACTGTGGCGCCAGGCAACGCCGCTATCTACTCGACGATCGCCCGCATCGCCGACGAGAAGGACGGCTTGCCAGTCGAGCTCAACGGGATGACGCTCGACGCGTCCGTCTACCTGCTCCGCTACGAGTTCGATGCCTGATACACCTGCGGCAAGGCGTCAGATGCCGAGCAAGAAGCTCAAGTGCTCGTGGACGGCCGCCAGTTCCGAGCCTGTCAGGGTGCCGCGCTGATCCGTCAGCCAATGGCGGGGATGGGTCATGAGCCGGTCCGCGAGCACGTAGCCGCCGTCGACCCGGACGGCGAACGGCTGGAACGACTTCGGCTCTGGCACCACCTGACACGTGACGACCAGGTTCGCCTTGGACGCGTTGTAGGTGGGGTGCGAGAGGACCAGGCGGACGGTGCCGTCCTCCAGGCTCCACAGCTCGCCGGGGTTCACGCCTCAGCCTGCACCCGCAGCACGTCACGAGCCATCGCGTCTTCGGCCGGCGTCCACGACGGACCCTCGACCTGGTCGAGCAGCCGCCGGTAGTGCTCGTTCCTGACGGCTCGCTCGACGAACTCCGAGCGGTTCAGGCCTGACGCCTTCGCGTCGGCGTCAAGGAGCGCCAGCGACGACGAGCTGATCGCTACAGTCACCTTCTCTTTCGCCATACATCTATCATACCGCATCCCATACAGGCGGGCGTCTGGCTCACGCAGCGGCGATCAACGCCACACCGCCGTCAACAGATCAGACGCCGCCCGTCGCCAATTCAGGAGCGTCGACTTCGCGGAAGAGGACATTCGCGCCGAATACTGCCTGGGCCGCCATCGCCGTAGTCACTCTTGGCCCACACCGCCACATCATCAGCAAGAACCTCGCTGACGAGTTGCATCGCAGCTTGCTGCTCATCCGACGCCGAACGCGACGTCCTCTCATTCACCCGCAGCCGGTGCGGGTCATGAGCCGCGGCGGATCCGGTCGAACGGTAGGTGCACGACGGCGTCGGGTACGGTGTTGCGTTCGACCAGAGCCTTGATCTGGCCGTCGTCCAGCGCCTGGCGCACGATCCAGACCTCGCCGACCGCGCCGACAAGAGGATTGTTCACCGAAGGGATCTGGCTGCGGCTGGCCCGCGACGGCGACGCCCTGACGGCGGAATGGTCGTCCGACGGTGAGACCTGGACCGCCTTCGGGCCAACACGATCCATCTCGTCCATGACGGACCCCCGTATCGGTCTGGCTGCCTACAACGGCGCGGGCCAGCCTGCCGCGTTCGACTTCTTCCGCATCGACCAAGGCGAGCCGGCCGACACCACCGGGCCGGACGTGGCGATGACCGGTATCGAGGACGGGGCGACCCCCGGCGACTCGGAGGTGGTTGAGCTGCAGGTGTCCGCTACCGACAGCCAGTCTGGTCTGGGTTCGCTCGCCGTCGACCTCGACGGCGAGCGATTGGCCGAGTGCGGATCACCCCAGTCGGTCACGCTGGATCTGTGGGCGCTGGAGCTTGGTGACCACGTCCTGGAGGTCACCGCCGTCGACGGGGCAGGTAACCGCACGGTCGAACGCATCGGGTTCACGGTCGTCACCCCATCGCCGACGTTCTGGCCCACCTGGAACGGATCGAACGGGACGGCACCGTGACACCCCGCACCGCCCGCCACGTCGGCATCCTGGTCGAGATCGCCCAGCGCCACCTCGAACAGGGCCGGATACCGCAGGCGCGAGACCAACTGCAGCGAGCGGCACGGGAGGTAGCCGCTGACGTCGACGATCCGGTCGCGCGCGACTTGTTGGTACGAGATCTCGAGCAGGTGATCGAGAGCCTCGGCTGACCAAGTGCCCAGGCCGGTCGCAGGCAGGATTGCCGGCGACCGGCCTGGGCTCCATCGAGTTCGATCCGCGGCGCTGGCCTCAGGATCCCCACTCGGCACCATCCCGTAGGCCGTCAGCGTCACCCGTCGGTTCCGGGCCGCTGGTCGGAGCCGACGACGCGGATGCCGTACTGGTCGATGACGTAGGTGGCGTGGCCGTACTTGACGGCATGGCCGTGGGCGGCATGCTCCGCCTTGCCGTAGACGGCGAAGGTGCGCCCGGATTTCCGGCACTGCGGGCAGTGCGCGCGGTAGGCCGGATCCCACCGCCGTTTACCGGTCTCTTGGTCGCCGGTCGTCCCCGGCTGCTCCGGTGTCGCACCGAGAACGCCGGCTTCACGGTCGCGTCGACGGTCAGTGGTCATCGCGCGCCCCCCTTGGTTCGCGATCCGGGCCTGCCGGCCCTCACCCCTGCCATCGCTCGGTGTCCGGAAATGGGCACGGCCTGCACCAAGGCGAGACCATGAAGAGAGCGCCGCCGAGACCCCTGCGGAGGGGTCTCGGCGGGCGCTCGAGGCCTCGAGCGAGGCCTCAGTCGACGACGGCGGCCTCACCCGCCTCTTCCGCCGATGTGTGCCCGAGGTTCGACAGCACCGACGACCGGCTCGCGTCCTCCGACGCGAGCACCCCGCCGTTGGCGACGTCGTCGGGCTCGATGTGTTCGAAGGCGATGCGGACGTCGCCGGGACGGGCCCCCAGCTCGGCGACGGCGGCCGCGGTGACGGCGGCCGCGAAGGCACGCTTCTGCTCGACGGTGCGCCCGCGCAGCATCTGAACGGTGATGCTCGGCATGCGATTCCTCCTCAGCAGCAAGAAGCTCAAAGAGCGGCGATCACGGTCTTCAGTTCGGTGAAGTCGTCCAGCCCGAACGAGCCGAGCTCACGGCCCCAGCCGGACTCCTTGAAGCCGCCGCGCGGCAGCACGACGTCGTCGGCGTGCCAGGTGTTGAGCCAGACGGTGCCCGCGCGCAGGGCGGCGCCGGCCCGGTGTGCGCGCCCCACATCCCGCGTCCAAACGCCGGCGGCGAGGCCGTAACGGGTGTCGTTGGCCAGTCGGAACACCTCCTCCTCGGAGTCGAACGGGACGGCGGTCACGACTGGGCCGAACACCTCGTTGCGCTGGATGTCCGCGTCCTCACTGACCCCCGTCAGCAGCGTCGGCTCCATGAAGAAGCCGCTGTCCAGGCCCCGCCCGCCCCCTGCGACCGCTTGCGCACCGTCGCGGATGCCGCCCTCGACGTAGCCGAGGACCATTGACTGCTGCTCCTCGGTGATCAGCGGCCCCATGTCGGTCGACGGGTCGAAGCCGTTCCCCAGCCGCGTGCGACGGGCGATCGCAGCCACCCCCTCGACCACTTGGTCGAACGCCGACCGCTCGACGTACAGACGGGAGCCGTTGACGCAGCACTGGCCCTGGTTGAAGAAGCCCGCGTGCGCCGACCCCGCGATCGCAGCCGGCAGGTCGGCGTCGGCGAAGATGATGTTCGGCGCCTTGCCGCCGAGCTCCAGCGACACCTTCTTGAGGTTGCCCGCCGCCGCCTCGACGATCTTCTTGCCGACGGCGGTCGAGCCGGTGAAGGCGACCTTGTCGACGCCGGGGTGACGGACGAGCGCGGCGCCCGCGTCGCCGTACCCCGGCACGACGTTCAGCACCCCGGGCGGGAACCCGGCCTCCAGGAACAGCTCGCCCAGCCGCAGCGCGGACAGCGGCGTCTGCTCGGCCGGCTTCAGCACGACGGTGTTGCCTGCGGTGACCGCGGGGATCACCTTGAAGCAGGCCATCAGCAGCGGGAAGTTCCACGGTACGATCCCGGCGACGACGCCGACCGGCTCACGGACCGTGTACGCGAAGTACGGCGCATCACTGGACATCGGGATCGTCGTGCCCTCGATCTTCGTCGCCCACCCGGCGAAGTAGCGGAACAACTCGGCGGCGGTCGCGACGTCGCCGCCGCGGGCGTTCGCGAACGGCTTGCCGTTGTCCAACGTCTCCAGCTGGGCCAGCTCGTCGGCGTGCTGGTCGATCAGCTCGGCCATCCGCCACAGCAGCCGCGCCCTCTGACGGGGCGTGGTGCGCCGCCACGGCGAGACCGGCTCGAACGCCGCCCGGGCGGCGGCAACCGCGCGGTCGACGTCCTCGTCGCCGCCCTGCGCGACGCGCGCGAGCATCCGGCCGGTCGCCGGGTCGAGAGTCTCGAAGGTGCGGCCGGACGCCGCGGCGGTCCAGGCGTCCCCGATCAGCAGCGGCCGCTCGGCCGCGATGAACTCGGCGACGGCGGGCAGCAGGTGGTCGCGGGTGGCATCGGTCGTGGTCATCGAGGGCGCCTTTCTGCACAGGAGAGACGGACGGTCATTTCAGGACCGCCACCTTGGAACGGTCGATCGTCACCGTGACGGCGATGATGATCAGCAGGCCGTAGAAGATCGGCTCGAAGCCGGCGTCGACGCCGATCAGCGAGAGGCCGACGCGCAGCAGCACGACGATCAGCGCGCCGACGACGGTGCGGAACAGGCCACCGTGGCCGCCGGTGATCGCCGTCCCGCCGACGATCACGGCCGCGACGGCGGGCAGCAGCAGGCTGTCACCGAGGGTCGGCGCGCCGCTGAACGTACGCGCGACGAGCAGGACGCCGGCCAGCCCGGCGCACGCGCCGGAGATCCCGAACGCGGCGATCTTCACCCCGCTCACAGGCAGCCCGGCCAGCCGGGCGGCCGGCTCGGCGTGCCCGATCGACGAGACCCACCGGCCGAACGGGGTGAACCGCAGGACCGCGCCGAGCACCGCGACGAGGCCCAGCGCGACGAGGATGGCGCTGGGCCAGCCGCCGACCCGGGTGAATGCCCAGCGCAGCGCCCCGAGGTCGGTGACGGCGATGGTGCTCGCGCCCGAGAACGCCAGCGCGAGCCCGGTCCACAGCGACATCCCGCCGAGGGTGACGATGAACGACGGCACCCTCGCGGCGATGTGGATCCAGCCCTGGACGACGCCCGCCAGCGCGCACACCAGCACGACAGGCACGACGACGGCAGAGGACATCGTCGGCACCCACAGCGCCGTCAGCACCGAGGCGAACGACGCCAGCGCCCCGATCGACAGGTCGATGCCGCCGCACAGGATCACCACGGTGATACCGACGGCCAGCACCATCAGCGGCGCCGCGGAGTCGGCCATGGTGAGCAGGCTGCGCTGGGTCAGCAGGTCGGGGTTGCGCAGCGACAGCAGGACCAGCAGGACGCCGAGGATGAGCAGCGGCATGAACCGGACCAGTTCGCGGCGCACGCGGCTCGGCCCGTCCACGGGGGACGACGCCGCCGGCTGGACCTCGGGTGCGGTGTCGGTGCTCATACCATCTCCTCGAGGATCACGACGGGGTCCGGCTTGGCGCCTTTCGGGGTCTCGACCGTCGTCACGACCTCGCCGTCCTTCATCACCACGACGCGGTGGCTCAGCGCGATGGTCTCCTCGAGCGTGTCGGACAGCAGCAGCACCGCGCAGCCGGCCGCGGCCAGGTCTCTGATCAGGGCGTACACGTCAGACTTGGCGCCGACGTCGAGCCCACGGGTCGGGTGGTCGAGGATCAGCAGCCGCAGGTCGTCGTCGATCATCCAGCGGGCCAGCACGACCTTCTGCTGGTTGCCGCCGGACAGCGTCCCGATCGGGGTCTGCGGCGACGGCGTCTTGATGCCGAGCCGCCGTACCCACTGCTCGACCAGCCCGCGTTCCCGCCGCGCCTGCAGCACCGGCCCCGCGCACACCTCGCCGACGTGCGCCATCGACAGGTTCTCGGCCACCGACATCGGCGGGACGATGCCGTCGGTGCGCCGTTCGGACGGGACGTAGCCGACGCCCGAGCGCACGGCGGCCCGCGGCGAGCCGAGCCGGAACGGCCGGTCGTCCAGCGTGACGCGGCCGCCGGAGGCCCGGATGGCGCCGAACAGCGCCCGGCAGACGTCCTCGCGCCCGGACCCCTGGACGCCGGCGACGCCGAGCACCTCACCGGCGCGGATGTCGAAGCTGACGTCCCGGCAGCCGCCGGTGCTCAGCTTCTCCACCCGCAGCCGCACCGGAGCGCCGTCGCAGTCGTGCTGCGCCTCGTCGTGGTAGTGGCTCCCGCCGGACTCACGGCCGATCAGCAGGTGGTGCAGGTCGGTCGCGTCCACCGTGGCGGGGTCGACCTCGGCGACGACCCGGCCGTTGCGCAGCACGTAGACGCGGTCGGACACCTCCAGCACCTCGTCCAGCCGGTGCGAGACGAACACCACCGAGGCCCGCTTGCGCAGCCGCTCGATCTGCGCGAACAGCGTCGCGATCTCGTCGCGCTCGAGCACGCTGGTCGGCTCGTCCAGCAGCACCACCGGCTCGGAAGCGATGCGCTCCTCGATGGTGAGCACCTTCGCGACCTCGACCATCTGCCGCTGGGCGAACGTGAGCGTGTCGGTGCGAGCGCGGGGGTCGATCGTCGAGCCGATCTTGTCCAGCTGTTCCTGGGCCAGCGCCGTCATCGTCCGCCAGCGGTAGACACCGCCCCGGACGGCCGAGCGCTCCGCGCCGAGCAGGATGTTCTCGGCCACGGTGAGGTTCGGCACCAGCGACTGCTCCTGGAACACCATGCCGATGCCGACGGAGCCCGCATGCGCGACGCCGCGCAGCCGGACCGCCTCGCCGCGGACCCGGATCGTGCCCGCATCCGGCGTCACCAGCCCGACCAGCGACTTCAGCAGCGTCGACTTGCCCGCGCCGTTCTCGCCGATCAGCCCGACGACCTCGTGCGCGCGCACCTCGAAGCTCATGCCGTCCAGCGCCGTCACACCCGGATAGCGCTTGGTGAGTCCGTCCACGGACAGCACAGGCGGCGAGCCCGTCATTTGACCACCCCCAGCCGATGCCGGACCGGCCACGTCGCGGCCGCCACCGCGGCGACGACGATGACGCCCTGGACGGCCTGCTGCGCGTACGGGCTGACGCCGGCGAGGATCAGCCCGTTCTGCAGGACGGTGAGCACGAACACGCCGATCATCGACTGCAGGACCCCGCCCCGGCCGCCGACGAGCAGCGTCCCGCCGATCACCGCGGCCGCGATCGCGGAGAAGTTCAGCCCGCTCCCGGCCGTGACGACGCCGGAGCCCAGCTGCGAGGTGGCCATCACCGCGCCGAGCCCGTAGAACGCGCCGGCGACGGCGAACGCGGCGGCCTTGTACCGCGCGACGGGGACCCCGGACAGCCGGGCGATGTCCTCCGCGCCGCCGATCGCGTACGCGTACCGCCCGACGCGCGTGTAGCGCTGGGTCAGCCAGCCGGCGAGCACCGCGCCCGCCGCGACCCAGCTGGCCACGGCGAACCCGAGGAACTTCGACGACGCCCAGCCGCTCAGCCACGCGTCCTCGACGATCGGCCGCTCCCCGGCGAACAGGATGGTGGCCACGCCCAGCCCGATCGCGTAGACGCCCAGCGTCGTCAGGAACGACGGGATCCGCAGCCGGGTCGACAGCAGCCCGCTGGCCAGGCCGAACGCCGCGCCGAGCGCGACCGCGACGACGACGCCCAGGACGCCGAGGTCCAGCCCGGTGCGCGAGTTGGCGACCAGCAGCGCGACGGTGAGCGCACAGGCCCCGATCACCCCCTCGACGGACAGGTCGATCGCGCCGAGCAGCAGGACGAACGTCAGGCCGACGGTGACGACCGCGAGCACCGCGGCCGCGTCGACCACCGCCACCAGGTTGTCCAAGCTCCGGAACTGCGCGTCGAGGACCGAGAACACCAGGATCATCAGGACGAGCGCGGCCAGCGACGCGGTGGTCTGGACGGCGTCTGTCCCGCGCGGACGCCACGTCTGGCGCGGGCGCCCGCCGGCCGCCGGACGCGGCCCCGTCGCTGGGGCCGGCCGGGCGGCGCGAGGCTGAGCCGTGTCGGGCGACGTCATCAGCCGATCGGCCCGGTGGCGCGCTCGAACACGTTGGCGCAGTCGAAGTCGGCCATGTCCAGCTCCGGCGCGGCGAACTCCGCGACGTTGCTCTGGTCGATGAGGAACTGCTCGGCGAAGAACGCGCGGTCGTCGTTGTCGACCGACGCCGGGTCGAGCTCGCCCGTCGCCGCGCAGTAGCCCATGGCCAGGCCGATCGCGCCCTGCCACGGCCCGTCGCTGGACACCGTCGCCGTCATCCGGCCCTCCTGGATGGCGGCGATCGCCTCCGGTACCGCGTCGATGCCGACCACGCCCACGTTCTCGAGCCCGGCGGCCTCCAGCGCCTGCAGCGCGCCGAGCGCCATGTCGTCGTTGGCAGCCCAGATGCCGCCGACGTGGTCGGCGTGCGCGGTCAGCAGCGTGCGGGTCACGTTCAGCGCCTCGGCCCGGTCGAACCCGGCGGTCTGCTCGTCGAGCAGCGTGATGCCCGGGTACTCCGACAGCGCCCGCTGCAGGCCGGCGAACCGGTCCTGCGCGGCGGAGGTGTCGAGGATGCCCTGCAGCGCGATCACGCCGCCGCTGCCGCCCATCCGGTCGAACAGCGCCTTGGCGATGAGGTAGCCGGACTCCTCGCCGTCGTAGGTGATGTGCGCGACCCAGCGGTCGAAGCCGTCCCACGGGTTGAGCTCGGCCGGTTTGTTCCACTGGGTGACGAGGAACGCACCGGCCTCGTTCGCGGCGGCGACGATCGGCGCGGTGTCGGAGTCGCCGTTCGGCAGCACGTTGAGGACGGCGCACTCCATGCCGCTGCCGGCCAGGGCCTGCCGGATCTGCTCCTGCTGCCGCTGCGAGTCGCCATCGTAGGTGAGGTGCTGCTGTTCCAGGCCGACGGACTCGGCGAAGGTGTCGCCGCCGGTCAGCCAGGCGGCCTCGTACGGGTTGGTCTGGTTGCGGACCTGGCCGATCAAGGTGATCTCGTCGGGACTGCAGGTGCCGTCCCCCGCCGCGCTCGTGCTGCCCCCGTCGTCCGCACAGGCGGTGAGCAGGAGCCCGCTTGCGACGACGCATGCGAGGACCGTCGGGCGATGACGCGTGGGTTTCCTCATTGAAGTTCCCTCTCGGCTTCGCACAGCCCGCGGGCGCGGGCTGCGAGGACCTGACTGCGACACAAGGGCCCGCTAGCGGGCGCTCCAGCCTCCGTCCACGAGCAGGACGTGCCCGGTCACGTAGTCCGAGGCACGGGAGGCCAGGAAGACGGCGGCGCCGACGAGGTCCGACGGCAGCCCCCACCGGCCGGCGGGGATGCGGTCGCCGATGCTCGTCGCGCGGGCCGGGTCGGTGCGGAGCCGGGCCGTGTTGTCGGTGACGATGTAGCCCGGCGCGATCGCGTTGACCTGCACCCCGCGCGGCGCCCACTCGTTGGACAGCGCACGGGTGACGCCGGCGACGGCGTGCTTGCTCGCCGCGTACGACGAGACGCCGATGCCGCCCTCGAACGAGAGCAGGCTCGCGATGTTGATGATCTTGCCGCGGCCACGGGCGACCATGGGCCCGGCGATCCGCTGGGTGAGGAAGAACAGCGACGTCAGGTTCACGTCGAGCACCTGGTTCCAGGAGCTCGCGTCGACCGTCAGCGCCTCCTCCCGGTGGATCACGCCGGCGTTGTTGACGAGGATGTCCACGTCGGCCGGCAGCCGCTCGTCCAGCGCACCGCTCGCGATCAGCTCCGGGTGCGCCAGGTCCAGGTCGAGCGTCGTCGCCGTCCGGCCCAGCTCCTCGACGGCCGCCTTGGTGGCGTCGAAGCTGCCGGCCCGGCCGGCGAGTACGAGGTCGGCGCCGGCGACGGCGAGGCCGACGGCGATCGCCCGGCCGATGCCCCGGCTCACGCCCGTGACCAGCGCCGTCCGTCCGACCAGCGAGAACGCCCCCAGGTCGGCCTGAGGCGCGGGTTCGTGCGGCTGCTCGTCCAGGACCGGCCGACCGTCGGTGCTCACAGGGCCTCCAGCGCGACGGGGTCGAGGTCGCCGTAGTCGGTGTTCTCGCCGGCCATCGCCCAGACGAACGCGTACGGACCGGTACCGGCGCCGGCGTGCACCGACCACGAGGGCGAGATGACCGCCTCGCCGTCGCGGACCCACAGGTGCCGGGTGCGGCCCGGCTCGCCCAGGACGTGCAGCACGCGCGCGTCGTCGGCGAGCTGGGTGTACAGGTAGACCTCGGTGCGGCGGTCGTGCCGGTGCGGCGGCATGGTGTTCCACACCGACCCCTCGGCGATGACCGTGACGCCGAGCTGGAGCTGGCAGGACGGGTGGCCGCCGGGGCCCCAGACGTAGCGGTACAGACGGCGGACGCTGGCGCCGCGCTGGTCGCCCAGCTCGACCGGCTCGACCTCGTCGCGCCGGAAGACGGCGACGCCGTGGTCGGCGTGCGCGCCCGCGGAGACCAGGTAGAACCGGGCGCCGTCGCCCCGGAACGCGACCCGCCGCCCGCGACCGACGTACGCGCCGTCGAGCGTCCCGAGCGCGTGCGGCTCGTCGTCGACCAGCACCTCGCCCGGCCCCCCGACGTTGACGACACCGAGCTCGCGGCGTTCGAGGAAGTGCTCGGCCCGCAGCTGATCCGGCGTCGGCAGGGCGAGCGGGCCCGTCCCCGCCGGTACCGCGCCCGCCAGGACCATGCGATCCTCGTGCGTGTACACGGCGCGTACCTCGCCATCGGCGAACAGGTCGTCGACGAGGTAGCGCCCACGCAGCTCGGCGGTGGTCGCGGTCTCGGCCGAGGCCGGAGCGGTCGCCTGGCGGACCTCCATCATGTGCTCTCCCATCGAACGTCGGAACGGCGAGACGGGTGTGGGACTTCGGCAAGCGTTCACATATGCGGACCGTTGTCCTCATTTGCGACCGCACTCAACCAGGATGTGAATGACCTGTCAAGGATGGGTCTGCTAGCTTTGTCTGTGATGAGCGTCGACGATGTGGACCTCTCGCCCGATACAGAGGGCGACGAAGGGGACTTCCAGCCGGTGAAGTCCGCCGGCCGGGTGCTGGAGCTCCTGGAGGTCCTCGCCAGCACCGGCCCGCGCAGCATGCGCGACCTGGCCGATCAGCTCGGCGTGCCCAAGAGCAGCATGCATGCGCTGCTCAGGACCATGCAGCACTACGGCTGGCTCGAGCTCGACGCCACCGGCAAGCAGTACGGCCTCGGTGTCCACGCCCTGCTCGTCGGCTCCGCCTACGTCGACGGCGACGACGTCGTGGCCCGCACCAGCCCCATCCTCGACACCCTCGCCGAGAACACCGGCGAGACGGTTCACCTCGGCCGCCTCGAGGGCGATCACGTCGTCTACATGGCCAAACGCGAGTCGGTCCACCCGCTGCGGATGTTCTCCGCCGTCGGCCGCCGGCTATCGGCGTACTCGACGGCGCTCGGCAAGTGCCTGCTCGCCACCCTGAGCGACGAGGAGATCGTCGCGCGCATGCCGGAGAAGCTCGAGGCGGCCACCGACAAGACCATCACTGACCCGGACCAGCTGCTCAAGGACATCCGACGAGCCCGGGTCCGCGGCTACTCGATCGACGACGAGGAGACGACGCAGGGCCTGCGGTGCTTCGCCATCGCACTCCCCCAGCGCGCCCCGACGCACGACGCCATCAGCATCTCCGTGCCGATCTTCCGCCTCGACGACGAACGCCAGGAGGCGATCGTCCGGCTGCTCTTCGAGGCCCGGTACTCCTTCGCCCGCTGACGCTCGTCGAGTGGGCCACCACGAGGATTACCCGAGCCTCGACACGGTTGCAGGCGTAGTGCGACACGAGATTTCGTGCTGAACGTGATCATTTCCAGCCCGCCAGGGGGCCAGCGAACGGCACGACCCCGGCGAACGTCAGCTCAGCCGACCGGCCCATCAACACCCGCGGTTCACATGTGTGGACAACCTCTCCGGAGTGTCCCACATCTGGAACAGAGTTCTTGACTCTGGACAATCCCGACCCCTATCGTCCAGCGGGAGTGCCCGGCGCGGGGGCCGGCCACGAGTCGCCGCTCTCGAACGATGGGGTTCCGAATGATCGAGCACAGAGCGTCTGCCCACTCACGTCTCATTCGCCGGTTCCTGCGTCGCCTCGCGCTGCTCCTGGCGCTGGTCGTGGCCGTTCCGGCGATCGCCACACTGCCCGGTTCCGCCGCCGAAGAACCGGTGGAACTCGACACCGACCTGCGGGTCCTCCTCTTCTACAAGCCCAACTTCCACGCGTCGCACGTGCAGGCCCGCCAGGCGATCCGTGACCTCGCCGCGGAGCTGGGCACCCAGTACGGCCGGACCGTCGAGATCACCGACACCGACGACGCCTCCGTGTTCACGCCGGAGAACCTGGCGACCTACGACACGCTGGTGTTCGCTCAGACCGGCGGGATCCTCTTCAACGACGCCCAGCGCGACGCCCTCGAGGGGTACATCCAGGGCGGCGGCGGCTGGCTGGGCATCCACTACACCGGCTGGTCGGCGGGCACCGTCAGCGAGCACGACGTCAACCCGTGGTACCTCGGGCTGGTCGGCGCGGTCTCCGAGGGACATCCGGAGAACCCGGCTATCCGCCAGGCCACGGTCCGCGTGAACGCGCAGGGCCACCCGCTGACGGCCGGCATCCCTGACTCGTTCGTCCGCAGCGACGAGTGGTACGACTGGAACGTCAACCCGGCGGCGAACGTCCGCACCCTGCTCGAGGTCGACGAGACGACGTACACCGACGGCCACCACGGCAGTCTGCACCCCGTCACCTGGTGTCAGGAGTACGACGGTGGCCGGTCCTGGTACACGTCGATGGGCCACGACGGCGCCTACTTCTCCGAGCCGGTCATGCGCGACCAGTTGCGCAACGGCCTCGCCTACACCGCCGGGCTGGTCCCCGCGGACTGCTCGCCGCCGGCCAAGGACCACGCGGGCGAGTGGAGCCCGGTCACACCGTGGCCGCTGATGGCGATCAACATGGCGCTCACCCACGACGGCAAGATCCAGTCGTTCGGCAGCACGCCGACCGGCTGCGTCGACAACACGCCGTACGACTGGACCGGCAACTCGTGCGTCGCGCAGGGCGGCCAGTTCCAGACCGACGTGTGGGACCCGTCGACGCCACGCACGATGGACAACCTCTACGACGGCATCGTCGAGAACGCCACCTACACCGACCTGTTCTGCTCGATGCAGGTGCACGACCCGAACCGCCGCGCGATGCTCACCGTCGGCGGCGACGACAGCCTCGGCGTCCGCAACGACCCGGTCAACGGCGCCATCGGCGTCACCAGCTACTCCAGCCGCACCGGGCTGCGCAACGAGGCCCCGATGAACGAGCCGCGCTGGTACCCGACCGGGACGGTGATGCCCAACGGCGACATCGTCGTCCAAGGCGGCAGTGTGCGCGGTGTCGCCGGGCCGGGCGTCCTCATGCCGGAGCGTTACAGCCCCGACGAGGGCTCCGGCTGGACGCTGCTGACGGGTGCGGAGAGCGCGGCCGCCTATGGTGACGGCGGCGGCGACCTCGGGCCGGACGAGAACCGCTGGTGGTACCCGCGGGCATTCGTCGCGCCGGAGAACGGCAACCTGTTCAACATCAGCGGCACCCAGATGTTCGAGCTCGACCCGTCCGGCCTCGGCACGCTGACGCTGCGCGGCACGGTGCCGGCGGACGTCGCCAACCAGGGCGCGCTGGGCAACCCCGTCGGCGCGACGTCGACCGCCACCATGTACCGGCCGGGCAAGATCCTGCAGGTCGGCGGCGGATGGTGGGGCAACGGCGGCGGTCCGGCCGGCGCCCGCGCCGGGTTCACCGTCGACCTCATGACCGACGGCGGCACGGCGGAGCCGGTCGTCGAGGCGACCGAGCCGATGCGCTTCGGCCGGCACTGGGCCAACTCGACCGTCCTGCCCACCGGCGAGGTGCTGGTGACCGGCGGCGGCACGCAGAACAACGGTGCGCAGGGCGTCGCCACGATCCCGGAGCTCTGGAACCCGGACACCGGCGAGTGGACCAGCGACCTGGCCCCGTACGCGCACGCCCGCCTGTACCACTCGACCGCGCTGCTGCTGCCCGACGGCCGGGTGATGATCGCCGGCGGCGGCTCGCCCGGTCCGCGCAACTACACCGACGCCGAGTTCTACTCGCCGGCGTACCTGTTCGACGGCGACCAGCTCGCGCAGCGGCCTGCGATCCTCGACGCGCCGGACAAGATCGGCTACAACGGCACGTTCGACATCGACGTGGCCGGCGAGATCGCCAAGGTGTCGCTGGTCCGCAACGGCTCGGTGACCCACGGCTTCAACAATGGCCAGACGTTCGAGGAGCTGGAGTTCGCGCGAACGGCCGACGGCACGCTCACCGTCCAGGCGCCGGCCGACGGCACCTACGCGCCGCCCGGGTCGTACATGCTGTTCGTCCTCGACGCCGACGGCACCCCGTCGATCGCGGCGATGCTCGAGATCGACCCCGAGACGCCGATGGACACCCGCACGCCGCTGGTCGACCAGTTCGAGTACCCGCGGGTACCGGCCGAGTGGCGCGGCGAGAACCCGCCGATGACCGTCGAGGTCGAGGCCGGCGACGGGCGGATGGCGCCCTGGACGGTCGACACCGCGGTCGAGCTGGTGCGCGGCATGGCGCCCGGCATGGGCGGGCTCGGCGTCGTCGGGTACCACCTCGACCTCGGCCAGTCCGGCCGCCTCACCCGGACCATCGACGGGCTGGTGCCCGGCAAGGAGTACCGGATCTCGCTGAGGTACGCCCGCGACAGCAGAGAGGCGGTGGGCGACGGCGACACCGTCAGCGCCGACCTCAGCATCGGGTCGTTGGACACCACGATCACGGCGACCGGCGACGAACCGTCGGGCATCTCCGGGATCCCCAGACCCTCGACCTTCGCGACCTTCGTCGCCACGTTCACGGCGACGGCGCGCTCCGAGCCGCTGACCCTGACCGGGTCGGGCACCAGCGCCGGCGTCATCGTCGACGACCTCGCGATCGTGGGCGTCGACCCCGGGCCCGGCGACGTCCCCGTCCACTACACGTTCGACGAGGGCGAGGGCGCGACGGCGGCGAACACCGGCCACGACGACGACACCACCGGCGCGGCGGCTCTGACCGGCGCCGCAGGCTGGACGTCGTCCGGCGTGTTCGGATCGGCGCTGGACCTGTCCGGCGGCGACGGCGACCACGCCGACCTGCCCGACGGCCTGCTCGCCGGCGCCAGCGACTTCACGGTGTCGCTGTGGGCCAACGCCGACACGTTGAAGAACTGGATGCCGCTGTTCCAGATCGGCAACGGGACCGACACCTACTTCCTGCTGCAGTCGCAGACGCAGGCGAACGGCCCGACCGGTCTCGCCGCGACGTTCAAGGCGCAACCCGCCGGCGGCGGCGCGGTCGAGGAACGGCTGACGCTCGGCAACGGGGTCGACCTCACGCCGGGCGAGTGGACGCATGTCGCGTTCACCATGCAGGGCAGCACCGGCACGCTGTATCTCGACGGCGAGGAGGCGGCATCGCGGGACGACTTCTCGATCGGCCTGCCCGACGTCGGCGACGGCGAGCCGACCACCGACAACTATCTCGGCAACAACGACTGGCCCGACCCGTCGTTCGCCGGGCTGCTCGACGACGTCCGCGCCTACGACACGGCGCTGACGGCGGCCGAGATCGCCGTCCTGCACGCCGAAGGGGCGGCCGTCCCGACCACCACGAGCGTGACGGTGACCCCGTCGCCGTCGCCGTTCGGTGAGCCGATCACGGTGTCCGCGACCGTCGAGGACGAGTCCGGCGCGCCGGCCGCCGGCCTCGCCGAGCTCTGGGTCGAGCCGGTCCGCGCGGACGACCCGCTGGACCTGAACGCCCGCCAGGGCGACCCGGTCCCGCTGGCCGCCGACGGGTCGGTGACGTTCCCCGCGCTGACCCTGGCCAGGGGCGAGTACACCATCGAGGTCCGATACCTCGGCGACGACGGCCGGCGCGCGTCCGACGCGTCCGTCGCCCACATCGTCGAGCGGCCGCCGCCGGGCGAGGGCGTGCCGATCCACTACACGTTCGACGAGGGCGCCGGGACGTCCGCGGCCAACTCCGGCACCGACCCGTCGATCGGCGCGGCCGCCCTGCGCGGGACGACGTCGTGGTCGCCGGACGGGCCGCGAGCTGGAGCGGTGTCCCTGCCGGGCGGCGGCGGATCGAGCGACAACTACGTCCAGCTGCCGAACAACCTGTTCGCGAACATGGAGGACGAGGTCACCGTGTCGCTGTGGGTGCGGCCGACGGCGCTGCCCAACTGGGTGCCGCTGTTCCAGGTCGGCAACGGGACCGACACGTTCCTGCTGCTGCAGTCGCGGACGCAGGCAGGGGGCGCGACCGGCTTCGCGGCGACGCTGAAGGCGCCGGGCAACCCGCTGCAGGAACGGCTGACGCTGGGTGCGGCCAACGACCTGCCCCTCGGCGAGTGGACGCACGTCGTGTTCACGATGTCCGGCTCGACCGGGAAGCTGTACTTCGACGGTCAGCTGATGGGCACCCGGACCGACTTCACCCTGGGCATCGACGACATCGGCGTCAACGGCGTCACCAGCAGCAACTACCTCGGCAACAACGACTACCCGGACGGCCTGTACAACGGGCTGATCGACGACGTCCGGGTCTACGAACACGCGCTGAGCGACGACGACGTCCGCGCGCTGTTCGAGGGCGACGAGGCCGAGCCGCCCGTCACGACGGCGACCGTCGCCCCTGCGGCGCCGGACGGCTCGGACGGCTGGTACGTCACGGCGCCGGTGGTCACGTTGTCGGTCGCGGGCGGCAGCGGGGCCGTCACCACGGAGTACGCCCTCGGCGACGGCGAGTGGACGCCGTACACCGCGCCGGTCACCGTGCCCGATGGCGTGCACACAGTGCGCTTCCGGTCGCGCGACGCCGCCGGCACCGTCGAGGAGGAGAAGACGCTCGACCTGAAGGTCGACACGACGGCGCCCGCCGTGGTGCTGGACGGCGTCACCGCCGGTGCGTCGTACGGCGTGCACGAGGTGCTGTCCGTGACGGCGTCCGCGGACGACGCGGGCTCGGGCCTGGCGTCGTCCCAGCTACGGCTGGACGGTGCACCCGTCGACGCGCCGCTGACGTTGGACCTCGCCGGGCTGACCGCCGGCCCGCACGAGGTCAGCGTCGTGGCGACCGACGTCGCCGGCACCACGACGTCGCAGGCCGCCGCGTTCACCGTCGTGGTCTCGTTCGAGACCGTCGGTGCGCTGGTGGACCGGTACGCCGGTGAGGGGCTCGTGCTGGGCAGCCAGCGGCAGCGGATGCTGGCCCACCTGCAGACGGCGGAGTCCGCGGCGGACCGCGGCCAGGTGCGGCAGGCCGACCAGGCGGTCCAGCGGTTCGCGTCGGAGGCGCTCGCCGTCATCGACGCCACGACCAGGGCCCGGCTGCTGACCGCGGCCGAGACCCTGCGGGCGCAGCTGAGTCCATAGGCGCGACGGCTCTGACGGCGCCGGCCCGCTCGGGATCGTTCCAGGCGGGCCGGCGCCGTTGCCGTTCAGCTTCGGTCGAGAAGCCAGCGAAGAGTAGCGGCCGTGGCGTCGAAATGACCGACGTGTGCTGCACCGGGCGCGCGAGTGAGGACCGCGTCGGGAATGCGCGCGGCGAGCCAGGCGGAGTGCGCGACCGGCACCACGGTGTCGAGCTCGCCATGCCACAGCGACACCGGAACGGTGATGGCTGCGGGGTCGAAGCCCCAGGGCAGCCCGAAGAGGGCGAGCTCGTCGTCGACCCAGCCCTGCAACCCGGGCCGCAGCGCCTCGGCGTAGGCGGCCGAGAGCATCTGCTGGAACTCGGGCCGGGCGAGCACCGCCTGTTCCGCCTCCGGCAACAGCTCTCTCAGATCCGCGGACTCGGTCTCGGCCAGGTGGGCCTCCAGCGCAGCGCGTCCGCGTAACGCCGCGGCGGCGCTGAGCCGGTTGCTCTCCATCATCCCGGCGGTCCAGTCGAGGCCCTCGGCATCGCACGGCGCGGTACTCGCCAGGGTCGCGACCCTGGTGGTCCGGTCGGGGTGGACGGCGGCGAAGGCCAGTGCGTGCGGGCCCCCGCCGGAGACACCGAAGATGGCGAAGCGATCGAGGCCGAGGTGGTCGGCGATCGTGGCGATGTCGTCAGCAGCATCGACGACCCGCCTGCCGGCACGCGGCGTGGAGTTGCCGAAGCCGGGCCGGTCGAACGTGATCAGGCGGATGCCGAGATCGGCGAACAGCGCGGCGTCGGGATGACGCGCCAGCCGGCTCATCGGAGTGCCGTGCGCATAGACGACCGGTACGCCGTCAGGCACGCCCCACTCTTCCACGGCAAGGACCCGGCCGTCCGCTGTGCTGATCGAACGCATACCGGGCAACCTACAGCCGGCCGAACGGGTGCCGCGCGCTCCTTGGCTGGCAGCAGATATCGCTGCACAGCCGGGCGGACGGCGGCAGAATGTCCGCGTGCGCACGCCGCCCACGGTCGTCGTCTTCGCCGGCCTGCCCGGCACCGGCAAGTCGACACTGGCCGACCGGGCCGCCGCGGTGCTCGGCGCGCCGTCCTTCGCCGGCGACTGGCTGTCCTCGAGTACGCCGGCGCGGCATAGGAACGGCCCGCGCGTGGTTGTGCCGATCATGACCGACAGCAGGGCAGCACTCGACCACCTCACCCGCACCGGCACGGTTCGGCTGGCGACGCGGACCGAGGACGGGCGCGAGATCGTCACCAAGATCTGGGCCGTCGTCGTCGACGGGCAGGCGTACATCCGCAACGGCTACGGCGACTCGTCGAAGTGGTACGCCCGCATCCGGCGCACCGGCCGGGCCGCCTTCGTCAACGGCGGCGAGCGGTACGACGTCGCCGCCGAGCTCGTCACCGACGAGGCCACGAACGCCCAGGTCGACGACGCCTACAGCAGCAAGTACGCCGGCTCCGGCTCCGCCCTGCGCATGATGATCACCGGCGACGTCCGCATATCCACCCTCCGCGTCACGCCGGTCGAGGGCTAACCGGCCGGAACCTGGTCGACCCCGCCGAGGCGGAGCAGGCGGGACTGGCCCGACGACGCCGGCTCGCCGCAGGCGGCGCACACGGCCTCGAGGTGCAGCTCCGCGCCGCAGGAGTGCTCCCATACTGTCGGCGGCGGGCCCTGCGTCACGTAGCGGTCGCCCCAGTCCATCAGCGCCAGCAGTATCGGCTGCAGCGCCCAGCCGGCCTCCGTCGGCAGGTACTCGTAGCGGCGCGGATGCTCGTCGTAGAGGCGCCGCTCGAGGACACCAGCCTCGACCAGGGTGCGCAATCGGGCGGACAGGATGTCGCGGCTGCCGCCGGTGTTCGCGGCGATCGACTCGAACCGCACGTTCCCCAGCAGCACCTCGCGCAGCACCAGCAGGCTCCACCGCTCCCCCACGACCGCCAGCGCGTTGGCGATCGAGCACTCCCGCGCCGACGACGCCGACGATGCCGGCGACGCGGTCACGACGCCGCCAGCTGCGGGTACAGCGCGCCCAGGTCGCCGGACAACCCGGCCTTGACCTGCCGGGTGACGTCGTCGGCGAGGACCTCGTGGGCGCCGGCCTCGACGGCGTCGAGGGCCAGCCGGGCGACGTCGGCCGGGGACGACTTCGGGGCGTCGACGCGGGCGGCCATGTCGGTGTCGATGTAGGCGACATGCAGGCCGGTGACGCCGATGCCACGATCGCGCAACTCCAGCCGCAGCGAGTTCGTCTGCGACCACAGCGCCGCCTTCGACGCGCTGTACGAGCCCGAGATCGCGAGCCACGACAGCACGGAGTGCACGTTGAGCACGTGCCCGCCGCCGTTGGCCTCGATGACCGGCACGAACGTCCGCGTCACGCGCAGCGGCCCGTAGAAGTTGGTCTCGAACTCGCGCCGGACGTCATCGACCGGTGAGTCGAGGAACGACGCGCCGACCAGTCCGCCGGCATTGTTGACGAGCAGCCGCACGTCCCCCGCCTCGGCCGCGGCCGCCGCCACCGCCTCGTCGGACGTCACGTCGACGGCGAGGGGCGTCGCGCGCGGATCGGTCACCGTCCGCGGATCGCGCGCCGCCGCGTAGACCTTCGCCGCGCCGCGGGCGAACAGCTCGTCCACGAGCGCCTTGCCCAGGCCGCGGTTGCCGCCGGTCACCAGCGCGACGGTTCCTTCGATGCGGGTCATTGTGGTCCTTCCAGTCTTTCGATGATGGTCGCGTTGGCGAGGCCGCCGGCCTCGCACATGGTCTGCAGCCCGTACCGGCCGCCGGTCTGCTCGAGCACCGACAGCAGCGTCGTCATCAGCCGGGCGCCGCTCGCGCCGAGCGGGTGCCCGAGCGCGATCGCCCCGCCGTTGACGTTCACCTTCGCCGGGTCGGCGCCGGTCTCGTCCAGCCAGGCCAGGGCGACGCTGGCGAACGCCTCGTTCACCTCGAACGCGTCGATGTCGGCCAGCGTCAGCCCGGCGCGGCCGAGCACCTTGCGCGTCGCCGGGACGATGCCCATCAGCATGAGCAGCGGGTCGTCGCCGGCGACGGCGAACGAGTGCAGCCGGGCGCGCGGCCGCAGCCCCAGCCGCCGGGCTGTCTCGCGCTCGACGATCAGCACGGCCGCCGCGCCGTCGTTGACCGGCGACGAGTTGCCGGCGGTGACGTGCCAGCCGATCTCCGGGAACCGCCGCTCCCACACGTCGGCCCAGAACGACGGCTTCAGCCCGGCCAGCGCCGCGGCCGACGTGTCCGGGCGCACCGACTGGTCGACGGCGAGATCGGCGCCGTCGACGGCGACGACCTCGGCGGCGAACCGGCCGTCACGCCACGCGGCGGCGGCCCGCTGGTGACTGGCCAGCGCGAACTCGTCCAGCCGCTCGCGGGACAGGCCGCGACGGGCCGCGATGAGCTCGGCGCTGATCCCCTGAGGCGCCAGCCCGTCCGGATAGCGCGCGGCGACGCTCGCGCCGAGGAAGTCGAGTCCGGCCGCCTGGCTGCCGATGGGGACCCGGCTCATCGACTCGACACCGGACGCGATGGCGACGTCGTAGGCGCCGCTGATGACACCCTGCGCCGCGAAATGGACGGCCTGCTGGCTGCTGCCGCACTGCCGGTCGACCGTGACGGCGGGCACCGACTCGGGAAAGCCGGCGGCCAGCGCGGCCCACCGCGCGGTGTTCATGCTCTGCTCGCCGATCTGCCCGACGGCGCCGCCGATGACGTCGTCGACGGCGGCCGGGTCGATGCCGGTGCGTTCGGCGATCGCGCGCAGGACGGTCGCGTGCAGGTCGACGGGGTGGACGTCGGCCAACGCGCCGCCCGGCTTGCCCTTTCCGAGTGGCGTACGGACCGCGTCGACGATGACGGCATCTCGCATGACCCCACTCTAACTGCTGAGTTGGAAAATCCAACCCACGACCGAACCCCGACCGCTCGTTGATCTTGGAGTTGTTCGGCTATTGCGGGGCTACTAGACGATTCCCGTAGGACCGGTGTCCGGCCAGACTCGGTCCAGGCGCTCGGCGGGACGCTCTCTTCTGGGCTGCCCATCCCGCTTGTGGGGTGTGGCTCTATTTCGGTTTGCG
>NZ_SMLB01000067.1 GCF_004349105.1 Jiangella aurantiaca
GGGTTGGGGCTGGGCGGCATCTTCGCGCCGATGAACACGGTGGCGATGCGCGACGTGGCGGGCCGCGTGGCCGGCGCGGCGTCCGGGGTGCTGAACACCAACCGGCAGCTGGGTCAGGTGGTCGGCAGTTCGGTGGCCGGTGCGGTCCTGCAGGGATTGCTTGCCAGCCGGCTGCATTCGCGGGCCGTTGCCGCCGCATCCGATTTGCCGGCCGACGTTCGTCAGCCGTTCGTCGACGGCTTCGCCGGGGCGGCGGAGGGAGGACTGCAGGTCAGCGGCGCGCCAGACGGAATTGACATGGCACTTCCACCGGGAGTTTCTGAAGAAGTCGCGGAAAAGATCGCCGAAATGGCCCACGATGTGTTCATACAGGGCTATGTTGATGCAATGAAGCCGACGCTGATCGTTCCGGTCGCCGCCGTGGCATGTGGGGCACTGCTGTGTCTCGCAGTCAAGGGCGGACGAACGAGGCGAGAAGTGGAGGCGGGTGGTGCCGGCACGCGGACGATCTCCGATGCCGGCTAGGCCGACCCGGCACGACTTGGGTCGGTTCGCGGCTTACGTGAACCTTACGTAGGCTAGAGACACCCTGGGTGGACATCAGCCGAATGGCTGGCTCGGGTCGAGCCGTACGGTCGGTGTCCTTCTCGGGGGTCGACAAGGTGGAATATCCGGTGTGGCGGGAAACCTCCCGCTATGGGATCTAAGGAGGTGACGATGGCGACCAGGACACAAGACGCCGAGCCCCTCCTCACTCCTGCCGAGGTGGCGGCCATGTTCAGGGTTGACCCGAAGACGGTGACCCGGTGGGCCAAGGCCGGCAAGCTCACGTCGATCCGGACGCTCGGTGGCCACCGGCGGTACCGCGAGTCCGAGGTGCGTGCGCTGCTCAACGGGCAAGGGTCCGCAGTGGAGCGCGTCGAGGTCGGCGAGCTCTAAGGGGTGAGAATCGTCCCACCATACGCTCGACCTTGCCGAGCGGGGGCGGTACACGGGGAAGTCAAGGCTGGGCCCGTAGGCGGCGGGCCAGGCCTGCGGCGGGGGCTGCGCGGGAACGCGTAACTAGAAGTCGTGTGACCTGTTGCAGGATCACACGAGGTCGGCGTCGCGAGCGCGATGAGGTCAGCCCCGGGTGGGGTGTGGCTGTACTGTCGCCTCGCAGTAGCCGCCAGGCGTCGACACGGGCGGCGGGTAGACCGGCCGCCCGTGTCCGCGACTTTCGACGGTCATTTTCTTTTCTCGCACATCTTCTTTCTGATCGGCCATTCGCACAGAATGCGCGATCCCCTATCCCGCACGGGGTTGATCACGTTAAGCAGGCGCGTTCACGCTCTGCGAGGCATGCATGCGCCTAGTGATGCGGGAGAACGCCTGGTGGCCGCCGCTCAGGCGGCGCTGCGTTCCGCGAGCGGACGGCGCCGGCGGGAAGGGTCGGACAGGGAGACCGGAGTCCAGGCACCGTCGGGGTGGTACGCGTTGGTCCCCGGCGGCACGATGGCGTCGATGCGGTCCAGCGTCGCGTCGTCCGGGGTGACCTCGGCGCCATCGAGCAACGACTCCAGCTGCTCCATGGTGCGCGGCCCGATGATCGTCGACGTGACGGCGGGGTGCGCCAGCGTGAACGCGATGGCGAGCTGCGGCAGGCTGCAGCCGACCCCGTCGGCGACCTCGACCAGCCGCTCGACGAGCTCGAGCTTGGCCGCGTTGACCGGCAGCGCCGGGTCGAACCGGCCGGGAGTCAGCTTGGCGCGTCCGGACGTGAGGTCGACGGGCCGGCCCTTGCGCTGGGCACCGGACAGGAAGCCCGACGCGAGCGGGCTCCAAGTCAGCACGCCCATGCCATAGCGCTGGCAGGTCGGCAGCACCGACCTCTCGATGCCGCGGGCCAGCAGCGAGTACGGCGGCTGCTCGGTCCGGAACCGCAGCAGTCCGCCCCGCTCGGCCGCGTGATGCGACTCGACGATCTCCTCTGCGGGGAACGTCGAGCATCCGAACGCGCGGATCTTGCCCTGGTGGACGAGGTCGGTCAGCGCGGACAGCGTCTCCTCGATGTCCGTGGTGTGGTCGGGCCGGTGGACCTGGTAGAGGTCGATCCAGTCGGTCTGCAGCCGGCGCAGGCTGTCCTCGACCGCCGTCATGATCCAGCGCCGCGAGTTGCCGCCGCGGTTGGGCCCGTCGCCCATGGGGAAGTGGACCTTCGTGGCCAGCACGACGTCGTCGCGGCGGCCCTGCAGCGCCTTGCCGACGATCACCTCCGACTCGCCCGCGGAGTACATGTCCGCAGTGTCGACGAAGTTGATCCCGCGGTCGAGCGCGGCGTGGACGATGCGGGCACTGTCCTCGTGGTCGGGGTTGCCGACCGCGCCGAACATCATGGTGCCGAGGCAGTAGGGGCTGACGTGGATGCCGGTGCCGCCAAGGGGCCGATAGCGCATGGCGCGACGCTACGGCTTGGAGCGCGCTCGAAGTCAAGAAGCGCCATAGCCGTGGGGGAGGCGGCACGTGCCGCCTCCCCCATGGGCAGCCGAAGACCTACGATCCGGCCGTGATGCGGCGACTGCGCCAGAAGAGCACCCCGCCCATCGCGGTCAATGCCACCGCTACCGCCAAGGCGGCCGCCGGTGCCGATCCGGTGTCCGGCAGTGGGTCGTCCAGTGCACCTGTATCGGACGGCGACGGCGCAGGGGACTCGGACGGGTCCGTGGCCGGAGGCTCCGTGGGCGTCGTCGTGGGCGAGGGAGTCGCCGTGTCTGTCGGGGTGGGTGTGGGCGTCGACGTCGCAGTCGGTGTGGGCGACGGGGACGGGGACTGCGAGGCCGCGACGTAGGTGAAGCCCTCGTCGAGGACCACGCTGCCGGCCGGGGTCGTGACGGTGACGGCGATGGTGCCGGCCGAACCGGCCGGGGTCGTGACGGTCAATCGCGTGCCTCCGTCGGTCGCGTCGACGTCGGTGCCCGGCTCGGTGCCGAACAGGACCTCGGTCTCGTCGGTGAACCCGCTTCCGGTGATCGTGACCGTGGTGCCGCCCGAGACGGAGCCCTCCTCAGGACTGACGGTCTCGACCTCCGGTGCCGGCAGCTCGATGGCGACCCCGTGGGCCCATCCCGCCGCGATGGCGCTGGCCGGACCCAGGTCCTCCGGCACCGTCGTCTGGCCCTGGGCCGGCCGCCCCCAGGCGTGGACCTCGCCGTCGCTCTCCAGGGCGAGGGCGAATGCGGAGCCGGCGGCGATGGCGACGACGTCGTCGAGGCCGGCCGGGACATCGGTCTGGCCGTCCTCGTTCTCGCCCCACGCGTGGACGTCGCCGTTGCTGTCGAGGGCCACGCTGAAGTGCATGCCCGCTGCGATGGCGACGACGTCGTCGAGGCCGGCCGGGACATCGGTCTGGCCCAGTTCGTTGTCTCCCCAGGCGTGGACCGTGCCGTCACTACTCAGGGCCAGGCTGTGGATTCGGCCGGCGTCGACGGCGACGACGTCGTAGACGTCAGCCGGCACGTCGCCCTGGCCCCAGGTGTTGTCGCCCCACGCGTGTACCTGGCCGTCGACGTCGAGCGCGACGGTGTGATACTCCCCCGCCGCGACGACGCGGACCGGCTCCAGGCCATCGGGAATCTCGGTCTTGCCGAGCGTGTTGCGCCCCCATCCGTAGAGGGCGCCATCGGCGTCGACTGCGAAGCTGTTGTCCAGCCCGGCTTCCACATCCACAACGTCGTCGAGGCCGGCCGGAACGTCGAGTTGCTGCACGGTGTTGCTGCCCCAGCCACGTACGTGGCCGTCCGCTGTGACCGCGAGCGTGTGGCCGAGGCCGGCAGCGATGGCCGTCACCGGCCCCAGGTCGTCCGGTGGAGTCGACTCTCCCGGAACATGACCGCCCCATGCCCGCACCGGCCCGGCCGGCATCTCAGCGGCTGCCGTCGCCATCGCCGTTCCGGCGAACACGCCTATCGTCAACACTGCCGCAGACCACCGTCGGCCTACTCGCATCGCCCACCTCCATAGGATCGGCGATACCTTACGGCAAGGCACTGGAAACCTCGCAAATCGGAAGGGATTTGATGCCTGGGCGGGATGCAGCTCGAGGATCCCGAAGGGCCGAATTCACAACGAGCTCGACTCTCGGCTGTACGGCCTCGAGGCCGACGAGCCTGCGGACGAGCGGATCGACGCGTTCATCGCGGCGCACTGGGCACGCACACCACGTGGCACCGAGTCGCGCCGCTGCTGGCCGAGCGGCACACCGTCGTCTGCCCGGACCTTCGCGGTCACGGCGGGTCGACCGGTCCGGCACCGGCGCCGGACCATGCGCCGCACTCGAAGCGGGCCATGGCGGCCGACGGCGTCGAGCTCATGCGGGCGCTCCGACATGACCGCTTCGCCGTCGTGGGCCACGACCGGGGCAGCTACGTCGCCTACCGGCTTGCATTCCACCACCCGGAGGCGGTGACGGCGCTGGCTGTGCTCGACTGCGTGCCCATCGGCGAGGCACTCGCCCGCTGCAACGCACGGGTCGCACAGGCCTGGTACCACTGGTTATCTCTCGCCCAGCCGGAGCGTCCAGAACGGTTGATCAACGCCGACCCGGACGGCTGGTACGAGGTCGGGGTCGCCGACGACGCCGACCGCGCTGCCGGTCCGTCACCACGTGGCCGAGGAGGCACCGGAGGAACTTGCCCGCGCCTTACTCGACTTCCTTCTCGCCGATGGCGGGGGTGAGACGCGATGAACGACAGCGGCATTGACGTGGGCTCGCTGGTGGCCGTCATCGGCCTCACCCCCATGGTCGGGATCGGGCTCGTACTGACGTTCACGACGTGGCGCGAGAAGGCCGACCGCCGGACGACGACGAAGCCGGGCCGGCGTTGGTGCGGTTCGGCAAGGCGCTGGGAACAGCGGACATCCGCTCGCTACCAGCGTGCGTTGCCGCACTGGCGCTGTTGGAACTCGGACTCGTGGCGAGTCTGCTCGAGGACGCTCTGCCTGGGGCCGCGAGCCGGGTGGCCGGCCGGCTCACCGTCCGGCTCGGCGCCGGCTTCGTGGCGATGCTGGTGATCGCGGCGAGCGTCGTGCTGTTCAACCGGCCAAGGATCGCCGTGCCACCCGCGTCGCGGGACGAGCCCGGCGCCCTGCCGCTGTGGTGGCGCAGCCGGAGGAAGCGGCCCCCCAGCGGCTCCCTGCGGCACTCCGTGAACGAGCTAGCCGAGATCGGACTCGTCAAGAAGGCTACCGTGCAGGTTCGCATCGGTGGTACGCCGCCGCCGTTCAAGCTCTACATCATCAACGACGCACAGGCATTCTTCGGCTTCTATCCGGTCTACGAGCGGCAGGTGGAACTTGCCGACGAACCCGCCATGATCTACGACCTTGGCGGCAAGGACACCGTGCTGTTCCATCACGCTGTGACTGACGACGACCAGTCGATGGGTTCGCTTTACGTTGAACAGGCCCGACGATGGTTCGACAGCATCTGGGCGATCAGCCGCGAGTACGCATCGTGACGACCGTGCCGAGAGTCCAGCTCTCCGACCTCATCGCAAGCACGAGCCTTGTCATGCTCGACTTCGACGGGCCGGTGTGCAGCGTCTTCGCCGGACTGCCAGCGCCAGAGGTCGCCGGGCGGCTACGGAGGGAACTTCGACGGCTCGGTGTCCGCGTGGACGAGAAGCCAGAGCGCGTCGGCGACCCGCTTTCTATCTACCGGCACAGCCGTGAGGGCGGGCCTGTGGTCGTGCATGCGATCTATGAGGCCCTCGTCGCTGCCGAGCTGGAGGCCGTCACCACCGCGACGCCAACGCCGGGCGCAGTTGATGTCATCGAAGCTGTGCGCGAGAGCGGGCGGCGTGTCGCGGTGGTCAGCAACAACGCTGCTGATGCCGTAGCCAAGTACCTACGGACGCATGACCTACTCGACAGCATTGACCACATCGCCGCACGGCGAGGGCCGAACTCGCCGACGTCCTTCGCGACACACGGCTAGCGAACTGACGGCACGATGCCGCTCAAAGCCCCGGGGAAAGCAGTAACCCCGGCGGCATGTCTTTCGACAGCGGCGACCGGGGTCTTCGATGACCACTATACGGGAAGGCAGGCTCGGTGAACAAACCCCTCGGCAGGATCGAACGGGCACTGTCCGCAGAGCGCCTGTCGCCCTACCGTCGCCACGGCGGCGACCTGCGCCGAGCAGTTGATCTCTACGAGTGGAACACTGCCGCGTCGGCGGCCATCTGGCTCGACATCGCCAACCTCGAAGTGCTGGTTCGCAACGCCATGCACCGCCAGCTCACCGACTGGGCCAAGGCGAACTACGGGCACGGCCGCTGGTATGACGACCCCGGCCGGGTTCTGTCCCCACGCCACCGTGACGACGTCGACTCCGCGCGTCAGCGCCTCAACCGGGCGGGCAAGCGGAACGACGCTGGTCGCATCGTCGCCGAGCTCGGGTTCGGCTTCTGGCGGTACCTCGTGGCGTCGCAGTACGACCGGGCTCTGTGGGTGCCGACTCTGCGCACCGCCTTTCCCGGTCAGCCGCGACGACGACCGGTGCACGACCGGCTCACCCGGCTACACCATCTGCGGAACCGGATAGCGCACCACGAGCCGATCTACCGGATGCCGCTGGCGCAGCACCTGTCCGACATGCTCGACGTCGTCGAATGGGTCGACCCCCGCCCTACAGAACTGGATCACCGGCCAGTCCACAGCAGCGGCCGTGGTCGCTCAGCGTCCCAAGCTCCAAGGCAACGCCTGAGTGGACGGATCACCTGCCCGGTGACCTGGCGCTGGCCGAGGTTGCGGCATCGGCTGGTGACGTCCCACCTGGTGGTGTAACTGATCTTCACCGTGGTCGGGTCAGCGAGTTGTTTTAGATCATGCCGTGAGCAGTGCGGGTGTGGCCACCTCCTGGGGCTGGCGGGTCGTCGGGTTGAGCTGGGCCATGGAGCCTTCGGATCGGTAGCGGCGGTCGCTGACCTGCCATTCGTCGTGGGTCTCGACCAGGACTGATCCGGCCAGGCGGAGCAGCGCGGCGGGGTTGGGGAACACGCCGACGACGTCGGTGCGGCGCTTGATCTCCTTGTTCACCCGCTCCAGCGGGTTGGTGGACCAGATCGACGTGCTCGCGTGCTCGGCCAGGTCGTCCCTGATGCGCTGGCGCACCTGCGGGTCGACTGCCCACGCCGTCGCGGTCTTGGCCGTTAGGCGTCACTCAGCCGAGCAGCGCCGGCTGGTGGCAGCTGAACAGCGCCCGCCAACCTTCGACCTCGGTGTCGCCGGAGACGACGAGGTCACGACCGCCCGGCAGGATGCCGTCGTCGACGATGCGGTTGAGGTCGGTCCAGAAAGCGGCCTGGTCGTGGCCGTGGATCTCGCTCTGGACAGGCCAGTCCGGGATGCCCGCGATCGCTGTCGTCGCCGTCGCCGCGGCGACCTCTTCGCCGGCGTCGGTGGCGCGGATCCACTCCTCGATCCAGGCGCACCGAGCCTCGTTCTCGACGGTGTAGGACAGCTGGTGCCGGCTGATGGCGCCGGCCGGCTCGGTGAACGCCAGGCCGTCCGGCAGCGCGGCGCCACCGAGCATCTCCTCGGCGACCGCCACCGCGTCCTCGGCCCGGATCACGTCGCCGGGCAGTGCGGACAGCCAGGTCCCGGCGTCGACCTGGGTGATCGCCGCGAGCACGTCCGCGTACTCGTCGTCGCTCATCGGTGAACGCCACGTGAGCATCTCGACCACGAAGTCGTTCTGCTGCCAGATGGTGTTGCGCTCGTCGTCCGGCCAGGTCAGGGTCACGGCCTCGTGGCCGGCCACGACGGCCTGGTCGGAGCTGGCGGCGTTCTCCTCGCGGTTGGCGACCATGGCGTCGAAGTCCGCCGATGCGTCCCACCTCAGGTGCAGGTGGTGCTCGCCGTCGGTGAGCATCATGGTCCCCTCGCCGGGCTCGATCTGGTCGGCGTCCTCGACCCGCCACCCGTTGGCGTCGATCAGCAGCCGCGGGGTCTGGTCGGCCATCTCAAGCGCCTCGGTGGCCCAGACGACGCGGTCGCGATCGCCCTGCACGGACACCAGCACGGTCACGCCGACGGCTGCCGCGGCAGCCACTCCGACGAGCCGGACCAGGCGTCGGGCATTGCGGCGCGGTCGCCGGCCGTGAGTGGTTCCGGCCGATACCGCTGGGGCGTGCACGGGGGCGGGCTCGGCGAGGATCCGGGCCAGCAGGTCGGCCTCAGCGGCGCTGCCGGTGAGGGTGGCGATCTCGTCGTCGCTGTGACGCGCGGCCCTGCGAACCAGCGCAGTCATGGGGTCGGTCACGATTCCTCCTGGTCGTCGTCGGTACGGGGTCCGGTCCAGCCGAGCGCTTCGAGCTCGGTGCGCAGCCGTTGGCGGGCGCGCTGCAGCCGGCTGCGCAGGGTCGACGGCAGCACCATCAGCACGGCGGCCGCCTCGGTAGGGGTCAGGCCCTCCCAGCTGGTCAGCTCGATCAGCTCACGGTCATCGTCGTCGAGGCGCGCCAGGGCGGCCCGGACCATCTCGACCTCGGGTCCGCCGTCGGGCCGGTCGCCCCGCGCCTGCGTGGTGAGGTGGTCACGCAGCCGGCCCGCCAGCACTGATCGGCGCCGGTCACCCCGGGTGTGGTTGGCCAGCACGCGCCGGGCGACGCCGTACAGCCAGAGCCGGGCGTCGTCGCCGGCGGGCACCTCGTCGATGCGCCGCCAGGCGACCATGAAGGTGTCGGCGATGACGTCGGCCGCGTCATCGGCGACGTCGACCCGGCGCAGCGCGTACGCGAGCACCGTCGACGAGTGGGCGGTGAACAGGGCCTCGAAGCGTTGCCGGCGTGAGGCCAGATGGTAGTCGACGGGGTCGGGGGCTCGAGTGGTCGCTGCCACGGTTTCCCTCTCTACACGGGACGTTGACGTAGAGAGATGTCCGGGGCCGCCCGCTGCGTCCCAAGCGGAGCCTGGTCGGCGCGCGCAGCACCGCGTCCGCGCCCGCCAGAGTCTCTCTGACCAGCCGCATCGCAGGTTGTGGAGCCGCCGGGAGTCGAACCCGGGTCATCCGATTTGTCAATGATCGCTGAGGTGGGTCGATAGCGGGGTCAACGTTGGCCCCGACGCCTTGAGCCTCAGACACGTCCGTGGGCGGTGGCGACGCGAGCCTCTGCGGCCCGGTCGCGTGAACTCGCTGATCACCGAGTGACGTTGCGTCGCTGACGACCGTAGAGCTCAGCCAACGCGGCAGCGTCGCGCTCCGTCCGACGGGCAGCGAAGCGGCCCTCCTCGACCCAATCGGCAAGCTCAAGGTCCATCTCTTCGGTGCCCACTGCGCGGACCAGGAACCCTGCCGCGATAAGAGCGATGCCACCGTCGTAACGAGCCCTCGCCGACCAGAGGCCCGCCATGTGTCCGGCCACCTGAGTGAGGATGTCCACGCGGCCATCAGCGAGCGCGCGCAACTCCGACGCGGCGTCGTCCGGAGTCGCCCCATCGAATGCTGCACGTCGAGCTGAGGCGTCGAGCTTGGCCGCCAGGATCTTGTCAGGGTCGGGTCTACGTCCACGTGCCACAGCCCAAGTCTCGAACATGCGTTCGATGATCACAAGGGCTTGCCCACTTGGCCCAGAAGGTCCCGGGTGCGCGACCCGGGTCAGACGGCGGTCCCGCCAGATGCAGGCCTCCGCCCGTCCGCAGGGATCGGGCGTATGGCCTCTCATGAGATCATCTGGCGGGACAGCCGTTCCGAATCTAGGGGCTGCCATTGAGCCAGGGGTAGGGGCCAGTCTCGACTGCGACCGCCAATATCACGGGCTTGGCGGCCGGAAGTGCTCGTCGGCGAACCTGGCAAATGCAAGTGCTTCGGACGCCGGTAGTCCCGCTCTTGCTGCGATGGCGAAGCCCATCGAGGCCATCGGCCCCGCGTCTTGAAGAAGCGAACGGAGATCTTCGACACCTATGCGGTCGGCGGGTGCTGATCGTCCTTCCTTCGTCGTGCACCGTCAAGATCGCGTGCCCGGCTGGCGGCATCGACGAGCGCTGCAGCGATGTCGGGCACGTACGGGGCCGCGAACAGGTACCCGGCGGTCGAGGCCCACGGCGTGGTGATGGTCAGCTCGACACACACCGACGAGTGCGGCTGGACCCGTTGCGCGACGTTCACGCCGACCAGGCCGGAACCACGGATCCCGCCGTTCACCGACGCAAGGTACTTGCGGTGGACGGCATGGCTGCCGGTTTCGTCACACCACTTCACTTGGCAGTCCGCGTTGCGGTCGTCGGCGGCGGTCACGAGTGGGCCTCCCGCTCGCGGTAGATCGTGCGCAGATCGCTGATCACGGACTCCATGTCCGTCAGCGACAGCCGGGCGGCGTCCATCGCGGCCTCGGCGCGGTCGACCTTCTCCCGATGCGCGGCCGCCGCCAGAGCTTCACCGTCCTGGCCGTACAGGAGGCCAGGCGACAGCAGCTCGATACCGCCGCCGCGCTGCTCGCACAGGTCGTTCAACCGCGCGCTGATCTCGGCATCGGTCGCGCCCGGCAGCCAGCGGTTGCGCACCTCGTCCAGCAGACGTGGGGTCCACATCGCCGCCTGCGCCACGTCTGCGATCTCCAACAACGCCCGGGCGAGCTGGCGGGCCTCCTTGACGTTCATGAAGAACCCGGCGCGCTGGCCGTCGCTGTCTTCCGGCGTGATCGTCACATCGATCTCAGCGTTGCCGCGCAACAGATGCGCCACCATCTCACCGACCGACTCGTCGACGAACGGCGCACGGGTGATGATCTCTCGCTTGTCGGGTTCCGGTACCTTCACCATGGGTCTCTCCCTGCGTGTTCAGGTTGGGATCAAGTCCCCGGCCCGGTGCTCACAACACCGGCCGGGGGCGACTGGGGGATGAGGTCGACCAGGCAGCCTGGCGGACCACGCGCCGTCGACCCTGCCATGTGTCCGCCCTGTCTGATATGCCGATGCGCGGGCGGCCATGCACAACAACGCCCCTGCTGCACGGCCGCCAAGTCCCCGTGCCGGAACCGGAACCCCGTTGCGGCAACTCGGCACGGGGGCGCAGCGGGTGCACAGAGCCTGACCGCATGCGGCGTGCAATATACGTGCGATACGGACCGGCGAATCAGGGGTAGTCGCGGTCTCTCACGGTCAACCAGCGCCGGATATTCGCACTGGTCAGTGGGTGGACAGGGGCGGGTTCGATCCGCCGACCTTCCGCTTTTCAGGCGCAAGCAAAACCGCAGGTAGACGGCCATGATCACGGTGATCATGCCCCACGCGTGCCCCATGTCCGTCACCCCTCCCTGGTCCTCGTCGGCATGATCTGGGTGCTGTTCGCCCGATGCGCCAGCTCGCTCAACGCCTTGGCGACCTCGGCGTCACGGCCGTCCAGAGCGTGAAGGTACCGGTTGGCCGCCGCCGTCGACGAGTGTCCGAGCCGCTTCTTGAGGTCCGCGAGCGTGGCGCCGGCGGCCGCCGCGAGGCTCTGCCCGGTGTGCCGCAGGTCATGGAACGCGATGTCGACGCCGACCTTGGTCCGAGCCCGGACGAACGCCTGGTAGACGGCGTTGCCCCGCATCTGCTTGCCGTCTCGGCCGACGAAGAACCACTCAGAGCCGGCCCACCGGTCGGCATGCTGGACCAGGAAGGTCAGCACGTGCGGCGGCACCGCGATCTCACGCTTGCCAGCCGGTGTCTTGGGCTCCTTGTTGTACCGCACCGGCGACTCCAGCAGCTCGACGTGGTTCTCGCGCACCCACACCGTGCCTTTGGTCAGGTTCACGTCCTCGCGCCGCATCGCACAGACCTCGCCCCGGCGTAACGCGCACCAGGCGGCCAGCACGACGGCGGCGCGGTAGCGCTCCGGGCTGATGGTCGTGATCAGCTCTGCCACCTGCTGGGGCGTGGCGATCTTGCGTTCACGGGACTTGACCGAGCTGGCGCCGGGGATCATGCACGGGTTGCGCGTAATCGCGTCGTCCCGGACAGCAGCGTTCATGACCGCCCGGAGGAACCGGTAGGACTGCGCGATGGAAGTCTTACCGCCGGTGCCTCTGATGGCGTTGGAGTACCACGACCGCACGACCGGCGGTGTGATCGCGACCAACGGGACATCCAACAACGTGACCATGTGGAGGCGCATGTTCCGCCGGCACGTCTCGGCCCAGCGCTGCCCCACGTCTGGGTTGTCGGTGAGGTAGGCCTCGGCGTACTCCTGGAACGTCCGCCGTCCCAGCTGATCGTCGAGCCAGGTACCGCGGCTGATGTCGGCCCTGACCCGCGCCAACCAGCGATCAGCGTCGGTCTTGGTGCCGAACGTGTCGGGCGCGTTCTGCCGGCGGCCGTTGGGGCCGATGAACGAGGCCTGGAAACGGCCGGACGGCAGCTTGCGCACCTTGCCGAACGGGCGCCGGCCGGCCATCAGCTCACCGCCCGGCCGGCGTGCCAACGGACTTCGGTCGGTTCAACGGTGCCAGCAGCGATGAACGCGGCGAGTGCGGACAAGGGGATGCGGACGTGGTGGCCGCCGACCTTGACGAAGCGGATGCGCCGTTCGGCGATGAGCCGCCGAGGAAACCGCGATGTGGTGCCGAGAATCTCGGCGGCCTCATCGACGGTCAACAGCCGATCCATGGTGAGGGTCCTTCCGTGAGACTGCGGATCTTCCTGCTGGGTGGTGGCCTCGCTCATGTCGTCGAGGCCTCGTCGGCGCGACGGATGCGGGCGAGGTTGGCCGAGCGTGTGGCGTTGGCTGCGGTCGCGGTGTCGAGGTAGCTGCGTCCGGCGTAGCGCCACTCGCCGATGACGACGGTTGTCGCCGTGGTGTCGTCGTCGGCCTGGTCGAGGTCGAGCACGTCCCGCACGTCGGCGTCCGTGGCGAGCTGGGCGCGCCGCTGTCGCCACTGCCGACGGGCTGAGCGGAGCGCGCCGAAGGTGACGGAGTAGGCGCGGGACTTGGTGATGGGGTGGCCGCGGTAGCCGAGGGTGGCGTAGCGGTCCTTCAAGCGCTGGTAGTCGTCGTGGATGGGGACGAGCTGCTGTGCGGCTTTGATGAGCCGTACGGCGTGCGGGGTGGCGCCGTGCTTGGCGGCGTGGCGGGCGCTGTAGAGCTTCCCTGCGACGGGGAGCCCGAAGTCCTCGGTCGACTTGGTCAGGTACTTGGCGAGGTAGGCGGCGACCTGGTGCGGGTGCGCCGGGCCGTCGTGGTTGTCGCGGCCGGCGTCGGGGGTGATGGTGCGCAGGTCGAGCTGACGGCCCCACCGCAACCTGAGCGTCTGCCCGCCGGGGATCGGGACGTCCTTGTGCGCGTGCGTCGCGGCATGCCGTACCGCCTCCTCGAGGTCCGTCACGGTGAGGCCGAGTCCTGGCGCCGTGGCCGGGCCGTCGGGTCCGTCGAGGCGGATGACGACATGGAAGTGCACGACGCCCCGCGCTTGGAACTCGGTGACCTTCGTGTAGGAGACCTTGGCCGCCTTCGTGAACGCCTTCATCGAGACGCCGGCGGCGCGGGCGAGGCGGCGACGCAGCGCCATGGTCAAGTACCGCCACAGCTGCGGCGCCCACCACTGCCACGCGGCGTGGGCGGTGTAGTCGTAGCACTCGAAGCACAACGGTTGCCCGACCTGCGGGTCGTCGGCGTCGTGCCGGCGCACACACGACAGCGGCCGGCCGTGCGGGCAGCGCGGCTTGTCTCGTCGCGCCCGGCACGGCGACGTGCGGCCGTTCGTGGGGCGGGTGTGGCGGTGAACGGCCCCGAACGACGGCGCGGTGAAGGTGGCGAACGTCGCCGGATGCTGCGCCACCGTCTCGGGGATGGTCTTGCCGCCGGCCAGGCCGCAGGACAGCAGGTGCCACGCGTCGCCCTTGTACTCACGGCTGCAGGACGGGCAGACCGCGGCGCGACGGTTGCCGCAGCGGACGTAGGTGTGCCCGTCCGGTTCGTCGTCGGAGGAGTAGGTGCGCACGACCTCACCCGTCCCGGCATGGATGGTGGTGGACGAGCCGGTGAGCCGGATGGGGTTGGTGCAGCCGCGGGCCTGCTGGCCGGCGCGGGAGTGGGACAGCGACGCCAGCTGGAAGACCAGCTCGGTGTGCGCCGGTGCGTGCACGCTCACGCGACTTCTCCCGTCGTGTCGTCGTCCTGGTCGTCGCCGTCGGTGACGACGGTGAAGCCATGGCGGGGCGGTGCTGGCGGTGGGGCGGGGTAGTCGCGGGCCATGGCGCGGATGTCGTCGTCTTCGACCCAGGTGAATCGGATCCGGACCGGGGTGGGGTCGCCGTCGACGAGGACGTAGCCGGTGCCGGGCTGGGCCTCGGGGATGGCTTCGGCGTGGGCGCCGCGTTCCCAGGCGTCCTTGCCCAGCACCATCTCGACCTCGGACGCGGTGTCCAGCCGCAGGGCGACCTTGGTGGGGAACAGGTTGCGGGCGTCGACGACAGACTTGCGGGGGTCCTGGACGAACGCGAGCACGGACACGCCGGCGGCGCGGCCTTGGGAGAGGACGACCTTGAGGGCCTTGTTGAACTGGTGCTTGAATTTGGTGTCGTCCTGGTAGTCGGTCAGGTAGGCCAGTTCGTCGATGATCAGCACGACGAATGGCTCCTCCGCGGTCGGGACGTGTTTGCGGGAGTGGCCGCGCAGCCGCTTGGAGCGCTGGCGCACGAGGTCGGCGGCGTCGTTGACGAGCTGGACCATGTCGCCGGGCTCGTCGTCGGCGGTGAACCGGGAGAACAACGCCCGGCCCATCGCCAGCTCGATCCCACCCTTCGGATCCGCACCCCACAGCTCCACGACGCCCGAGGGAACGGACGGCGCCAACGCTCGGACGGTCGACCAGAGCGCGGATCCCTTCCCGGAGCCGGTCGCGCCGGCGGTCAGCACGTGGCTGTAGAGCAGCCGAAGGCGGTACGGGCTGCCGTCTTCGGTGAGCCCGACCGGTAGCGCCTCGAAGTCGGCGTCCTGTGCGTCGAGCAGCATCGCGGGGATCGGTTCGGTGAGCATGTCTCCGGTGCTGAACAGCAGCGTGACCGTGCCGGGCTGGTCGGAGCGGACGCGGACCTGTGGGGAGCCGAACGCGTGCGCCAGGGCGTCGGCGCGGTCGGCGTAGTCGGCGGGCGATTGGCCGGCGAGCAGCCGAACGTGCAGTGCGTCGGCGCCGGGGTAGGCGGTCACGCCGATCAGCTCGGGCGCGACCTGGCGGCCGAACGCGCCGGGGATCGAGAGCCCGCAGCCGGCGGCGATGGTGGGCCAGTGCTTGCGGTAGATCCGCCGGTACCGCCGCCGGCGGCGCACGCGTGCGGCGACCTGTTCCGCGGATTCAGGGTGTGCGAGTCGCCACATCACCCACGTGATGAGCGGGAGCACGAGGAGTAGGACCAGGCCGCCCGTGCCGAGGATCGAGTATGCGAGCAGCAGGACGCAGCCGGCGGCGAACACCTGGGGGAGCTTGCGCAGCAGCATCAGCGGCGTAAGGGTCACCCAGCCCAGGCCGCGGAGCAGCCGGCGGATCAGCGAGTCGTGGTCCAAAAGGTTCTGTGCGAAGGTCGCGAGGGTCTTGATGGTCTTCGGGGTCAGTACGGGTCGGGGAGTCATCGAAGTTGTCCTTGGGGGGCTGTCAGGGCCGCGTGCCGGGCGTGGGCGGCGGCGTGGCAGGAGTCGCAGACGGTGTCGCCGGTGCCGGGGTGGAACCACGCCTCGACGGCATCCACCGGGCGGCCGCAGTCGGAGCAGGTCACGAGGGCCGACATCAGGCGACCGTCTTACGGGGCCGGCGCCGGGTCGTCTTCTTCGGTGTGGCCGGCGGCGCGGGCGTGCAGGCGTCGCAGACCGTGTCGGGCTGGGGCGAGCTGGTGCGGCCGCAGGCCGGGCACGGGAACAAGTAGGCGGTCTCGCTGGTGCGGAACGGCAGCACGCCGAACAGGACCGGCTGCCCGTTCACGGGCGATCACCGCAGCGGGTCACCGAGGCGTCGCGGCTCGCATCGGACCGCTCGGCCTTGATCTCGTCGGCGCTGACCATGAGGACGACGACGGTCAAGAGTTGGGCGAGGACGACGCCGAGGGCGGCGACGGGGAGTCGCCAGGTCGTAGGGTGGGACACACCAATCCCCTCCATTCGGGGGTGTTGATTGGGCCACCGGGGACGGGGTTGGTTTCCTAGGCCTGTCACCCGTCCCCGGTGGGGTCTCATCGCGGGACGGCGGGAGATCCTTCGCCGTTCGTCGCGTCGCTCACGGCGGCCAGCCGCGCGATCAGCGCGTCGTCACTGGCCGCCGGGTACAGCCACACCGGCAGTTGGGCGTGCACGATTGCGAGCCAGTCGGCGAGGACGGCGGCGCCGCGCTGGTCGAACGACACATCCGCGGGCGACCAGGCCACCCGGCCGCCGAGGGTTGCGACCAGGCGGATCAGGTTCTTCTCACCGCTGGACATCACGCCGAAGGCGCGGACCTGCGGCGAGGCCTGCGGACCCTGCGCGTGCCACTCCCAGAACGCCGCGTCGTCGTCCGGGGCCGGGTGCCGGCGCTCGTACTCCACCCACGCGGCACCATCGCCGTCGCTGTCGTTCACGGCCTGGGTGAGGACGTCGAGCCAGTCCTCACGCCGGTCGATGGGGCCGGCGATCCGCTCGACGAGCTGCCGCACCCACCGATGCTGGGTCGCCAGCCAGTCGGCGGCCGCGTACGGGTCGGCGGGAACCTCGATGACTGTCATGGGTCAGGCCGCCTTGTCGCCGCTGCCGGATGTCGTCTTGCCGGCGTCCTTGCGCGGCGTGTGCGACGCGATCCCGCCGGCCCGCCATGACTCGACCAGCTGGCCGGCCTTCGTCGCGCGCGCCGACGCGGTCAGGTCGCCGAACTCGATCGGGGAGAAGTCCGCGATCTCTGGCTTCAGCGGCGCCGGCACGATCACCTGTGCGCGAGCCGACAGTTCGTTCCCGAACGACACCGTTCGGTAGATGACCTCGACACCCCACAACGGCATCCGCGTCTCCTCATCGAGCGCCTGACGCTCGGACTGCCGACGCGATCCGTCCGGGGTGTCCTCCCACTCGTGCACCGCGTTGACGACGCCGGTCGCCGTCATCATCTGCCGCTTGCTGTCCACTGCATAGGTCGCCATGACCTCGCCCTCCCTGGGCTCTCTGTGCGCCGCTCTTCACGACACAACCAACATAGCCAGGCTAACTAGGCAGGCTAGGCAAGTCAAGGAATTTGTCTAGGTTGGCTGGCTTACCGATATCCTGAAAGGCATGGCACTTGACCCGGACGACCCGCGCCCGCCGTACATCCAGGTCGCGAACGCCCTGCGTGCGGCGATCTTGACCCGCAAGTACGCGCCCGGCGAGAAGCTGCCGTCCGGGAGCAAACTGGCCGAGACCTACGGCGTGGCACGCCAGACTGTGCAGAACGCCTTGGACATCCTGCGCGACGAGAAGCTGATCGTGTCCCGGCAGGGGAGCGGCGTGTTCGTGCGCGAACGCACAGAAAGGCCGGTCGGCCTGCGCCCGCACCTGGAGCAGGCCTTCGAAGGCGGCACGGTCCGGGTCGACTTCGCTGGCTACACCGGCGAGACGCTGCACGGGGCGATGCAGGAGCCGTTGGACAACATCAGGTCCGGCCGGCTCACGCCCCAGGAGATCAGCATCCGGATCCTCGTCGCCGACACCACGATTCCGTGGACCCTGCCCCGCCGCGTCGACGAACCCGGCGACTACCCGCCTATCCGCGAGCGCATGGCCGACATCGCCGTACGGCACATCGAGTCGCTACGGCATTCGGTAAACGAGCTGGCCGAGATCGGCCTCGTCAAGAAGGCCAACGTCGAGATGCGAGTGCACGGCACGCCGCCGATGTTCAAGCTCTACATCATCAACGACGCCCAGGTGTTCTTCGGCTTCTACCCCGTCTATGAGCACCAGGTCAGCCTTGGCGACGAGCCCACCACCATCCTCGACCTCGGCGGCAAGGACACCATCCTGTTCCACCACGCCGCCACCGACGACGACGAATCCATGGGGTCCCAGTACGTCGCCCAGGCCCGCCGCTGGTTCGACAGCATGTGGACCACCGCCGGCCGCGAGAACACCCCGTGACCCCCGCGACGAACCAGCAGCTCGCCGAGCTGATGTCCGGCGTCGAACTCGTGATGCTCGACTTCGACGGCCCGATCTGCAGCGTCTTCGCCGGTCTACCCGCACCCGTCGTCGCCGAACGCCTCCGAACCTCGCTTCGTGGGCTGGGCGTGTCGATGAGTTTGGAGCTGGAACGTGACGAGGACCCACTGTCGATCTACCGCCGGAGCGCGACCTTTGGACCCGCGATTACCGCGCAGGTCTACGAGCATCTTGTAGCTGCCGAGATCGAAGCCGTTGGGTCTGCGGAACCAACCGCCGGAGCGACCGAGGTCATCTACGCGGCCCAGGCAGGTGGCCGGCGCGTGGCCATCGTGAGCAACAACTCGGCGACAGCCGTTGAGTCGTACATAAAACGCCACAACCTCGCCTCATTCATTGACCACGTCGCAGCACGCCGAGCCCCGGATCCAACTCTTATGAAGCCCAGTCCGGCCTATCTCGTGGAGGCTGGGACAGCGCTAGGCGTGCCCGCCGATGAGTCGGCGCTAGTCGGCGACTCCGTGACTGACATCGAGGCCGCCCTCTACGCTCGCGTGCACGCCATCGGGTATGCCAACAAGGCGGGAAAGCATGAGCGTCTCCTCGCTGCCGGAGCGGAGGCGGTCATCAGCACCATGACCGACCTGGTACATCTGCTGAACTAGCGCTGGAGTCACCAGCGCGCTGGTCTAACGCGTGCTGACACCACATGCCTGCCCATGCCGACTCTCGGCGTGAGTCTCCTCCTTCCGCCCGACCTCTGTACGGGCATCCAGATTTGATATAGCGTCTACACATCGCCAGTCCGGGGGGTAGGATGCCCACAGTCTTCTTCGGCTATGCAAGTAAGCCCGAACTAGCGCGGGAAACCCTGCACAACGCAAGCAGGCTGATCACAGCAACCGGCGTCGTCACCGCGACGACATGGGAAGATTTAAATGTCGGCGGCCGGATCATAATAGATCGAATCCTGGAACAGATTGACCAAGCAGACGTGGCCGCATTTGATGTAAGCATGGCCAATCAAAACGTCCTGTTCGAACTCGGATATGCGATCACCCGCGGAAAGCATATTTGGCTCCTTCTTGAGGAGATCGACCGTGAGGCTCGCCAGAGATGGCGACAGTTCAGACTGCTGTCAGCTGTCGGATACTCGGGCTGGTCCAACTCCGATGATATTAGGGGCGCATTCCTGCGCGAGAGTCCCCACAATTCAAATTCATCGCTCTATGACGATCTCATCGAGCCAAGCCTCACCCCTGAGGTCGAAGGGTCGCTCTTCTACCTACCATCATTCCATGCAACTGAAGCAAGCAAGAAGCTCGGTAGGCGCCTCGACCAGGAGAGCCGACGCGGAATACGCCTCCTTAGCGCGGACCCGACCGAATCTGCGCTAAACCCTTTGGCCTGGTATGCACAAAAGGTCTACGAGACCGCGGGCACTATAGCGCACTTCGTCGCCGACAGGAGGGACCTTGCTTGGCTGTACAACGGCCGAGCCGCCCTTGTAGCCGGGATGGCCGCAGGTTTTGAGCGGCCGCTGCTCATGGTTGCGGAGGAAGACTACAGTCCGCCCGTGGACTATATGGAACGGTTGGCCGTCTACGACTCTGCGGGCCAGTGTCAAGATTACGCAGATCAATGGCTAGAAGGCCTTGACCTGACACCACGGAAGGTCACGGCGGGACGGCGAGTAAAGCTCGCAACCGAACTTCGTGGGCTGCGATTCGGCGAACACGTCGCGGAAAACGAGGCCGACTTATTATCGGACTACTTCGTAGAGACGGCCGCGTTCGACGAGGTCATTAGTAGCAGGAATGCGCTTTTTGTGGGGCGCAAGGGAACCGGAAAGACGGCCAACATGCTTCAGGCCGCGGCAAGACTGCGGGGGGACGCAAGGAATCTAGTTGTAGTAATAAAGCCCCAGTCGTACGAGATGGAGGCTTTGGTAGCACTGCTCGGCCGGCTCCCCACCAACGTGACATCGTATGCGGTCATGTCGCTATGGAGCTTCTTGCTTCAATCCGAAATCGCGCGTTCTGCGACGCTTGCTATAACTAATCGATCCGCGGGCGTACCGAGGACTGAAGATGAGAATGAACTGGTCAGCTTTGTCGAGGCTGCCAGCTTCGGAATCATGGAGGAGTTCGCAGTTCGCTTTGAAAGAACCGTCTCGTCCATCGCAGAGTCAGGTGTGCTTGACGTCGGCTCGATCGGTGAGGGCCGGGATGCCCTGAACGAAGCGTTGCATTCGGAGGCCATCCGCGTGCTCCGTCGGCTTGTTGGGCCCGTACTAAAAGGTCGGGAACGCGTAGCGATTCTTGTCGACAACCTGGACAAGGCTTGGGACAAGAAGACGGACCTCGACGCAGCAGCTCAACTGTTGCTTGGCCTGCTTTCTGCCGTTGGGCGGGTGAGCGTCGAGTACGGTAAAGAGGATTTCTGGCGTGATCGCATAGAACTTTCTCTCGCAATATTTCTGCGCAGCGACATCTACGCCCACCTTCATAGGGCGGCGCGCGAGCCCGATAAGATTCCTACCACCGTCGTTGATTGGCGCGATCCGGACTTGCTCTTCCGGGTAATTGAAGAGCGATTCCTCGCCATGCGGCCCACGACGTCTGGTGCAGACGAGCTTTGGGGACGGTTCTTCTGCGCTACGATTCGCGGCCGGCCGCTCCGTGACTATCTTGCGTGGCGCGTGCTTCCCCGGCCGCGCGATCTCGTGTACATATGTAATGCGGCGACGATTTCGGCCGTTAACGCGCGCCGTGATCGAGTAGAAGAGCAGGACTTCATTGCGGCGGAACTGAACTATTCGCAGTTCGCTCTGGAAGCGCTACTCGTCGAGAACGGGATTACGGTAGCTGAGCTTGAGGACGTACTCCTCGAATTTGCTAGTGGACCCGCTGTAGCGCCCAAGAGTGACGTTCTTGCTCAGATCAGGAGTGTCGTCAAAGATCAAGGGCGTGCTGAATCCGTGCTAGCACGGCTGGAGGCAGTATCGTTCTTGGGGCTCTCGCTGGGCGATAGCCGACACACGTTTCCTGAGGTCGGCGCCGAAAGAAAGCGGGACGAGGTCATCGCTCGGAAGTTCGCCGAGAAGCGGGGCCTTGACGTGGAGCTAGTGGTGCACCCCGCCTACAGGCCATACCTGGAGATTGAGGATCCGATGGAGCCTTGATTGGCTTTGCGGCGGACCAGCACACATCTCCCCGTAGTCGGCTCGCATAGGTCGGCGACTATGCGTAGCCGGCCGAGGACATCGCGACCATACCAACGGCTGCTTCACGTCTCCCCGGCCTGGCGTTCGCAGCGCCCTATGGGCGTACTTTAGTATGGCGCGCGATAGGTGCTGTGCGCTTCTCGAAGGCTTGTTCGATGAAGCCGTCCGGCGCTTCTGCGAAGTCCTCCCAGGACGTCAACACACAGTAGCGCTCATCCTCGGTGTGCGAGCATTTCCCGTTGGGAAGGTAATAGTTGTAGCTGAACTCACTGATCGTAGTCTCGGTATTGATCTTTACCGAATTGTGCGAGTTTCCACAGCTGTAGCATTGGTAGGTGCCGCCGTAGACACGGTCCTGCATGTCGGGCAGGACAATTCCGAGGATACCGTTCTTTGAATGTGCAGTGGTCGTGTAGAGGGACGCCTGCAGCTCGCGCTTAATGAATCGTTGCTCGTGCTGTCCCCAGCTCTCGGCACTGTAGAGTCCGATAAGGAATATCGTCACTGTGGAGTCGTAAAGGTAGTCTGACCTAATTCTCTGCATGATCTAGTCCTCATTCTCAGAGTTAATAGGCTCGTTTAGCGACTTATCGATGATGTCAAGATTATCCATCTCCTGGATGGCCGTCTTGTGCGCTTCATCCTCAGTCTTGAATGAAATGTATACTTTTCTAGCCACGCTGGCCCCCTGTCTGTATTTCGACTCAACTACTCGACGCCGCGAGAAGCCAGCCACATAGTGTGTTCCCTGCTGATGGCCTCTTCGGCATTGGCGACAGCTTGCGACCAGTCCTCGGCCTCAACGTCGCGAAGCGCATCCTCCTGCAACGCAAGCTCAACAGCGGCGATACGGTACGCCGATGCCAGTTGAGAATACTGTTTAAGTACAAGCCAAGCGGCACCAGATGCGACAATGGCGGCAATCAAACCAGCGAAGTCGATCGGATCCTCTGAGCCGATAGCGGCGCCTGCGGCGGCGACTGCGGTGATTTCACCGGCCAGAAGGAGATAGCGCCACCTCCTTGCCCATCGCGCACTTGCGCTTCCCTTGTTGGAGTACCATTGCTTTTGGTCTTGCGTGCGGAACTTTACGTAGGTCGCTCGCTGAATCTCCAACTCTGACGAACGTAGTGCCTTCATCGAGTCAGTGACCGCTGCAGGCCTCGGATCTAAATCGAGCCGATCTTTTCCCTTGCTGACAACCTCCGTAATGCGCGCCCGCAGGAGTGACGCGGCGGCGGTAGAGGAGAGGCTTGGCTCGAATGGCTCGGCTCCGACGGAATATCGCCAAGCGAGGGTTTTGATGGACTCAGCGAGCGCGCGGCCGGAGTACCAGTCCCTTTCCGGTTGAAGTGTAATCAAGAGAATTTCGGCGATTGCGGCCAGCGTGAAACAACCGAGTATCGCCCATGCAAATGGGTTGCTATCGAGGGTGGTGCCGATGGCCCCGAATGTGGCGGCAGCCAGCAGCGAGACGAGCCGGGTCGCGCTGAGTGCGAGATAGCTCTTCTGGGCCTTACGGGAGGCCGCATCTGCCGCATGAAAGAGGCCCGGCAGTTCGATGTCATCATGGGCGTGATGCCCTCGCATAGCCGACTCGTTAGAGCGCGAGTTCATCGCAGCCCTGCTTCTGCGACGGAGTGCGCGTTGGCTGGGAGGTGACGGGCCATGGAGTGAGGCTAGCGAGGACCTCTGACACTTGACTGGCGACACCCCTGGGGCCAAGGCAGTGGGGCATTGGGGCGGCTGGGCATTGGGGCGGCTGGGGGCGGCCTGCGGTGAGAACTTTCTGTACTCCGTCAAGGCGGCTCGCTGCGCTCGCCGCGGGCCGCCGGCTCCGAGCCGGGTCGGGCATGCGGCCTGGCGGCCGGTCCCTCCCGCGGCTCGACCGGCGGCCGCCGGACATGACGATGGGCGGGCAACAGTGAGTTCGTCACCGTCGCCGGCCCCCAAGCATTGGCCGAGCTGCGCGGTCAGGGGTCGTCCCCCTCATGCCGCGATTGTCCGGCCTCCACTACGCGCGTCAAGGGCACTCCGCTGCGCTCCGTGTCGCTGCGCGATCGACTTCGTCGACCCTGGACACGCTTCGCTGCGGCCTTGGGGGCGGCAGTTATGAGGAGGACGCCGCAGAGTGGGCACGACCCCTGACCTCGACGCCTATGCGGCGCCGTCGTGATCGATGAAGCGACGCAGGTCATCGGCGTCAGCGATGAGCCGGTTGATCGCGTCCTTCAGTGTGGCGTTCTTCCGAGCCGCCAGACCGGACAGCACCAGGCCGCGGATCATCGCCGACACGGGAACATCGGCGTCGCGGGCCAGCTGCTCGACCTGCGCGTACTCGGCCGCCGGCAGCCGAACCGACTGTACGACCGAGCCGGCCAGGTTCGGCCTCGTCACGACAGTGTTCTCCGGGTACGGGTCGTCGCGCGTGGCTTCAGACTCGTCCTGGATCTCCTTGATCTTGTCCTCGATCTTGCTCATCATCGCCTCCTTCTCATGTACTCGCGCCGGTCGGTGGTGTTCGAGGGCCATCCGTTGGCGCCCCACAACCAGGTCACTTCCGGGTCGCGGACCACGATCACCGTGAGCAGCTCGTCTCGCGACGGGCAGTATCCGATGACCCGGATGCTGTCGCCGGACTTGCTCTTCGGGTCCGGGTCGAGCACCGCGGCCAGCGGGTCGGCCAGCGCTTCGTTCGCCTCCGTCACAGTCACCTGGTGCCGGTCCCACATGTGCGTGGCGCCGTGCGTCCAGTCCACGTTCATCTACTACAACCCTACTACGAGTAGTGACAGTCGTCATTCGTTGTTGCCCTGCCGGATCGCGTGCAGCTCCGTCGCTCGCTCGGCGGCCTCGGTCAGCGCCACCGCGATGTCAGCCACGCAGGATGCCGCGAACAGGTGGCCAGCAGTTGAGGCCCATGGCGTGGTGACCGTCAGCTCGACGCACACCGTCGCCCGCGGCTGGACCCGCTGCGCAAGGTTCACGCCGACCAGTCCAGCGCCGCGGAGACCGGCCGGCAGCGACGCGATGTACTTGCGGTGCACCGCGTGCGTGCCGGTCTCGTCGCACCACTTCACCGAGCAGGCCGCGTTGCGGTCGACCGCCCCGGTCACGGGTGACGCTCCTGCTCTGCGATGTAGAGCTGCCTGACCTCGTCAAGCGAAGAGCGCAGCTCAGTCAGCCGGTCCGCGAGCTCCGGCACCCCCGACAGCGGCTCGGCGTTCTGCTCGATCAGCGCCATCGAGCGTTCCAGCGTCTCGATGTGGACCTCGACAGCGAGCGCTCGCCCGGCGGCACGATCCAGCCGGCCGCGGAACCCGATCACGAGCCCGCCCCACCGGCGATACAGCCGGTCCAGCCGCTCGATGATCTGCTCGTCGGTCATGCCCGGCAGATACGCCCGCGCCTCCGCGAGGATGGTCGGGGTCCAGCCGGCCCGCTGCACCTGGTCGGCGATGCGATGCAGCTCGTCGGCCAGCTCGTGCACCTCGGCCGCGGTGAGGCCGAACTGCGCGTACTGACCGCTGTCCTCCGGGCGGATCGTCACATCGATGGTCGGGCCTTCCTCATCGTGGTACGCGACGATCTCTCCGATGTCATCACTCACGAACGGAGCACGGGTGATGATCTCCCGCTTCTTCGGCTTCGATACGGTGACCATGGGTCTCCTCCTGGCTAGAACAGGGTGGGATCAAGTCCCCGGCCCGGTGTGTCCGCACCGGCCGGGGGCGACTACAAGGAATGAGGTCGATCCCGCCTGCGGGTGGGCCACGCGCCCGGCGCACGACGACCGCGATGCGGCGCGACGCGCAGAGACCAGCTCGCCAGCTCAGATGGCGCGAGTGGATGGATCGCCGTGCCCCCGGCGTGCCCCAAGCGGCGGGTAAGGCGGGGGAATCACGGTCAACCGCGGCGACGAACGAGAGATGTTCGTGCTGGTGGAGGGGTGGACAGGGGCGGGTTCGATCCGCCGACCTTCCGCTTTTCAGGCGGACGCTCTTCCAACTGAGCTACCTGTCCTTGCGTTGGCGGGACGAGTTTAGCCGACGCCGCCTCCGGGGTGAAATCGCGCCTCTTCGAGGGCCAGGCCCGGCTGGGTGCGATCTTGCGTGGTGACACAGACGCCAACAGTTGGCGCTGGTGTCACCACGCCGGATGGGTGACCCGACCCCGCGAGGGCACGCCGTCGAGAGTGCCGAGCAAGCTCATGTCTTCTCGCGACGCGACCGCTCGTCGAGCTTGGCGAGGTAGGCGTTGTAGGCCTCGCGTTCGGCCTCGTCCTCGCCCTCGCGCCGATCGAAGCGCCGCGCCTCGCGTTCGTCCGAGCGATACCACTGGACGAACAGCACGCCGATGACCAGCAGGCCGGGCAGCTCGCCGAAGCCCCACGTGATCTGCCCGGCGAGGATCTGGTCGTCCAGGGCGTCGGGCAGCCAGGGCATCTCGGTGGCGATCTCGCGGTAGTAGTCGCCGGCGATGAGGCGCGACGACTCCATCAGGGCGAGGCCGAAGACGGCGTGGAAGGACATCGCCAGCAGCTGCAGGACGACGCGGGCCGGGAACGGCGGGCGCTTGGGCAGCGGGTCGATGCCGATGAGCATCTCGAAGAAGAGGTAGCCGACCACGAGGAAGTGAGCGCTCATCAGCATGTGGCCGGTGTGCGAGCGCATCGCCGACTCGAACAGGCCGGTGAAGTACACCGTGAACGAGCCGGACACGAACAGCGCCAGCGCCACCAGCGGGTGGGTGAGCACCTGAGCGACCGGGCTGTTGACGGCGGCGGTGATGGCCTCGCGCGGGCCGAGCTGACCCCGCCGGGCCGGCTTCAACGCGCGCAGCGCCAGTGTGATGGGGCCGCCGAGGACCAGCAGGATCGGGCTCACCATCATGAGGATCATGTGCTGGACCATGTGCACTGACAGCATCACCATGCCGTAGGTCTGCATCCCGCTCAGCCCCACGAAGCCCACCGTGGCGAGGCCGGTCAGCCAGGCGATGGTGCGGCCGACGGGCCACTTGTCGCCGCGGCGGTGCAGGCGCCAGACGCCGCCCAGGTAGAGCAACAGGGCGGCCAGGATGCCGAGCGCGAACATCGCGTCCGGGTAGAACTCGGTGATGAGCCGGCCCGGGCTGATCTCGGGCGGGACCGGGAAGCCGATGAGCGAGCGGACGGTGGTGCGGACCTCGGGGATCGCCGGACCGGGCGGCTCGGTGCGGCTGAGCGCGACGGCGAGGCCGAGCGCCACGGCCATGATGATGATCTCGCCGACGGCCAGCCGCCGGAAGGCGCCCGGGCGGCCGGCCTCCAGCTGCGGCAGCGTCCGGCTGCGGTGCCGCCAGCCGAGCCAGCCCAGCGTCACGAGCGCGAGCACCTTCCCGAACAGGATCAGCCCGTACGCCGACGTGAACACCTCGGCCAGCGAGGACAGCCGCACCCACGCGTTCAGCACGCCGCTGGCCGCGACCATGACGAAGCAGCCCAGCGCGACGGCGGAGAAGGCGCGCGCCGCACGCGGCAGCTCCCGCCCGCGCCGTCCGGCGTACCAGGACAGCGCGACCAGCCCGCCCACCCACAGCGCCATGCCGACCAGGTGCACCAGCAGCGACACCCGCGCCGAGTGGTGGTAGTCGCCGGTCGACGAGTGCCCGATCAGGCTGAGCGGCACCAGCGTCGCGACGCCGAGGCAGAACAGTGCGATGGCGCCGCCGTGGCCGAGGGTCAGCCGGGCGGCCGGGATGATCGCCAGCGCAAGCACGACCATTGCCGCGTAAGCGCGGCCCTGCTCGACCGTCGACGTGTACGAGACGAACGAGTCGCCGGCCAGCGCGTCCGGGAGCGGCCGCCCGACCAGGTCGGACAGCGTGAGCAGGTGGACGACGGCGGCGGCGACGGCCAGCACGAGCGCCGACAACGACGCCGCCCGCAGCGCGTGCAGCGCGTCGCCGCCGAGCTGGCCCTTGCGCACGGGCAGCACGACCGCCAGGCCCAGCAGGCCGACGGTGACCGCGCCGGCGCCGTCCAGCACGGCCCGGGCGATCGGCAGCCCCCACTTGGTGACGTCGCCGGGATCGCCCAGGCCGGGGATGCCGGCCGTGGCGTCGCCGCCACCGAGCAGCAGCGCGACGATCAGCGTGACCAGGGCGACCCCGGCCGCCGCCACACCCCATTGGCGGGTGGGCGGTACGACGTCTGCGGCCGGAGTCGAGATGTTCATCAGCTGTCAGTGTCCTCCGCGGTCCCGCGCCGCCGGCCACCGGCCGCCACGAACGCGAGGACGGCGACGACCAGGGCGCCGCCGACGATCAGCAGAACGGTCGCCGTCGAGCCCAGCCCGTCGTCGTCCTCGGACGAGGACGAGCCCGAGCCGGCGGCCGGCGTCGTCTCGTCCGACGGCTCCTCGGCCGGCGTCTCCGCCGGCGACGCATCGGGCGACGGGGTCGCGGACGGCGTCTCCGCCGGGGCCGCCGGTCCGGCGCCGGCGACGGTGAACGCGACGGTGCCGTCGATCGGGTGGCCGTCGGACGACACGACCCGGTAGGCGATCGTGTAGTCGCCGTCCGGCAGCTGCTGGACGGCCTGGATGACGGTGTCGCCGACGGTCTGCGGTGCGCCGTCCTGGTACGCGGTGCCGGCGGCGTCCGTGACCGCCACCTGCACGAACTCGCCGGGGATCGCGTTGCTGAACACCAGCTCGACCGAGGTGAGTGGCGTGCTGACGGTGCCGCCGTCCTCCGGCGTGCTGGCGACCAGCTGGTCGTGGGCGACGGCGGCCGGGGCGGTGACCAGGGACAGCCCGGCGACCGGGGCCGCGGCGAGCGCCGCGACCCCGAGCAGGCGACGGAGCCTACGCATTGCGCCGCCGCAGCGCCGCTGCACCGACGCCCACGCCGGCCGCGCCGACGACGAGACCGCCGATGCCGACCCCGCGCGCAAGGTCGTCGCTGCTGTCGCCAGACGCCGCCGACGCGTCGTCCGACGTGCCGCCGTCGTCGGACACGTTCTCCGCGGCTGGCGCGCCGCCGTGGCCGTCCTCCCCGGTTGCCTCGACGACTTCCAGCACCGGCGCCGGATGCTCCGGCTCCTCCTGCCCCTCGACCGTCTCCTCGGCCCACGCGACGACCTCGCCGTCGTCGTAGGTCTGGGTGGCGGGGAGGAAGTACGTGCCGGCCTCGGGGAGCGGGCCGACGGAGATCGCGAACTCGTCGAACTCGCCCGGGTCGATGCGCACGCCGGGGTCGGCGGTCCAGGTGATGGACGTGACCGCCTCCTCGAGCGTCCGGTCGCCGACCTGCACCGGCTCCGGGAACTGTGTGGTGGTGAGCTCGGCGGTCCAGCCCGCGTGCGGCTGCACCCGCACCGACGGGATGGGGGTGTCGGCGGGCAGATCGAGCTTCACCTGCACCGTGCCCGCGGTGTCGGACTCGTTCGGCACCCGGACGGTGATCTTGGCGTAGGAGCCGGCGGTGTCGACGTCCGGCCGGATGGTGACGTGCGCCGCGGCGGTGGCCGCGAGGACCACCCCGAGCGTGACGGCGCCGCCGGCGGCGAGCCCCGCCCGGGCGAGGTTACGTGTGATCATGAAATGCGTCCTTTGTCGTGGTCGTGGAGATACACGAGACCCCGCGACGCCGCAACCCGGCGCCGCGTCCCCCGTGTTGGTTCAGTTGTGGTCGTTCAGCCCAGAACCGGCAGCGCCGGCGGGCCTCTCCACGGTGTCGACCGGACGAGCAGGACGCTGCGCGGCGTGGCCGCGTCGACCTCGCCGTCGGTGGCCCGCACTCGCGCCACCGCCACGACCGGGACCGCCAGCAGCCGGCGCACCCGCGTGAGCAGCACCGTCGCGGACAGCGCGGCCAGCGACCACGCGACGCTCTCGGCCCCGGCCAACAGCACGGTCAGCACGACGGCGGACAGCGCGTGCGTCAGCGCCATGCCCGCGGACGGGACGACGGAGGACGGCGCGCCGTGGTGGCCGTCGAGTGTCAGCAGGACGTGCAGCACCGGCTGGGTGAACACCAGCATCGCCGCGATCTCGGCCACCGAACGCCGGCGGTCGGCCAGTGCGACGCACGCGACGCACAGCAGCAGCGCCACCGCGACGAAGCCGGGATTCGTCGTGACGTCGCCGCCGGCGGCCGCATGGGCCAGCGTCGGCAGCATCAGGCAGGCCGTGGACATGACGAGGCCGCGCGCGACGCGCGCTCGCCCGCGTCCGAGACCTGGCACGCCGTCACTGTACCGAGAAGGTCAAGAGCGGCCTCACCTTAGGGCTAGCCCCACCAAGGCTGGGGAGTCTGCTCCATCGTGCCCGGCCAGGGCGGATTCCTAGGTTTCTCGTAGGCGCAGACGAGCGCCAACCGAGGACGGAGACTGAGATGCCTGAGCACGACATCACGAGCGCCGCGGAGGCCCTGCGGCTGGTCCAGGTCAGCAAGACCTACGGCACCGGCGACAACCCGGTCCGGGCGCTGGACGACGTGTCCCTCAGCCTGGCCGCGGGCACGTTCACCGCGATCATGGGCCCGTCCGGATCCGGCAAGAGCACGTTCCTGCAGTGCGCTGCCGGCCTGGACCAGCCGACCGCCGGCCGGGTCTTCATCGACGGCGCGGAGCTGACCGGCGGCAGCGAGACCGCGCTGACGAAGTTCCGGCGGCAGCGCATCGGCTTCATCTTCCAGCAGTTCAACCTGCTCCCGACGCTCACCGTCCTGCAGAACGTGACGCTGCCGCTGCGGCTGGCCGGCAAGCGGGCCGACCGCAAGCGCGCGATCGCGATCCTCGAGCGGGTCGGGCTGGGTGATCGCATCGGCCACCGTCCGGCCGAGCTGTCCGGCGGCCAGCAACAGCGGGTCGCCATCGCCCGGGCGCTGGTCACGAATCCGAGCGCGATCTTCGCCGACGAGCCCACCGGCGCCCTGGACAGCCGCAGCGCCCGCACCGTGCTGTCGCTGCTCGCCGAGGCGGTGCGCGAGTTCGGCCAGACGGTCGTCATGGTGACACACGACCCGGTGGCGGCGTCGTACGCCGACTCGGTGATCTTCCTGGCCGACGGCCGGATCGCCGGCTCGCTGGACCGTCCGACGGCGGAGACCGTCGCCGAGCGGATGACCCACCTCGGCGATGCGGTCACCCTGCGCCCGGCCGTGGGTGAGTGACGGTGTTCGGGCTGGCCGTGCGCTCGCTGCGGCACCGCACCGGCGGGTTCGTCGCGAGCTTCCTGTCCATGTTCCTCGGCGCGACCGTCGTGATGGCGTTCGCCGCCCTGCTCGACACCGCCGGCGGTTCCGGCGTCGACGACGTGAGCGAGGAGACGCTGACGACGATGGCGCTGGTCGTGGGCGGCTGGGGTCTGGTGATCGTACTGTTCGCTGTGATCTCGACCATGACGCTGTCGGTGCGGCAGCGGGCCGGTGAGATGGCGTTGCTGAAGAGCATCGGCGCGACGCCGTTCCAGGTCGGCCGGATGATCGTCGGCGAGGCCGCCGCCGTGGCCGTCGTGGCGGCGGCGCTGGCGATCCTGCCGGCCATGGGTGCCGGCCGGCTGCTTCTGGAGCTGCTGCAGAACACCGACCAGGTCGCCGAGGGGATCTCGTACGGGTTCGGTACGGCGGCGCTGTCCATCGGACTCGGCGTGACGTTCCTCGCGGCGGTCAGCGGCGCGATCGTCACCGCCCGCCGGGCGACGAAGCAGCGGGCGAAGGAGGCGATGACGGCGGTCACCGTCGAGCAGGCGCGGATGTCCCGCAAGCGCGTGATCGCCGCCATCGCGTTCCTCGCCATCGGCCTGAACTGCGCGATCCTGACCGTCGCACTCTTCGACGACAAGGGCATCGACGCGATGCAGACTGCCGGGCAGGCGTCCATCTGGTTCTCCATCGGGCTGGCGCTGTTCGCGCCCGTGCTGGTGCGGGCCGTGACGGCGGTGCTGGCCGGTCCGCTGCGGCTGCTCGGCGGCATCAGCGGCTACCTCGCGGTCGAGAATGTCCGCCGCCGGACGCAGCACATGGCCGGCGCGCTGATGCCGATCATCCTGTTCACCGGCATCGCGACCGGCACGCTGTACATGCAGAGCATCGAGAACGCCGCGCCGCCGGCGGCCGGGTCGTCGATCCCGGCGGACGAGGCGCAGGCGATCGAGACGCTGAACTTCGTCGTGGTAGGGATGCTCTCGGTGTTCGCGGCGATCCTGGTGATCAACACGCTGGTCGCGGCCACCACCTACCGGCGCCGCGAGTTCGGCCAGCAGCGGCTGGCCGGGTCGACGCCGCCCCAAGTGCTGAGCATGGTAGGCATGGAGGGCGTGGTGCTCGCGGCGGCCGGCGTGCTGTTCGGCTCGATCGGCTCCATCGTGACGGTGTTCCCCTACAGCTTGGCCCGCACCGGTGAGCTGCTGCCGGACACCACCATCGGCATCTACGTCGGCATCGTCTCGACCGCCGCCGTTCTCACGCTGGCGTCCTGCCTCGGCGCGGCCCGGAAGGCGATCCGGGTGCCCGCGGTGCAGGCGGTCGCCGTGTGACGGTTTCAGGCCCACAGCGGGGCGACGGCGCGGGTCAGCAGGCCCGCGACGTCGCCCCTTTCGTGCGTTCCGCCGCTGACGATGGTGCGGCCGGCGACGATGACGGTGTCGACGTCTTGGGCGCCGGCGGCGAAGATCAGGTGGGCGGGGTCGGCGCCGGTGGTGTGGACGGTGTCGGTGCGGACGGCGACGAGGTCGGCCGCCGCGCCCGGGGCGAGGCGGCCGTTGCCGGGCCAGCCG
>NZ_SMLB01000068.1 GCF_004349105.1 Jiangella aurantiaca
GCCCAGCCCCAACCCCGCCACCAGCAACGACGGCAGGAAGTGCCACCACGACGCGGAGTCCGTCGCCACCAGGGCGAAGGACAGGATGCCGATCCCATAGAGCAACAGGCCGGTGATCAGGATGTACTTGCCGCCGACGCGGTCGGTGAACCGGCCCGCGGCCGGGGCCACGAACATCGACACCACGGACATCGGCGCGAGCGTCAGCCCGGCCTGCAGCGCGGTGTGCCCGAGCACCGTCTGCAGATAGATGGTGATCGGCAGGAACGTCCCCACCATCCCGATCGCGACCAGCCCGGCCACGCCGTTCATCACCGAGTAGTTGCGGTCGCGGAACAACCCGAACGGAATCAACGGCTCGCGGTCCTGGCGCAGCGCCTGCAACACGAGGAACACGGCCAGCAGGACGGCGCCCGTCGCCAGCAGCGCCGGGATCGAGACGAACTCCCACACCCGGCCCCACCCGAACCGCTCGCCCTCGACCAGGCCGAACGTCAGGAAGACGAGCGCGGCGCTGGCCAGCAGGACGCCGGGCAGGTCGAGACGGTGCCGCTCGCGCCGGCCCGACTCCGGGATGATCGACCACGCCATCGCCAGCACGACTGCGCCCACCGGCACGTTGACGAAGAAGATCCACCGCCAGTCGAGCACCGTCACCAGCAGCCCGCCGAGGGTCGGGCCGGCGACGGTCGCGACCCCGGCCACGGCGCCCCAGACGCCGAACGCCATCCCGCGCTTCTCCGGCGGGAAGGTGGTGATCAGCAGCGCCGACGTCTGCGGCATGAGGATCGCCGCGCCGATGCCCTGCACCACCCGGCAGGCGATGAGCATGGCCGGGCCCTGCGACAGCCCGCAGGCCAGCGACGCCAGCGTGAACACCGCGACACCGATGATGAACATGGCCCGCTGGCCACGCAGGTCGCCCAGCCGGCCGGCCGTGATGACCAGCACCGCCAGCATGATCACGTAGGCGTTGATGACCCACAGGATCTCGTCGAGCGACGCGCCCAGCTCGTCCATCATGCTCGGGATGGCGATGTTGACGATCGTCACGTCGAGCAGCGTCATGAAGAACCCGAGACACAGCGTGAGCAGGATCGCCCAGGGATTCCCGTGCCATCGCCTCACCGTGCTACCTCCTCGCTGCCGCCCGCCGTCCTAGAGTGAGCTTGACACCAGCCCGCACACCCCGCGGGCCCGGACGTGAAAGGGTCACCACCATGACCAAGGCGTCGCCCCTGGTGTTCGGTCGGCACACCGGACACGAACAGGTCGTCTTCTGCCACGATGCCGGAAGCGGCCTGCGAGCCATCATCGCGCTGCACTCCACCGCTCTCGGACCCGGCCTCGGCGGTACCCGGTTCTACCCGTATGAAGCCGAGGACGCCGCACTCGAGGACGTCCTGGACCTCTCGCGCGGCATGACCTACAAGAACGCCCTTGCCGGCCTCGATCACGGCGGCGGCAAGGCGGTCATCATCGGCGATCCCGAGCTGGACAAGTCAGAGACGCTGCTGCGCGCCTACGGCCGGTTCGTCGAGTCGCTCGGCGGCCGCTACATCACCGCGTGCGATGTCGGCACCTACGTCGCCGACATGGACATCGTCGCGCGCGAGAGTCGGTGGGTCACCGGCCGCTCGCCGGCCGAGGGCGGCGCCGGAGACTCCAGCGTGCTGACCGCGTTCGGCGTGTTCCAGGGCATGCGCGCCGTCGCCGAGCGGCTGTGGGGGGGCACCAGCCTGGCCGGCCGCCGGGTCGGCATCGCCGGCGTCGGCAAGGTCGGCTCCAAGCTGACCGGCCTGCTGCTGGACGAGGGCGCCTCGGTCGTCGTCACCGACGTGTCCGAGCACGCGATCGACCAGCTGCGCGCCGCGCACCCGCAGGTCGACGTCGTCGATACCGCCGACGAGCTGCTCGGCGCCGGTATCGACGTGTACGCGCCGTGCGCGCTGGGCGGCGCGCTCGACGACGACACCATGACATTGCTCACCGAGGGCCGGGTGGCGGCCGTCTGCGGCGGCGCGAACAACCAGCTGGCCCACGCCGGCATCGAGAAGAGCCTCGACGACGCCGGCGTCCTCTATGCGCCGGACTACGTCGTGAACTCCGGCGGAGTCATCCAGGTGGCCGATGAGCTGCACGGATTCTCCTTCGACCGGGCCAAGGCGAAGGCCACGAAGATCTTCGATACCACCCGCGAGATCTTCCAGCTGGCCGCCGACGACGGCGTGCCGCCGGCCGTCGCCGCCGACCGCCTCGCCGAGCGCCGAATCGCCGCTGTCAGCCGATTGCGCGATGTCTACCTGCGCGGATGACGCGGGGAAGAACGCTAGTTGGTACCGGATGAGGCGGAACAGCCTCGGACCCTGTACCGTTGTCCCTACGAGTAGATGTCATTCGAACGGAAACGAGGGCGTCCAGTGAGCTGGTCGCCCCGGTTTGTGCGAGGGGGTCGACCCTATGGGGCGCGGCCGGGCCAAGGCCAAGCAGACAAAGGTCGCCCGTCGGTTGAAGTACCAGACTCTGGACACCGACTTCGGCGCTTTGCAGCGTGAGTTGGGCACCGACGGCAATGGCAGTAGTGACACGGGCCTCGACGAGGACAGCAGCGAGGAGTACGACGAGTACTCGCGCTACCTCGACGACGATGACGACGAGCCCCGTCGTCATGCGGGTTGACCCGGGTCGCTAGCGATATCGCATCGTCCGGACGGTCTGCTGGCCTCGGGTGCCCGGGGCCAGCAGTCCGCCCGAGCCGATCAGTCGTGCACGGTCACGCGCGATAGGCACCGTGCAGGGTCGCGGTGCCGTCACCGTCCAGCACCTCGCCGGCGATCCACGCCGGCACCCCCCGGTCCGTCAGCACGCGCACGGCCTCGTCGGCCGCGTCCCGCGCCACCACGGCCACCATGCCGACACCCATGTTGAGGGTCTTCTCCAGCTCCGGCTCGGCCACCCCGCCCACCTCGCCGACCAGCCCGAACACCGGCTGCGGCGCCCACGTCGCGCGGTCGAGCCGGGCCGTCGCGGTGTCAGGCAGCACCCGAGCCAGGTTCGCGGCCAGCCCGCCGCCGGTCACGTGCGACATCGCGTGCACCTCGACGGCGGCCGCCAGCGCCAGGCAGTGCCGCGCGTAGATGCGGGTGGGCTCGAGCAGCTCCTCGCCCAGCGTGCGGCCGAGCTCCGGTACGTCGCGGTCCAGCGCCCAGCCGGCCCGCTCGAGGAAGACGTGCCGCACCAGCGAGTAGCCGTTCGAGTGCAGCCCTGACGACGCCATCGCGACGACGGCGTCTCCGGCCCGCACGCGGTCGGCGCCGAGCAGCGCGTCGGCCTCCACGACGCCGGTGACCGCGCCCGCGACGTCGTACTCGTCCGGGCCTAGCAGCCCCGGGTGCTCGGCCGTCTCGCCACCGCTGAGCGCGCAGCCGGCGGCCACACATGCCTGGGCGATGCCCTTGACGATGGCGGCGGTGCGCTCCGGGACCACGCGGCCGCAAGCGATGTAGTCGGTCATGAACAGCGGTTCGGCCCCGCAGACGACAATGTCGTCGACGACCATGCCGACGAGGTCGAAGCCGATGGTGTCGTGGACGTCCATCCGCTGCGCCACCGCGACCTTCGTCCCGACGCCGTCGGTGCTGGTGGCCAGCAGCGGCCGGCGATAGGCCTTGAGCGCGCTGGCGTCGAACAGCCCGGCGAAGCCGCCCAGGCCGCCGACGACCTCCGGGCGGCGGGTCTTGGCGACCCACTCCTTCATCAGCTCGACGGCGCGGTCGCCGGCCTCGATGTCGACCCCGGCACTGGCATAGGTGGCACCCGCGGGCGGGCGATCGCTGCTCGACACGCGTCAAAGCGTATCCGGTGGGTCGTGTTAGGCTCGCGCCCAGCGTCCGGACCGATCAGTGGTCCGGCCCGGCACGGAGAGGAGGTCGCGATGTACCGCCAGGTTTGCCGCGCCGCCCTCCAGGATGAGGACGGCGCCTGACTCTCCGGAGGAGAGCATGCACGTCAGCATCACCCGTCCCAGTACGCCTGAGGAAGCGCTCGCGCTGCTCCGCGGCGCCCGGTCCGAGCTGGGAACCCCGATCGCCGATCTCGTCGTCACCGACGAGCACCTCACCACCGCGTTCGCCAACCGCAACCGCCGGCCCGAGTGGGTCTGGACGGCGGACCGGGACGGCCGCACCGCCGGCCGGGTCGCCGGCTGGGGTGCGCCCGCCAACGACCAGCCGTGGATCCTCGACTTCTTCGACCTCGGCGAGGAGCCGGACCGCGTCGACGTCATGACGGCGCTCTTGCGGCGGGCGACCGCCGACCTGCGCGCCGGCGGGCTGGAGCAGGTCGAGCTGAACCTGTTCCCGCCGGCCGGCTGGCGCGACGATCCGCCGCCAGCGCTGCCGGACCTGCTGGCGGCGGCGAAGGCGGCCGGGTTCGAGATCCTGGTGACGCGGCGGCGGTTCCGCTGGACGCCCGCCGCCGGCCTTCCATCCGTCCGTGACGGGCTGCGGTTCGAGCCGGTCAGCGGACCGGACGACCCGGTGCTCGCCGACGCGTACCTGCGCACGTTCCAGGGGAGCCTCGACGCCCACACGCGGCGGTCGCTGCGCACCCGCGACGCCGCGGAGCTGGCCGCCGAGGAACTGGCCGACATGGTGAACTACGCCGGCCCGGTCGACGGCTGGCGGGTCGCCTACGACGCCGGCGGCGCGCTGGTCGGGCTGGTCACCGGCAACCCCGGCGCCAAGGTGTTCACCGGCTACGTCGGCGTCGTGCCGGAGCAGCGCGGCCATGGGTACGCCCGAGAGCTGCTCGCGTGGATGACGACGTGGCAAGCGGAACACGGCGCCGAGAAGGTCGTCGGCGAGACGGACGACGAGAACGTCCCGATGCGGCGAGCCTTCGAGGCGGTCGGGTTCGAGGAGGAGAGCGCTCGGATCGACCTCGTCGGCTGACGGCAGCCCTCGGATGGGTCGGGGTGGCGTTCGCCGGGAGCTCGGGACGTCGCCGTCCCCCCTGCTGCGGCCAAGAACGGGCAGCGATCAGGGGGACGGGGCGAGTCTGGGCACGACCCGGGCTCCGCAACCGACGCTATGGTCCGCCGTGAGCCTGTGGACAGCGATGATCATCGATGATCGCTGACATCACGAGGATTACCCGAGCATCAACACGATTGCAGCCCTGTTGATGCGTGAGGAAACCTCGTGACGGCCCCCGAAACGCCGGCAAATCTCACCACGTGGACGCGCAGCGACACAAACGCCACACAGAGACGGACGGTATCGCCGATCCGCACCACGCGGCGGTGCGGATCACCCTGCAGGACCTCTTCGGTGCCGGGCACCGGATCAGGTGGTGCCCTCGTTGCCGTAGACGGTCACGTGGACGTGGTCGTAGTGGTTCGCGGTGTCGTCGCCGCGATCCTCCATCCAGCGCCAGCCGTCCTCGGCCCGCTCGACGGTCCAGATGCGCTGTTCCCAGATGATCTCGCTGACGCCCAGTTCGCTGTAGTGGTCTTGGACGAAGGCGGCGATCTGGTCGCCGACGGAGCCGCGGATCATGATGTCCAGCGCCCGGCCGTCGCCGTGCTCGCCGCTGTCGCCGGGACGCAGGCCGCCGTACGACTCCACCTCCGGGAACGCGGCGCAGACGGCACGGTGCACCCGGACGGCGTCCTGCGTGAGGCCGTCCTCGACCGCGGAGCCGGATTCGCACTCGGCGGCGGAGATGCCGCCGGACGGCTCCTCGGCCGGCGGCTCCTCGGCGAGGTACTCGGTGGCCACCCAGTACGGCTCGCCGTCGAGCAGGATCTGCGACCAGGTGCCCTCGGTGGCGCCGGTGATGTCGACCTGGGTACCGGTGCCGAGGACCGTCACGACCTCGGCCTCGAGGTCGGGGCTGGTGCGCACGTTCAGGCCCGCCGTCACGAACAGTTGCCCGGCGACCGTCGGCTCCGGCGTGGGCGTCGGAGTCGGGGTCGGGGTGGGCGTCGGAGTCGGAGTCGGGGTCGGCGTCGCCGTGGGCGTCGGGGCCGCGTTCGGCGTCATCGGCGGCAGCGTCGGACGGTCCTCGCCGCGGCTGGCGGACTCCTCGCGCTCGGGCATGCCGAGGGACGTGGTCGCGTCCTGGCCGAGCTCGCCGGATCCGTCGGGCCAGAGCGTCACGCCGGCGACGGCGGCACCGGCCAGCACGACCGGAGTGACCATGAGGGCGACCCGGCGGCGGGTGAGCGCCGTCAGGCTGGAGAGCGCAGGCAGACGGGTGAGCGCTGGCACCTTGATGCGTCGATGACGCGAACGTCCGTGACGAGCTCTCGGCACTACGTGATCTCCATCCTCAGGCCGATACCATTTCGTGACCGAGGAGCAGGCAACCACATTTCGGGCGATTTGTCACAACCCGGCCTCACGGACGCCGCAGCGCATCGGCGGCGCCACCCGCGCTGAGCAGGGAGTTCAGACCGTCGGCTGGATCGCCGAGTGACGCAGCTCGCGCCAGGCCGTCGCGGTCAGGAGTCTCGCAGCCGGGGATGGTCTCCTGCTCCAGGACGTCCTTGCCGGCGCGGGCCGGCGGCTCGATCGGGTAGACGCCGTCGAAGCAGGCCCGGCACAGATCGTTCTTCGGCACCGTCGACGCCTCGACCAGGGCGTCGAGCGAGACGTAGCCGAGCGAGTCGGCGCCGATCGAGCGGCAGATCTCGTCGGTGGACAGGCCGGTGGCGATCAGCTCGGCGCGAGAGGCGAAGTCGATGCCGTAGAAGCACGGCCAGGTGACCGGCGGGCTGGAGATGCGCACGTGCACCTCGGCGGCACCGGCCTCGCGCAGCATGCGCACCAGCGCCCGCTGGGTGTTGCCGCGCACGATGGAGTCGTCGACGACGACCAGTCGCTTGCCGGCGACGATCTCGCGCAGCGGGTTCAGCTTGAGCCGAATGCCCAGCTGGCGCAGCGTCTGCGACGGCTGGATGAACGTCCGGCCGACGTAGGCGTTCTTGACCAGCCCCATGCCGTACGGAATGCCGGACTCCTCCGCGTAGCCGACGGCGGCCGGGGTGCCGGACTCGGGCACCGGGATGACGAGGTCGGCCTCGACCGGGTGCTCGCGGGCCAGCCGGCGGCCCACCTCGACGCGGGTCTGATGCACCGAGCGACCGGAGATGTGGGTGTCGGGCCGGGCGAGGTAGACGAACTCGAACAGGCAACCCTTCGGCGCGGCCGGCGCGAACCGGTGCGAGCGCAGCCCGTCGGCGTCGATGACCACCAGCTCACCGGGCTCGACCTCGCGGATGAACGAGGCGCCGACGATGTCGAGCGCGGCGGTCTCGCTGGCGACCACCCAGCCGCGCTCCAGCCGGCCCAGCACCAGCGGACGGACGCCCTGCGGGTCGCGGGCGGCGTAGAGGGTGTTCTCGTCGGAGAACACCAGCGAGAACGCGCCTCGCGCCAGGGCCAGCACCTCGATGGCGCTCTCCTCGAGCGTGCGGTCGGCGTAGGAACCCATCAGCGCCGTCATGAGCGCGGTGTCGGTGGTGTTGCCGTAGCGCAGCTCGCCGCTGGCCGACCCGACCCGCTCACGGACGATGTCCAACAGCTCGGCCGTGTTGGTGAGGTTGCCGTTGTGCGCCAGCGCGACGGTGCCGGCCGGCGTCGCGCCGAGCGTGGGCTGCGCGTTCTGCCAGTGGCTGCCGCCGGTGGTGGAGTAGCGGGTGTGCCCGACGGCGACATGACCGACCAGGGTGTTCAGCGTCGACTCGTCGAAGACCTGGCTGACCAGGCCCATGTCCTTGTAGACGAGGATCTGCTCGCCGTTGCCGACGGCGATGCCGGCCGACTCCTGTCCCCGGTGCTGCAGCGCGTACAGCCCGAAGTAGGTGAGTTTGGCGACCTCTTCGTCGGGTGCCCACACCCCGAAGATGCCGCAGGCGTCCTGCGGCCCCTTCTCCTGTGGGTTGATGTCGTGCGTGAGTCGTCCATCGCCCCGGGCCACGGCACCCAGTGTACGGAGCGTGACCCGGATTACGAGCGGAGGGAAGAACACCGGTGCGCCGGGTGGTTGCCTTAAGACATGAGCCCCACGACGGTATTGATCACCGGCGCTACCGATGGCCTGGGCCGATGGCTCGCGCTGCGGCTGGCGACGTCGGGCGTCGGCGTCGTCCTGCACGGCCGCAATCCGGCGCGTCTGGACGAGACCGCCCGGGAGATCCGGGCCGAGGGCGGACGCGAGCCGGTCGGCGTCGTCCAGGCCGACCTCGCCGACCTCGCCCAGGTCGACCGGCTGGCCGACGAGGTGCTGGACCGCTTCGCCGGCCTGGACGTCCTGGTGAACAACGCGGCAGTGGGCTTCGGCGAGCCCGGCGGCGGCCGCGAGCTGAGCCCGGACGGCATCGAGCTGCGGTTCGCGGTGAACTACCTGGCCGGCTACCACCTGACCCGGCGGCTGCTGCCGGCGCTGGTGGCGGCGGCGCCCGCGCGCATCGTCAACGTGGCGTCCATCGGCCAGGCACCCATCGACTTCGCCGACCCGATGCTCGAGCACGGCTACGACGGCTACCGCGCCTACCGGCAGAGCAAGCTCGCGCAGATCATGTTCACCATCGACCTCGCCGAGGAGCTGCGCGGCACCGGCGTCACGGTGAACGCGCTGCACCCGGCCACGCTGATGGCGACATCGATGGTCCGCGAGGCGGAGCTGAGGCCGTTGAGCACACTGCACGACGGCGGCGAGGCGACGCTGCGACTGATCTCCGACCCCGAGCTGGCCGACGTCAGCGGCGTCTACTTCGACCAGACGATGGCGGCGACGCCGAAGCCGCAGGCGCTCGAACCCGTCGCCCGCCGGCAGCTGCGCGAGCTGTCCGACACGCTGGTCGCGCGGGCGCTCGCCCAGCGACACTGATCGGGCGCCGTCAACCGGCGGCGCCGTTGTGCTCCACGACCTGGCCGACCATCCACTCGACGGCAGGCCCGACGGCGCCGTTCCCGGTGAGCAGGCCGGGCGGATCGCCGACGTACCGCTCGGACAGCAGCCCGCGAGTCTCCAGCCGGTCGACCAGCGCCGCCTTCACCGCGGCGCGGTCCAGCCGGTCGGGAACGGAGAACGCGAGTACGTCGAGGGGATCGCGAGCGACGTCGGGATACCGCGCCAGCAGCCGCCCGACGTCGGGGTCGGTGTCGTGCAGGTGCAGCCAGATGCGCACCACCGGCGGCACGCCCGTGCTGCCGACGTAGACCACCGGGCGAACGTCGCCCGGCCGCAGCCACACGTAGACCCAGGAACCGACGCCGACCAGGTCGCCGTCGCGCACCTGTAGCAGGATGGCCTCGTTCTCCATGGCCGCAGTCTCTCAGCGGCGGCCCGCCCTGGCGACGCGAATCGACGTCCTAGCTGGATGACGGGCGGCCGCGCCCGGACCGCACCCGGCCGCCGGTCACGGGCTGGTTGCCGACGAGGGTTCGTTCGGTGCGGGCCGAGCCCCTATTGTCCGACATTTGCCGACTTGACCTCGACGAGAACCACGTTGACTTCGCCCGCCACCAACTCCCAGGCGTGATCGAACGCGTCTTCTTGCCAGACGACCGCACCGGGGTTCAGATCCACGATCTGCGTGGTCCCATTCGCCCAGGTCACCTTCTGTCGCCCGGAACCGAGGTTGACCACGAGCATCGGCAGGTGCGAGTGCATCGCACTCTCCCAACCGTGAGAGGCGCGCGCCTGGATCACCCGAACGTGTTCGTTCTCGAACACGACTTGGTGCGCATCGGGATCCACGATCGTCGCATGCTGGGGCTTCTGAGCCGAGGCTGGGATCTCTCTCGACGTCGAAATACTCATCGCAGGCTCCTGTCTGCCGGGTTGTTGCGCGACCTCGGCGCTGGCTCCGCCACGCCGTATCGCTCAACCATAACCACGAGTGATTGCGAAAAACAACTGCGATGAGTGGCAGTGTAGGATCAGGGTGGATGCAAGGAGGGAGTAGTCATGCCGACCAGCCGTAGCTATCGGGACTCATGCGGGATGGCTCGGGCTCTCGACGTTGTCGGCGAGCGGTGGGCACTGCTGGTCGTCCGGGAGCTGCTCTTCGTGCCTCGACGCTTCTCCGAGCTGCGGCACGCTCTGCCCAACGCCAGCTCGAACCTGCTTGCCGATCGACTTCGAGAACTCGAACATCACGAGGTGATACGTCGTCGCAAACTGGCCTCAACGGCGGGCACGCAGGTCTACGAACTCACAGAGTGGGGCCGGAAGCTGGAACCGATCGTCCGAGCTCTGAGCGAGTGGGGGATCGATGCCCCGAGCCCCCCAGAGCCCACCTCGCTCAGCGCCACCTCGGTGTTGATCTTCCTGCAAATCGGCGTTCGTCCCGACCCGGCGGCGCCGCCGATCGTTTGTCGCCTCGATCTCGACGGCTCGGTCTGGACGGTCCGCGTCGAGTCCGGAGAGGTTCAGGTGCAGAGCGGTGAACCTGCCATGGCCGACATCTCGCTTCGTACGGACCCCAAGACGCTCGGCAGCCTGCTGGCCGATCCAGCCTCGCTCGACGCTGCGCTCGCCGGAGGAACCGTGACCCTTGTGGGCGATCGTCTGGCCCTCCACCAGCTGCTATACGGAGTCGCCGACCCGCACCGGTCGTGATCTCTTGCCCGCATCCGCGGGTGGCGCGCGGCCGGTCGCGCGTGCGCACCACCGCGCGCGACCGGCCGCGCCCAGGCATTCCGAACACGTCCAGCGGCGTCACTCGTCCTCGTCGTCCGACACCGACGGACCGCGCGGCGGGATGTCGTCGGCCCGGCTCGGGTCGACGTCGGCGAGCGTGCCGTCGGCCGCCGCCTGGGCCACCGCCATCATCGCGAGGTAGGCCTGGCGGATCAGGTAGCCGGCGCTCTTCTGCCCGATGCCCCCGCGCAGCTCGACCAGCAGGCTGGCACTGCCCTGCAGGCCGAAGGAGTTGCGTGCGATGCCGGCGAGGTTGTCGCCGGGATACTGGCTGACCTCGCCGTGCCCGTACGCGGAGAGCGCATCGTAGACCGTCACCGCCACCTGCTTCGACGCGTCGACGATGGCCGGGGCCACGTTAGGGTTGGTGGGCCACATGATCGACGTGGTGATCAGGCTGCCGTCGTCGGCGACGTACGAGCCCTGGTGGTGGTAATCGACGGTGATGTCCGGCTGCCACGCCCGCACCAGCGTCTGGATGGCCGCCGCCTCGGGCACCGGGTTGTCGGCCGGGTCGATCGCGGGGTCGTGAAAGCGGTTGATGTCGTACCCGACGCCAGGCCGGCAGAACGCGCCGGAGCAGTCGGGGTCGACGTTCTGCCGCTGGTATCGCTCCGTGCCGTCGGGGTTGGCGCGGACGACGATCCCGAGGGTGATCTCGCCCAGCAGGTCGCGGACCCACGACGCCTGGGAGGTGCCCAGCTGCTGCAGCACCTGGAGCGCCGCCTCTGTCCCCAGCGGCTCGTTGCCGTGCTGCTGGGTGATGTAGAGCAGCTTCGTCGCGCCCGTGCCCACCTGGGCGTACCAGATGTCTCGGCCCTCGTTGGTGGTTCCGATGCTGCTGACGTCGACCCGGCCCTGGCTGCGCTGTTCCAGCCGGTGCAGGGCGTCGGTCAGTTCGGCGTAGGTGTGCAGTCGTTCCAGCGATACGTGCTGGGCATCCTCGACCCACGGCCCGTTCGGGACGGTGGCGGGCTCGGCGACGGCCGGCGCGGCCGAGAGCGTCAGAGCGAGGGTGGCTCCGAGGCCGAGGGCGAGGCCGGAGAGTGATCGATGACGTGAACGCAGCATGGCAGCTCCCGGGGATGGCGCCGTCCCGCTGCGGAGGAAGGTGGCACGGCGGACGAACAGGACACTCCAGCTCTTACCGGTCGAAATGACCCGTTGTCAAGATCTTTTGGGCGTCTCGACATGCGAGAGGTCGATCAGCTTGCGGACGGTGGCGAGGTTGCGGGCCGTGGCCACAGGCGCCTTCACCCGGCCGAGCGCCTCGGCCAGCTTGCTGCGGCCGATGCCGTCGGGACAGTGCAGGTACAGCGTCGTGCCGCCGACCCGGAATTCGTCGGCGCCGGAATCCACCCGCTCGGCGGCGGCGAACGCATCGGCGGCCGGCTCCTCGCGCAGGAACGTCAGGAGGAGCCGGGCCGGCACGGCGTCGGGGAACGGGTTGGCCTCGACGGCGGCCGCCAGCTCGCCGGGGGTGCGCACGAGGACGGCGACCTCCAGGCCCAGCTCGGCCTGGATGGCCCGCTCGATCGCCGCCTCCAGATCGTCGCGTCCGGCGTCCGGGATGCCGCTGGTGAAGACGACGTTGCCGCTGTTGATGTAGGTGGCCACGTCGGTGTGTCCGAGCCGCTCGACGAGCGCGCGGAGCTCGGCCATCGCGACCTTCTTCTTGCCCCCGACGTTGATCCCCCGGAGCAGCGCGACCTGGCGCGTCATGGCCGCACGTTCCGTCAGCGCGGCAACCGGGCCAGCCGGTCCAGCAGCAGCGCCTCGGCCAGGCAGCCCTTGGCGAACATGTCGAGGTGCAGGCTCTCGTCGAGTCCGTGCGCCCGGGTGTCGGGGTCGCCGGCGCCGGTGGCCAGGACCGTCGCGTCGGGGAAGGCCTCCTGGAACTCGGCGATGAACGGGATGGACCCGCCCATGCCGGCCCGCACGGACTGGACGCCGAACGCCTCGGTGAGCGCGGCCTCGGCCGCCTCGAACACCGGCCCGGACGTCGGCAGCACGCAGCCGCCGCCCACCGCGCCGTCGGTGACCTCGACCTGCACCCCGAAGTCGGCGTGGCCGCGCAGGTGGTTCGTCAGGGCCTCGAGCCCCGCCTGCGGGTCCTGCGACGCGGCCAGCCGCAGGCTCACCTTCGCGCTGGCCCGGTGGATCAGGATGTTCGCGGCGTCGGCCACGGCCGGCGCGTCGATGGCCAGCACCGAGATGGCCGGCCGGCTCCAGAGCCGATCGGCCAGCGGCCCGGTGCCGGACAGCTCGACGCCGTCGAGCACGGCGGCCTCGCCGCGGTAGCGCTCCTCGGGGTACTCGACGTCCGCCGCGGGATCGGTGACCAGGCCGGCCACCGCGACGTCGCCCTTCTCGTCGTGCAGGGTGGCGAGCAGCCGGCACAGGGAGGTGAGCGCGTCGAGGACCGGCCCGCCGAAGACGCCGGAGTGCACGGCGTGCTCGAGCACGCGCACGGTGACGGTGCAGTCGGCCAGGCCGCGCAGGCTCGTGGTCAGTGCGGGCGTCTCGGGCGTCCAGTTCGCGGAGTCGGCGACGACGATGACGTCGGCGGCCAGGCGGTCGCGGTAGGTCTGCAGGAACGTGGTGAACGTGGGCGAGCCGATCTCCTCCTCGCCCTCGACGAACAGCACGACGCCCACCGGCGGGCGGCCGCCGTACGCACGCAATGCCGCGAGGTGCATGGCGACGCCCGCCTTGTCGTCGGAGACGCCGCGGCCGTAGAGCCGGCCGTCGCGCTCCGACGGCTCGAACGGGCCGCTCGACCACTGGTCGGCCGGGCCGGTCGGCTGCACGTCGTGGTGGGCGTAGAGCAGGACGGTGGGCGCGCCATCGGGCGCCGGCCAGCTGGCGATGACCGCCGGCGCGCCGCCGTCGACGCCGACGACGTCGGCCCGCGCGGCACCGGCGCCGCGGGCCAGTTCGGCCACGGCCTCGGCACTGGCCCGCACGTCGCCGGCGTGGGCGGGATCGGCGCTGATGCTGGGGATGCGCACCAGCCGCTCGAGGTCGGTGCGCACGGACGGGAGAACGGCCTCGACGGCGGCCCGGAGATCGGTCATGCCCGACACTCTAGAAGCCGGCGCCGACATGTGGGGGCCACCCTCCCCGCCGGGACGGTGACCCCCACCGGTGCGCTCGGGCTACAGCTGCTCGCGCAGCTTCTCGGCGGCAGCCACGAGCGTGGCACGGGCGTCCTCGTCGGTCACCCGCTCGGCCACCGCGACGAACCGGTCCAGCGACTGGCCCGCCGGCCCGGTCAGTCCGCCGTCGGCCAGCCGCTCGGCGTTCGACAGGTGCGTGAGCAGCTGGGCCGCCTGCGACCGGTTGACGGTGCCCGCGGCGGCGTAGCCCTCCACCAGAGCCCGGACGCCGTCGAACGTGACCGGCGTCTGCACGCCGACCAGGATCGGGTCGTGGTCGCTGGCGCGGTAGACGGTGCCAGGCTGGAACAGCTCGCTGGCGAAGTAGTTGTACCGCGAGTACTCGAACAGCACCGACTCCACCGAGTTGATGTTCCAGACATCCACGCCGGTGACCAGCCCTGCCTCGACGACGGACGGGCTGGCCAGCACGTGGTCCAGCGAGCCGACCTTGCCGTCGAACACATAGGTGTGCTCACCAGCGTGCTCGTTGTTGAGGTCGGCGTAGCCGGCGTCGTACAGCGCCTGCATCGGGTTCTCGCCGCTGTAGGAGTTGAAGTCGCCGAGCAGGAACGTGTGGTCGGTCCCGGTGGCCGCGGCGCGCTCGTCGGCGAACGCGACCAGGGCCTGCGCCTGGGCGGTGCGGTCGGCGTCGAAGCAGCCCTCCGGCAGGTCACCGCACTCGCCGCCCTTGGACTTGAAGTGGTTGACGATCGCGGTGAACTCATAGCCGGTGTTCAACGTCCGGAACTCCTGCGCGAGCGGCTCGCGGGCGTTGTGGAAGGCCGGGTCGTCGATGAGGATGACCGACTCGCCCACCGGCTGGACCGCCGCCGTCCGGTAGATGAAAGCGGTGCGGATGACGTCCTCGTCGGACGGCAGTTGCGCCGGCGACGGCACGAACGCCCAGGTGCCCGCGCCGGCCACCTCGTTGAGCGCGTCGACCAGCGTGGAGAGCGAGATGTCGCGGTCCTGGCCGAACGCGGCGGAGTTCTCGATCTCCTCCAGCGCGACGACGTCGGCGCCGAGGCCGTTGATGGCCGCGACGATCTTCGCCTCCTGCCGCTCGAAGTTCTCCGTGTCCCAGGCGCCGCGGGCGTCGCAGCCGTCGGCGACGGTGAGCGGGTTGCCGGCGCGGTCGGTGTACGGCTCGCAGCCGGGCAGGTCGATGCCCAGCGTGGTGAAGTAGTTGAGCACGTTGAACGCGGAGAGCTGGAGGTCGCCGCCGACCTCCTGCGGCGCGCCGTTCGCCGCGCGGGTGTTGCCGGTGCCGAACGTGACGACGTCAGGCGCCGGGCCGGTGACCGGCTGCAGCGGCTGGAAGTTCCACTGGAACCGGTAGTCGAAGATCATGTCGCTCTGGAACGTGACGCCGGCGCCGGTGCGGGCGGGGTCGTCGTTGGTGAGGTACGGCACCAGGCTGCTGGTCGCCGTCCGGCTGGACTGGCCGTCGTCGAGCGCGACGGAGCGGGCGGCGTTCGCGGTGGCGGCGGCGTCGTACTCGGGCGAGCCGGGCGCGGCGATCTCGGTCTCCTGCACCAGCGGGCCGCCGAAGCCCAGGCCGATGGAGCCGAATGCGCTGCTGCCCCAGCCGCCGAGCGCGTAGGTGTCGGAGACGACGAAGCCGTCGGCCGGGCGGACCAGCATGCCCTCGTAGACCTCGCGGCCGGCCTCGGTCGCGGGCAGCGTGAACGGCACCGGCTTCACGGCCTCGGCCGGCTCGGTGAGCGTCTCCAGGCCGTCGGCGGCCAGCTCGATCTCGGTGAGCCCGAAGTACTCGGTGACCTCGCCGGTGACGCGCACGTGGTCGCCGATCTCGACGTCGTCCGCCGTCGACGGCGAATAGACGAACACCGCGTCCGACGCCGTCCGCGGCTGGTCGCCGCCAGTGCCCGGGGTCTGGACGTAGTAGCCGGCGAACCCGCCGGTCGGGTAGGCGGCGGTGACCACACCGGTCGTCTCGACGAGCGTCCCCGTCAGCGGCGACGCCGCGCCGGTGCCCTGGATCTCCGCGATGGTGGCGGGTTCGGGCTCCGGGTCGGGATCGGGGTCGCCGCCGCCGTTGAGCGCGCCGAACGTGTTCGCCAACGGGCCGGTCCAGGCGCCCTGGACCTTCTGCAGCGACTGCCCGGCCGGCGTCGTGCTCGCCTCGGACACGCCGATGTCGATGCTGGCCATGCCGTCCGCCGGGCCCCCGACGGCGGTCATGCCGCCCTCGTAGGAGAGGAACTCCGCGACGCTGCCGTCCGGCCGGACCAGCGCGACGCCGTCAGGCGAGCCGTTCTGGACGCCGTCGACCGGGTACGTCGCGACGACGACGCCGGCCGCCGGGACGGTGCCGCTGAGCGGGCGGGTGTTGTACGGCGCGCCGCCGTTGCCGTTGTAGAGGACGAGTTGCCAGCCGCTGAGGTCGGTGCCCGGGTCCGCCTGGATCTCGATCGCCTCGCCGGCGTCGGTGCTGGCGTTGTCGTAGTGGATCTCGCTGATGAACGGGTCGCCTTCGGCCGCTCCGGCCGAGAGGGCGGGCACGGCCGCCACGCTCGCGCCGGCCAGGCCGGCCGCGGCGACCGCCGCGAGCCAGCGGAGAGGACGTCTGGTCGAGTGCATCGGTCGTACCTTTCGGGTCGGATCGGGGCTGAGCGGCAAGCCGACGGCGAGGTCCCAGGCGGCGTCGAGTCCCACAAGGGAAAGGGCTCACGGGTGACGTGGCGTCCCGCCGGGTGGGCGGGACGCCACGGTCGCGTTGCGCTCGGCTGGTGGTCAGGCCGCGGGGCCGCCGGTGCCGCCGGCGTTGCCCTTGCGCCGCGAGAGGGCGAACAGGGCGCCGCCGATCGCGAGCACCGCGACGCCGCCGATGACCCACCACAGCACGCCGGACGAACCGGTGTCGGGCAGCTCGTCGCCGTCCTCGGTCCCGTCGTCGGTGCCGTTCTCGTCCGCGCCGTCGTCGGTCCCGTTCTCGTCCGCACCGCCCTCGGTGCCGGCGTCGGTGCCGTCCTCCGCACCGTCGTCAGTGCCGTCGTCGGTGCCGTCGTCGGTGCCGTTTTCGTCGCCGCCGTCCTCGGTCCCGTCGTCCGTGCCGGGGTCGTCACCGAAGTCGACCGTCACCGGCAGGGTGACCGTCGTGCCGCTCTCCGGCAGCTCGACCACCAGGGCCGACTCCGTCGCCTCCTTGGCGCTGTCCGGCACGATCGCGGGGACCGTGACACGGACCTGTGCCCGGCCGACCTCGTCGGTGGTGTCGACGGCGGCAGGGTCGATGTCGACCTTGCCCACCTCGATGCCGCCGAGCGTGACCGTCGCCGTCGCGTCGACCGGCTCGCCGGCGCTGAACAGCAGCGACGACAGGTCGACGGCGATCTCTTCACCCGGCGTGTAGACGGCCCCGGGGTCGGAGACCCAGTTCACGCCGACGGCCCGCTGCGCGTAGTCCGGCGACACGGGCGAGTTGGCGCCGAGGTAGTCGACCATCGCCTGCAGGTCGATCTGGCCGGTGTCGGCGGTGTCCACGCCGTCGGCCAGGGTGGCGAAGTTGTCGCCGCCCGAGGCCAGGAACGAGTTCACGACCACCCGGTAGAAGCCCTCGGGGTCGATCGGCTCGCCGTCGAGCGAGACCGACGTGATGTGTTCACCGGCCGCGGCGTCCGGGTCGTAGGTGTAGGTCAGGCCGGCCGAGACGCCGAGCTTGAGGAACGGACGGGACGCGCCCTCCGGCTGCCACTGCTCCTCGAGCACCTGGACGATCTGCTCGCCCGTGAGCGTGGTGGTCACGAGCGTGTTGGCGAACGGCTGGACGATCGCCGCCTCCTGGTACGTGACGTTGCCGTCGGGATCGTTCTCGCCGGTGCCCGCGTACTTCAGGTCCTGCCGGAGGCCGCCCGGGTTCATGAAGGCGAGGTCGGTGTCCTCGTCGGTGATGCGGGCCGCCGCCAGCTGCACGTCGGCGACGAAGTTCCCCAGAGTCGACTCGCCACCGCGGTTCTCCGACGTGCCGTCGGACTGCCGGGCCCGGTTGAAGTCGGCCGTGATGTCACCGAGCTTCTCCGCACCCAGCACCGCAGCGTTGTCGACCGCCTTCTGGACGATGCCGGCGACCACGTCGTCGGGCGCGAACTCCGGGTTCGGCACCCAGGCGCCCTCGTCGTTCTGGACGGTCAGCGGGATGATGTCCGACTCGACGTCAGCGACGGCGCCCGCTCCGTCGGCGGCATCGGTGTCGTAGGTGAAGCGGATCTTGTTCAGGTTGTAGCCGTACTGGCCGGCGCTGACGACCGGGCGGGCCGTGACCTCGCGGCCCTCGGCGACCCACTCCGGTACCTCGACGCTGTGGTCGTAGGCGAGGTGGGTGTGGCCCGACACGATGGCGTCCACGTCCGCGCTCACGCCGGTGACGATCTTGCCGAAGTCGTTGCCCGGGTCGACGGCGTCCTCGAGTGCCGTCGTCGGGGCCCCCTCGTGCACGAGCAGCACGACGATGTCGGCGCCGCCGGCCTTCAGGTCGGCCGCGACGCGGTTGGTCTCCTCGACGATGTCGAGGACGTCCAGCGCCGCGATGCCACTCGGGCTGACCAGCTCGGGCAGGTGCTCGGTCACGGCGCCGACGAAGCCGACGGTCACGCCGTCGAACGTCTGCGTCCACGACTCAGTGAGGTTCTCGTCGTGGTCGCAGCCGGTGCTCTGCCCGCTCGCGATCTTGACGTTCGCGCCGAGGTACTCCCACGGCTCGGTGCCGTACTGGGTCGCCTTCTCCTCGATGAACGGGATGACGCGGTCGACGAGGTCGCAGTAGCCCTGGTCGAACTCGTGGTTGCCGACCGCGCTGACGTCCAGGCCGGCGGCGGTCAGCGCCTCGAGCGTCGGGTGGTCCTGGTCGACGAACGACTCGAACGTGGAGGCGCCGATCAGGTCGCCGGCGGCGGCGAAGACGGTGTTCGGGTTCTCCGCGCGGAGTTCGTCTACGGCGCCGGCCAGCAGCGCGGCGCCGGCGGACTGACCGTCCGCCTTCAGCCGGCCGTGGAAGTCGTTGATGCCGAGAACGTCGATCTGGACCTCGGCTGCCTGGGCGGGGACGGCGGTGAGCCCGACCCCTGCCAGTCCCAGGGCGGCTGCGGCGCCCAGGGCACGGTGAAAACGCCTGTTCAGGCGCATATTTCTACCCCCTACATGGCAGATTGACGGCGGCGACGCTACCTCCGCCGGGTGAACGGAGGGCATACGCCACGGCACAGGCTTTCGTGAGCCTCGTCCCGCGTCAACAGCGCCCGGAGGCCGCGATGAATTCGTGACAAGTCGTCGGTCGGCTCCGTTATGGTCTGGGTCGTGACCTGGACCCGCCTCCCCCGGACGATGTCCCCGATCCTCGCGCGCACCCTGGCCGCGGCGGCCGCCGTCGCGATGCTCGCCGCGTGCTCGTCGGCGGGCGAGGAGCCGGCCCGTCTCGACGACACCCCGACGACCGCACCAACCGACGAGCCGTCCGGTGAGCCGGCCGCCGGCGCCGACGCCGAGGCCGCCGTCCTCGACGTCTACCAGCGCTACTGGGACGCCCGCATCCAGTCCGTCAACGGCCCAGACACCAGTCCCGAGCCGTTCGCCGGCTTTGCGACGGAATCCACCATCGCGCTGCACCTGCAGACCGCGCAGACGTACGAGCAGGAGGGCATCGTCTTCACCGGCGAGCCGCGTGTGTACGACACCACGGTTTCGATCGACGGCGAGCGGGGCACCGTCACCTCGTGCGTCGACGACAGCGAGTGGGTGGGGACGCAGAACGGCGAGCCACTCCCCGTCAACCCCGACAAGCCGACCGTCTATCCCGTCGAGTTCCAGGTGCTGTTCCTCAACGGCTCCTGGCTGATCGGCGACCCCATCGACGTGGAGGGCGAGGTCTCATGCTGACGCGTCGGCTCACCGGCATCCTGCTGGCCGCGGCCACCATGGTGGCGACGACGGTGATCACCCTCGTGCAGGTGACTCCCGCGGCCGCCGACGACTGCATCCAGTACGTCGAGACCAGCCCCGGCTTCTGGGAGTACGTCAACGTCTGCGACGGCGACGAGGGCGGCGGCGGTGACGAGGAGGACGGTGGCGGCGACGACGGCGGCAACGCCGAGCCCGAGTGCTACCTCGGCCGCGAGGACCAGTTCGACTACGACTGGTCCTACTGCGACGACGACCTGAGCTGCTACGTCTACAGCCCGCCGCCGTCGGCGCCCGACCCGGAGGACTGGCCGGAGCCGCCGGCCGGCACGCCCGAGGATCACGTGTACGGCATGCTCACGTGCCTCACCCAGCCGCCCGAGGAGGAAGTCGTCATCTATAGGCCGGCGTGGCTGCCGCCGCAAGAGGACGTCGTCGACTGGGAGCAGGAGGCCCTCCAGGCCTTCGGCCAATTGGTGGCGCCCGACTTCGACCTCGCGTTCAACCCGCCGCAGCGCGCCTACGTCACCCTCGATACCTGGTACTGGGCCGAGGGCGCCACCGACGGCGAGCTCACCGGCACGTCGGCGGCCGGCTTGGTCGCCATCGCCACCCCGGAACGGCTCGAGGTCCAGCCGGGCGACGGGTCGTCGACGCTGACCTGCCCTTTCACCGTCACCCAAAGCGACGCGTGCTCGTACGTGTACGACCACGCCTCGGTCGAGGGCACCGCGACGGTCGACGGCCAGCCGGCGTACGAGGGCCAGGCGCGCCTGGTCTACACCGTCCGGTTCGAGCTGAACGGTGAGGTCATGGAGATCGACGGCGCTCCGGCGGTGTTCCAGACCCCGTGGCAGGCGACGCCCATCCCGGTCGCCGAGATCCAGGCGATCGTCGAGGACGACTGACCCGTCCCGCCCCTCGGTTGGAAATGATCACGTGTCCATGGGCATGCATTCGCCGCAGTTGCCCACCCGCTCCCGTGATCATCGGCGATCGACCACACCATGACGTGGCCGAGCGCCGATGATCAAGGGAGGCCATCTCCGGGCCGGCGGCGGGCCATCGGTCAGCGGACGGACGAGTCGCGCACGATCAGCTCGGGCTCGAACACGACCTGCCGGTGTTCGTGCTCGTCCTCCGTCGTCTCCGCGAGCAGCAACTCCGCCGCCGTCCGGCCGAGCTGCTGCCGCGGCTGGCGCACTGACGACAACGGCACCGCCGCGGCTGCCGCGAAGTCGATGTCGTCGTAGCCGACGATCGCGACGTCGGCCGGCACCCGCAGCCCCGCATGCGTCAGCGCCTGCAGCACCCCGAGCGCCAGCAGGTCGTTGGCGCAGAACACCGCCGACGGCAGCGCGTCGCGGTCCGCGGTGGCGAGCCGGTCACCTGCCGCCCGCCCCGCCGCCACGTTGAGCGCCGTCGTCGTCAGGATGGTGAGCTCGACGTCGTCGCGGGCCGACACGACCGCCGACGCACCCTCGTACCGCTCCTGCACCTGCCGCAGCGTCAGCGGCCCGCCGACGAACAGGATCGAGCGGTGCCCGGCCTCGACCAGGTGCGTCGCCGCGAGCCGGCCGCCCAGCACGTCGTCGACCGCGACTGAGCACTCCACCGCGGGGTCGCCGAGCCGGTCGAACAGCACGACGGGGATGCCGCGGTCGCGCAGCGCGGTGATGCGGCCGTCGGTGTCGATCGGGTTGATCAGCACGCCCTGCACGCGCATCTCGGCGAGCAGGTCGAGGTGCGAGGCCTCCTTGCGCGGGTCCTCGTCGGTGTTGCACAGGATGACCGCGAGGCCGTGCTGGTTCGCGGTGTCCTCGACGCCGCGGGCGACGTCGGTGAAGAACGGGTTCGCGACGTCCAGCACGACGAGGCCGAGCGTGCGGCTGCGGCCGACCCGCAACTGCCGGGCGGAGTCGTTGCGGACGAAGCCCAGTTCGGCGATGGCGGCGAAGACGCGCTCACGAGTCGGCTCGGCGACCAGCTCGGGCCGGTTGAGGACGTTCGACACCGTGCCCACCGAAACGCCGGCCCGCAGCGCCACCTCGCGGATGTTCGGGGCTCCTGCCATCGTCGCAGCTTACAGACTGCCCAGCGCGGCCGATGGCGGCCGGACCGGTTGACGCGCCGGGACGGGACCGCGTAGCTTGACCACAGTACTGAATCGGTTCAAAGACGGGCCGTTGGAGGCAGCAGATGAGAACCCACGACGAAGTCAAGGCGGCCGTCCGCGCGTTGGGAGTCGAGACGGCGTCCTGGGCATTCGCCAACTCCGGTACCCGGTTCAAGGTGTTCGGCCAGCCGGGCGTGCCGCGGGACCCATTCGAGAAGATCGCCGACGCCGCGCAGGTGCACCGGTACACCGGCTCGGCGCCGCGCGTCTCGCTGCACATCCCGTGGGACCTGGTCGACGACTTCAGCGCGCTGGCCGCGCACGCGCGCGACCTCGGCGTCGAGATCGGCGCCATCAACAGCAACGTCTTCCAGGACGACGACTACAAGCTCGGCTCGCTGGCCAACCCCGACCCCGCGGTCCGCGCGAAGGCCGTCGACCACCATCTGCAGTGCATCGACGTCCTGCGCGCCACCGGCTCGAAGGACCTGAAGATCTGGCTGGCCGACGGCCTCAACTACCCCGGCCAGGACTCCCTGCGCGACCGCCAGGAGCGGCTGGCCGACTCGCTCCAGCAGATCTACGCCGCGCTCGACGACGACCACCGCATCCTGCTCGAGTACAAGTTCTTCGAGCCGGCGTTCTACGCCACCGACATCCCTGACTGGGGCACGTCGCTGACGCACTGCCTCACGCTCGGCGACCGCGCCACCGTCGTGCTCGATACCGGTCACCACGCGCCGGGCACGAACATCGAGTTCATCGTCATGATGCTGCTGCGCGCCGGCCGGCTCGGTGCGTTCGACTTCAACTCCCGGTTCTACGCCGACGACGACCTCATGGTCGGTGCCGCCGACCCGTTCCAGCTGTTCCGCATCCTGCACGAGATCGTCAGCCAGGACGCCCACAAGCCGGAGTCGCGGGTCAACTTCATGCTCGACCAGTGCCACAACATCGAGCCGAAGATCCCTGCGGTCATCCGCTCGGTGCTCAACGTCCAGGAGGCGCTGGCCAAGGCGCTGCTGGTCGACGCCGCCGCGCTGGCGAAGGCGCAGGCCGACGGCGACGTGCTGGGCGCGAACGGCGCGTTGATGGACGCCTACAACACCGACGTCCGCCCGCTCCTGGCAAGCATGCGCGAGGAGCAGGGCCTCGACCCCGACCCCATCGCCGCCTACCAGCGCTCGGGCTACTTCGAGAAGATCAGCGCGGAGCGGGCCGACGGTGCCCAGGCGGGCTGGGGAGCCTGACGGTGCCCCGGTACTGCTTCGTCTCGCGGGTCCGCACCGACCGGCTGCAGGAGTACCGTCGCCGGCACGCGGCGGTCTGGCCGGAGATGCTGCGAGCACTACACGACACCGGCTGGCGCAATTACTCGATCTTCCTCGGCGATGACGGCCTGCTGGTCGGCTACGTCGAGGCCGACGACCTCGCCGCGTCGCAGGCGGCCATGCAGGCCACCGACGTCAACCGCCGCTGGCAGGAGGAGATGGCGCTGCTGTTCGCCGATGGCGGCAAGCCCGACGAGAACTGGCGGCTCATCGACGAAGTGTTCAACCTCGACGACCAACTGGCCGCCGTGGCACGAGATGAGGACCGATGACCAACCGCACCGTCACCGAGCTGATCGAGCGCAGCAACCGCCTCGGGTCGGATCCGCGCAACACCAACTACGCCGGCGGCAACACGTCGGCCAAGGGCACCGCCGTCGACCCGGTCACCGGTGCCGACGTCGAGCTGCTGTGGGTCAAGGGATCCGGTGGCGACCTCGGCACGCTGACGGAGTTCGGTCTGGCCGTGCTCCGGCTGGACCGCATGCGCGCGCTCGTCGACGTCTACCCGGGGGTCGAGCGCGAGGACGAGATGGTCGCCGCGTTCGACTACTGCCTGCACGGAGCTGGGGCCCCGGCTGCTCCTTCTATCGACACCGCCATGCACGGGCTGGTCGACGCCGCGCACGTCGACCACCTGCATCCCGACTCCGGCATCGCGCTGGCGACGGCGGCCGACGGCGAGGCGCTGACGAAGGAGTGCTTCGATGAGAAGGTCGTGTGGGTGCCGTGGCGGCGGCCGGGCTTCCAGCTGGGTATGGATATTGCAGCCATCGCGTCCGAATTCCCGGAGGCGGTGGGCTGCGTGCTCGGCGGCCACGGCATCACCGCGTGGGGCGCCACCAGCGAGGAGTGCGAGGCCAACTCGCTGTGGATGATCCGGACGGCGGAGGAGTTCCTCGCCGCGCGTGGCAAGGCCGAGCCGTTCGGCGCCGTCGTCGACGGGTTCGGCTCGCTGCCGGACGCGCAGCGCCGTGAGCGCGCCGCCGCGCTGGCGCCGGTGATCCGTGGTCTGGCGTCGACGGACAAGCCGCAGGTCGGCCACTTCACCGACAGCGACGTCGTGCTCGACTTCCTGTCCCGCGAGAAGCTCGCCGCGCTCGCCGAGCTGGGCACGTCCTGCCCCGACCACTTCCTGCGCACCAAGGTCCGGCCGCTGGTCCTCGACCTGCCCGCGACGGCGCAGCTGGCCGACGCCGTCGCCCGGCTGCGCGAGCTGCACGCCGCCTACCGCGAGGAGTACGCCGCCTACTACCAGCGGCACGCCACACCCGACAGCCCGGCCATGCGGGGCGCCGACCCGGCGATCGTGCTGGTCCCGGGCGTCGGGATGTTCTCGTTCGGCAAGGACAAGCAGACCGCCCGCGTGGCCGGCGAGTTCTACGTCAACGCGATCAACGTCATGCGCGGCGCCGAGGCCGTCTCGACCTACGCGCCGATCCCGGAGAGCGAGAAGTTCCGTATCGAGTACTGGTCGCTGGAGGAGGCCAAGCTGCAGCGGATGCCCAGGCCCAAGCCGCTGGCCACCCGGGTCGCGCTGGTCACGGGCGCGGGGTCGGGCATCGGCAAGGCGATCGCCGAGCGGCTGGCCGCCGAGGGCGCCTGTGTCGTCGTCGCCGACCTCAACGGCGAGAACGCGGCCGCCGTCGCCGCCGGCATCGGGAGCACCGACGTGGCCGTGCCGGTCACCGTCGACGTCACCTCCGAGGAGCAGATCGCGGCGGCGTTCCAGCAGGCCGTGCTGGCCTTCGGTGGCGTCGACCTGGTGGTCAACAACGCCGGGCTGTCCATCTCCAAGCCGCTGCTCGAGACCTCCGCCGCCGACTGGGACCTGCAGCACGACGTCATGGCCCGCGGCTCGTTCCTGGTTTCGCGGGAGGCCGCGCGGACGATGATCGACCAGGGGCTGGGCGGCGACATCATCTACATCGCCAGTAAGAACGGCGTGTTCGCCGGCCCGAACAACGTCGCCTACGGCGCTACCAAGGCCGACCAGGCGCACCAGGTCCGGCTGCTCGCGGCCGAGCTGGGCGAGCACGGCATCCGCGTCAACGGCGTCAACCCCGACGGCGTCGTCCGCGGCTCCGGCATCTTCGCCGGCGGCTGGGGTGCCCAGCGCGCCGCCGTCTACGGAGTCCCGGAGGACGAGCTCGGCGCGTTCTACGCCAAGCGCACCCTGCTCAAGCGTGAGGTGCTGCCCGAGCACGTCGCCAACGCCGTCTTCGCCCTCACCGGCGGCGACCTGTCCCACACGACCGGCCTGCACATCCCGGTCGACGCCGGAGTGGCGGCGGCGTTCCTGCGCTAGGCGTTCCCGACCGAAAGGACCCTCAGGTGGCTGAGACAGCGTTGTCCGCATCGCCGGTTCGAGGTCTCGAGCGGCTACCGGCCCGCCCGACGAAGGTGGGACTGGTCGCCGGCGGGCTCGGCGCCTACTGGCCGCAGTTCCCGGACCTGCTGCCGCAGCTGCAGCGCTCGGCCCGCCGCGTGGCCGAGCGACTCGGGCAGCTCGACGTGGCGCACGGCCCGGTCACCGCCTTCGGCATCGGTCAGCTGCGCGACGGCTCGTTCGGCTTCATCGCCTCCGAAGGCGAGGTGGTCTCCGGTCCGCTGCTGCAGATCGGGAACACCACGTCGCGGGTCGACTTCGGCCGCAACCCCGGCGAGTGGACCGACGAGTGGAGCGCCAGCGGCATCGGCCACCACTGGGCCCTCGGCACCGGTCACCGGGCGGGCGAACTGCGGGCCGTCGCCGACCTGCTCGAGATCGAGTTCCATGAGGTAGGTCGATGACGACGCTGACGGCAGCAGCCATCGATCTGGGCGCCTCGAGCGGCCGGGTCATGCTGGCGCGGGTCGGGCCGGAGCGCCTGGACCTCACCGAGGTGCACCGCTTCCCGAACGTCCCGGTGCGGCTTCCCGGCGGGCTGCACTGGGACGTGCTGCGGCTGTACCGCGACGTGCTCGACGGACTCGGGCAGGCCGCCCGGGCGACCACCGGCGGCGAGGCGCTGCGCAGCGTCGGCATCGACTCGTGGGCGGTCGACTACGGCCTGCTCGACACCACCGGCGCACTGCTCGGCAACCCGTACCACTACCGCGACGGGCGGACGTCCGATGCCACGGCGACGGTGCACGCGAAGGTCGGCGAGCGCGAGCTGTACGACGTCACCGGGCTGCAGTTCCTGCCGTTCAACACGATCTACCAGCTGGCCGCCGAGCCGGCCGCCAAATTCGAGCACGCCGACCATGCCCTTCTCATGCCCGATCTGCTGACGTACTGGCTGACCGGCGCGCTCGGCACCGAGATCACCAACGCGTCGACGACCGGGCTGCTGGACGTGCGGTCCGGCGACTGGGCGGCGCCGCTGTTCGCCGCGCTCGGGCTGCCGCCGGCGCTGTTCCCGCCGCCGCGCCGGCCCGGCGACGTCGTCGGCCCGCTGCTGCCGGAGGTGCTCGACGACACCGGGCTGGACCCGTCAGCCGTCGTCACCGCAGTCGGGTCGCACGACACCGCGTCGGCCGTCGTCGGGGTCCCGGCCGCGGACGAGCGATTCGCCTACATCTCTTGCGGGACGTGGTCGCTGGTCGGCGTCGAGTTGGACCGGCCGGTGCTGACCGAGGCCGGCCGGGCCGCGAATTTCACCAACGAGGGCGGCGTCGACGGCACCGTGCGCTACCTGCGCAACGTCATGGGGCTGTGGCTGCTCAGCGAGTCGATTTCGACGTGGAACCGGCAGGGGCCGGCGGCCGACCTGCCGGCGCTGCTCGCGGCCGCCGCCGATGTGCCCGCCGGCGGCCCCGTCTTCGACCCCGACGACCCGGTCTTCCTGCCGCCCGGCGACCTGCCGGCCCGCATCGCCGACGCACTGCGCCGGTCCGGTGCGCGGGTGCCGGAGACCCGGCCGGAGCTGGTCCGCTGCATCCTCGACAGCCTGGCCGCCGCCTATGCGCGTACCGTCCACGAGGCCGCCGAGCTGTCCGGCCGCGCCGTCGACGTCGTCCACCTGGTGGGCGGCGGCGCCCGCAACGAGCTGTTGTGCCGGCTGACGGCGGACGCGTGCGGCCTGCCGGTGCTGGCCGGCCCGATCGAGGCCACCGCGCTGGGCAACGTGCTGGTGCAGGCGCGTGCCCACGGCGCCGTCGGCGGCGACCTCTGGGCGCTGCGGGCGCTGCTGCGCGCCACCCAGGCGGTGCGGCGGTACGATCCGGCCGCCCGTTAGGCTCGGCCCCGTGGAGGGCCAGGCACACCGGCGGCGACTGGGGGCCGGAGGCTCCCACGAGTCGTCGGTCCGGGGGCGGGAGTGGATTGGAGCCAGTGACTTGAGGTGCATGGCCCGACACATAAGAGTGGGGCGATGATCCGGCCCACCACCGCCACCGACCTCACCCGACTCGTCGCCGAGGAGCAGGCCGGCAGCCGGCTGCCCTCCATTGCCGCCGGCATGGTCCGCGACGGCGAGCTCGTCTGGTCCGCCGCGCGCGGCACCATCGACGGACGCGAGGGCGGCCGCGAGGCCGACGAGCACACCCAGTACCGCATGGGCTCGATCACCAAGACGTTCGTCGCGGTGGCGGTCCTGCGGCTACGCGACGAGGGCCGGCTCGACCTCACCGACCCGCTGGACAAGCACCTCCCGGACACCCCGATCGGCGATGTCACCATCGCGCAGCTGCTGTCGCACGGCGCCGGGCTGCAGGCCGAGACCGACGGGCCGTGGTGGGAGCGCACCGAGGGCGGCCCGTGGCGGTCGCTGTCGACGCAGCTGGGCCGGCGGCACCCGGCCGGCCAGCGGTTCCACTACTCCAACCTCGGCTTCGGCGTGCTCGGGGAGCTGGTCGCCCGGCTGCACGGCCGGTCGTGGTCGAAGGTCGTCTCCGAGGAGCTGCTCGAGCCGCTCGGCATGGGTCGCACGACGTCGCGGCCCGTCGCGCCGCACGCGCACGGGCTCGCCGTCCACCCGTTCGCCGACGTCGTCCTGCCCGAGCCCGAGCACGACGGCGGCGCGATGGCGCCGGCCGGGCAGCTGTGGTCGACGGTGCGCGACCTCGCGCGGTGGGCCGCGTTCCTCGGCGGCCGGACCGACGGGCTGCTGTCCGCCGAGACGCTGGCGGAGATGTGCCGCCCGCTGGCCGTCGTCGACGTGCCCGGGGCGCCGTGGACCGGCGCGCACGGCCTCGGCCTCCAGCTGTGGAACGACGGCGGCCGCCGCTTCACCGGCCACGGCGGCTCGATGCCCGGCTTCCTCGCCGAGGTGCGGGTCGACGCCGAGACCGGCGACGGCGTCGTCGTGCTCACCAACACCACCGCCGGGCTGTCCCGCGGCTTCGCCGCCGAGTTGCTCGACACGTTCACCGCCGCCGAGCCACGCACCCCGCCGATCTGGCGGGTCGGCTCGGTGCCGCCGGAGCTGTTCGAGCTGGTCGGTCACTGGTACTGGGGATCGACGACGTTCGAGCTGCGGGCGATGGGCGAGGGCTGGCTGCGGCTCGGCCCGGCACACGGTGCCGGCCGGGCGTCGCGCTTCCGTCCCGACGGCGACGGCGGCTGGGTCGGCCTCGACGGCTATTACGCCGGCGAGCCGCTGCGGGTGGTCCGGCACGCCGACGGGACGGTCCGCCACCTCGACCTTGCGTCGTTCGTCTTCACCCGCACCCCGTACGACCCCCGGGCCGACGTCCCCGGCGGCGTCGACCCGGCCGGCTGGCGCTGACGCTGGTCAGGTGTACTTGTCGGCGCACTTTGCCATGAGCGCCTATGCGCACCGCGCAGACCGTCCGCCCCGCTGGAGGGCTGCAGCCCATCACCTGTAGCCGCGCACCGGGGTCGGATTCTTGGGCGCCTGCCACGCCGGGACAGGCCGGTGCACGTCACACCCCAAGCCCCAACCACCGGCAAGCCCTCCCCGTTGATCTTGGAGTTGTTCGGCCATCGTGGGGTGGTATGTCCGATAGATGGCCGAACAACTCCAAGATCGACGAAAGGGTGGGGGCGATCACGATCACCCCGCCCTGATGGACGACCCGCAGCAGCTGTTCTCGTTCGTCAACGCGCCGCTGTTCGCAACGTTCATCCTGGGCATGTTCTGGAAACGGATGACGGCCGCCGCGGGTTGGACGGGGCTGGTGTTGGGAACGCTGTCGGCCGTGACGGTGTTCGTGCTCTCCGAGACCGGGGTCCTCGACCTCCCCGGTCATGGCTCGGCGTTCCTCGCCGCTGGGGCCGCGTTCGTCGTCGACACCGAGGCCGCCGCGGGCGGCCGCCGTGACTGACGCCACATCCGGATCCAATCGATTCCCCGTCCCTCCACGTATATGAGGATGTGAGGGTGTCGGACGAAGCCCTGCTCGCCGGGATGGCCGCCGGCGACGCGGACGCGATGGCCGCGTTCGTCCGCCGCCACCAGGGGCGCGTCTACGGCCTGGCGTTGTCGGTCGTCGGGGTGCCCGCGATCGCGGAGGAGGTGGCACAGGAGGCGTTCGTCCGGGCGTGGCGGCACGCCGGCAACTACGACGCCCGCCGGGCGCAGGCATCGACGTGGCTGCTGACCATCACCCGCAACGTCGCCATCGACGTCCTGCGGGTGCGCCGGGAGCTGACCGTCGAACCGGCCGTCGTCGCGGAGATGCTGATCTCCACGACCAACGACAGCGACCGGGTCGCCGACAGCGAGCGCATCACCACCGCGCTGCGGGCACTGCCCCGCGAGCAGGCCACGGCCGTCCTGCTCTCCGTACATTTCGGCCTGACCGCACGGGAGATCAGCGAACAGCAGCAGATCCCCCTCGGGACGGCCAAGACACGCATCCGGACCGGACTGTCGCGGCTGCGTGCGATGCTCGAGGTGAGTCATGGTTGATCCGACGAGGTGCGGCGAGGTCGCCGACGCCCTGGCCGAGGTGGCCACCGGCGCCGCCAGCGGCCCGGACCGCGCGCGCGTGCTCGCGCACCTGGCCGACTGCCCCGACTGCCGCCGCGAGCTGGACGAACTGACCCGGGTCGCCGACGAGGTGCTGCTCGTCGCGCCGGAACACGACCCGCCGGCCGGGTTCGAAGGTGCCGTCCTGGCCCGCATCGCGGCACTGTCCGCGCAGGGGCCGAGCTCCGGCGCCGCGGCACCGCCCCCGCCACCGGATCCCGGCGCACTGCCGCTGCCGCCCGCTGAGGGCGGGCCGGACGCCGTCGTGACCCCGCTGCGGTCCAGGCGTTGGCGGCGGGCGCTGCCCTACGCGGCCGCGGCGGTGATCGCCGGGCTGGGCGGCGCCGGTGTGGTCTGGCAGGCGACGTCCGACGACCGCGACCTCGCCGCCGGGTACCGCGAGACGCTCGACGTGGCGAACGGCCGCTATTTCCACGCCGCCCCGATCGTCGACGACGGCGGCGAGCAGGTCGGGCACGTGTTCCTCTACCAGGGCGAGCCGTCGTGGGTGTTCACCGTGCTCGACGACACCGTCGAGCAGGGGACGTACGACGTCTCCGTCGTCACCGAGGACGGGACCGAGACGGTCGCCGAGTGCGAGGTCGACCAGACCGGCGGCGGCGCCGGCGGCACGATCGACGCGGACATCTACCAGATCGAGCGGGTCGACCTGGTCGGCCCCGGCGGCACGACGCTCGCGGCCGTCCTGTCCGACGACTCGCCGCCGTGACCAGCCGTTAGAACAACGGCAGGTACGGCGACAGGTCGGCGCGCTGCCCGCTGGCCAGCACGGCGCCGGCCGCGACCTCCTCGGCCCACGTGGTGCGTCCGCCGGCAAGCCGCAGCCACAGCGGCGGTGTGAGGTCGACGGTGTTCGGCGGCGTGCCGCGAGTGTGCCGTGGTCCCTCGATGCACTGGACGGCAGCGAACGGCGCGACACGCACCTCGACGCTGCGGCCCGGCGCACGGTCGGCCAGCACGTCGAGGAGCGTGCGGACGGCGAGCCGGGTGGTGTCGCGGGGGATGGTGGG
>NZ_SMLB01000069.1 GCF_004349105.1 Jiangella aurantiaca
TTGATTTGGCCCCATCTGGAGGCTTGACAGGAGCGCTACCCGGTCTACCTCAGGGCGTCGTCGAGCGGCGCCGCGAGCTGGACACGAGCATCGCCGCCGATCGCGCATTGATGGACCGCATCGCCGACCTCCAGGCGGCGCACCTCCACCAGCTCGCCGCGCTCCCGACGGCCGCCCGCCAGGCCATCACCTAGGTCAGGCCCGCCGGATGCTCGAGAAGTACCGCGTCCAGCTCCTGGCCTAGCAGCTCGGCTCCGCGTAGACGGTCAGCGATGCCCGCATCCGCAAGATGCTGAGTCCGTAGCCGGCGCCCTACTCAGCGTCCTGTGCCTCGATCAGGTCGAGGTCACGGACGCAGAAGCCGTGGTGCTCGAAGGTCTCGTTGAGCACCGTGCCGAGGCACTGCCGCACCGAGCGGCCCCGGGCGTACGGCGGCCAGACATCGTCGTCGGGCACCGGCGCTCGCGCTGCGAGCTGCACAGCGGTGACCTCGTCGAGCCAGGCCTCGAGCTCGGCGGCCTGTGCGTCACGCACGCTCACGATCTCGTCGAGGGCCGGATCGAGCGAGAGGTCAAGCCCGTGTGCTCCACGGTAGGGCTCGACGGTCGTCCCGATGCCCATCGGCGTGAACAGCTCCGTCGAGCCCAGGCAGCAGCGGCGGAACCACGAGTCGTGGACGAAGACCAGGTGGCGCATCGTCTGCACCGCCGACCACTCGTCGTTCACGCTGCGGCGCTCGATGCCGGGCGTACGGCGGATTCGCTCGATCGTGGCGGCCCAGCCGGCATGGAGCTGACGCGATGCCTCGCGCAGATCGGCAGGGTCCTCGGAGCGGATCAGCACCCGCACCGGATGACGCCGGTCGAGCTCTGCCTCGACGTACTCGGTGACCTCGACACCGTTCACCACGAGGTTGGTGATGAGCCCGTCGATCACGGCATCCTGCATGACGACGCCGATCAGGCGTGCCCCGGTCAGATCGCACTCGCGAAATTCCGCACCGTGCAGATCCTCGTCGACATACCGCGTCATGCTCCGCATCCTAGGTCCGAGCACCGACAAGCCAGCCTCCCCAGCTTGATTTGGCCTCCACGCTCCACCGGCCGGCGATCCCGACGGGTCGCCGGCCGCCTGCGTTCGTGCGGGTCAGGGCCGGCCGACACCGGCTCACAGGTGACCCACAGCCGTCGCACAGGGCATACAGGACTTGCTCGCAGATCGTGGACGCATCCAGATCCGCATTGATGAAAGCGAGTGAGCCATGAAGGTCCGTAAGACACTGGTCGCCCTCGGCCTGGTCGCGATCGTCTCGGTCGCCGCCGCCTGCGGTGCCGACTCGACGGAGTCGACTGCAGCCGAGTCGTCGGCGACGGAGTCGGCGTCGAGCAGCGGCACCGAGACCGACACCACGACATCTTCCTCCGGCACGCAGCCCGCACCTGAAGACCTCTCGGAGGGCGGCTCTGGCGGCGCGCCGATAGGCGGCGAAGGAGGTGCGGCGGGCACGTCGGTCGACCCGAGCTCGGTGACTACAGAGGAGCAGCTGGTCGCGCTCATCCAGGAGGCCTATGGCGATGGAGGGCTCGGGCTGCACCGGGGTCACGAGCCGGTGCAGGACGTCCTGGACGAGGTGCTGACGATCAGCCACGACGAGTTGCACGTCCGGATGGAGGAGCAGGGCCAGAACCTCGCCAGCGTCGCAGAGGACCTCGGCATCGACCCTCAGACGCTCATCGGCGCCCTGGTGGAGTCGTGGAGCCCGGCGATCGACAGCCTGCTCGAGAACGGCACGATCACCGCTGACGAGGCCGATGCCTACCGGGCCGCGCTGGAGGAAGCCTTCACGTTCCGGGTGACCTGGGACGGTGAGGAGGCGACGCCCACCTTCACTGGGATCGGCGGGTGACCGTGGGCCTCGGCCGCCGCCTCTGCCGGGCGCTGGCAGCAGCAGCGGTGGTGATCACCGCGCTGCTGCTGGCGCCGGCGGCGGCACAAGCACACAGCCTCGACAGCAGCACCATCTCGGTGCATGTCACCGATGACGGCGTGGATGCGACGGTCACGGTCGCCCTGGAAGCAGTCGACGACGCGCTCGGCACGGACTATGCCGGTGAGCAGGAGGTATCGTCGTACTCGGGCGCGTTGATCGACTACCTGGCCGATCATCTGGAGGTCACGGCCGCTGACGGTACGGTCTGGGGGGAGTCGTTCGCGAACGCGGCCCGGGAGACCGTGGACGGCATCGACTCTTTCAGCGTCGTCGTCACGTTCGACACTGGGTCATCCGATACGTCTGAGTTCGTGATCGAGTACGACGCCATCATCGAGGCGATCCCCGCCCATGAGGCGGTCGTCGTGCTGACTGGCATCGACGGTGAAGTCAGCACGGCCGGAGTCATCACCGGCGCCGACCCGACCCTGGCGATCGGCACCCCTGCCGGCTCGGCAACCCCGGCCGGGCTGCTGGACATGGTCGAGTACGGGTTCCACCACGTCCTCGAGGGCGCGGATCACCTGTTGTTCCTGGCCACGCTGCTGCTGACCGCACCGGCCGTCGTCATTGCAGGCCGATGGACACGCCGCATCGCGGTCGTCCCGACACTCCATGACCTCACGGTGACGATCACCTCGTTCACTGCCGGCCACTCGATCACGCTGATCGCCGCCAGCTTGGGCTGGGTGGCTGCGCCGACGATGTTCGTCGAGGTGCTCGTGGCCGTCTCGGTGGGCGTCGCCGCGGTCCACGTGATTCGTCCCCTTGCGCGTCGTGGTGAAGCCCTCATCGCTGCCGGGTTCGGCCTGGTCCACGGCCTGGCCTTCGCCGGCATCCTCACCGGTCTCGGGCTCGAGGGATCGACGTCGGTCGCAGCCCTCCTCGCGTTCAATGTCGGCGTCGAACTCGCCCAGCTCGCCGCGGCGGCGCTGATCTTCCCGCCGTTGTACCTGCTGGCCTGCACCCGCTACTACCGCACCGCTCAGATCGCCGGCGCGTCGATCGCGCTGACTGCCGCCACCGGGTGGGTCCTCGAGCGTCTCGGCGTCCTTGCCAACCCCCTCGCCGGCCTCGAGTCCGCGGCCATCGCTCACCCGTGGCACGTAGTCATCGGGCTCACGGTCGTAGCGGTCGCGGGCTGGGCGCTCCACCGCCGTAGCGAGCAGTCCCGCCTCGCCGTCGTCGGCCGATGAGATGTTCGATACACAGTTGTGGCCCAGGTCTCCGGACCCGATGACTGCGAGCTGACCGAATCCTGCGCCCCATTCCGCCTGAACGCTTCGCCGTCACGCGCCCAAAGTGGTGGCCCGGAGCGGACCGGTGGCGCTGCCGGCGAGCAACTCGGTGACGTCGTGCTCGTCATCGACGTGCTCCGGACGGCGGAGCCGTTCCGCCGTGACTCTCGACCGCGTGACAAGGAGGGCGGAGATGTGGACGTGGAGGTTCAATCGGGACGCGGCCGCACGGTCGTGCTTCCGCGGCGACGGTGGCCGTCGCGCTCCCCACCCTCCTGACCTTCCCGATCTGAGACGCCTGGAGCTGCCAAGCGCCCGAGGCTTGGCCAGCCGCATGGCGCCTACCCGGGGTGGCGAGCGGGATACCCTTCTGCGCATGGTGCAGCAGGGGGTTTCATCTTCGATGCCCGCTCATCAACCGCCAGTGCTCGCGGACGTGGCCGCGGAAGCCGGCGTCAGCGTGTCGACGGTGTCCCGCGTGCTCACCGGGCGCACTCCCGTGAGCGAGAAGCTTCGGGAGCGAGTCCTGGCTGCGGTGGAGCGGCTCGGTTATCGACCGAACGCCGCCGCACAGACCCTCGTGAGCGGTCGCCGGTCGACAGTCGCGGTCCTTGCTCGAAACACCCTCCGTTTCGGCTACGCCGCTACTCTTCAGGGGATCGAGGAAGCGGCGCGCAGCGCCGGAATGGTCGTCAACATCGCGGTCGTCGAGTCCGGCGATCCGGCCGAGATCCGGCGCACGATCGATCTCGTCCTGACACAGGCGCTCGCGGGCGCGATCGTCATCGAGTTCGACTCCGTCGGGATCAAGACGCTCGAGGCGCTGCCATCATCGGTACCCGTTGTCGCAGCAGCTGGAGCCCGCCATCGACGCACCGGTCGTCCCCATGCGTTCCTCGACGACGCTGAAGGCGGTCGCCTGGCCACGGAGTACCTGCTCGGTCTCGGACACGCAACAGTCCATCACATCGCGATCCCGACGACCCGCGCGCGAAGCGGCCGAACGGAGGGATGGCGCCAGGCCCTCCAGGCGGCCGGCGCACCCGTGCCCGAGCTCATCCAGGCGGACTACTCGCCAGCCTCCGGCTATCGGGCCGCGCAGCGATTGATCGCCCGCACGGACGTCACAGCGATTCTGTGCGGCAACGACGAACTCGCGATCGGGGCGGCGCGGGCGTTTCAGGAGCGAGGTGTCCGCATCCCCGGCGATGTCAGCCTGGTGGGCTTCGACGACCAGCCATTCGCCGAGATGTGGATGCCCGCGCTGACGACGGTCGCTCAGGACTTCGCCGACCTGGGCCGTCGGACGTTCGCTCTCCTCGAGCAGTGGCTACGCTCGGGCAGGCGTCCCCCGGACTCCGCGGTCCTGCCCCATCTCGTCGTCCGAGACAGCGCAGCGCCTCCGCGCGCCTGATCCGCTCAGCTCAACCGCGCGCACCCTTGACCAACGTTTGCAGGCGGTCTAGGTTCTGACCAACGTTTGCAGGCTCTCAGCGTGGTGAGCAGGAGGCAGGGTTCCGAGTGAGCACGACTCTTCCCGATGAGGACACTCGAGGCTCGCGTGACGACGGCGCATGGCCGGAACGCGTGCAGCTCTCGGCTAAAGGCGTTGCGCTGATCCTCGCACTGCCCGCCGACTCACTGCCGATCGTCATTCATTGGGGAGCGGACCCCGGCCAGCTGGGCGACGGAGGGCTCGCATCGGTCGAGCGGGCGTCATTGGCGCCACTCGCCACGAACGGTGTCGACTCCAGGGTATCCGTCTCGATCGTGCCTGAGGGAGCCCGCGGCTGGACTGGAACGCCGGGAGTCGTCGGCCATCGCGATGACGGCAGCGGATGGTCGCCCCGCTTTCAGGTCACATCCGTCACCTGGGACAGCCGCCCCGGGCGAGGCGGCTACGTCGAGGTCGCCGGATCCGACCCGATCGCCGGACTCGCGCTCCGCGTGTACATCGAGCTCGCCCCTGCCGGTCTCGTCCGGACACGTGCCGAACTCACGAATGTGGGACCGGGCCGGTACACGCTCGATGCCGTTCAGCTCGCACTGCCAGTTCCGACGCGGGCGGCGGAGGTCATCGACATGGCTGGCCGGTGGGCCAAGGAGCGCGTCCCGCAGCGGCGTCCGTTCACGGTAGGTACGCACGCACGTGAGGGCCGGCACGGCCGGACGGGCGCGGACGCTCCTACACTGCTCCTGGCCGTTGAGAAGGGCATCGACTTCGACCGCGGAGACGCCTGGGGCATCCACGTCGCGTTCAGCGGCAACCATCGTCATAGCGCGGAACGCAGCTTCAGCGGCGAGCGCCTGCTCTTCGGCGGCGAGCTCCTGCTCCCGGGCGAGATCGTGCTCGACGAAGGCGGAACGTACCGCACGCCGTGGCTGTTCGGTTCTTACGGACATGGCCTCGATGAGGTCGCTGCGCGATTCCACCGCCATCTTCGGGCGCGACCGCATCACCCAAGGGGTCCACGGCCGGTCGTCATGAACCTGTGGGAGGCCGTCTACTTCGACCACGACCTCGCGCGCATCATCCCTCTCGTCGAGCTCGCCGCACATGCGGGTGTCGAGCGGTTCGTCCTCGACGACGGATGGTTCGGCTCGCGGCGAGACGACCGTAGCGGCCTCGGCGACTGGGTCGTGGCGGACTCCGTCTGGGGGGAAGGTCGATTCGACGAGCTGGTCGCGGCCGTGAAGTCCCGGGGGATGGAGTTCGGGCTGTGGTTCGAGCCCGAGATGGTGAACGTCGACTCCGACCTCGCACGTACGCACCCGGAGTGGGTGCTCCAGGTCCCCGGACGGCTCCCGGTCGAGGCACGTCACCAGCAGGTGCTCGATCTCACCTACCCTGAGGCTTTCGCGTACATACGCGACAGCATCGTTTCCCTCGTCCGGCGGCACGGGATCGACTACATCAAGTGGGACCACAACCGCGACCTCGTCGATGCGGGATCGACGCTCAGTGGGCGCGCGAACGTGCATGAGCAGACGCTCGCCGCCTACCGGCTCCTCGACGAGATCAGATCGGCGTGTCCCGGCCTCGAGATCGAATCGTGCTCTTCCGGCGGTGGCCGGGTTGATTTGGAGATCGTCGAGCATACCGACCGGGTCTGGGCCTCGGACTGCATCGATCCTCATGAGCGTCAGCAGATCCAGCGCTGGACCTTGCAGCTCCTGCCGTGGGAGCTGATCGGCAGTCACATCGGGGCGGAACGGGCACACACGACGCAGCGGAAGAGCGACCTCGGCTTTCGTGCAGCGACAGCGATCTTCGGCAGCCTGGGAATCGAATGGGATCTGAGCGAGGCAACTGACGAGGAGCTCGCCCAGGTGACCGACTGGGTGTCGTTCTACAAGTCGGTTCGACACCTGATCCACTCGGGCACGTCAATCCGACGTTCCCTCGAGGGCGGAGACCTCTGGCTGACGGGAGCGGTCTCACCGGATCGCGAACGCGCGCTCTACCAGGTGGTCTTGCGTCGGCGCCATGTCACGTGGCCGGTTGGTGCGGTGCGCCTTCCCGGACTCGATGCGCATCGGTCGTACATCGTGCGTGCAGCGGGACCTGGTTCCGAGGCGCCGTTCGACCCGCGTGTCCACCCTGAATGGTGGGGCAAAGGCGTCGAACTGAGCGGTGCCGCGCTCGGCGAAATCGGTATTCAGATCCCTGCGTTGGATCCGGATCATGCCGTCACGCTCTCCGTGGAGGCCACCTGATGGCGTCCGCATCTCGCATGACGCCGCGCATCCGCCGGCGCCCACGCTCCGACCTACGGGTCGCGCTCCTGTTCATCGCTCCGGCAGCCATGGGGTTCGTGGCCTTCTACTTCCTGCCGGCGATCCGCGGCCTGTGGTTCAGCTTCACCGATCAGAACCTTATCGGCTCGGGCGACTTCATCGGCACCGCCAACTACGAGCGCATGTTCGACGACCCGCTCTTCTGGAACGCACTCTGGGTCACGATTCAGTACGTCGTCATCAACATCGGCGTCCAGACGGTGCTCGCCCTCGCCCTGGCGGTGCTTCTTCACCGCCTCACGAGGTCGATCGTGATCCGGGGCATCGTGCTCTTGCCATACCTCGTGGCGAATGTCGTGGTCGCGCTGGTGTGGTTCTGGATGAGCGACTACTCGATCGGCATCATCAACGTGGTCCTCGAAGAGGTCGGCCTCGACCGCGTGGCGTTCTTCGGTGACCCGGCCATGGCCATCCCGACCGTCGCCCTCATCAACGTCTGGCGCTTCCTCGGATACACCGCGCTGCTGCTCTTTGCCGGACTCCAGATGATCCCCCCGCAGTACTACGAGGCGGCGGCGCTCGACGGCGCGTCGGAGTGGCGCATGTTCTGGACCATCACTCTGCCGCTCCTGCGGCCGGTTCTCGCGCTGGTCCTCGTGATCAGCGTGGTGGGGAGCTTCCAGATCTTCGACACCGTCGCGGTGACCACGGAAGGCGGTCCCGTCAACGCCACGCGGGTCATCTACTACTACATCTACCAGCAGGCATTCGAACGGTTCGATCTGGGCTATGCGAGCGCGATCGCCGTCTTCCTCGTGGTCATGCTCGCCTCGATCGCCTACCTCCAGCTCAAGATCATGCGCTCCGATCGTTCGGACCTGGCGTAAGGAATCAGGATGAGCACCACCCACCTCGTAGCTGCTGCGCCGGCGGAGTCTCGCAACAGGCGAGCGCGCGTGCGAGCAGCGCGCAAGAGAATCCGGCCCGGCTGGGGACGCATTCTCGCGTGGGCGGTGCTCATCGCCGTGATGATCGTGACACTCTTCCCGTTCTACTGGATGCTGCGCACGGCGCTGTCCAACAACAACGCGCTCTACGCCGATCCCGGCAGTCTCCTCCCCGTCGATCCGACCTTGGGCGGTTTTCGTCGTGTCTTCGGTCTGGCCAGCGCCGAGGAAGCGGCGGCCGAAGGTGGGACGACCGGATCGATCGACTTCTGGCTGTATCTGCGCAACTCGGTGATCGTCGCCACGGCGATCACAACGGGCCAGGTCCTGTTCTCTTCCATGGCCGCCTACGCCTTCGCGCGGCTGCACTGGAAGGGCCGGGACGCCGTCTTCTTCCTCTTCATCACCGCATTGATGATCCCGCCGATCTTCGTTCAGCTCCCGAACTTCATCCTCATACGTGATCTCGGCCTGTTGAACACGCTGGCAGGCGTCATTCTTCCGTTCTTCTTCATGACGCCCTTCGCTGTCTTCTTCATGCGCCAGTTCTTGCTCGGCATTCCGCGAGAGATCGAGGAAGCCGCGATGATCGACGGCGCGGGGCACGGACGCATATTCTTCAGGGTTCTCCTGCCGATGTCGTCGACCCCGCTCGTGACCCTCTCACTACTGGCCTACATCACAGCTTGGGGTGAGTACTTCTGGCCTCTGCTGGTCGGACGCGCCGACGAAGCGCGCGTGCTGACCGTCGCGCTCGGCGTCTTCCGTGCGCAGACGCCGCAGACCGGGCCGGACTGGGCCGGCCTCATGGCCGGTGCGCTCGTTGCGGCGCTCCCGGTCCTCATCCTCTTCATCGTCTTCGGGCGGAGATTCGTGGAGAACATCGGCTACTCCGGCATCAAGTGATTTGGGGCGTGCCGAACTCGAACCATCGACTCGCATTCAACCCACACGGGAAAGGAACGAACTGCAATGTCGCGCTCCCATCCTCTCCTCGCACGTATCGGTGGCGGCCTCGTGCTGGTGCCGGTTTCCGCCCTCGTCCTGGTTTCGTGTTCGGACGGAACCGACCCGGCCGAGCCCGCGGCCGAAGGCGCCGAGATCACCTACTGGCTCTGGGATTCGAACCAGCAGCCGGCATACCAGCAGTGCGCCGACCAGTTCGAATCCGAGACAGGGATCTCAGTCACGATCGAGCAGTACGGCTGGGCGGACTACTGGCAAGGCCTCACCACCGGGTTCGCTTCCGGTACCGCGCCCGACGTATTCGCAGACCATCTCTCCTACTATCCGCAGTTCGTCTCGCAAGGCCAGTTGCTCGACATCTCCGATCGCGTCGAAGAGGACGGTCTCGACCTCTCCATCTACCAGGACGGCCTCGCCGACCTCTGGGTCGACCAGGATGGCGGCCGCTACGGTCTTCCGAAGGACTTCGACACCGTTGCGCTCTTCTACAACGAACAGATGGTCGCCGACGCCGGCTACACCGCGGACCAGTTGGCTGAGCTCACCTGGAGCCCTGATGGCTCGGGCAGCTTTGACGAGCTCATCGCGGCGCTGACGGTGGACGCCAACGGGGTCCGAGGGAACGAGGAGGGCTTCGACCCGTCCAACGTCGCCGTGTATGGCCTCGCGCTCAGCGGGAACGGGCTCAACGCCTCCGGCCAGCAGACGTGGGCGCCGTACGCGCTGAGCAACGACTGGTACTTCGGAGATACGACCCCGTGGACGACGACCTGGAACTTCGACAGCCCTGAGTTCGTGGAAACCATCGAGTGGTACAAGAGCCTCCAGGACCGAGGCTTCATGCCGTCCGTCGACATCGCGCTGTCCGAGCTCGATCCGCTCAACGGATACCTTGCCGGGCGTTATGCGCTCGTCACTGACGGCAGCTGGATGAACACGTCGTACCTCGGGCAAACCGACGTTCCGACCCGTGTCGCACCGACGCCCATCGGGCCGAGTGGCGAGCGGGCCAGCGTCTTCAACGGCCTCTCGGACGGCATCTGGGCGGGCACCGATCAGCCGGACGCTGCATGGGAGTGGGTCAAGTACCTCGGATCCGCGGCGTGCCAGGACGTGGTGGCCGAGAGCGCGGTCGTCTTTCCAGCGGTGATGACCTCCACCGAGATCGCCACTCAGGCATTCGCTGACAAGGGCTGGGACGTGACTGGATTCACGATCCAGGTCGATGAGGGCACGACCGCCCTCCTGCCCATCGCCGACCACTGGTCCGAGGTCAACGACACCGTCTCGGCCGCGGTCGAGTCGTACCTCCAGGGCACCGCCGACGCCTCCGCCTTCACCCAGGCGAACGAACAGGTGAACGCGCTGTTCCAGTGAGCTGGTAGCACGCGAACCCGCCGGACTTCTTCCGTCCGGCGGGGAAGAGATCCACATCAACATCCACAACGACTACGCCCAGTGGCGCTCCAACGGGAACCTCACTAGCGGCGCGGTCAAGCAACCCCTCGCACCATCCCTCCGAACCATCGACGACGACGGAGAGAGCGGGCCAGCGCAATGCGGTAGCCCGCTCGGAAATGAGGAAGGCCATGCGAAAGTGGATCGCACCGATCGCCGCGCTGAGCGTCGTGGCCGGCGCGCTGGCGGCGAGCACGCTGCCGACTCCGCCCGCACGAGCGGACGAGGCGCAACGCCTCGTCGTGGACCTGGACGAGCGCACTGGGCCGTTCCTGGGTGCCGGCAGCGGCACGCTGTACGGGCTCAGCGACGAGGGCGTGCCCAGTGACAACACGATCGAGCCGCTGCGGCTGCACAGCATCTCGCAGAAGCCGCCGGCCGGCGCGCAGCACCCGAACGGTGACGCGCTGGTCGTGGCCGAGCCGTTCTTCCGCAACGGCGGCGAGTACATCCAGATCAACGTCCAGGACATGTATGAGTTCTGGACGTACGAGAACCCGGGCGGTGTGATCCCCTGCAACGAGGTGTGCTTCGCCAACTACATGACGAAGCTGGCCTGGGTGGTCGACCAGGTGAAGGCCAGCCCGTACGCCGACCGGTTCGTCTACGTGCCGTTCAACGAGCCCGACGGCATCTGGTACAACCTCAGCACCGGCAACGCCACGGCCTACCGGACCCGGATGGACGCCTTCCTTCAGCACTGGAAGCAGGCGGTCGAGTACGTCCGCGAGAACCATCCCGGCGCCCGGGTCGCCGGCATGAACGACGCCACCTTCCGGGAGCGCAACTACCGCGACTTCCTCACCTTCGCCCGTGACAACGACGTGCTGCCGGATCTCACCACGTGGCACCAGCTGCCGTCGAACAGCCTCGACCCGAACAGCGGCAACTACTTCCGCCGGACGTACGCGACCTACCGGGCGCTGGAGCGGGAGCTGGGCATCGACCCGATCCCGATCAACATCAACGAGTACGGCGGCAACCGCGACCTCACCGTGCCCGGCCAGCTGATCAAGTGGGTCGCGATGTTCGAGGAGGCCAAGGTCGCCGCCGGCGGCAAGGCCTACTGGACCGCGGCGGGCGGCCAGGCCGGCGACGTCGTGCAGACCAACCAGCCCGGTGCCGGCTGGTGGTTCTACAAGATGTACGCCGACCTGCACGGCGGCGACACCGTTGCCGTCACGCGTCCGGACACCACGACGGTCGACGCACTGGACGCCATCGCCGTCGTCGACGACCGGCGGCGCCAGGCCCGCGTGGTGACCGGAGGCACCGAGCAGGACGTCGACATCGTCGTCGAGAGCATCGATCCGGAACTGTTCGGCGACACCGTCCACGTCGAGGTGCGGGCCACGACGTGGAGCGGGCAGAACTCGGCCGCGCCGCCTCCGGAGGTGCTCTACCGCGCCGACGTGACGCCGTCGGACGGCACGGTGACGGTGCCGATCCGCGGCCTCGGTGTGCACGGCGACGGCGGCCCGAACGTCGACCGCATGGCCGCCTACGAGATCGTCCTGTCGCCGGGCGGCAGCGGCAGCCTGGAGCCGGTCGAGCGGCCGTGGCGGGCCACCTATGAGGCGGAGGCGGCGGCCATCACGGCCGGTTGTGTGACAACGCGGGGAACCGTCCAGAATTGGAACGCGGCCGCCGCGTCGGGCAACCGCGACGTCGGATGCCTCAACCAGGCGACCAGCGCCGTGACGTTCACCGTCGACGTCCCCGCCGCCGGCGACTACCGGCTCGGCATCATGTACGGCAACCAGACCGGGCAGCCGTCGCAGCAGGTCCTCACCGTCAACGGCGGCGCGCCGCGGTTCGTCGAGTACGAGGCGACGATGAACTGGACCTGGCGCACCCGCGCCGACGTCGTCGTCTCGCTGGAGGCGGGGAGCAACCAGATCCGGCTGGCCGGGTCGCACCCGGCGCTGGGCCGGGCGATCGGCGAGGCGACGCTGGACCGCATCGACCTGGAACAGCTCGCCGCGGATGCCGGCCCGGTCACCCGGACCTACGAGGCCGAGCTGGCGCAGACCGGCGGCTCCGCCGGCCACGCGTACGACCAGCCGGAGCAGTCCGGCGCCGGCCACCTGGCGCTGCGCCGCGGCGCGGAGGCGCTGTTCACCGTCTACGCCGAGAAGGACGGCTACTACGACCTGGAGTTCCGGCACAGCAGCCCCGGAGTCCCGGGAGCGGCGGTGGCCAGCATCGGGCTGGACCGGCGGCCGGTCGACGGCGGCGTGCTGCGCGCCGCGCCCGGTGCGGCGTTCTGGGACACCGACACCCATCGGCTGTACCTGGCCGCCGGCGTCAACCGCGTGACCGTGACGCCGTCCGGGCCGACACCGGTGCGGCTCGACGCGGTCACCGTGACGCCCGCCGTCGACGGTCCGCAGCCGGTGACGGAGATCGAGGCGGAGGACGCCGAGCTGGCCGGGACCGCCGTCATCGCGACCCACCGGGCCGCTTCCGGCGGGTCGTTCGTCGGCAGTGTCGGCAACGGCCCGGCGAACTCGGTGACGGTGACCGTCGACGCCGCACAGGCCGGCGAGCACCTGCTGGTCGTGCACTACGCGAACGACGAGCGCGACACCGGCCACCCGTACAACGCCGACATCATCTCCCGCCCGATCGACATCGCCGTCAACGGCGGCGAGCCGAGCCGGCACTGGTTCAAGAACACGTGGTCGTGGGGCAACTGGTGGGCCCGCGGCGTCCCGGTGCGGCTCGAGGCCGGGCGCAACGAGATCACCCTGTCCAACGACCCCGCCAGAGGCGCGACCGCGAGCGAGTGCCCGCAACCGTGCCGGCCGGTGCTGGACAGCCCCTGGGCACCCGACCTCGACCGGTTCGAGATCGCGCCGATCCGGGTCGGCTGAGGGCAGAGGACCGGCCCGCCTACGGGCGGGCCGGTCACTCTTTGGCGTTACGCCGGCCCGCCCTGGTACCCGGAGTGGCTCTCTTCCAGGTCCTGACCGAGCGCGAAGAACGCAACAGCGTCGCGATCGCCTCCAACGAATCCTTCTCCGGATGGACTAAGACCTTCACCGACCTGCGCTTGTGCGCGGGCCATCGTCGACCGGCTCACACCACCCCCGGCCGGCCAAGCAGCGCACCTACTACGCCAAGACCCGCCGCTACCTGGCGCCGCTGGCCGCCGTGGACCCACGGCTGGCGACCCTGTTCGCCGACTGGGAGCGCACCTACCAGCACCTCGACTGGGACGCGGCAATGCCCGCAACCGACGACGCCTAGTTTGTTAGCCTGCACGACAGCACCTCATACAGCCTCAACCTGCAACAACAGTTACATAGGCACCCGCACCATGTGCCTGCAGGAGCCGTTGTTGAGTCCATTTCGCACCACGAACGGCACCATGCGGGAGCAGCCGACAGCCCCCAGCGTTACTACTGATGCCGGAGCTTCAGCGACGATCTCGAGCGTAGGACGTGCGTACCATCCGGGGCCGAGAGCGGATGTCGGTTGCGGGCCTCGGGTCAAGGAAGCCGTCCAGATCGTTGATGAGGCGGGAGGGGCTTGCGATCGGGGCCGCTTGACCGGAGGACCGATGTTCAGTTCGGCGTCGTCGAGATGTCTTGGCTGGGCCGTGGGCATCCACGTCGCTGGGCCTATCGTTTCTTACGTGACCCGTTCGCCGGCTCTGATACCGCCTGAGGTTGCCGAGCAGATCGGCTGCTACGTCTATCTGCTGCGAGATCCGCGCGACGGTCAGGTGTTCTACGTCGGGAAGGGCAAGGGCAGCAGAGTCCTCTCTCATGTACGCGAGGCAGGCGCCGACCCGGCCAGCGAGCGAGCCAAGCTGGCGAAAATCAACGCTATCCAAGCCGACGGGCGCGAAGTCGAGCATCTGTTCGTCAGAACGCATCTGGCCACCGAGGCGGAGGCATTCATCGTTGAACAAGCGGTCATCGACGCATACAAGGCCGCCGGGCTCGCGCTGACAAACCTGGTCGGTGGGCACTGGTCATCCACGCGAGGCCTGAGCAGCGTCCAAGCCGTTGTCGCCGAGCTCACCGCGGAGCCCGCGCCAGGATCGAGCGGACCGACCGTTGTGTTCATGATCAATCGCGTCTGGCGGCCAGACATGAACGACGAGGAGATCTACGAGCACACCCGTGGGCACTGGAAGGTCGGGGCTGATGTGCGCGCGAATGCGCGATACGCCTTCGGCGTTGCCCGCGGTCTTGTCCGAGGCGTCTACCGCATCTCGTCGTGGTTCCCCTCGCCTATCGAGGGCGACGTGGGCCGCTGGGGGTTCGTCGGGGAGCCGGCGCCAGAGATGGCCCACTACCTCGGCACATCGGTGCGGCGGTTCAACCTCGACGGCGCACAGAACCCCTACCGCAAGTTCATGTCAGGCATCCCGGCGCCCAACGCAGACGATTGACGAATCGGCCAGCCGGGTCACCCGTGAACGATTCCGGTCAGTCAGCGGCAGAGAGTTGCTTCGCCTCCGCAGGAGGCAGCGGCAGTGCGACCTTTCGGAGGACCGCGCTTCCGATGAGCTACACCTTCATCTGCTCCGCGTGGACACGGCGAGCGCACGGGCCGACCAGGACCGCTCGATCGCGGCATTCGAACGGGCGATCGGCGGTCTGGCTGGTCGGCCAGCCTGACGGACGCCGACGCCATGACCGCGGCGACGTGGATCCTCAGGGCATCGAACCCTGAACCCGCGGATTAAAAGGCCGCATGACGTCGCCGACTCCAGCTCTGACCAGCAACAATGGTTTCACCGACGCCTCCCGGATCTGGTGTCGCGGGCTGCCAGCTTCGTCGTCATCCCGCCGGTGGTCGTCGAGCGCACCTTCGCCTGGCTCACCGCGCGCCGTCGCCTGGCCCGGGACTACGAACGCGACCCCGCGATCTCCGAGGCCTTGATCCGCTGGGCCGCGATCAACTCCATCCCGCAGGATCGCCCGCGGAGGGCCGCCACCCGGCAGCAACGACGCACCTTCACCACCGCAAGTTGATCTTCTAAAACACGCTCTCAGTCCGGAATGCGAGGACTACCTGCGGACGCAGATCGCGCACCGATTAGGTTTTCGCGCCGTGCCCGTCTGTACGTGTGAGATCGACTCACGGGAGGCTGACGCCATGCGGAAACTGATCTTCGGCATGAATGTGACCGTGGACGGCTACATCGCCGCGCCCGGCGACGACCTCGGCTGGAGTGGGGGTGAGGGACCGGACTCGTCGCCGAGCGACGAGCTGTTCCAGTGGTGGTCCGACCGGGTGGCGGCGACCGGGCTAGCGCTGTACGGGCGCAAGCTGTGGGAGGCGATGAGCTCCCACTGGCCGACCGCCGACCAGCAGCCGGGTGCCGCACCGGCGGCGATCGAGTTCGCCGGCCGCTGGCGGGACATGCCGAAGGTGGTGTTCTCCTCCACGATCAGCACGGTCGGCTGGAACGCCCGCCTGGTCACCGGCGACGCAGTTGCCGAGATCACCAGGCTCAAGGCCGACGACGGCGGCCCCATGGACATCTGCGGCGCCACACTCGCCGCGGCGGCCATGCGGGCCGGGCTGATCGACGAATACCTCCTGGTCACCCACCCGGCCCTGGTGGGCGGTGGCACGCCGTTCTTCACAGCCCTGGACAACTGGGTGAACCTGACCCTGGTGGAGACCCGGACATTTCCCGGCGGCGTGGTGCTGACCCGATACGAGACCAGGCGATGAGCTCGGGCCAGACGATCGGCAGGTGAGGCCAGATTGAAATCCTTCCTGGCGTGCTCACCGTGGCCCTCGGCTCTGAGGGAACCTTCCCCCGGCCCCTTCCTTGCGTTCCGAGTGAGCTGTTGACCGACTCGCTGGAGATGAGGGCGACGGCGTCGTTGATCGTGACGATGTTCTTCGGGCATGAGGAAGCCCCGCCGGCAACGCCGGCGGGGCGGTGGTGTTCAGCTGGTCGGTGTGCTCATTCCGCAGTGACGTCGGTGACGGCGGCCCGTGCGCTGGACTCGTCGACGATGGGGACATGTGTGATCACAGTGTCGGCGGCAGGTCCAGCCATGGTTTGTCAGTGGCGTCGAATCCGGTGAGCTCGGCGATCTTCCCGTCGACGATGTGCAGGACCGCGATGGCGAATAGCCGGTACTCCGGGTCGTCGGGGGTGCGCAGGTACAGCACGGCGGCAGGCATGCGGTTGACAGTCGTGGCGATACAGCGCCAGTCGTCGTAGCCGGGCTGGAAGAGCCCACCGGAGACCCAGCCGTCCACCGCGTCCTTAGCCGTCATGATCAAGGTGCCCTGCTCGGGCAGCATCGCGAAGCGCAGGTCGTCGCGCAGTAGGGACATCAGCCCGTTGAGGTCGTTGCGCTCATGGGCGTCGATGTACGACTTCACCACGCCGCGCTCGTCATTCGACAGCTCGTGGGTGGCGGGGCTGCGCCAGTCGAGGCGGCGGTCGGGCAGTTGCTCGCGCATCGTCACGCGCGCCCGCTGCAGTGCGCTGGTCACCGATGCGACGGTCAGCTCGAGGGCGTCGGCGGCCAGCGACGCCGGCCAGCCGAGGACGTCGCGCAGGATGAACACCGCCCGCTGCCGCGGCGGCAGGTGCTGGACGGCGACGATGAACGCCAGCTCGATCGTCTCCCGCGCCACCACCGATTCCTGCGGGTCCTCAGGGAGCATCCGGTCGGGGTACGGCTGCAGGTACAGCACCTCGGAGCCGGAGTCCGGCAGCTCGGACGGTACGGGCGTGCGGTTATTGCGCTTCTCCAGGAAGTCGAGGCAGACGTTCGTCGCGATGCGGTACAGCCAGGTCCGCAGCGCAGCGTGGCCCTTGAACGACTCCCGCTTGTTCCACGCTCGCAGGAACGTCTCCTGCGTCATGTCCTGGGCGTCCTCGTAGTTCGCGAGCATCCGGTAGCAGTGCACCTGCAGCTCACGCCGGTGGCGCTCCGTGATGAGCGCGAACCGCGCCGTATCGCCTGAGCGGACCGCCGCGATGAACGTGGCCTCGTCGGCGCCCAGCGGTCTAGCGTCGGTCATGGTCATCAATCCTTCCACCGGTGCGAGAGGGCTACCAGAACTGACGACGTGGCGGAGGACTTCTGATCGGTGAAGCCCGCTGACACCGGGCCGTTCGTCAGGGCGGATGGGGCCCGGCCCACCGACCGTTGAGCGACACCCAAGATCAACAAGTGGAGCCAGAACTCGTTCCAACAACACGCGTCGACGCGCCCAGGGTGGGGCCAAAACTCACCCGAAAGTGGCGCCAGAACTCACCCGAGAAATCAGACGTCTCTACCCGACCTGGCCACGGCCCCTTGGAGCGCAATTTCGGTTGCCGTCGGCCCGGCCGGTGCTCCACGATCGATCCGTGTCGTCGTACTGAGCAGACCCAGCCCGCCGCCACTTGGTCGGCACCCCTGTCTTGGCCTGCCCAGCGACGAATGGACCATCGATGCCTTCTGCGCAGATCCGCCCCTACAAGGACGCCGACGCCCAGAGCTGGCTGCGGTGCCGGCTGCTGAGCTTCTTCCCCACCCAGTACTACGACGACGTCGTCACCCAGCGGCCCAGCCTCGACGAGCCGTCGATCCGGCTCGTGGGCATCGTCGGCGACGACGTCGTCGGGATCCTCGACGTCAGCATCAGCGACGACGCCGCCACGATCGAGACGGTGGCTGTCCTGCCCGAGCTCGCCCGCATGGGCACAGCCACGCGACTGCTGCACACCGCGCTCCCGGAGCTCCGCCGACACGACGTGCAGACTCTGGGTGCGTGGACCAGGGAAGACCCTGCGGCGAACGCCTGGTATCAAGCGAACGGTTTCGACGAACGATTCCGCTACCTGCACGTCTACAAGGACTGGGACGAGGACGACACCGCATTCGCGGCTCCCGACGGGCTCAGGCCCGTTCGAGTGTTCGCTCATGCGCCGATCGAGCGAGAAGCCCAGATGCGCGCCCGGTTCCGCCGGGTCTACGTGTGTCGGCAATACCTCCTTGATCTCAACAGCCTCAGGCCCTAGAACTCCAGACCACGCCACAGCGCAGGCCTACCGGATGACGGACACCCCGGGCCGCGTCGACGTTGGTGGTGGCCTCAGTGCTGGATCAGTCCGCCGACCGGAACGGGAGCGACGTGGCCGGTTGCCGGGGCGGTCTGCGCCAGGGCGAGGGCCGATATCGACCAGCGATGACCGGCGCAGGAAGGCGACGTCGGGGATCGGAGTCCACACTGATTCCGCGACGTCGCCGTTCGGCTCAGGCCGGAGTCGGCCTCCAGTGATACGGACCCGATAGAAGATGCCGACGTTCTGGTGGTCGGGCAGGCCGGGCAGCAGCCGGTCAGCGGCGGGAATCACCCTCGAGTCCACGCCCAGCAGGCGTTCGACCATCGCGTCGCAGCCGGTCTCCTCTGCGACCTCCCGGATCACCGCGTCGAACGGGTCCTCGGCGTGCTCGACCTTGCCGCCCGGCAGCGTCCTGTGGGATTCGCCCTTCGGCGGCACGTGACGGGCGAGCAGCACCCGGCCGTGCTCGATGCACACGGCATAGGCCGCCAGCCGACAACTCACTCCCGCACGTTATCCCCCACGTTCAAGATCCCGCGGATTGCCCGCGATCGGTGCGCTGGTCACCGCGCCCAGCGTCCAGGACGCTGACGGTGACCGGCCGTCGAGCGTGCCGCGCGTCCGCTGCCAGCTTCACACGGCCCAAGATCGACAAGGACCAATTCGCCCTCATCGAATACTCCTGCTCCGCCAACAGGAGCCGTTCGCGCAAGTGTGACTGTGCGCGGCGGGGGCCACCCACTGGGCATGAGGACGAACGGTCGAGGGCAGAAGCGGTGCTGGAACCGCGGCGCGTGGTATGAGCCGGAGACCGTCACGCAGCGGTGGTGCGGCAGACCGTGTCGCCGAGCCGCTGCTCGTCAACGGGACCGAGTGCGCCGGAAGGAGCGGCCGGCCGCGGCGCAGCTGGTCGACCGGTGGTGCGCGGGCTGCCCGACGTCGTTGGCTGGGCGCCGATCAGATGCGCTCTACTGTTCGGATCGGTGTCGGGCGCGGGCGTTCAGGGCCGCGCGGGCTGAGCGTGCGGGACAGCGTGAGGTCGCTGTTGTTGGTGGTCTGCGCGATGTGCCCGACCGTGTTCCCTGCGCGGCGATCTGATGCGCGGCATTGTTCTGATCGGTGCCGAAAGCGCGCGCAGCGTGCGCGAGCTGTTGGCGAGCGCGCGTGATCTCGATCAAGGAGCTGCACGCCGGCGACGGCTACCGCTATCTGCTCCGGGGGATCGTGGCCGACAGTGACCAGATGCCGGGTATCTCGGCGGTGACGGCGTACTACACCGAGGCCGGCAATCCACCGGGACGGTGGATGGGTTCCGGGCTCGCCGGCCTCGCGGAGGCATCGGCGTCGGCCGCGGCCGCCGCCACCAGCCCGCGACCGACCAGCGCGACGAGCGACGAGCGCCGAGCGACAACGGGTTGCCTCGGACGAACGCCGCGCCGACCGCCCGCAACGCCGCCGTCGCACACGGGTGAGCCGCAGGTCGCCTACCAGCCGCCAGGCAGTGTCCGGAGCGCCCAGCTGACCTGGGCCCGCCAGGCCCGCGACGACGCGGAGAGGGCGGACAGTGACGGCGCGCCGTGGATCTGGCCGCCGTAGGTCACCGACACGACCCGCACGCCGGCGTCGGCCAGGGCGTCGCCGTACGCCCGGCCCTCCCGCCAGAGTGGGTCGAACTCCGCGGTGAGGATGAGAGCAGCGGGCAGTCCCGCGAAATCCGCCGCCCGCACCGGCGACACGTACGGATCGGCCCGGTCCGCGCTGCCGACGTAGCCGTCCCATGCCTCGACCAGGGACGGTGCGGGACGAGAGTCGTCGCCGCTGCCCAGCGCGCTCAAGACGGAGACGTCGTACAGCTCCAGCGTCGCGTCGAGCGCCGGCACCTCTAGCACCTGCAGCGCGATGGCCGGGCCGCCGCGATCGCGGGCCAGGCGGCAGAGGGCGGCCGCGAGATTCGCCCCGGCCGAGACCCCGCCGACGGCGATCGCCCCGGGGTCCACGGGGAGACCGTCGACGCCGCCGGCCAGCCAGCCGAGCACCGCGTATGCCTCCTCCAGCGCCGCCGGGTACGGGCGCTCCGGCGCCAGTGCGTAGTCGACCTGGACGACGATCACGCCGGCGTCGAGCGCGGTGCGCCGGCACAGCTCGATCATGTCCGGCCCGTCGAATGTGCTCTGCCACCAGCCGCCGCCGAAAAGGTGGACGAACGCCGGGACGCTGTCACCGTCCGGCAGCGGCGGCCGGTACACCCGCACCCGCACGCCCCGCGACCCGTACGGGACAGTCGCATCCTCGACCCGAACCGCCGCGAGCCGCGGATCGGCCCCCACGAGCTCGGCCATCGCCGCGACATACGCCGCCTTCATCCGGCTTCGGCGCTCCGGGACGCTTAGGCCCGTGTCCGGCGGCAGGAATGAGGGGGCGGTCTGGAGCCAGTCTCGGATGACGGGATCGATCGGCATGTCACTCCTCAATGAATCGAAGCACTTCGATAGTGCGGATATTATCGGTGCCATGACCGGCAGGGAAGTGACGATCTACGACGTCGCACAGCGAGCCCAGGTGAGCATCTCCACGGTCTCGCTGGCGCTGAACCAACCTGGCCGGGTCAAGCAGCCCACGCTCGACCGCGTCTTGACCGCGGCCGATGAGCTCGGGTTCATCCCGAAGGTCCGGGCCGTCATGCAGGCCCGGCGCGGCCTGGGCCGGATCGCCGCGGTCGCACCGTTCAGCTCGTACCCGAGCTTCTCGCGGCGGCTGGCCGGGGTGATGGCCGAGCTGGGCGACAGCGGCACGCAGCTGCTGGTCAGCGACTGCGAGGACATCGCGGTCGCGGACTCTCCGGTGCTGGCCAGCATCCCGGTGCGGGGTCATGTCGACGGCCTGCTCAACCTCGGCGTGCCGATGGACGAGAAGATCGGCGAGCGGCTGAAGAACCGGCTGCCGACGATCCTGCTCGACGTTCGCTATCCCGGTCTGCCGACCATCGGTGTCGACTTCCGCGAGGGCGGGCGCCAGATCGGCCGGCATCTCCATGAGTTCGGCCACCGGAGCATCATCTTCGTCAAGGAGGTCGAGCGGTATCAGTTCGACTCCCCGCCGAACCTCACGCTGGCCGGCCTGCGCGACGTGCTCGGCATTGAGGCGGTGCACGAGGTCATCGTCGCGCGCGGGACGAACGCCGGGCGCGAGGGCGTGGCCGCCGTGCTCGGCGACGCCGACTTGGCCGGCTTGGTCACCGCGTTCGTCGGCTCGCGCGACCTCGTCGCGATCGGAGCGGCCACCGAGTTGCGCCGCCGCGGACTGGACGTCCCCGGCGACTTCTCCGTCGTCGGCGTCGACGACGACCCGGTCGCCGAGGCGCTCGGACTCACGACCCTGCGGCACCCGTACGAGGAGTCCGGCCGGCTGGCCGTCCGGGCGCTGCGGACGCTGCTGGAGGACCCGGCCGCGCCCGTCGGCGACCAGCGCCTCGGCCTCGAGCTGATCCCCCGCGAGACCACCGCGCCGGTCAGCCCTTGAGCCCGCCGGCGGTCAGCCCGCCGATGATCTTGCGCTGGAAGATCAGCACGATCACCAGCAGCGGGACGGTGACGACGACGCCGGCCGCCATGATCGGCCCGAACGGCTGCTCCAGCTCGCTGCCGCCGGTGAACCGGGCGATCGCGACGGTGACCGGCTGCGACGCCAGCGTGAGGCTGAACGTGTTGGCCAGGAGGAACTCGTTCCAGGCGATGACGAACACCAGGATCGCCGTTGTGAACACGCCCGGCGCGGCCAGCGGCAGCACCACCCGCCGGAACGCCGTCAGCGGCGTGCATCCGTCGACCTGCGCGGCCTGCTCCAGCTCCCACGGCAGCTGCCGGAAGTAGCCGTACAGCACCCAGATCGCGAACGGCAGCCCGAAGCTGACGTAGGGCAGCACCAGCGCCTGGTACGTGTCGATCCAGCCCCAGTCGGTGAACAGCTGGAACAGCGGCGGGACGATCGCGATGTGCGGGAACGTCGACGCGGCCAGGATCACGCCGAGGACCAGCCCGCGTCGCCGCAGCGGCAGCCGGGCCGCCGCGTACGCGGCCGACGTGCCGACCAGCAGCGCGACGACGGTGGTCGTCCCGGCGACGATGACGCTGTTGCGCAGCGCGTAGAGCAGGTTGTGCGCGCCCTGGAAGATCGTCTCGTAATTGTCCAGCGACGGCGCCGCCGGCAGCAGCGCGTTGCTGAGGATGGCCGACTGCCCCTTGAGGCTGGAGACGACCATCCAGTACAGCGGGAACAGGCACCAGAACGCCAGCACGGCGAACCCGGCCAGCCGGGCCAGCTGAACCCTCATCGCCGGCCCTCCCCCGTCTCGAACACCTTCACCCCGCACCCCCGGATGACCAGCAGCGCGACGCCGAACACGAGCATGAACGTCAGCGTCGAGAGCGCGGACCCGTAGCCGAACCGGACCTGGTCGATGGCCTCCTGGTAGGTGAACAGCGACAGCGTGGTGGTGCCGTTGGCGCCGTTGGTGAGGATGGCCGGGGTGTCGTAGAGCCGCATCAGATCGAGGATCCGGAACAGCATCGCCACCAAGATGGCCGGCGCCACCAGCGGCAGCGTGACGCTGGTGAAGCGGCGCAGCGCTCCGGCGCCGTCCATCTTGGCCGACTCGTACAGCTCCTTCGGGATCAGCTGCAGCCCGGCGAGCACCAGCAGCCCGACGAACGGCGCCGTCTTCCACACGTCGACCAGCACGATCGCCGCCCTCGCCGCCGTCGTCTCGCCGGTCCACAGAATCTGCCGGCCGAGCAGGTCGTTGACGATCCCGTTCGGGGTGAGCATCCACTGCCACAGAACCGCCGCGACCGCCGTCGGGATCGCCCACGGCACCAGGATCATCGCCCGCACCGGTCCTCGGAACGCCCCGAGATGGTGCATGACCAGCGCCATCGCGACCCCGATCACCAGTTCCAGGCCACCGGCGGTCACGGTGAACAGGGCGGTGTTCCAGGCGGCGGACCAGAACCGCTCCGCGTCGGCGCCCCACAGTGCCCGGGTGTAGTTGTCCAGCCCAAGGAACCGGGTCGCACCGGTGATGCTGTCGGAATACAGCGACAGGCGCAGGGCCCAGACGATCGGGTAGCCGACCATCAGGACGAGCAGGACGGTGGTGGGCAGCAGCAGCCGCCGGCCCAGCCGCCGCTCGGCCGTCTGCATCGTCACGGCCATCGGCTACGCGTTCTCGATCGCGTCGGTGAGCGCGGCCTGCAGCTGCTCGACGGCATCGGCGGGGTCCAGCTCGCCTTGGAGCACGGCGTAGACGGAGTCCTGGACGGCCAGCGAGATCGCGCTCCACACCGGCGACTTCGGCAGCGGCCGGGCGTTCGCGAGCGCGTCCTTCAGCGTCGGCAGGTAGGGGTATTGCGCCACCAGCTCGGGGTCGTCGTACAGCTCGGCCAGCACCGGCGACAGCCCGCCGTCGGTGACCAGCGTCCGCTGCTGCTCCGGCTCCAGTAGCCACAGCGCGAAGTCGCGGGCGGTCTCCGGGTGCTCGCTGTAGCTGCTGACGGCCAGGTTCCAACCGCCGAGCGCGCTGGCGCCGGGCCCGTCGATGCCGGGCAGCGGCGCGACGTCGAACTTGCCGGCGACGACGTTGCCGTCACCCTCGGCGCTGGCGAGGTTGTGCATGTACGGCCAGTTGCGCAGGAACAGCAGCCGGCCCTGCTGGAACGCCGTCCGGCCCTCCTCCTCGGTGTAGGTGATCGCCTCGCGCGGGATCCAGCCCTGGTCGAAGCCGTCGCGCAGCAGCTGCAGCCCGGCGGCCGCCTCGGCGGTGCCGACGTCGGGCGCGCCGGACTCGTCCAGCACGTCGCCGCCGGCCGCGTTGATCGCCTCCTGCGCGTTGACGGTGAGCCCGTCGGTCTTGGCGTACTGGCCGGCGTAGCAGCCCATGCCCTGGGCGGCGGCGATGTCGCAGTACCCGATCAGCTCGGCGAACGTCGACGGCGGCTCGGGCACCAGGTCGGTGCGGTAGTAGAGCAGGCCGGCGTCGGTGAACAGCGGTACCGCGTACAGCGCGCCGTCGTACTCGGCGGTGGCCAGCGGCGCCTCGAGCAGCCCGTCGGCGGGCAGCTCATCCGCGGGCAGCTCGGCGATCCAGCCGCGGGCGGCGAACTCGGAGATCCAGACGTTGTTGGCCAGGATGAGGTCGAACTCGGTGCTGCGCGCCTGCAGGTTCTGCACCAGCTGGGCGCGGGCGTCGTCGGAGCTCTGGGGCTGCTCGATCAGCTCGACCGGCTCGCCCGGGTGGCTCTCGTTCCACCGGTCGGCCAGCGTCTGGAAGACGCCGCCGGGATCCGGCCGGGAGGCGACGGCGATCGGGCCGCGGCCCTCCTCGCCGCCGCTGGCCCCAGCGTTGTCGGCGGGCGTCGAACCGGAGCAGCCGGCCAGGGCCAGCAGGGCGGCGACGCAGAGCAGGCTCTTCTTCATGATCGGATCTCCTCCTCGGTGGGAGTGATGACGTGGACGGCGAGGCCACCGCGGGGGGCGGTGTCCGGGCCGAGGGTGAGCGCGAGGCCATCGGCCAGCTCTTTCTCGTCGACGACGGACGTGCCGCCGTTCCAGGCGTCGCTCACCCGGAACGGGCCGTGCCCGGCCAGGCCCAGCGCGTCCAGCGGCAGCCGGATCGTCATGGACAGCGGCGACGGGGTCTCGTTGCCGGCGACGACGATCGCCTTCTCGCCGGCGCGGAACCGGGCGTACGGGACCAGCGCCGGCGCCGGGTCGGCGTCCAGCGCGACCAGGTCGTTCGCCCACCGGTCGGCGTTGATGAGGTCGCGGTGCTCGCGCCGGATCGCGAGGACGCGGCGGACGTCGGCGTGCATGGCCTGCTTGGCCGGGTCGGCGTCGAGCTGGTCCCAGGGGACCTGGCAGCCGTACAGCCAGCCGCCCGGCCCGCCGGCGCCGAACAGGCCGCGGCGAACGGCGGGCAGGCCGACCTGCGTCGCGTCGAACTCCTCGCCGGCGAACAACACCGGGACCCGGTGGCTCAGCGCGGACGCGTAGCCGAACCGGGCCCGGCTGCCGCGCAGCTGGTAGTGCGAGCCCGGCCCGTCCGACCAGCCCTCGTCGTGGCAGCTGATCTGGTGTGTGCTGAAGCGGTGCCGGTTCGCGTTCCACTCGGCGGCGATGTCCGGGCTGAACCCGCGCCAGTCCCGCTGGCCGAGGTGGTAGCGGCCGTTCTCCGGCATGATCAGGACGGGGCGCCCGGCGGCCGCGGCCCGGCGGGCGATCTCGTCCCAGAGCGTCACGTCGTAGAGGTCGACGTCGACCCGAAAACCGTCGACGCCGTGCTCGGTGACGTACGACGTCCACAGTCCGGCCCACCAGTCGCGGAAGCCCGAGTTCGCGTAGTCGAAGTCGCACATGCCCCACGTGCCGTCCGGGAGGAACCAGTCCGGGTGCTCGGCGACCAGCGGGCTGTCGCGCAGCACGCCGTGCGCGATGACGTCGACCAGCACCTTGATCCCGTGCCGGTGCGCGGCGTCGACGAGGTGGTCGAAGTCGGCCAGCGTGCCCAGCGCCGGGTCGGTGCGGTCGAACCGGCGGGCGGCGTAGGTACTCCAGACGCCGTAGAAGTGCGCGGTCGCCTCGTGGAAGCCGGCCAGCCAGATCGCGGTGATCCCGAGGTCGGCGAGGTACGGGATACGCTCGGCGGTGCTGCGGAAGGTGCCGCTGCCGTGGCCGTCGCCGGCGCCGTCCGGCGAGGTGAAGCCGCGCGGGTTCAGCTCGTAGACGACCAGCTCGGCGGTCCAGTCGGGTGCGCCGACGCGCTCGGGGTCCTCGATCGGGAGCGTCATCACATCACGCCGTAGCGGTCGTAGGTCTCCACGATGCCGGCCCCGGCCCGGAGCGTCTCGCGGACGGTGTCCTCGGTGCGGGCCTTCTCCTCGGCGGCCGCGACGACGTCGGCCGCCATCGCCGCGGGCACGACGACGACGCCGTCACCGTCGGCCAGGACGTAGTCGCCGGGCTCGACCCGGACGCCGCCGCACGTCACCGGGACGCCGCCGCGGACCGCCTCCAGCCGTCCGGCCGAGTCGGCCGGGTGGGTGCCGCGGGCCCACAGCCCGAAGTCGTGGTCGCGGATCCGGCGCAGGTCGCGCGTGTACCCGTCGACGACGGCGCCGACGCACCCCTCGACCATCGCCCGGGTGGTGATCAGCTCGCCCCAGAACGCGCTGGGCACGTCCGGCGCGGACACCACCATGATCTCGCCGGCCCGGAGCCGGTCGACGGCCTGGAACTGGACGGTGTACCGCTCGTCCGGCACCACGTCGACGGCGATCACGTCCAGCGTCGCCGCCCGGCCGGCCATCCGGGCCGGCGCGCCGAGGCCGTGCAGCGCCGGCGCCATCGTCGCGTGCCGGAAGCCGACGTCGTCGAGCACGTCGGATACGACCGCCGAGTAGAGGGCGCCGAGCCGGGCTGTCAGGTCGTCCATCGGTCTCCTCTGGGTCCGGCGAGGACCTTCCCCGCCGTGGGATGGGCGCCGGCCAGGTCGCGCAGCGCGTCCGGCACGTCGCTCCAGCCGATGCGGTGCGTGACGAGCGGCGCGAACCGGCCGGGGTCCGCGGCCAGCACCTCGACGGCTCGTCGCATGTCGGCCCGGCTGTGCGAGAGCGAGCCGACGAACTCCAGTTCGCGGTGCAGCAGCGTGTGCAGATCGGTCGGGGTGCGGCGGCCGTGCACGCCGGCCAGCACGATCCGCGAGTGCGCGGGCAGCGCGGCGATCAGCGCGTTCAGCGCGTCGGCGCTGCCGGTGCACTCGAACGCGACGACCTTTCCGTCGCCGGACGCGGGCAGGGTGTCGACGACGCGGGCGGCGGTGAGCCGAGCGGCGAGGTCGCGCTGTTCCGGCCGGCGCTCGACGAGGACCGGCGGCGCCGGCAGCAGTATCGCGACCAGCAGGCCGACCGTCCCGGCGCCGAGCACGACGACCTCGGCGTCGTCCAGCGGCCCGGCCCGGCGCACCGCGCGGACGGCGACGGCCAGCGGCTCGGCCAGCGCGGCGACGTCCAGCGGCAGCCCGTCCGGCACCGGCACGCAGCTCTCCGCGGGGACGTCGACGTAGTCGGCCAGTCCCCCGTCCGCGGACAGGCCGGCCGCCCTGAGCCGCGTGCAGAGGTTGACGTCGCCGGCCCGGCAGTGCGTACAGGTCCCACAGCCGATCAGCGTGTCGGTGACCATCGCCGCGCCGGTCGCGGCGTCCGTCCCGGCGATCTCGTGGCCGAGCACCAGCGGCGCCCGCGGGATCACCACCGGGCCGCATGCGTACTCGGTGACGTCGGAGCCGCACAGCCCGCACCAGGCGACCCGCAGCCGCACCCAGCCGGCCGGCGGCGCGTCGGCGAGCGGCCACGGGCCGACCCGGACGTCACCGCGGCCGTGCCAGGCGACCGCCGTCATCTCAGCCATCGCCGAACACCGGCTCACCGGGCTTGGCGTGCCGCCGGACCGCGTCGACGTCGACCTCCACGCCGATGCCGGGGCGCTCGGTCATCGCGATCCGCCCGCCCTCGATGAGCGGGCCGCCGCCGATCAGCTCGTCGAAGAACGGCACCGACATCGCGTGGTACTCCAGCGCCAGCAGGTTCGGGAGCGTGGCGCTGACCTGCGCGGCGAAGGCGGTGCCGACCGGGCCGGCGATGTTGTGCGGCGCGACGGCCAAGCCCGCGGCGTCCGCCGTCTGGCCGATCAGCCGCGCCTCGGCGAGGCCGCCGACCTTGCCCAGGTCCGGCGTGACGACGGCGACCGCCTGGTCGCGCAGCAGCGGCGCGAAGCCGGCCCAGCGGTACAGGTTCTCGCCGGTGGCCAGCGGCACCGACGTGGAGCGGGCCAGCTCGCGCAGCCCGTCGCCGTTCTCGACCGCCAGCGGGTCCTCCAGCCAGAGCAGCCCGGCGTCGGCGCACCGCTCGGCGATCGCCCGCGCCGTCGGCAGGTCGTACCGCCAGTGGCAGTCCAGCGCGATCTCGGCCGCGCCGGCGGTGCCGCGCTTGATCGCCGCGATCAGCTTGACCAGCAGGTCCAGCGCCGACGGCTGCAGCCGCCGGCCGCCCGCGGACACGGGCACCAGGCCGGGCACGTCGACGTCGAACTTCACCGCGTCGAAGCCGAGCGCGACGGCCGCCGCCGCGTTCTCGGCGACGAGGTCCAGGTCCAGCGGCTCGGTCTCGGCGCCGGGGTCGAACAGCATCCGGCCGGACGGGCGCAGCTGCAGCAGCGGCCCGAGGCTCATCAGCGCCGACGAGCCGTGGCAGTCCGCGTAGACCCGGACGGAGTCGTGGAACCGGCCGCCGAGCAGCCGCCACAGCGGTGCGCCGTGGGCGCGCGCCGTCAGGTCCCACAGCGCCCCATCGATGCCGGAGATCGCGTTCAGCAGGATCCCGCCGGCCGACCCCGCACCGGAGCCGGCCGCGTAGAGCCGGTTCGTCAGCCGGTTCACGTCACGCGGGTCGTGACCGATCAGCAACTCGGCCAGCTCGGTGACGATGCTGGTCATGCCGGGCGCGAAGAAGCACTCGCCCCAGCCCACGAGCCCGTCGTCGGTCTCGATCTGGACGATCGTCCAGTCGAAGTTCGCCGCCACGACCGCCGTGCTGACGCTGCGTATGCGCACCGAGCCCTCCTCGCGCCGATTGCCGTTGGTCCGGCAGTCTGCGCGCGAACAAGTCGAGCTGTCAAGCTGTCCGATAGCTTGCCTGCTATGCTTCCGCTCGTGGTCGAACGGAGTTCCCGCCGCGTGCAGCGGCAGAGCCTGCCCGATCTGGTCATCGAGTCGCTGCTCACCGACGTCGAGCAGGGCCGGATCAGCGTCGGCGAGACGCTCCCGCCAGAGGCCGAGCTGGCGTCGGAGTTCGGCGTCAGCCGCGCCGTCGTGCGCGAGGCGCTGCGCTCGCTGCAGGTCCAGGGCGTCGTCGAGATCGTCAATGGGGTCGGCTCGGTGATCAGGCCGCTGACCGCGACGCCGCTGGCCACCTACGTCGACTTCGCCACCCGGCTGAAGGACGTCTCGACGGTCGAGCTGCTGGAGGTCCGCCGCGGCGTCGAGGCCGAGGCGGCCCGGCTGGCCGCGGACCGGGCCACCGCCGACGACGTCGCCACGCTGCGCGAGCTGGTCGACCAGATGGGCGCGGCGATGGACGACCCGGTCCGCTACGCCGAGCTGGACACCGCGTTCCACCTGGCCATCGCCCGGGCGTCGCGCAACGCGATGCTGGCCCACCTGGTCGAGGCGATCCGGCTGCCGATGCGCGCGTCGATCGAGCGCGGCCTGGACGTCTGGGCCGGCGCCGGGCACGTCGACAAGGTGCAGCAGATCCACGTCGCGATCCTCGACGCCATCGCCGGCGGCGACCCGGCCCGGGCCGTCGCCGCGATGGACCACCACTTCGAGCAGGTGCTGCTGATCATCACCCCTTGACCGCACCCTGCAGCAGCGCCCGGACGAACTGCCGCTGGAAGATCAGGAACACCACGATCGTCGGCGTGATGATCAGCAGCGTGCCGGCGCTGAGCAGCACCAGGTCGGTGCCGTACTCCCCCTGGAAGGCGCCGAGCGCGCCCGCCATCGTCCGCTTCAACGGGTCGTCGACCAGCACGATCGCGAGCAGATACTGGTTCCACGTCCAGAGGAACAGCAGGATGGCCAGCGCCGAGAGCGCCGGGCGGGCCAGCGGCAGCTGCACCCGGACCAGTTCCTGCCACCAGCTCGCGCCGTCCACCCGGGCGGCCTCGGCCAGCTCGGCCGGTACACCGCGGAAGTGCGCGTGCATCCAGATGACGGCGAACGGCATCAGCAGCCCGACCAGCGGCAGGATGATCGCCCACGGCGTGTTCAGCAGGCCCAGCGCGCGGACCTGGTAGTAGAGCGGAGTGGTGATCGACTCGAACGGCACGGTGAGGCCGAGCACCAGCACGACCAGCACCCAGCGCGAGCCGGGCACCCGCAGCCGGCCGAGCGCGTAGCCGGCCAGCGTCGCGAACATCAGCGCGACCGGCACCACGCCGAGCACGATGACACTGCTGGACGCCAACAGCGCCGGCAGCCGGGCCACCCGGAACGCCTCGGCGAAGTTCTCCCAGTGCGGGTCGCTCGGCCACTGCAGCCCGAGCGGCACCGTCCCGGGCGGTTGCAGTGCCGCCGACAGCATGCTGAGCAGCGGCAACACGGTCAGCACCAGCACGGCGACGA